>PDTC01000003.1 GCA_002748735.1 Desulfobulbus propionicus | reverse complement strand
AAGGCGTTCTCTTATTGATTTATTGAAGCCTCCTGACAGACAACCAACTGTTTCTCCTCAACTTTTGTTGTGGAGGCAACTATGAGACACCACTGATATTTTATCTCTGAAAAACGAACGACCTGCCTCGGTAAAGTTTTTTACAGACTTTTATCCTGCAAGCATCACAACACAGAGGACATCCACATGAACAACACGATGAAAACCTTTCTACTAATGGCAGCGCTGACCGCACTGTTCATGGTAGGCGGACAGGCCCTGGCTGGCCAGCAGGGGATGATCATCGCCCTGCTGCTGGCTGTGGGCCTGAATTTTTTTGCCTACTGGAACTCCGACAAGATGGCCCTGCGGATGAATCGGGCCCGCGAAGTCAGTGAAGGGGAAGCTCCAGCGTTGCACCAGATTATCGCTTCTTTGGCCAATCGCGCCGAAATCCCCAAACCACGGGTTTACGTGATTGACAATGCAACCCCTAATGCCTTTGCCACCGGTCGTAACCCCGATCACGCCGCAGTGGCGGTCACCACTGGTATCCTCCGAATCCTCAACCGCGAAGAACTCAAGGGAGTCATTGCCCACGAGCTGGCACACATCAAAAACCGGGACATCCTCATCAGCTCCATTGCTGCAATGCTGGCAGGCGCTATCTCCTACCTAGCCTCCATGGCCCAGTGGGCAATGATCTTTGGCGGCCGGAGTGACGACGACAACGGCAACCCCTTTGTAGCCCTTGCCATGATGATAGTGGCGCCGCTCGCCGCAAGCATTATCCAGATGGCCATCTCCCGCAGCAGAGAATACGTCGCTGACGCCACTGGGGCCAGAATCTGCGGGCAGCCCAGAGCCCTGGCAAGCGCCCTGGAAAAACTCGCCAACCTCAACTCTCGCCAGCCAATGGATGTCAATCCGGCAACAGCGCAGATGTACATTGTCAACCCGCTGCGAGGCACCTCCATTGCCAGACTTTTTTCCACCCACCCACCGATGGAGGAGCGGATCAGACGGCTGCTGGCAATGTAAGGTTTATCGAAAGTACAAGGAACTTCTGCACAGCGGCACTTGCCGCAGTTCTCTGGGGCAAACAGTTTCCCCGTTTCTAGAGAAGGCTTCTCCACCCACGGCTTCGCCCCATAAAAATATTGACAATAGCAGGGCAACACGATAATTTTGTCTATTAACCTCTTAAAAAATGGCTAACGCCACAACACAAAGGAAGTGATCGATCATGATCGAAGTAGAAGTCAAGGGTGATGTCGAGTATGCAATCCGTCAGCTCAAGAAAAAGCTCCAGATCGACGGCATCAAGCGTGAGCTGAAACGACGTGAGTACTACGAAAAACCAAGCGTAAAAAAACGTCGCAAGGCGGCAGAAGCCCTGAGAAAACTTCGTAAGTTCAATCGACTGCGCAATCAGGGTTGAACACAAAAAAACCCGCCTGTTGCCAAGGCGGGTTTTTTTGTTATTCCTGCCTATCTTCGATATTGTCCCCGTCACCAGCCCTGCCACAACAGTTTGTTGTCCCCTTTGATCAATTCATCCAGCACCTGAGCATTCATCGCCGACTCGCTGCCAATACGGTACAGGCGTACGGTGCTGATACGCGTCACTTCCTCGAGTTTGTCGGTCATCAGGGGATCACCTCGGTTCAACAGATTGACAAAGAGCTTATCCGTCAGTTCATCGACCACAGCCACAGGCGCGGGGTCGGCAACCGCAGCAATGCCCGTCGACTTGCGTCGCTACGGGCTTTCTTCCGGTTCCTCCAGGACCGGGAAATGATCACAACCGACCCGCTTGAAAGCATCACCCCTCCCCGTACCGGTCGTTCCCTGCCCAAGGCACTCAGCCTCGAAGAGGTGGAACGCCTTCTTCACCCGCCCGCCGCAAAGATCACCCCGCTGGGCCTCCGTAACCAGGCCATGCTCCACCTGCTCTATGCCACCGGCCTCAGGGCCTCAGAGCTGGTGACCATGCCGGTGGCATCCTGCAACCTCCATGCGGGTCATGTACGTATTCTTGGTAAGGGCAACAAAGAACGACTTGTACCCTTTGCCGCCAAGACAGGGGAAGTTCTTCGTCACTACCTGGAACAGGGGCGTCCCCTTATCCTTAAAAAGCGCTCCTGCAATCTACTGTTTCCTTCCCATCGAGGTACAGGAATCACCCGTAACCGTTTCTGGCAGATCATCAATGATACCGCACGCAACACCGGCATAGAGCGCAATGTCAGCCCTCATATGCTCCGGCACTCGTTCGCCACCCATCTGCTGGCCAATGGTGCCGACCTGCGTGCTGTACAGATGATGCTCGGCCACACCGATATAAGCACCACCCAGATCTATACACAGATTGAGACAGAGCGCCTCAAATCCATTCACCGTCGTTTTCACCCCCGTGGGTGAACCTGCTCACGTCAGCCTGAACAATTTGGTGGGCGCATCCTGCCGGGCAATCACCTGCTGAAGGCCTTCCACCTGTCGCCCCAGGACTGCTTCGGCCTCCTGGCGAACGATATCCGGATGGTTATTGACTTCGCTGAGATGGGCCATCACCAGAAGATGAAGCCTGCCTCTGGCCTTTAACGTAGCGGCACAGTGCAGGGCGTCGCTGTTGGCGAGATGTCCCTGGCTGGAGATGACACGCTGCTGCAGGGCCAGGGGGTAAGGACCCTCCCGCAGCATTTTCGGATCATGATTACACTCAAGGACAAGGGCGTCGCAGCCGGTCAGATGATATTCGATAAGACGGGTGATTCGCCCGGTATCGGTGCAATACCCGAGACTAGAGTGGCCATCAGAGATTCGGAAACCAACCGGGTCGGCAGTATCGTGAGAGATGGCAAAAGGATGAATGAGCAGATCACGGAATTGAAAAGCCTCACCAGTGGCGAACTCACGCCGCTCATGGAGTTTTCCCACTTTGGGCTCTGCAGCCCGGTGCGTTCCGGGATTGGCATAAACCGGGGCGCAAAGCTGCCGGGAAAGCACCCCGGCGCCATGGATATGATCATTGTGTTCGTGGGTAACCAGAATCGCATCAATGTCGATGCCGGCGCAGCCAACCATTTCCAGGCGTCGCCGGCTCTCCTTCCCGGAAAAACCGGCATCGATGAGCAGCGTCGTCTTGCCGCTGCGTACCAGGGTGCAGTTGCCCTTACTCCCGCTACCCAGTACCGAAAAACAGAGACTCACGTTGTTCAAATGCCGGTATGACCGAAGCCACCGGTGCCCCTCACGGTAGTGTTCAACTGCCTTACCGGCGTAACCCGTGCCCTTGAGACCTCGGCGATCACGAGCTGGGCGATACGATCACCGCGGTTGATGACAAACGGTTTCGTGCCATGATTGATAAGCCCAATCTTGACCTCACCCCGATAATCTGCGTCAATGGTACCCGGCGCATTGACCACAGTAATACCATGTTTGATGGCCAGTCCCGAACGTGGCCGGACCTGCATCTCGTATCCAGCCGGGAGCGCGACGGCAAATCCTGTGGGAATCAGGGCTATGGCTCCCGGTTCAAGTGACAGAGACGTTGTCAGGCAGGCAGCCACATCCATACCAGAAGCCTGCTCGCTTGCGTATGCGGGCAAATTGAGGTCAGTGCACCGCTCCGGATCAAGCCATTGCAGTTCTACAGTAATTTCACTCATGAGCTATCCTCCAGCAGGTACAGGATCTTCAGCATGAACGCTGAAGACTTCCCAAAAAAGCCGGTTTCCCCAAAAGGAACCCGGCTTTTCCTCAACAACGGCAATAACTGTGGCCGCCGCCCTACTCTTCGCCAGGTCCCAGGGCAGCCTTGCGGCTCAGGCGGATACGGCCGCGTTCATCGATGTCAATCACCTTGACGCGAACCATTTCGCCTTCCTTCAGGACATCGGTCACCTTGTTGACCCGCTCTTTCTTCAGCTCCGAGATATGAACCATGCCATCTGTTCCGGGAAGGATCTGCACAAAGGCGCCAAAGTCCTTGATGGTCCGGACCTCTCCGTCGTAGATCCTGCCGATCTCCGGGACAGCGGTCATCTCTTCAATGCGCTTGACCAGCTTCTCAGCCATCTCCGAGTTGTTACTGAAGATCTTGACGGTTCCATCATCATCGACGTCGATCTTTGCTTCATACTCGGTGCTCAGCTCACGGATCACCTTACCGCCGGGGCCGATGATATCACGAATCTTGTCAGGATTGATCCTGACGGTGGAGTAACGGGGAGCCCACTCACTGACAGCGTCACGCGGAGCCTCCAGTGCTTCCTCCATCCTGGCAAGAATGTGCAGACGGCCATCATGGGCCTGCCGCAAGGCCTGCCCCATAATCTCGCGGGTAACCCCATCAATCTTGATATCCATCTGCAGGCTGGTGATGCCTTCGCTGGTACCCACCACCTTGAAATCCATATCACCCAGATGATCTTCGTCCCCGAGGATATCAGTGAGGACAATAACCTTGTCACCCTCCTTGATCAGTCCCATGGCAACACCGGATGCCGGGGCATGAATGGGGACGCCCGCGTCCATCAGTGCCAGGCTGGCACCGCAGACGGTTGCCATGGATGAGGAACCATTGGACTCGAGGATCTCGGATACCACCCGTATGGTATAGGGGAAATTATCCACCGCAGGCAGGACCGCCTCAACGCCCCGGCGGGCCAGGGTGCCATGGCCGATATCACGCCGGCTTGGACCGCGGAGGAAGCGGACCTCCCCCACGCAAAAAGGTGGGAAGTTGTAATGGAGCATAAACCGGCGATAGACATCACCGCTCAACCCTTCCAGGTGCTGTTCATCACGCTCACTGCCCAGGGTGGAGATAACCAGCGCCTGGGTTTCACCACGGGTAAACAGGGCTGAGCCATGCGCCCGGGGCAGGACACCGACCTCGCAGCTGATGGGTCGCACATCGGTAAAACCACGACCGTCAATACGCTGTCCCTGCTCAACAATTCGGGAGCGCATAACCCGTTTTTTGTAGTCATCCATGATCTCGAAAACCTCTGCCTCGCTCTCACAAAGGTCCGGGTCAACCTGGGCCAGCACCTCTTCCTTGAGTTCGTCCCAGCGGTTGTAGCGGGCAATCTTGTCACTGGTGGAGACCACCTCTTCGACGCCAGCGCCAGCCAGCTCTTCGATCCGGGCCTTCAAGGCTTCGTTGATTTCCGGCACATCGACAGCCCGCTTGGTGCGTCCAACACTGCCGGCCATCTGGTGCTGCAGATCAATCAACGGCTGGATCTGCTCGTGGGCAAAAAAGATGGCGTCAAGTACCACCTCCTCAGAGAGCTCGGCAGTCTTGCCCTCCACCATGACCACGGCGGTACGGGTGCCAGCTACGACCAGGTCCATCTTTGACTTGGCGAGCTGCGAGGTTGTCGGATTGATGATATATTCGCCATCAATATATCCCACCCGTGCGGCAGCGATCGGCCCGCCAAAGGGGATATCCGACAGGCTCAGCGCCATGGAGGCGCCGTTCATCGCCAGAATGTCCGGATCATTTTCCGGATCGGCAGAGAAGACCGTGATGATGATCTGAGTTTCGCAGCTGTATCCCTTGGGGAACAGCGGGCGAAGCGGGCGATCTATCAGGCGGCAGGTGAGGACCTCCTTCTCTGAGGGTCTGCCAATCTCCCGGCGAAAATAGCTGCCAGGAATACGACCAGCAGCATACATCCGTTCCTGGTACTCAATGGTGAGCGGCAGGAATCCCATGTCTTTGGATTTCTTTTCAGCAACCGCGGTGACCAGTACCTTTGAATCGCCGCAGCAGACCACCACTGATCCGTTGGTCTGCTTGGCCATCTTGCCGGTCTCAAACTGCATGGCCCGACCGCCGATAGTTACTTCTACTGTTGTGTGCATATAAACTCCTGTTATGTTGCAGGGATGTACAATGCGAACCCTTGCAGCAGCGTTGTTTCACGCATAAAGGCACAAAGGATACGGCAGCAGGCTTACTGCAGTATCCTTTGTGTCTTCATGGCTGGCTGTCTCTGTTCGGGCCGCAAAAAAAAGGCCGGGGTATACCCGGCCCGGTTCAGGCTTACTTCCGTATACCGAGTTCCTGGATCAATGAACGATACCGGGTGATATCTTTCTTGGCCAGATACTTGAGCAGGCTACGCCGCTGTCCGACCAGTTTAAGCAGACCACGCCTGGAATGATGATCTTTGGCATGTGTCTTGAAGTGCTCGGTGAGGTAGCTGATTCGCTCCGACAAGAGAGCTATCTGCACTTCGCAGCTGCCGGTGTCGGTTTCATGGGTCTTGAATTTCTCGATGATTGCCTTTTTCTTGTCTGTTGATTGTGCCATACGGCGCCTCCTTAAACTGTCCTTCTGCTACCAGCAAAGCTCTCTGCCCTCCGCCTCAACTGGAGTCTGGATACAAGTGCCTTCTACCCCGGAGCAGAGGGGTTGCTCCGGAAGACACGCTTACACTACTCAAGCTTCAGGACGCTGGCAAGGGCGAAGACGTACTGCTGTCCTCTTCAGCCCGGTGCAGCGCCTCGGCAATGGTCATCCGTCCTGCAAGCAGGCTGGCCAACGCCTGTTCACCCTGAAGCATAGACATCTCCAGGGCATTGGCTGCGCTAAAACCACCACTGGCTGTCCGCCGCAGCTGCCGGACATACGCACAGGTGCCCAGTGCCCGACCAATGTCTTCGGCCAGTACCCGAATATAGGTGCCGGGCGTACAGACAACCCTGATATCCAGAGAGGCGTCAGCCGGGTGCCATCTCATCAGGGTAAGCCTGGTAATTGTCACAGGCCTGGGATCTTTGGCGACAACCAGACCTTTCCGGGCATAATGATAGAGCGGTTTCCCCTTGTACTTTACCGCAGAAAATGCCGGCGGGACCTGAAAACCAGGGCCGACAAAACCATCCAACACCTGACGAACCGCAGCCTCGGAGTGCTCTGGTACCGGCTTCCGGGCAACCTCTTCTCCTTCAGGATCAAGGGTTTCTGTTGCCACTCCCAACTGCAGACGGGCTTCATAGGTCTTCATTCCTCCCATGAACTGCTCAATCAGCCGGGTAGCGGGACGACCGGCGCAGATCACCAGGAGCCCGGTGGCAAAGGGGTCCAGGGTGCCGGCATGGCCCACTTTTTTCACCCCAAGCAGATAACGTACCCGCTTGACAACCGCAAAACTCGATATCCCCGCAGGTTTGTCCACGAGAAAAACGCCCGAGACAAACGGAGCTCCATCTATCAGTACCGGCTCTCTGCCAGCCACATTCCCTCAGTGTTGTACTTTGCTGCGCAGCACAGGCAGTAATTTATCGAGCACCTCGTCCAGGGTCACACCAGTGGCCCGGAAGCCGCTGGCATTACGATGGCCACCACCGCCAAAAGCGGCTGCCACCTCGGAGACATCACAACCACCTTTGGCCCGAAGGCTTACCGAAACAACTCCCTCTTCGAGTTCTTTGAGCAAAACCGCGACGATCACCGAATGCACCGATCGCGGCAGGTTCACCAGATTTTCCGTATCGCTCATCACTGTATTACTGCGATCAAGCATTTCCCGGGTAACCCGAATAACTGCCACAGCACCCTTCTCGTGCACAGTAAGGGTAGACAGGACGTCCTGCATCAACTGCAATCTGCCAAAGGTACTGCTGTCGTAAAGGTTTTCGGAAATTTTCGCCGGTAAAGCGCCATAGCGTACCAGTTCACCGGCCACAGCAAAGGTGTGCTCGGTGGTGCCTTCGTAGCGGAATCCCCCGGTGTCGGTAAGAATAGAGGTGAACAGACACTCGGCTGTATTGCAGCTCAAGGGTTCACCCTGCTCCATCAGCAGGTCATAAATCATTTCACCGGTTGAGGAGCGCCCCGGTTCAATCCAGCTCATGTCGCCAAAGCCCCTGTTTCCCTGGTGGTGATCCACCACCACAAAAGGCCGGAGCATCATCAGCCGCGTGCCGCTTTTGCCAAGCCGGCGATAATCGCCACAGTCGAGGCAGAGGGTAAGCAGATCACCGCCATGCTCACGGGCAAACGTTTCCACTTGATCGAGATCGCAGATGATGCTCTCGGAACCAGGTAAAAAACGGTAGACAGGTGGTACCGGCTCCTCCAGGTAGCACAGGACGCTTGCTCCCCTTTCCCGCAGATACGAGGCCATGCCCAAGACCGACCCTAGGGCATCGCCATCGGGATGAATATGGGTCACCAAGATGCACGCCTTCTTGGTAAACAGTAGACTGGCGATGGCAGCGGCAGCATTCATCGACGACGCTCCCGGTCAATCTCCTCAAAAAGTGCATCGAGCCTGGCCAGTTCATCCTGTTTGGTATCGTGAAAAAATACCAGCTCAGGGGTGTAGCGCAGGTTAAGGGTGCGGGCAATATGGCCCCGAAAAAAACCTTTTGCCCTAGTCACAGCCTTCTTCACCACCTCGCGATCCGTTCCCTTGGGGACAAAAAAACGCACCGTCGCTCGCTTCAAGTCCGGGCTCATCTCCACCTCGGAGATGGTCACTCCCTCCAGCCGTGGATCAGCCGTTTTCTGCAGGAGAAGAACGGACAACTCGTTCTTGATGGCCTCTGCTACCCGCTTAGGCCGGGAGCTCGGCTGCTTTCCCAGGCCCGGTAAGGTGAAATCAAAATCCATACTCTACCGAACCGTTAAAGGGTGGCCTCGACCTCATCGAGGACAAAGGCCTCCAGATGATCGCCTTTTTTGATGTCATTGAAGTTCTCGACGCCGATACCGCATTCGTACCCACTCACCACTTCCCTGACATCATCCTTAAAACGTTTCAACGAGCCAACTTTGCCGGTGTAGACAACAACGCCGTCGCGGAGCACGCGTACGCTGGAATTGCGTATAATCTTGCCGTCAATAACCAAACATCCGGCAATGACACCAACCTTGGGGACCTGGAAGGTCTCCCGTACCTCGGCGGTCCCGACCACCCGCTCTTCAAAGGTGGGTTCCAGCATGCCGACCATGGCCTTTTCGATATCCTCAAGGGCGTGATAAATGACATCGTAGGAACGAATATCCACCTGCTCGCGTTCAGCCAGCTCTTTGACCTTCACCGACGGACGGACGTTAAAGCCGATAATGATGGCATCCGAAGCCGAGGCCAGGTGGACGTCATTTTCAGTGATGGAGCCGGTGCCTTCGTGCAGGGAGCGAACTCTGATCTCCTCGGTGGAGAGTTTTTCGGCTGCCTGTCCAAAGGCCTGCAATGTCCCCTGAACATCGGCTCGCAGGACCACTCGCAACTCCTTGACCTCCTGCTCGGCCATCTTTTCAAACAGGTTGTCCAGTGACACTTTGGAGGCCGCAGCCAGTTCATTCTCCCGGGCCTTGAGCTGGCGGGCCCCGGAAACGGACTTCACCATCTTTTCATCTGCCAGGACGAGAAATTCGTCGCCGGCCAGGGGAACACCTGAAAGGCCCTGGACCTCGACAGGGATAGAAGGACCTGCCTGATCAACCTGTTCTCCCCGTTCGTTGGTGAGCATGCGCACCTTGCCGGAGAATATACCGGCCACAAAAAAGTCTCCGGTATTCAGGGTACCATCCTGTACCAGGACAGTAGCCACTGCTCCCCGTCCTTTGTGGAGCTGCGCCTCGATAACCGTCCCCTTGGCCTTGCGCTCAGGATCAGCCTTCAACTCAAGGATTTCCGCCTGCAATTGGATGGATTCCAGGAGGTTATCAATACCAACGCCCTTTTTGGCGGAAGTATCACAGTACATGGTGTCACCGCCCCAGTCTTCGGGAATCAGGTCAAATTCGCTCAATTCCCGTTTCACCCGATCAGGGTCGGCATTATCCTTGTCGATCTTGTTCACGGCGACAACGATGGGAACACCCGCCGCCTTGGAGTGGGCAATGGCCTCCTTGGTCTGCTCCATGACGCCATCGTCAGCAGCAACCACCAGGACAACAATGTCGGTCACCTTGGCACCACGGGAACGCATCTCAGTAAAGGCTTCATGCCCGGGAGTATCGACAAAGGTGAGATCTCCGGAGGGCGCCTGGACATGATACGCACCAATATGCTGAGTGATGCCGCCTGCTTCACCGGCAGCAACATCGGTCTTGCGGATGGCATCGAGGATAGAGGTCTTGCCGTGATCGACATGGCCCATGACTGTGACCACCGGTGGACGGGGAACGGCCTTACCGCCGTGTTCTTCCTCCAACTCCTGGAGGGCGGCAACTTCAAGCTCCTCGGTCATGGCCTGTTCGATCTCGTAGCCAAAATCCGTGGCAACCAGGGTTGCGGTGTCCACATCCAGGGCCTGATTCAACGTTGCCATTACGCCAAGTCCCATGAGTTTGGCAATCACCTCGTTGGCTTTGACACCCATACGCTTGGCCAGCTCACCGACGCCGATGGTCTCGACGACCTTTATACGTCGTTTGATTGCCTTAGTCTCGATCACTGGTGGAGCGGCCTGGCGTTCCTTACCTTTATCTTTGCGCCGCTTGCCTTTCCTCGGCCGCATATATTCAACATCGTTACCGAAGTTGTCCCGGTTACGCCCCCTACCCCTATCGGGACGACCACCCTTTCTGCCGCGCATCTCATCTTCTGTCTGGATGGCAACAACCCGTTTGCCCTTTTTCTTTCCTCTGCCGGGACCGCTACGATCAGGAAGCGGGACATCGGCCATGGCAGGACCACGTGTCTGAACATGAGACCTGGGTGGCCGACGCGGAGAGCGCTGAGGAGTAGGCTCCGGGATCGGAATATTCACCCTGCCAACTACCTTGGCAAGCTTTCGTCCTCCTTGGAGGTCAACCTTCTTTTTCTTTTGCGGCTTTTCCGGTTTTTCTGGTTTTTCCGGGACAGGTTCCTCGACATTTGACTCGGCAGGGTCCCCGTCGGTTTGCCGGTCATCAGCAGCCGGTGCAGGCTCGTCAGGAGCCAGCTCTTCAACCGATGCCGCTACTCTGGCAGGGGCATCAACTTCACCAGGGATGTTGTCCGTCTTCTCTGCCTCTTCTAAAGAAGAGTCAGTTTCCTCAACAGCTGCATCTGCGGTCGTTGCCAAGGTTGCAGGCTCAACCGCCTCAGGACATTCAGCAAGCTCTGCAGCTTCAGCCTCGGCAGCCTCAGCTTCTTCCTGCTGCCGGGCCAGTTCTTCTTTCTGCGCCTTGGAGCGACGGCGAACCACGGTGGTTGCCGGTTTACGAGGCGTCGCTGTTCGAGATCGGACATCAATGACCCGCTGCGTTGCCTCGGCCACAGCCAGGCCAAGAACCTTGCGCCGGATTTCCTTGGCAACATCCTCTTCCACCGTCGAACTGTGGCTTTTAACAGGATACCCCATGGCAATCAGCTTATCTACCAGCTCCTTGCTCTTGACCCCGGCTTCCTTCGCCAGTTCATGCACTCTGACCTTACTCATCAACAGCTCCCGTCCTCGTTATTCCTCAGCCCGAAGGCGTAATACCCGCTTCAGTACCTTTGTATTTCGCAACAGCCTGGTACGACAGGCCTCATCTTTACAACAGTACACCCCTCTGCCGGGTAACACCAGGTTGACGTCCCTGAGCACCTCTCCCTGCCCCCAGACATACCGTTCCAGTTCATGACGGGGTGCTCTGCGCCCGCAGCCGCGACACATTCGAATTGACACATGCCCTCGTCCCAACAATCAGCTCCTGCTCACGGCTTTTGCTCCCCGGCCGGGTCTTCCGATTCAGCCGGTGCTCTCTCTTCTTTTGTCTCATCTTCGGCCGGAAGCTCCGGTGGCTGCTGCTCCGCAGCCGGGGCCTCAGCTTCAGCTGCCCAGACATCTGAGACCACAGGTTCCTCGACCTCAGCGGCATTAGCCTTGAGCAGGACTGCCCGTTCCTCGTCGAGGCGAACAAGGGATATCAACCTGTCAAGGGGAATTCCACCAAGCAGTCCCGGCGAAACAACCCCAGCAGCAAAGAGCTTGTCAGCAAGATTTTCATCCACCCCGTCCACGCTCAGCAGGGCACGGTATCCAGGATCTTCCAGGTTGGCATACCGGGTCTCGCTTTTCACATCGATCCGCCACCCCAGCAGTTTCGAAGCCAAACGGACATTTTGTCCCTGACGGCCAATAGCCAGGGATAACTGATCATCGGGAACCACCACTAAAAGAGAGTTGTTTTCGTCGTCGACAACCACCATTGCCACCTCGGCCGGGGCCAAAGCATTGTAGACATACTTTGCCGGGTCTGGGCTCCAGGGAACGATATCAATACGCTCACCTTGCAGTTCCTGGACCACATTCTGCACCCGGGATCCCTTGAGGCCAACACAGGCACCGACCGGATCTACATCCGACTCGATGGAACTCACCGCTATTTTGGCGCGAAACCCCGGTTCACGGCTGGCCCCCATGATCTTGACGATTCCCTCGGCAATCTCTGGCACCTCCATCTCAAAGAGCTTGACGAGAAACTCATTGCAGGTCCGGCTGAGAATCAGCTGGGAATCACGGGTGTCCTGGCGCACCTCTTTCAAATAGGCGCGGATACGGTCTCCCTGCTTAAAACTGCGCTTGGGGATCTGTCCATCCCTGGGCAGTACCGCATCGGTTCGACCCAGGTTAACGATCATGGTGCCACGTTCAAAACGCTGGACAATACCGTTGACTATAGCACCCTCCCGGTCCCTGAACATCTGGTAGACGACATCACGCTCCGCATCACGCATACGGTGAATAATTACCTGCTTGGCACTCTGGGCGGCAATCCGTCCCAGATCGGCGATGGAGTTCATCTTCTCGCCAAGATCGTCATCAATCTCCACATCAGGGTCAAGCAACCGTGCCTCTTCCAGAGCAATCTCGGTCTCCTCATCTTCGACCTCGGCTACCACGGTGCGGTACTGAAACACCTCGATTTCTCCGAGTTCCTCATTGAACTGGACCTCAATGTCCCTGCGCGCTCCATATTTTTTTCGGACTGCTGAACGGACCGCCTCTTCAATGGCGTCTATAAGGAGGGCACGATCAATTCCCTTATCCCGACAGATCTGATCAAGGATTCGTTTCAGATTTTCTGTCCCTAGCATATGTACACTCCAGCAACGGCAGCCCCCCTTGGGCAGCTGCCAGTCTTCTGTTTTGGCCGGTTCCCGCTCCTGCTACAACACCAAGCGAGCCTTTGCTATCTGTTCCTTTGCCACGCTACGCCGGTGCCCCTCCACCGTGAGCACCACCCTGGCGTCCTCCATGCCTTCCAGTATTCCGACTAACACCCGATCAGGGCCGGTGGCATCTCGGAGTCGAAGGCGTATCTTACGACCGGCAAACCGCAAGAAGTCGGCATCTTTTTTCAGGGGCCGCTCCAGCCCCGGAGAAGAAACCTCTAAACTGAAGGCATGGTCAATACTATCCTCGACATCGAGAAAACGGCTGACCTCCCGACTGACTGTGGCACAGTCATCCACAGTGACACCACCCTCTTTGTCGATAAAAAGGCGAAGTACCCAGCCCTGACCTTCCCGGCGGTACTCCACGTCCACCAGCTCCATGGCGAGTTCTTCGAGCAAGGGGCCCGTGAAGGCCGCCACCCTGTCTACTACGCTGTCATCACCGATCCGCTCCAAAAGCCCTCTCCAGTCGCCTCTTCTTCCAGCAATAAAAAAAGCGGGCAAAGCCCACTTTCTCGCACACCGTTTCCACGGCGTATGAAACTCCGGCCACGGTACTCTCCGCGACCGAATCAGAGCCGATGCCTTGCAGTGGAGCGGGCAACGGGGCTCGAACCCGCGACCCCAAGCTTGGGAAGCTTGTGCTCTGCCAACTGAGCTACACCCGCTCATCGACTCCTCAGGACACACTTTAGTACTGCATCAATATTGATTTGTCAAGTAACGACACTACGATGATAACGGGGCAAAACGGCAAAATTTCTCACAGATAACATCTTGTTGTTGCGAAACCGGCGATATTTTTCAAATACCCTTATCCTCCAACCGGTCAGGGATGCCGCTCACCCCGCTTTACCCGGTTCTCGTTTCCTGGTATTATCAATAGTATGGACATTATCACCACACATAGTAATGCCGACTTTGACGCCCTCGCCTCCATGGCGGCAGCTAAACGCCTCTATCCGGAAGCACTCCTTGTTTTCAACGGATCCGAGAAAAAAAGATTGCGGAAATTTCTCACCCACCAGTTCGGTAATATTTACGAATTCAGAAAAGCGCAGCATATAAAAATTTCTGAGATCAACCGCCTGATCCTTGTCGATACCCGAGAGAAATCACGCATTGATCGACTCGCTGCCTGCCTGGACAACCCTCACCTGGAGCTGCATATTTACGATCACCATCCGGTGAGCTCCGGGGACCTTCAAGGGCAACTGGAGCACATCGACGTCTGCGGTGCCACCACAACCATCTTTGCCCGGCTCTTCCGGCAACGAGGCATCACCCCTGCCCGCAATGAAGCGACACTGATGGCCCTGGGCATCTATGAAAAAACCGGTTGTTTCCTTCGCCCTTCTACAACGCAAGCCGATCTTGAAGCCGCATCCTGGCTGTTCGGCCTCGGCGCCAGCCTGGATGTGATTACCCAGTTCATCTCCCGGGAACTGTCCACCCCGCAAAGCGGGGTGCTCAAAGACCTCACCGGTCAGGCCCGCACGTACCTCATTCGCTCGGTAAATGTGGTGGTCACTAAACTTGTGCTACCTGAGTACATGGATGATGTTACGGTCATCGTCCAAAGGATGATGGTACAGGAAAACCTGGACGTAATCTTTGCGCTGGTCCGTATGGGAGAACGACTTCACCTGATCGCCCGCAGTCGCATCCCTGAGGTGAATGTCGGCATCATCGCTCGTGCCTTTGGTGGTGGCGGCCACGCCTCTGCGGCCTCGGCAACGCTCGCTTCATCAGATCTACACCGAGCCGAAGAATACCTGCTCGATCTCCTCCATCAGCACATTCGCCCCAAGGCTATTGCGAAAGAGCTGATGTCCGCACCCGTCATCTGCGTGACTCCGAAGGTTTCGATCCAGGACGCCCATGACCTGCTGACCCGCTACGGCGTAACTGTGCTGCTTGTGGCCCAGCAAAACGGCGACTTAGAACGAGGCCGGCCACCCCTCGGATTTTCAGGTATTATCTCGCGCTCAGTCATTGAGCGGGCTATTTTTCACAAGCTTGGCGCCTTGCCGGTAGGCGATTACATGACAACCGATATCGCCACTCTCCCGCCAACCGCCTCACTTGCCGAAATTCAGGAGCTGATCATAGGCCATCGCCAGCGCATCATCCCTATTTTGCAACACGACAAGATCCTTGGGGTAATCAGCCGTACCGACCTGCTGAATCTCCTCGTCAACGACCCTGCGACTCTGCCGAAAAACCTCCTCCAGGAAGATGAACACCCCTCAGTTGAGCGCTCCCGAAACCTCCTGGATGTGATGGTCAGCGTCCTCCCCAGAGAGATCATCGCGCTCCTGCGCCAGATTGGCGAGTCTGCCGAGGTAGCACACTGCCGGGCCTATGTCGCAGGTGGTTTTGTCCGTGACCTGCTGTTGCAGGTCCGTAACACCGACATTGATGTGGTCGTCGAGGGTGACGGCATTGCCTTTGCCAGGACTTACGCCATCGAAAAAAACGGCTCTCTTCATACCCACGAAAAATTTGGGACGGCAACAGTGGTCCTTCCCGATGGCATGCGGGTGGATATTGCCACGGCCAGATTGGAGTACTACGATCATCCTGCGGCAATGCCTACTGTCGAACGCAGCTCCATCAAGCTGGACCTGTTCAGACGGGATTTTACCATCAATGCCATGGCCATACATCTCAACCCGGATAGTTTCGGGCTTCTGGTGGATTTCTTCAGTTGCCGCAACGACCTCAAAGAGGGGAAGATTCGCTGCCTCCATAACCTGAGCTTTGTCGAGGATCCCACCCGCATCTTTCGAGCCATCCGCTTCGAACAACGGCTCAACTTCCGCATCACTCATCATACGGAAAAACTCATCAACAACGCGGTGCGCATGAACCTTTTCGGACGGGCCTCAGAGCCGCGTTTCTTCTCCGAGTTAACGTATATTCTCTCGGAAAAAAATCCTCTGCCAGCCCTGCAGCGCATGGAAGAGTTCAAGCTCTTTCCCCTCCTCTGGCCGGATCTTCATCCCAGTCTCCGCATTGACCGGCGATTTCTCCATACGCTTACCCAGGCCGGTCGCGCCATCTCCTGGTTCGATCAGCTGTACCCGGGATCTCCCTGTGAAATATGGACGGTCTACCTGCTGGTCATCATGGGCCGCTCCCAGGTACGGCAACTAGAAAACCTCTGCGCCCGCTTTGACCTTCCCAAAAAATTGAGCAAGAAGCTGGTGTTTCGAAAAACCCATGCGGACCGGATCGCTGTGGAGATGTTCACACGTCCGTTCATGAAACCCAGCGAGATTTACTGGTTACTGGGCGAACTGGACAACGAAGGCCTACTGTACCTGATGGCTATTGCCAGGAAAAAATATATGTACAACGCGGTGAAGCTCTTTATCACCACCTACCGTGACATCCAGCCGATATTGGATGGCACTGACCTAAAAGACATGGGCTACCAGACAGGGCCGTCTTTCCGGACCATGCTCAATCATTTGATTGAGGCCCAGCTTAACGGAAAGATTGCTGATAGAGAGGATGCCAAAATTTTTATCGGCGATAATTACCCTCTTTAAACGATAAGCCGGCACGCACAAGTGGCGCTTCCCCGCGACAATCCTTATGTTCTCTGTTCAGCAACAACATTTTTGACAACTCTTCAGCTAAAAAAATGGACATCAACGCCTTCATACAACAAGTTACAGTACTTACTCCCCCTTTTCTCTTTGCCCTCACCCTTCATGAGCTGGCCCATGGGTACGTGGCCTATCAGCTTGGGGATCCCACCGCCAAAGAGGCCGGACGCCTGACACTCAATCCCCTTAAACATCTTGATCCACTGGGCGTGGTGGCATTCATCATCATGAAAATCGGGTGGGCAAAACCGGTACCGGTAAATCCTCGTTATTTTCGCGATCCACGAAAAGGCATGCTCCTGGTAGCCATTGCGGGACCGGCAGCCAATATCATGATCGCCATAGCCAGTGCCATGCTGGTAAAACTGATCGTCCTCCTGCCCCCGCCCCTGTTTGTTTTCAGGCCTCTGTTCGACATGCTCGTTGCCAGTGTCTGGATCAATGTCATGCTCGCTGTCTTTAACTGTCTCCCTATCCCGCCGCTGGACGGTTCAAAGGTGCTGATGAGTCTTCTGCCCCCGCGTACAGCATACAGCTTTGCACGACTCGAACCAGTTGGCTTCATCCTCCTCCTGGGACTGTTTTACGCAGGAATCATTCCGGCGATAATCAACCCGATTATTGGTTCTTCCTATCAGTTACTTTTAGGGTGATACTTCATCCGTTAAACTCGCAAAAAAATGATTCGAGAAGCTTCAGCAAAGGATGCCGGTTCAATTTCGAAAATTTATAATCACTACGTAAAAAATACGGTGGTTACTTTCGAAGAAGACGAGGTTAATTCCGAAGAGTTCATCAGGCGAATCAGCGAAGTAAAAGCATCTGGTTTGTGGTGGCTTGTTGCACTTGAAAAAGACCAAGTGATTGGTTACGCATATTCATCAAGATGGAATAATCGATCAGCTTACAAAAATACTGTAGAAGTATCTGTTTATCTATCCTGTTCAGATATTTCCCGGGGTTGGGGAACAAAATTGTATAGTGAACTCTTTTCAAAGCTTCGAGGACAAGGCATACATAGCGTAATTTGTTGTATAACCTTACCAAATCCCCCAAGCGTTGCTATACGCGAAAAATTTGGCTTGCAAAAGGTTGGCCATTTCAAAGAAGTTGGTTATAAATTTGGCCAATGGCTAGATGTGGGGTATTGGCAGATGCAGCTCTCATCGAGAGTTGTTGAAAAATAATAAAAGTTCATGACAACAAAAATCGCATCTGTTATGCTATAGCCATCTGACAGCACTAGACATAGGTGGCTATATACCTGATTGCTGATAGCCAGCAACAGATGATACCCAGCTATATCTCTCCTGAAGCAGGAGAGGCAAAAGAATCATTCTTTGCAGCCGATTCGCAAGATGACAAATAGCGTCCTTTCAGCGTTATCCCGTTTTTTCAGATAAATATGCCCCGAAATCGACCAGGCTCCATTGTCTCGAAAAACTTTTGTACTCTTGCTTTTGCAGATATTCTACTCAATATGCAGTGTAAGAGTGCTTGCAGGATCGTTTAACAGTAATATCCGGTTTCACTGCTGTATCGGTCATTGCACGGATGACCCCATCCGGGGCCATTCAATCTCTGCAAAGCATCGTAACAGGCTGCCCAGTAACAGTATCGCCGTCCCCTTTCCCGGGCAGATCTGAACCAGACAGAAGGGACCAGCCTGTTGTCAAAGGAGCATTTCAGGCACTTTGATAGCGGCCTGGACTTCTTTTAACAGCTTCAAACCAAGAGGTAATGACGCTTTCGCTCAAAACGGTAGTAGTCGCAACCCTGATGTCGACATCATCAAGGATGATTACACCAGCCTGAAGAGGGACAGGTATCGAGATGGAGAAAAATTGATCAGGTTTTCGCCTATGCAGCCGTCACGTAGAGTATGCCCCGAATGGACCCCTGGGGTTAACCAACTCAAGATATTTGCCAGCTATTACCGTTGGTTAGCCTTTAAAAGCTGATAATTATCAAAGAACAACGACAAGAACCTGCGAAAAATCGCAGAAGAGATAACGACAAATCAACATAAGCCGTTAACAAACAAAAAAAGCTGGACGAGGCCGGTTTTTCAACAGCCCGAGAGGTCATCTACATGCACAACGAAAAAATTCATTTCCCAGGACAACACCATTTAATTAAGGACTTGACCGAATACCACGCCATGTACAAGCAGTCGATTGAAGACCCAGAGACCTTTTGGGGTAAAATCGGCAAGCGCATTGACTGGATCAAGCCGTATACCAAGGTGTACAATGCCTCGTTTTCCGGCGACCATACGGTCAGATGGTTTGAAGACGGGGAGCTCAATGCCTGTTACAACTGTATCGACCGCCATCTGCCGGAAAAAGCCCACGACCCCGCCATTACCTGGGTTGCCGATGATCCGACAATTGCCAAAACCATCACCTATCAAGAGCTCTATGACAACGTTGCCAGACTTGCCAATGGCATGAAGTCTCTGGGGATTCAAAAAGGCGACCGTGTCATTATCCACATGCCCATGATACCCGAAGCCGCCTATGCCATGCTCGCCTGTGCGCGTATCGGGGCGATCCACTCGGTGATTTTTGGCGGTTTTAGTGCCGAGGCAATCGCCAGCCGGGTGGAGGATTGTGACGCCGAGTATGTTATTACGGCAAATGAGGGCTTGCGAGGGGCAAAGCGCATTCCGCTCAAGAGAAACGTTGACGAGGCCCTAGCACATACCGACAGGATCAAAAAGGTCATTGTCGTGGAGATGACAGATGGGCCGTTGAACCTTCTCAAGGGCCGCGGCGTACGATACGATGAACTGATTGCCGATCAATCCACCGACTGTCCACCAGAGCCGATGAATGCCGAAGATCCCCTCTTTATCCTGTACACTTCAGGTTCGACCGGGGCCCCTAAAGGGGTGCTGCACACCACCGGCGGCTACATGGTGTATACCTCGTTTTCCCACGAGGTGGTGTTCGACTACCGCCCGGGCGAGTTGTACTGGTGTACGGCCGATGTCGGCTGGATTACAGGGCACTCCTACTTGATTTACGGCCCGCTTGCCAACGGAGCCAATACATTGATGTTTGAAGGAATTCCAACCTATCCGTCACCGTCACGCTATTGGGATATCTGTGAAAAATACAAGGTCAATATTTTCTATACGGCCCCGACGGCATTGCGCTCGATAATGACCGAAGGAATCTCCTACGTGAAAAATCACGATTTATCATCATTGCGTATCTTAGGCTCTGTCGGCGAGCCGATCAACGTGGAGGCCTGGCATTGGTACAACGATCACGTGGGCAAACAGCGTTGCCCGATCGTTGATACCTGGTGGCAGACGGAAACCGGCGGGCATATGATTACCCCCATTCCCTATCTCTGGGATCAAACCCCGGGTAAGGCGACCTTACCGTTTTTCGGTGTAGAGCCTATCCTGCTCGACGAACAAGGCAAGGAAATCAGCGGAAATGGGGTGAGGGGAATGCTTGCCTTCAAACAGAGCTGGCCTGGTCAATTGCGAACTGTGTTCCGTAACCACAAACGTTTTATCGACTCCTACTTTACCTCCTTTGACGGCTATTATTTTACCGGTGACGGGGCGATTCGCGGCCTGGATGGCTATTACCGCATTACCGGACGCGTAGATGACATTTTAAATATTTCTGGACACCGTATGGGAACCGCTGAGGTCGAAGATGCCTTTGACCTGCATCCCAAAGTTGCCGAAACAGCGGTAGTCGGCTTCCCTCACGATGTTAAGGGACAGGGTATTTACGTCTACTGCACTTTGTACAAAGGCGAAAAGGGCAGCGCTACGCTGAAAAAAGAGCTGATAGCATGGGTGCGCGAAAAAATAGGCCCCGTGGCAACACCCGATTACATTCATTTTACGCCAAGTTTACCGCGTACCCGCTCGGGAAAAATCATACGGCGTATTTTACGAAAAATTGCCGAACATGACACCGAGAATATCGGCGATATTTCGGCATTGGCCAACCCAGAAATTGTCCAGAAACTGATCGATGAAAAAGTACATTAACAGCACTTTTTCCCATTCCATCAAGTGTTGTTATACAATAGATTTGGCCGGAAACAAATGAAATGCAAGCCGGAGATAGCTGGCAATTCACGACTGAAGATGCCAGAATAAAACTGAAGCGGCCTTATCCAACCATCTTCTATCTGACATGACAATAGGCAAAACCAAGCCCCCCCTTGCGGTCAATGTGCAAGGTCTGGTTTTGCCATTTATTGAGATTTTTATTGCATTTCAAACTCTCTTCATCACACAATCCATTTCAACGACAAACATTGTGTTATTATCTCTTGTTACTGGGTACAAACCAGTTATTTCAAATCCTTCTTTTCTGTACTCTGTTAACGTATTAATATAATTTGTCATACCTTCATAGAGCGGAAGGATAGAAATTTCAGACTGCAATGCAACTATTTTATCGATTACATTTCTTGCACCCTTAAAGACTTCGAGATCATATCCTTGAGTATCCATCTTTAAAAAGATATTACTTTTCTCGACAGAAAGACATGAAATAATTTCTGAAAATACATCATCTAGTTTTTTTATTTCAACTATTTTTTTATTAGTAACTGGAACCTCCTTGCCTCTTATTTTTTTTGCGTATTTATTTGGATCTAAAAATGAAGAAAAGCCAGTTGCCCTGGTAACATTAATTTCCATATTTTTATTTTTTGATCCTAATGCGTAATTATATGTTAACCATTTTAAGTCATCACAACTATTACTTTCAAGATTTTTATAGATTACCGGTACTGGTTCAAATGAAACTATATATCCTTTGTATCCGTTCTCCCTAATCATATTTCCAAACTGGCCATCATTTGCTCCAACATCAAAAACAACATTAATATTTAGAAAATCGAATAATATTTTTAAATGTGACTCAATATTAGGATGATTTCTCTTAATATGAATTAAATCATATCCAAATATCTGCGCAATTCTTCTATGTACTCTCATGTAATTCCTGATTAATGTATTGTTTATTTATATCTATAGAGCCTAACGACAGAGTTCACCGGCGAGTGAACGAGTCCGGCTTAGCGACTTGTTGTGTTTATATTTGCCCAAGGCTTGATCTTTGTCCGTAATGGACCGATTGTTTGTTCGGCAACTGCTGTATCGCAGGCAGCCTGACCACATAACCAATACCCACTGGACAAACCAAAAAACAGGCATAACCGTAAGTCTGCATGAGCTGTGATTGATCGTTTTCCGAGAACAATGTCACTGTACGCTAGGCAGGAGCGTCAATTTCTTTCGCTAAACGGTACTGGCTAATTGCCATGGGTTTCAAGAATTCTTCCAACAGGATTTCATCTGGAGTAATAGGTTGTAGTTTTTTCATAATAGCCCCCTCAATGATAATCGACGGTCTCCACTTCTTTAGCACCAGTACTCGTCGAGCAGAAACAGACTCGCCATTGATCGTTGATGCAAATGCTGTATTGACTAAAACGGTCGCCTTTGAGCGCCTCAAGACGGTTTCCAGGGGAATCCTTAACTCGTCGAGCCGCTTAGCAACTTCGAGTTGTCTCAGTTTGTGACGTGCAATTTTAGCAATATTCGCAAACCGTTTGATACGATTGCCTTTTGAAAATTTTCCTGTATATGTGCAGTTAAACTGATATAACCGCACAGAGAATATTAACACGTTGCATGATTAATGTCAACTGTTGTTATTATAAAGACACAACAGCAATTTGAGAAATTAGCCTGCAATTTCATAAGCACAAAAATAAGTATCACCATTTTTGTGCATCGTCGAAAAAGCATTGCTCTAAATTCACCTTTGTGTTGAATACCTTTCTAAGGCGATTTTTGCTGAGTTAAAAACAGAGATGGTCTCAGACATTAGGACCACAAGCAAAGTTGCAAAATAGTCTATAGATCCTCACTCCAAAAAAACGAGGGATTATGAAAAAGCAAAGGCAGAAACATTCAGCGCAATTCAAAGGACGAGTTGCTCTAGAGGCAATTAACGAGCTAAAAACTCTGCGCGAAATAGCCAGAGCATATGCGCTCCACACGATGATGGTCGGCAAATGGAGAAACCGAGATGCTCAATCATTTGCCTGAACTCTTTGAGACAACTACACCAAAAACCAATAACGACCCTGAGAAAGAAGAGGGGGATCTTCAGGGTAAGGCTGGTGAGTTAACCATGGAGGTAGATTTCCTCGAAAAAAAGTGCAAGCCGCGAACCTGAAGCAAAACGATTATTGGAGCTCTTCCTAAAGGTTTTACCGTAGTTACAATGTCCTCCAGTCATCGAAAAAACTCCGCACCGTGAGTCTGCTTGAGAGGTTGAATAAAGAAATTAAAAGACGGAGTAGGGTTGCGGCGATATTCCCCAATGTTGAGTCCTGTTTGCGGCTGGCAACAGCAGTGGCCATGGAACTACCTGATGACGGGGAAGGTTCGGGACGAACGTCTTTGCAAATGGAGTAGACTTTGCCCTTTTGTTCGGAGTCCCGTCGGGGACGCCTTCCTGTCATCGTCACCTACCGGCTCAACGCTACGCTTGAACCGTGAGGGAAACGAAAGCTTAAGGGAAGTTACAGAAAAGATGTTGCGTTATCCGGCCACGTCTCCAAAGAGTACCGGTTTCCGGTAGTTTGTTATCCACAGGATTTTTAAAACATATACTGAGCAGAGCCTTTCCGATAATTATCCATAATATCAGAAACCTACTAAGGTCTTCGCCTAAAGGCGAGGGATTTTCTCCCATTCCCCGATGGGGACATTAAAGTAAAGCTCGGTATTTCCATCACCAGGATTTTGCGATTATTACGTTTAAATTTGTTTGAAAGACGACCTCTCATTGATATAGTAAGGCTCCCTGACCAGCAAGTAATAGTTTCTCCACAGCTTTTGCTATGAGAGAACCCATGAGGCACCACTAATTTATTAATAAAAAAATCGATAAGTTAACGAACAAGGCATTGTTTCAATATTTTTAAAATTCAAAGGCAATTAAACTCGTTACAACGAGTATCGAGTAGGAGTGTGTTGATGAGCATCAGAAATTTTTTGGAAGGCTTTGTCACTCTGATAACTTTATTAACCATTGCCGTTTCTGCTTATTCAGAAAATAAATATACACTAGCAGAATTGAGACAAATGCAAAATCAGGAGTATATCCAATTACGGGAGCAGTACGACCGCTTAGCGCAAAATGTAGACAAGGCAAGTCCAGAGTATGACAAACTGGTAAAAGAATACTCCGCTAAACGTTCGCAAATAAGCCAGAAATACAAAAATCTTGATACACGGGGTGCGGATCTTGATACAATGTTGAATGACCCTAAATACAAGGGGAAAATTCAGAATACCGGATCCTCTCCTGCAAATATAAACGCCGATGTCGACATAGTGGCAACAAGTCCGGAAGCTGCGAGAGATCTGGCAAACGACTGGGCAGCAAAAGGCAAAAAGAAGCCAGTATACTACACGACAGACGCGCCCTCTACTCCAACAACCACACCTCCCGATGACTTTAAAAAAGTCATCAAAGTCGTTGATCCAAACTCCGATACAACACTTTGGACACCAGAAACAGATGAAATTCGACGTGTAAAGGTTCAAGATCACGATGCGTGGACCACATCTGGAGGGCAAAAAGGAACTGGCAATAT
>PDTC01000015.1 GCA_002748735.1 Desulfobulbus propionicus | reverse complement strand
GAAAACATGAAAAATCAGGCGTTGAATTGAGCCTGATTGTCAAATTTATACCTACTATTAAAGACGTTGGGTAATAAACCAGTTATTCGAGATTCCCTTCTACTCTCAGGGCTTGTAGCTTATCCCAACCATCAGGCTGTCCAATCAATTGGGCCCACCGCCGGAAAAAGGCGATTGAAGTTGACAATATTCAGAGATTCGTATGCGAATACCTGTTAAATACCAGTTTACAGTATTACGATGTAATGCCAGTAATTTTTGTAATCTGAGAAGTATCTAAATCAAATAAAAATAGCTTAATTATTTCTCGTGTTTTCTTCTCAGATTTTTTTGGAACGTTTTGTATACTTGTTTTTTGTCCTCATAACAGAACGATATCCTATTTTTTTTGTGATACTGTTCTAGTCTTGATCCAAAAACAAACTACGAGACTCCACTGAATCAAAATGAAAGAAACACCTCTCAGTCCAAAAATCACGATGACGATACTGGTAAGAAATGAAGAAGATATTATCGAAGATAATATCTGGTATCATTTCAGCCAAGGCATGAACTCTTTTATAATAATGGATAACAGATCTTCAGATAATACTGCAGCGATTATATCGCACCTAAGCAATTATATCGACATTACATATATATACCAACCTGCAGATGACTACAATCAGGCAGAATGGGTGACATCCATGGCTCGACGTGCCTGCACAGAATTTGAAGCAGAATGGGTGATCAATAACGACGCTGATGAATTCTGGTTTTACAAAGATGGACTTATTTCCGATTTTATCGCCAGCTTACCAGAAGAAGTCAGTGTTGTTGAAGTCTCAAGGTTAAACGCAGTACTGCTGAATTTCAATGATAACCCAATAGAATCCGAAACACATCCACGACGGACAACACTTTTTGAGAAAAATAGTAAAAATAGCCTGGGTCACCCACTTCCCTCAAAATGTTTTCATCGGGCCACCCCGGATATTGTCGTTTCCCAAGGTAATCACAGTGTTAATAATCTCTCCGGGAAAACCATACAAGAATCACAAATGATAATCTTTCATTATCCTTATCGAACCTTTGAACATTACAAGAGAAAAATCTTATCAGGCGGCGCGGCATACGAACGAAACACTAAATTGCCAAAATCTGTGGGTGGAACATGGCGAAAACATTATGCAAAGTTGAAATCAGGAGAGCTTGAGTCTTTCTGGTGCGACACGTCCTTCAGTTTGCAGGATGCGACAATTAAGATTCTGGATAACAGCTTTCTTATAGACCGTACAATGATAAAGGAAATTGAAAACAGCGATAATATCAGGTCTAGAACAATTTTGGCAAAAGAAACCTCAGAACTCCTCACCAAAAGTAGCACCGCTGTTGCTGCCAAAAAAACAGAATTTCTACAGCATATAGAATCACTTCCTTGCTATAAGAGAGATAGACATTATGATAATGCCAGGTTTTGCATTGCTGGAATGGAGAATCACCTTGCTTTCATCAGCGATCTGGACAAAAAATTTCATCTGGAGCAGATACCCAAACTCGACAATCTAAGAGATATTTTTTCACTATTTCCAGCAAACATTTTTTTTTGGGATTTCCTCCGGTCTTATTTTATTACATTAAATCATAAAGAGGCATATAACCTTGCACAGGACATTAAAGATAAGAATGTTATTGTTCATTTGAGCTGTAACAAAAATATGTTGCGGGCGAAAGACTCATTTTACAGCTTTAAGAAAATCGACGATAAATTCCCAAATATCATCGTGGTCGGAAACGAAGAGGCAACAGGTGGGCAAGCAAGGGAAAAAATCTTTGGCTATACTGACAGAATACTGAAAGTTCCAACGTCAGATACATACGAAAATCTACATGAAAAAATGTTTTTCGCAATCCTGACAATTTTTCTTATTGGTCCTCCGCAAATTGTTGTCAAGATTGATGACAATCTTCATCTCGACGACGCCAGGATCCTTACCCAGACGATAGAAAATTTTATCTCAAGCAAATCATGTTGTGGTGGCCGTGTGGTCGATACACGCCGACACGACTCCCAATGCCATGGTTGGCACATCGGAAAATGTACTGATGAAACAATGAATACACGAGGATATACTTATCCTCTGCCACGCCGTTATCCGGCTGGCGGTTATGGCTATATCTTAAACACATCAGGGCTTGAAGCCTGCGCGAAAATGTTCATGTCAATGAAAGAGTTTTTCAGAATGGATGCGGTCGGATTAGAAGATGCGGCTGTCGGACACGCTCTTTATGCCTATGAAAAGGAGATCACAGATATCTCTGATGATAATTCCTTACTGGCCTTTCCTGGTCTGAAACCGGTATAGGAGAAGAACAAACGCTAAAAAAACATAAAAATCAACGCTCAATCATTTGAAAAACATAATTTGTACAGCAAACACCTACAATCAGGCGGTAAAAATATTTATCAGCACCGCCAATGCCTCCATATCGCCGGCATCAGGATGCCCTTTGGCTTCCTTTGTCTCCTTAAGTTAGGGAAAAGGACGGGTGCCTTTGCCTAGTTTATAGAGAACCTTTGAATCAACCTCGCCTTGGCATGAGTAGCGACCAATAATCTCCGCATTTTTAACCAGAACTGATACCTGCCCCATCACATCCTTAACAAGTCGACCTTGAAAAAAGCCTTTTTTCAAGGTCGACTTGTTAATTTTTTTTATATAAACACCAACCATCAACATACAATACACTGTATTTTTCATACTAACATCTTATGTATTGACAAGGGATACCTGAAGAATCAATAAAAATCTCAATATACACCTTATCTTCTCGCTTGAAGATTCCAGAAATAATAATTTTACTTCCAGCTCCTCAACCTCTCTTTCCTCTAATCCGTCAAGAGCCGAAGCACGATCCATCGAGTTCGACAACTTCTTTAAAAGGGGTTTGTTTTTCACACTCCTGGACAATGCGCTTACATAATTTAAGGAAAACTTTATTAATACTCCAGATACTGAATCCCGTTAAAAATGCAGTGCAAGAAGCAATAAAATCCTGAGCAAAATACTTGAGAATTTCTCGAAATTTTCTCTCTTCTATTTTGCTGCACTTTTGGTAACGATTTTTTAATGACATCTTAAAAACTTAACACATTTTTTGTATTTTTGTTTCCTAAGCCCCTTTACAAATACTGAAAAACTGGTAAGATAAATAAATTATGCAACCATATTTCTTATGGTTGCTCCATCCACGCTAAGTTTAACAGGAAGGAGTAAACGGGAATGAAGCCGACGAAATTTTTTTTGACATCGCTGTGCTGTGCATCGCTGTTGGCACTGGGAGCAGCAAGCGTCAATGCCAAGACTCTTGTATACTGCTCAGAGGGAAGCCCGGAGGGATTCAATCCGGCCTTCTACACCTCAGGGACGACGTTTGACGCCTCATCCAGAAGTGTGTTCAACAAACTGGTTGAGTTTGAGCGCGGCACCACGGTAATCAAGCCGGCCCTGGCAGAGAGCTGGGAGGTTTCCGAGGACGGTAAGGAGTACACCTTTCACCTGCGCAAGGGCGTAAAATTCCATACAACCAAGAATTTCACACCGAGCCGCGACTTCAACGCCGATGACGTGGTCTTCACCTTCAAGCGTCAGCTCGATCCTAACCACCCTTATCACAAGGTCTCCGGCGGATCCTACGTGTACTTCAACAGTATGTCCATGCCGGATCTGCTTGTGGATGTGGTCAAAGTCGATGATTACACCGTGAAATTTGTGCTCAACCGGCCCGAAGCACCGATGATCGCCAACCTGGCAATGGATTTCGCTTCCATCTTTTCCGCTGAATACGCCGACAAGATGATGGCAGCCGGTACACCGGAGAAAATTGACCAGGAAATCGTCGGTACCGGACCGTTTCAGTTGGTCGCCTATCAAAAGGATGCGGTTATCCGTTACAAGGCTCATCCTGAGTACTGGGCCGGCAAGGCAGCCATCGACAATCTGGTCTTTGCCATCACCCCTGATGCCTCGGTGCGCTATCAAAAACTGAAGGCCGGCGAATGTCATGTTATGCCGTATCCCAATCCTGCCGACATTGCGTCGATGCAAAAAGATCCGGATATCAAGATGCTCGAACAAGAAGGCCTCAACGTTGGTTACCTGGCCTACAACACCCAGATGCCCCCCTTTGACAAGGTGGAGGTCCGCAAGGCACTGAACATGGCTATCAACAAGGAGGCTATCCTCGACGCAGTTTTCCAGGGCGCTGGCAAGGTCGCAAAAAATCCTATTCCGCCAACCATCTGGAGCTACAACGATGCTGTCCAAGATGATCCATACGACCCGGAAGCTGCCAAAAAAATGCTTGCCGATGCCGGAGTCAAGGACCTCCACATGAAGCTCTGGGCGATGCCGGTACAAAGGCCCTACAACCCCAATGCCCGGCGCATGGCCGAGCTTATTCAGGCTGACCTCGCCAAGATAGGGGTAACAGCAGAAATCGTCAGTTACGAGTGGGGGGAATACCTTAAGCGCTCCAAGGAAAAAGATCGCGACGGCGCCGTACTACTGGGCTGGACCGGTGACAATGGCGATCCGGATAACTTCCTGGCTGTACTGCTCAGCTGTAACGCTGTGGGCGGCTCCAATCGTTCCCAGTGGTGTTACAAGCCCTTTGAAGATCTGATTCAAAAGGCCAAGGTCGTCTCCGATCAGGCCGAGCGGGCCAAGCTTTACGAGCAGGCCCAGATTGTCTTTAAAGAGCAGGCCCCCTGGGCAACCATCGCCCACTCCGTGGTCTATAAGCCTGTTCGCAAGGAAGTCGTTGATTTCAAGATTGACCCCTTTGGTGGTCACATTTTCTACGGCGTTGACCTCAAGTAACATTTTCGTGACGACCGGGCGGCAGCCGCTGCCCGGTCTCTGTTTCTCCGGTACTTTTCTCTTGCCATGATTGCATACGTTCTGCGGAAACTGGGCATCATCCTGCCCACGTTCATAGGGGTGACTATTGTCGCCTTTATCTTTATCCGGCTGCTCCCCGGTGATCCGGTTCTACTGATGGCCGGCGAGCGTGGCATGAGCGAGGCTCGTCATGCCGCGCTCATGAAGGAGTTCGGTTTTGACAAGCCGATAATGGTCCAGTACCTCTACTACATGAAGGATCTACTCAGGGGTGATCTTGGAAATTCCATTATCACCAAGCAACCGGTAATGAAGGAGTTCTTCACCCTCTTTCCCGCCACCATGGAGTTGAGTCTCTGCGCTATCTTCCTTGCGGTATTTGTCGGCCTGCCTGCCGGAATTATTGCGGCGGTAAAACGAAGATCCTGGTTCGACCACACCGTTATGACCGGCGCTCTGACCGGATACTCCATGCCGATTTTCTGGTGGGGACTGCTGCTGATCATCCTTTTCTCAGGCATCCTCGGATGGACCCCAGTCTCCGGGCGCATCAGCCTGCTCTACTTTTTTGAACCGGTAACCGGCTTCATGCTCATTGACAGCTTGCTGTCCGGGCAGGAAGGGGCCTTCCGCTCGGCACTTTCTCATCTGATCTTGCCCTCCATTGTCCTTTCCACCATACCACTGGCGGTAATCGCCCGGCAGACCAGATCTGCCATGCTTGAAGTCCTCGGAGAAGACTATGTCCGCACGGCCCGGGCCAAAGGTTTGGGGGCTGGTCGAGTTATCGGCTTCCATGCCCTCAGAAACGCGATGATCCCTGTTATCACCGTGATCGGCCTGCAGGTGGGCGTGCTCTTTGCCGGGGCGATTCTCACCGAGACCATTTTTTCCTGGCCTGGTATCGGCAAATGGATGGTGGATTCCATCTTTCGCCGTGATTATCCGTCGGTGCAGGGTGGGCTCTTGCTGATCGCCTCAATTGTCATGCTGGTAAATCTGATGGTCGATCTGCTCTATGGTCTGATCAACCCAAAAATTCGACACAGGGGATAACCATGGCCGAACTGGTTGCCGAAGGACCAAAGCTGGAAGGGCGCCTGGCGCTGCTGGTCGAATTCTGGTCCTACTTCAAGGAAAATAAGGGGGCTGTCGCTGGCCTCGTTTTCTTCATTTTCATCATCCTGGTGGCGTTGTTTGCCGACGTCATCGCTCCGCACCTGCCCAATGAGCAGTACCGTGATGCCCTTCTTCAACCACCCTTCTGGCAGGATGGCGGTAGTATCACCTTTCCCCTGGGCACTGACGCCGTCGGAAGGGATATCCTTTCCCGCCTTATTCATGGATCGAGATACTCACTTTTTATCGGCTGCGTTGTCGTCGGTATCTCCCTTGTTCTCGGCGTAATCCTGGGATTGATCGCCGGTTTTTTCGGCGGTAAGATAGATACCTTTATCATGCGGATAATGGACGTGGTCCTGGCCTTTCCCAGCCTGTTGCTGGCGCTCGTGCTGGTTGCCCTGCTTGGCCCAAGCCTGGTGAATGCAATGATTGCCATTGCCATTGTTCAGCAGCCCCACTATGTTCGCCTCACCCGGGCGGCAGTGATGAACGAGGTGCCTAAAGAGTATGTGACCGCAGCCCGAGTCATCGGCGTCAGCAGATTCAGGCGAATGTTTGTTACCATTCTGCCCAACTGCATGGCACCGCTTATCGTCCAGGCCGCACTCAGTTTTTCCACCGCGATTCTCGATGCCGCTGCCCTGGGATTTCTGGGGATGGGGGCACAGCCGCCCACCCCTGAATGGGGAACGATGCTGGCTGAGGCGCGTGAGTTCATTCTTCGCGCCTGGTGGGTGGTGACCTTACCGGGTCTGGCTATCCTTATTACTGTACTGGCAATTAATATTATGGGTGATGGTCTGCGCGACGCACTTGACCCCAAACTCAAACGCTCGTGAGGGTGCCATGGCCTTGCTTGAAATCAGAAACCTGACGGTACGATTCCAGACCGCAGGAGGCCTGTTCACCGCTGTGGATCGGGTTAACCTCAACGTCGAACCCGGCGAAGTCGTCTCCATTGTCGGCGAATCCGGTTCCGGCAAGTCGGTGGCCATGCTCGCCCTGATGGGTTTGCTGCCGTGGACGGCAAAAGTGACCGCAGACAGGCTCAACTTTGCTGGCTACGACCTGCTCAACATCGGTAAAAAAGAGCGGCAATCGATCATCGGTAAAGAGATCTCCATGATTTTCCAGGAACCGATGACCAGCCTCAACCCCTGTTTTACGGTGGGCTTTCAGATTACCGAAGCTCTGAAAACCCACTTGGCAATGAACCGTGCTCAGCGCCAGGAACGGGCCGAGGAGCTGCTGACCATGGTGGGCATCCCCGAGCCCCGCAAGCGCCTTACTGCCTTTCCTCATCAGATGTCCGGTGGCATGAACCAGCGGGTGATGATTGCCATGGCCATTGCCTGTAACCCCAGGCTACTTATCGCCGACGAGCCAACAACCGCCCTGGATGTGACCATCCAGGCGCAGATCCTTGACCTGCTCCTCAAGCTCCAGCAGGAAACCGGCATGGCCCTGATTCTCATCACCCACGACATGGGCGTCGTAGCCGAGACCGCTGAACGGGTCGTCGTGCAGTACGCTGGTCAACAGGTGGAACGGCAGTCAATTAAGGGACTGTTTTCCCATCCTCATCATCCCTATACATCGGCCCTGCTGGCCGCCCTGCCGGAACGGGCCACAGAAAAAATTCTACCATCCATTCCCGGGGTTGTCCCGGGACAGTTCGATAAACCTGCCGGTTGCCTGTTCGCGCCACGTTGCACCTTTGTCCAGGAACGCTGTCATGCTCAGGTGCCGGAGCCGGCCTCTCCTGAGTTCGGTGAGGCACTGTGTCATTTTCCCCTTGGAAAGAAAGCAGCAGCAACTGCTGGTGTTATGGAGGAGGAACAAGCATGAGTGAGGTAATCCTCCAGGCAGAGAAACTCTGTCGCCACTATGAAGTCAAGCGAGGCGGATTCAAGCCACCGGCCGTCATTAAGGCTCTGGATGGAGCAAGCTTTCAACTGGAGCGCGGCAGGACCCTGGCCGTGGTCGGCGAATCAGGTTGTGGCAAGTCGACCCTGGCCAGACTGGTGACCATGATTGAGCGTCCTACTTCAGGGACTCTGGCCCTTCATGGCGAGGATGTCACGATGGTCGACCGTACCACCCGAAAACGTCTGCAGAGCAAGGTCCAGATCGTCTTTCAGGATCCTTACGGCTCGCTCAATCCCAGGCAGAAGATAGGCAAGGCCCTGGAGGAACCCCTGCTGGTCAACACCAGTCTGCGCAAGGACAAACGACGGCAGGCTGCCGAGGAGATGATTGCACAGGTGGGACTGCGGCCCGAGCATTACAACCGCTACCCGCACATGTTTTCCGGCGGGCAGCGTCAGCGTATCGCCATGGCCCGGGCCCTGATGCTCAATCCTGAAATTCTCGTGCTTGATGAACCGGTTTCAGCGCTGGATGTCTCTATTCAGGCACAGATACTCAACCTTATAGCTGAACTCCAGGAGCGTTTTAACCTGGCCTATCTGTTCATCAGTCACGATTTGTCAGTGGTAAAGCATATTGCTGACGAGGTCATGGTCATGTATCTGGGACGACCGGTGGAATACGGCTCCCGGGAGACCATCTTCAACAGTCCGAAGCACCCCTACACCAGAGCGCTCCTGTCAGCGACTCCAGTGGCCGACCCGTTTCGCACCAAGGAGCGGATCACCCTGACCGGTGAACTGCCGTCCCCCATTGCACCGCCACCGGGATGCACCTTTCATCCCCGCTGTCCCTCGATTCTGGAGACCTGTCGGAGCACCGTGCCTGAATCACGCATGGTTGGCGAAAGTCAGGTGGCCTGCCATGCCGTAACCTGATGGCAAAAAGAACAGCCTTGACGATTCTTTCCCGAGGCAGGATCTTCGAATGCTCTTTACTGGTAAGGGACTCCTGCCATTTTCACTTGCGCAGGCAGTTGTCGCCGGCAACTTTCCATATATATGCAGCCGATGAGCGCTCAGGGCCGGCCACAGCACCGTTTGTATTTCTTGCCTGAACCGCAGGGGCATGGAGCATTACGACCGATCTTCTCTTCAGTTCGCTGAATAGGGGTGCGCTCTGCCTCATTACCCTGGCTGGCTGCCGCCTGTGAGCGGCGGGCCTGCTCGAGCTCCTCTTCCTTGCGGCGCCGCTGCTGCTCTTCCAGGCGCTGAACATCTTCTTCAAGGACCACCTGTACCCTGAGCAACATGCTCACAGTCTGTGCCTTGACAACGTCAATCATCCGAGAAAACAGGTTAAAGGCCTCCCGTTTGTACTCGTTCAACGGGTTTTTCTGGCCATACCCCCGCAGGCCGATCCCCTCCTTCAGATGATCCATACTGAGGAGGTGCTCCTTCCAGTGACCATCGACCATCTGCAGAAGTACCATACGTTCGATCTGCTCCATCTGTTCCTGGCCGTTGGCGCGTACCTGCCGGTCGTACTGGGCCTTGACCTCTTGGAGCAGCGCTGCGGCAAGGCCCTCTTCGCTGAGATCCTTTTTGGCATCTGCGGACCAGTCGAGACGGATATTGAACATCTCCGCTGCCCGTTCGGTAAATCCGTCCCAGTCCCATTCATCAGAGGGCAGCTTATCCATGGCATACTGCCCGGCAAGATCAGCCACCAGGTCCTCAATCATATCGTCGATGATCGGCCGGATATTCTCGCCCTGCAGCACTTCAAGGCGCTGGGAGTAGATAATCTCCCGCTGCTTGTTCATGACGTCGTCATATTCAAGCAGATGTTTGCGGATATCAAAGTGGTGGCCTTCAACCTTACGCTGGGCATTCTCGATGGCCTTGGTAACCATGGAGTGCTCAATGGGCTCATCTTCCTCCATACCGAGTTTGTCCATGATGGTGCCCAGACGGCCAGAGCCAAAAATACGCAGCAGGTCATCCTCGAGACTGAGATAAAACCGCGAAGAACCCGGGTCACCCTGACGGCCGGAACGGCCGCGCAGCTGGTTGTCAATACGGCGACTCTCGTGGCGGCCGGTGCCGAGAATATGGAGGCCGCCGAGGTCGGTCACCCCATCGCCAAGCTTGATGTCGGTGCCGCGCCCCGCCATATTGGTGGCGATGGTCACCCTGCCTTTCTGGCCGGCCTGGGCGATAATTTCCGCCTCGCGCTCGTGCTGTTTGGCATTGAGGACCTCGTGGGCAATACCTTCCTTCTTGAGGAGCTTGGCGATATGTTCGGAGATATCAATGGAGATGGTACCCACCAGTACGGGCTGCCCCTTGGTATTCAACTCTTTGATCTCTTTGACAATAGCCCGGTACTTGGCCGCCTTGTTTTTATAGATGACGTCGGCATAATCCCTGCGAATCATCTTCATGTGCGTCGGGATAATCACCACGTCCAGGTCATAGATCTTCTTCAGTTCTGGGGCCTCGGTGTCAGCGGTACCAGTCATACCGGCAAGCTTGTCATAGAGGCGGAAATAGTTCTGAAAGGTGATGGAGGCCAGGGTCTGGTTCTCCTTCTCGATCTTCACCCCTTCCTTTGCCTCGAGGGCCTGATGAAGGCCGTCAGAATAGCGGCGTCCTTCCATGGTGCGGCCGGTGAACTCATCAACGATCACCACCTGGCCGTTCTTGATAATGTAATCAACGTCACGCTGAAAGACAAAGTGGGCCTTCAACGACTGATTGATATGGTGCAGAAAGTTAATACTGGCCGGATCGTAGAGATTATCGATCTGGAGCAGCTCCTCGGCAAGGGCCACTCCCTCATCGGTGAGCATGGCCTGCCGCCCCTTCTCATCAAGGCTGTAATGCTCCTCTTTTTTGAAGTGCTTCATGGTCCGGTTGACCTTGAGATAGAGATCCGTGCTCTGCTCAGCCGGGCCGGAGATGATCAACGGTGTTCGGGCCTCATCGATGAGGATCGAGTCCACCTCGTCGACAATGGCGTAGTTGAATCCCCGCTGACAAAAGTCCCCTAGAGAAAACTTCATGTTGTCACGAAGGTAGTCAAAGCCGAACTCGTTGTTGGTCCCGTAGGTGACATCAGCGAGATAGGCCTGCCTGCGCTCGTCATCGCCCATATCATGACGGATACAGCCGGTGGTCAGCCCGAGGAACCGGTAGATCTGTCCCATCCATTCGGTATCACGGCTGGCCAGGTAGTCGTTGACAGTGACCACATGTACGCCCTTTCCAGTCAACGCGTTCAGGTAGACAGGTGCAGTAGAGGTGAGCGTCTTTCCCTCGCCGGTCTTCATCTCGGCGATCTTGCCCTGGTGCAAAACAATGCCGCCGATGAGCTGGACATCGTAGTGGCGTTCACCGAGTACGCGTCGCCCTGCTTCACGAACTACGGCAAAAGCCTCCGGGAGAAGATCGTCCAGGGGTTCCCCCTTGGCAACCCGTTCCTTGAACATAACTGTCCTGGCGGCGAGCTCGTCGTCGTTGAGCGGCTCCACCGTGGATTCCAGGTCATTGATTCGGCTGACAGTTTGCCGCATCCGTTTAATTATTCTGTCGTTTTTACTGCCGAAAACCTTGGTGAGTGCCTTACCCAGCATACTTTCTCCATAGGGAAGCGCAAAGCTCCCTCAAGTTGTCGCTCTCAATGAAAACACCAGCCGGCAACGCAGCAACACCTGCTGCCCAGAACCTGCCCTGTCATATAAACGTAACTTTTTAGTTTACCCTATCCATCCCGGAGGGTCAAGCAGGGCGCCGCAGTCTCTACAGGTTCAGTTGCCTTTGTTCAGCACCCGCTTACGACCATCGGGGCGGATCCCCTCTACTGCCGGCAACGGATGAGTTTGGGTTTTACCGATTCCCCGAACCTGTTTAACCCCGGGAGTAGGGAAGAGGATTGTCTGGCCAGCCCAGACTCCCAGGAGAAACATCCAGAGAAACAGGCAGCAACAGACCACCAGCACTCCACCCATACCAGCCCACCCCAGCTGGAGGTGAAACCGTTTGGGTGTCGTTTTCTTTCGTGGAGCCTTTTTCCGGGATTTTCCAGCCATATTTACATATTTTCAGGCGTGCCCAGACCGATGAGACGCAGACCATTGGCAATCACCTGGCGGACCGCACCACAAAGGCAGAGGCGGGCCTCACGCAGTTCACCGTCGTCGGTGAGCACTTTGTGTTTATTGTAATAACGGTGAAACTGACCGGCCAGCTCCATCAGGTAAAAGACGACCCGATGTGGTGCCAGATCCCGGGCAGCCCCTTCCACCATATCTGGATAGCCAGCCATGGTCTTGAGCAGTTCGTGCTCTTCGGGTTCAGCCAGACGTGCCCTGGCAATACTGGTAGGCCCTGGTATCTGCCGCCCCTCTTCACCGGCAAGGCGGACAATGGAACAGAGCCGGGCATGGGCGTACTGGACATAATATACCGGATTTTCCTGGCTTTCCCTGGTGGCCAGGTCCAGATCAAACTCAAGCTGACTCTCTGATTTACGCATCAGAAAGAAGAACCTGAGGGCGTCAACGCCGACCTCGTCCACCAGCTCATCAACCGTGACAAAGGTGGCCTTGCGCGTCGACATCTTCACCTGTTTACCACCGCGGAGCAGGGTGACAAACTGATAAAGCACCACTTCAATCCGATCCGCCGGGTACCCCAGGGCCTTCACCCCAGCCAGTACATCGGGCACAGTGGCGATATGGTCAGCGCCAAACACGTTGATCATCCGGTCAAAACCTCTCCTGAACTTCTCCCGGTGATAGGCGATATCCGGCAGGCGATAGGTGGGCTCTCCAGTGTTCTTGATGATCACCCGGTCCTTGTCCATACCAAACGCCGTGGTCCTGAACCAGGTGGCCCCGTCTTGCTCATACACCAGGCCTGCGTCGCGAAGATCGGTGACCACCGCGTCGATTTTCCCCTCTTCATAGAGAGTATGCTCGTTGAAGTAGGCATCGAAACGGATGCCGATACGCCTGAGTGTCCCATCAATATCTGCAAAGATCACCTTCTGGGCGGCATCCTTGAACACCTCTGTCCCGGCATCGACCAGGCCCTCACCATGCTCTTCCTTGAGGCCCCGGGCGATCTCGGTGATATAACTGCCCTGGTACCCGTCCTCGGGAAATGTAAATTCACGCCCCAGAATCTCGAGATAGCGGGCCCGCGTCGACTCGCCCAGTACCCGCATCTGCCGGCCGGCATCGTTGAAGTAGTACTCACGGGTCACCTCGTGACCGGTGGCCTCGAGCAACCGGGCCAGGGTATCGCCGAGGATAGCGTTGCGCCCGTGTCCCACACTCAAAGGGCCGGTGGGGTTGGCACTGACAAATTCAACCAGCGCCTTGACCCCGGCATTGGCCTGTGAACGCCCAAAAGCGTCACCCTGCGCATATACCGGATCCAGCACCGTGGTCCAGACACCGGGATCAAGGAAAAAGTTGACGAATCCTGGCCCGGCGATCTCCACGCGGACCTCCTGGGATTGATCCTCCTCAAGGAGTTCTTTCAGGTGCCCAGCAATGTCTCGGGGTTTGCCCTTCTCCATACCAGCGACGACCAGCGCCAAATTGGTGGAGAAATCGCCCTGCCCCTCATGCCTGGGGACCTCAACCGCATACTTGTCTCTGGCCTTACCGCTCCAGTATTGCCGGGCCACGCCCAGGTCAAAGGCCTGGTCCAGTATCTTTTTGATTTTCTTTCTAATCATAATCCTGCCTGCCCTGCCGTTTCTGCCGGTACGGGCGCTGTTTTCACTGTTTTCAGGTGAAGGTCGTAGTTGCACGCGGCTGTCGGACAACCAGCCTGCTCAGTTGATATACTCTCTGTTGTTGAGGCTCCCCAGCAGGCAGAGGACTTCATTACTGATGCTTCCCATCCAGCCGGCAATATCGTCTGCAGTGATGCATTTTTCTCCCTGGGTACCCATGAGAACAGCCTGATCACCAGTCTGCACGCCGGCAATATCCGTAACATCCACCAGTGTCAGATTCATGGAAACCCGGCCAACCACCGGGGCAAAACATCCCCGAAGCAGCACCTTGCCTCTGTTTGACAGGCCCCGCGAATAGCCGTCTTCATAGCCAAGCGGCAAGACGGCAATCCTGCTGGGTCGTGACGTGGTAAATGTATGTCCGTAGCCCAGTGGATACCCGCCTGGAACATCACGGACCTGCAAGACCCGGCTGCGATACTGCATCGCCGGACGCAGCCGGTCGGTGAGGGACGTCCGGGAACCGTCACCACCATCGGGATAGTATCCGTACAGGGCGATACCCGGGCGGACCATATCAAAGACCGCTCCAGGAAGGTAAAACAGGCCTCCGGAATTGGCAATATGGAACCGTACCCCAGGTGCCAGTGTTGCCCGCAGACGCTCGACAGTCTGGCGGAAAGTCTCGAGGACCACTGGTGGTCCCGGATTGGCCAGATCATCAGCTCCAGGAAAATGGGCGAGAATGCCCGCAAGCCGAAGACTTGAGAAGTTCTCCAACGTTCCCAACACCCGGTCCAGTTCTTCCGGAAGGAATCCCTGACGGCCCATCCCGGCATCCATTTTCAGATAAACAGGGGTTACCTGCCCGAGCTTACCGCTACAGAAGGACAACTGCGCAATGGTCAGGTCATCGACCAGCACCGGGGTCAGGTTGTACTCGACAATAGCCGCCACGGTGTCAGGGATCACCCCGGCCATGATCAGTATCGGCTCGGTAAAACCGGCCTGGCGCAGCTGCACCCCTTCCACGGCTTCCGCCACTCCAAAGGCGTCAACCCCCTGGCGGGAAAACACCCGGGCTGTCTCGATCATGCCATGGCCATAGGCATCGGCCTTCACCATGGCCAACAGCTCCGCCTCACCGGCTGCCCGTCGACAGACAGCTACATTGTGCGCCAATGCGGCCCGGTCAACAATAACCTTGTTCAAAGAATTAATCATGTCGTCTCCTGCTCCACATACTCCAGCCCAATCGGCTGGAGTACAGCAACGCCCAGCCGATCGCCCCGTAAAGAATACCAATGTACGGCCCGTGGATCAAATGCCGCACCAGCACGCCAATGGCAATCATTAATATAATCAGTATCCTGGTCCGCCAGGGAAAGATCAGATCAAGGCTGAGATCACCCTGTAATGTACTGACCCGCCGCAGTTCCCGACGGGCGACACGATCCATGATCAACCTCGATTTGATCGTGCCGAGAAACAGCCCCACAAGCAATGGCCAGTACACTCCGGTAACAGCCGCCCAGTGACCTCCCCGCAGCGTGAGAATAAGCCCGGCAATCGTCCACAGTACCGGAGTCACCAGAAGATACGCCGAGCCCGTGGCGCCGGATCTCAGATTTTCCATGGCTTCTCCCGACAGGCAATCACAGGGAAGAAGCCCATACATGTATTGACAAACAGCACAACAACCACCAAGCGAATAAACACCCTACTTCAGAGGATCTTGAATTATTCGATTTTTTAGTCAAGATCAAGGCATACGAGAAATTTTACCGCAGGGATATAACAAATATTCTGAGGATAAAATTTAGAGCCAGCCCTGAGAACCTCTACTTCTTTCCCCGCACGTTATCGTCGATTACTGTACGATAAGGCTTTTTTTGACCATGTTCATCAACAGCCACATAGGTAAAACTAGCCTCGGTTACCTTAAACCTACGGCACTGTTCACCTGGACGACCTAGAACTGGCTTCACCCATACCTCAAGGTTGACGGTAATGGACGTTGTTCCTGTCTTGATAATTTTGCCATAGCAGCAGACGACATCGCCAACCTGAACCGGTCTGATAAAACGCATGGAGTCGACAGCCACCGTTACCACCCTGGACTCGGACACCTCTTTAGCTACAATCCCACCGGCGATATCCATCTGAGACATGATCCAGCCGCCGAAAATATCGCCGTTCGGATTAGAATCCGCAGGCATTGCCAAGGTTCGCAGCACCAGGTCCCCGGAGGGCTCTTCACACGTGAAGTTTTCCATAGTTCTGGTCCGTTGTATATTTTTTACAGTTCCCCCTCCCTCTTTTATCTAAGGGCTTTCCCGGAAAACCCCTTGAACAGAGAAAGAGAATACGACTACACTGCGAATACGGGAACCATACTGTTTCCCAGAAGAAGAAATCTACCAACAACATAACCGAGATGAGAATCATGACCATTGATTGGGCCTATCTTCGCAAGGGTTGAGCATCCTGTACAAAAGCACAGGCTGTGTTTGAAACAAAAAACGTCACAATTTCTGAAAGTGCTGATGCACGCAAAACAAAAATCGAAAAAGACCAGGCCTGGGATCTTTTTACAGGGGTGCAGGAAGTGGTGATCGGTCGAGGGAAAAATTTCACCGTGTTTACCCCCAATCAGGAGAACCAGGAAGATATCCTCAAACAGGCCCTTGGCCGCAGTGGTACTTTACGGGCGCCGACGTTGCGCATCGGCGATCGTGTTATTGTCGGGTATTCGGAACCCATGTATAAAAAATATATCTGAAAGAGTAAAGCAGCGACAAGTCCTTGTGAAAACAGACGAGCACCTGTTTTTCTATACCCCTGACTGCCAACGTTTATCCGGGTTACATTCTTACAAAAGAGTATGCTGCCAAGGCTCGTTGCAGAGCGACAAAAGAAAACAACCGGTCAGCAGTTCTCCACTGACCGGTTGCATAGCGATGGGATATGGCGGAGAGAGAGGGATTCGAACCCTCGGTGGAGTATAACCCCCACACTCGCTTAGCAGGCGAGCACCATCGGCCTCTCGGTCATCTCTCCGAAGCCCGTGTTCTGTAGACGTTGTACTGTGGCGGAGGGAGTAGGATTCGAACCCACGGTACTTTCGTACAACGGTTTTCAAGACCGCCGCCTTAAACCACTCGGCCATCCCTCCTGTAATACGCAAGAGTTTTTACCATTTACCTGAGGGGCTTGTCAACTGTTCACCTGGGTAGTTGCCCGTAAAGATATAAAACGACAAAAACCCACCAATTTGATTGACTGATACTCAACACCACAATACTTTTACCTTGACCAACTGTTTTTTTGCCCAAGACGGTACAACCTGCACTTAACCAAACAACACAAAATGAAACGCATCCTGATGCACGTCTGTTGCGGCCCTTGTACCCTGTATCCCTTGAAGGTTTTGCGAGCCGAAGGCTATGAGGTTGTCGCCTATTTTCACAACCCCAACATCCATCCATACCAGGAATTCAAGCGACGGGTAGACACTCTGGAAACGGTCAGTAAACAGACAGATCTCCGGCTGGAGATTGACCGTGATTACGGTATGCGGGAGTTTCTCAGACAGGTTGTCCCCCAGGATAGAGCAAGGTGCGGTATCTGCTACCGAATGCGCCTGGAAAAGACCGCTGCCCTTGCCGCATCCCAGGGTTTTGACGCCTTTACCTCCACCTTGCTCTATTCAAAGTATCAAAACCACGAACTCCTCATCAGGCAGTCGGAAGAATTGGCCAACCATGCCAGAGTGAAATTTCTCTACCGTGATTTTCGGCAGGGCTGGCAGGAGGGCATTGACCGCTCCATCGAAATGGACCTGTATCGCCAACCCTACTGCGGGTGCATTTACAGCGAACAGGAGCGCTACGACAACAGGTGGAAAAAAAAGATGCGTAAGGCGCGGCGCGGCGTGAACAAAAAATAGAGACAGCCTCTCAGTTCGGTCCAACCCCTGCAGCATAAAAAAAGACCAAGGTAGAAAAAATGAATAACGTTATCGTGCTGGCCACGACAAACACCAACAAAGTTAAAGAAATTCAGACATTACTAGAAAACTCTCCGCTGAAGGTCAGGTACCTGTCAGAGTATGGCCCCATGCCATCAGCTGTCGAGGACGGTGAAACGTTCGATGAAAACGCTTACAAAAAAGCGCTGCATTACAGCAAGGTTTTAGGGCTACCCTGTCTGGCGGACGACTCAGGGCTCGCTGTCCAGGCCCTGAATGGCTCTCCCGGTGTATACTCGGCCCGCTATGCAGGAGATGACGCGAGTGATGCTGACAACTGTGAAAAACTGCTCAAGGAGATGGAAGGGATCAAAGACCGGGCTGCAAGTTTTTTCTGTGTGTTGAGTCTCGCCACCCCGGGAGGACCGGCACTTACCTGGGAAGGACGCTGTGATGGAGAAATCCTGACCGCACCCCGGGGCAAGTCAGGGTTTGGTTATGATCCCCTTTTTTATTTCCCGGCGTTCGGCAAGACCTTTGCGGAAGTGGACACGACAACCAAAAGCAGTGTCAGTCATCGGGGCCTGGCCCTGAGAGAATTCGCCGCTGATATCGACAAGGTAGCAATCTGGCTCAACCAGCGCATGGCAGAACTCAAACCTCCAAAACCCGACCACAGCGAATTTGAGCACAACGACTGGTCTGAAGAGCGGATGGTATAAAGGTGAAAGCGGTTACCAGACCCCAAGCAGTCGTGCGATGACCTCACCTTTACTGTCTAAAAGCTGAAGGACGTCCTTGTCGATAATGAACGACTCCGTACGGTCAAGGGCTTTCAGAAAACGGTCTTCAAGCACCTCTCCCTTACTGCAGGCCATGCGTGTACCAGCTATCTTATTAAAAACAAAAACATCTCCATAAACGAGGTAGGTCCCGAAAAACCGGTTACATCCGCCAAAACCTCGCATTCGCTTTTCCTTCTCATCCAAGGTAAAAAAAGGGGTCTGGCGTCCCTCTATTTTTTTCACAGGCTCCCCTTGTAATTCAAGGAGTTTCCAGGTCGTACCAATAAGCCGACGATGAGTCTGTTCGCCATCACACTCCATATCAGGATAAGCCCGTGTAAAGTCTGTTATGCGGATGAACTCAACGGCGGGTTGTTCGAAATCTGCCTGCTCCTCAAGACTGCCACTGAAACTCATTAGCAAGGCATCGTCTTTTCCGTGAGGAGTTTTGAGAAAAGCATCTTCCATGCGCCTGTAGGCGCCTCCTTGCGCAAGAAGAGGAAATACTTTGCCGGATGAACATTCACGAAGCAGAGCCTCACCCTTTCTGCGGCTGAACATGCCGCGCATACGAAAAGATTCATTGAAGACTGCCGGTTTATCAAGAAGCACCAGCTCATGTCCTTCCCCTGGCAAGACCTCTCCCTGCTCAGAAAGTTGTCGAAGTGATGGAGGGGCAACCGCAAAAGACCCCAACCCTTTGCCTGGTGATCCGATGACAATGATCTTTCCTCTTTTGAGAAACTCATATGTTCCAAGAGTGGACACCGTGTTGCTATCCTTGACTGTTCTCAGTAGAAACAACCCGTCTGGCCGAAGTGTCAGGGTTACTTCCGTTGCCGGACATCCCTCACAGCCAACACTCCCGGCAAAACTTGCCGGAAGAATAAAGGGGGCTTCCTGAGAATCATCTTTTTCCTGGTGACCGGCGCAACCGGCAACCAGAAAAATGGTCAACCATAACAGGAAAATCTGTTTCATTGGTTTCTCCAGGTAAACAAGCTTCAGGGACCCTCGGCTCGCAGGTCACGCTGGAACAGCTCACGAACAACCTCAGCACACCCTCTGCCTTCATAGAGAATGGCATAGACCTGCTCGATAATCGGCATTTCCACGTTAAGTTCCTTGCGCAGAGTAAAACAGCTTTTTGTTGTCTTCACACCTTCGGCTACCTGCCCAATCTCTTCAAGGGCTGCTTCCAGGGTTTTCCCTTGCCCAAGCTTCAAGCCAACAGTACGGTTTCTGCTAAGATTTCCGGTGCAGGTCAAGACCAGATCCCCAAGACCAGCAAGACCACTGAAAGTGGCTATGCTGCCACCCATGGTTACCCCCAGTCTGGTTATTTCTGCAAGTCCCCGTGTCACAAGTCCTGCCCTGGCGTTAAGCCCAAACCCCAGACCTTCACTTATACCTGCGGCAATGGCTATAATGTTTTTGACAGCACCACATATTTCCACACCTGTCACATCAGTACTGGAATAGACTCGAAACAGCGAAGTTGACAACAACTCCTGTACTTCGACAGCTGCCTCCATTTCAGAAAAAGCAACAGTGACAGCGGTCGGCTGACCTGTTGCGACCTCCTGGGCAAAGCTCGGACCACTGAGTACTCCGAACCTTTTATCTTCAACTGATTGTGCAACATCTGCCATGATCTTTGTCATGGTCAGGTGGCTACCATCTTCAATGCCTTTGGCTGCAGATAGAACCAAGCTTTCTTTTGAGAGCTGAGGAAAAAGATCAAAAAACACATGACGATACCCGTGAGATGGAATAGCCATCACCACATAACGGCAGCCTTGGACAGCTTCTCCAAGATCCATTACCGGTAAAAGGTTCTCCGGCAGTTTCACTCCGGGCAGATACTTCTGGTTAACCTGCTCATCTATAAGCCTGCTGACATGATGCGGATCACGTCCCCAAAGACGTACCTTAATTCCTTTTTTTGCCAGCAGTACTGCCAGAGCTGTTCCCCAGCTGCCTGCACCTATGACTGCTGCCTGCTGGTTACTAACCGTCTGATGAGACATCGTCATTCTCCATCTCTTCCCTGTCAGGATATTCCTCTTCGTCTGCCGGCAGCTCCTCTTCACGGGCAAGCATGGACAACCCGACCACTCGTTCTTCATCGTCAAGATTAATCAACCGGACACCCTGAGTGTTGCGGCCGATGATTCTTACAGTGTCAAGCGGCATACGGATAACCTTGCCTGAGTTGGCGATAAGCATAACCTGGTCATCTTCTTCTACTGCAACAACGCCGATGACATCTCCATTACGGCTACTCGTCTTGATAGCGACCACCCCTTTACCGCCACGATTCTGGAGGGGATGTTCCTTCACAGCGGTGCGTTTACCATAGCCGTTTTCGGTAACGGTCAGAAGAGAAGTCTCTTCTGAAGAGATAACAGTGACACCAACAACCTCATCACCTTCACTCAGGCTGATTCCCTTCACTCCGGCAGCAAGCCGGCCCATACCCCGCACATCTGTCTCGTTGAAATGGATAGACATACCCTTTCGGGTGACGAGAATAATCTCATCTTCACCCGAAGTGAGCAGCGCCGAAAGAATCTCGTCATCTTCACGAATAGTAAGACCAAATTTTCCTCGCCGCAGCGGCCGTTTATACTCACTGATGGAGGTTTTCTTCACTCGACCAAGCTTGGTAACAGTGAGCACCATCTGTGAGTCATCAGCATTGGCCAAATCAGCAACAGGAAGGATTGCTGCCACTTTCTCTCCTTCACCCAGTTCGAGAAGATTAACGACCGCTTTGCCCCGTGCAGCCCTGCCAGCCAACGGCAGCTCGTAGACCTTACGCCAGAAAACCCGGCCCCTGTTAGTGAAGAAAAGAAAGGTATCGAGGGTCGAGGCAATGTGCAGGTCAGTAACGAAATCATCCTCAATAGTGGTCATTCCCTTGACCCCTTTACCTCCTCGACGCTGGGCCCGGTACAAACTGATGGGGTTGCGTTTGATATAACCGCTGTGACTGATGGTCACGACCATCTCTTCGGGTGTTATAAGATCTTCAGGAAGGATTTCATCTGGAGCATCGATGATTTCGGTACGACGATCATCACCATACTCCTCGAGTATTTTTTCAAATTCATCACGGATGATCTGCATGACAAGTTGATCATCACCGAGAACCTTTTGTAACCAGGCAATTTTCTCTAAAATTTCTTCATAATCTTTGACTATTTTTTCCCGTTCAAGTCCTGTAAGTCGCTGCAGACGCATATCAAGAATAGTCTGTGCTTGAATATCGGAAAGGTGAAAACGCTCAATAAGTTGTTCTTTTGCCTCGGTAGGATTAACAGCTTTTTTTATAAGCTCGACTACCTCATCTATATTCGTAATAGCTATTTTTAATCCCTCAAGGATATGTGCTCTTTCTTTTGCTTTACGCAATTCGAATGCGGTTCGACGATAAACAATAGTCTTACGATGAATAAGAAAATGCTGCAGAACCTGTTTAAGATTAAGTATCTCTGGTTTATTATTAACAATACATAACAAAATAATACCAAAACTTCTCTGCAGGGGAGTCATTTTGTAGAGTTGATTAATAATAATATCTGGTATTTCATCTTTTTTCAGATCAAGTACCACCCGTAATCCCTGCCTGTCTGATTCATCCCGGACATCAGCAACCCCGCTTAATTTCTTTTCCTTGATAAGAAATGCTATTTTCTCCACCAAGGCAGCCTTATTCTGTTGATACGGCACCTCGCTAATAATAATGGATTCATGATTTTTTGCTTCTTCCACATGGGTACGACCACGGAGAACAATGACACCCCGACCGGTCTCATAAGCTTCCCGGATACCTGCTCGACCACAAATAAAACCGCCTGTGGGAAAATCCGGACCACTTATACTCTCCATAAGTTCATGAACAGTAATATTCTCATTATCAATCAAGGCAATAAGGCCATTGATAACTTCACGTATGTTATGAGGCGGTATTTTGGTGGCCATTCCCACCGCTATACCTTCAGAACCATTAATCAGAATATTTGGAATTTTTGAAGGAAGAACCGAAGGTTCCTGTAAAGAAGAATCATAATTGGGTATAAAATCTACGGTTTCCTTATCCAGATCAGCAACTATTTCCTGATCCAGTTTAGTCATACGAGCTTCGGTATACCGCATAGCCGCAGGGGCATCCCCATCCATGGAACCAAAATTTCCCTGTCCGTCAACCAGGGGATACCGCATGGAAAAATTCTGGGCCATACGCACCAGAGTGTCATAGGCCGCTGTATCACCATGAGGATGATACTTACCAAGAACATCACCAACTATACGTGCAGATTTTATATAGGGACGATTGTAGGTATTCCCCATCTCACGCATAGCATACAGGGTACGGCGATGTACCGGTTTAAGTCCGTCTCTAACGTCTGGTAATGCCCTGCCGATAATTACCGACATGGCGTAATCCAGATAAGATTTTCGCAGTTCTTTTTCTATAGCTATAGAAGAGTTATGCTCTTCCATTTTTTTCGATTGTTCTTCCATTATTATCTATCCTGTTCTATCCTTGAACAGCCTGTTAATATTTTTTAATTTACATTAAAAAAAACTTCAGACGTCGAGATTCCCTACTTCCAAAGCATGATTATGGATAAAATCACGTCGTGGTTCGACCTTATCGCCCATAAGAGTGGTAAAAATTTCATCTGCCATTTCAGCATCTTCTATTTTAACCTGGACCAGTGTCCTGTTTTCCGGATTCATGGTAGTCTCCCATAATTGTTCCGGATTCATTTCCCCGAGACCTTTATAGCGCTGCAGATGACTCCCTTTAATAGTTTCATCTCTTATCAAGCGTATAAAATCCTGCCAACTGGCCGCAGAAGTTTCTCGATCAATGTTTGCTGTATTACGAATAAGAGTAAATCGACCTTTAATATAATCACTTATTTGAGGATAAATATCAAGAGCACGACGATACTCATTTATTAAAGGAATATTTGGTCCAAGAGTTGTTGTTTGGTGAGATTGACCACGAAAAGTAATATCTACCTCATAACAACTTGGACGCCATTGGCAAGATCGTATTGTACCTATTATAGGATCTATATCAATAAATTTACTTATAATTTCTTCTAAAAATGATTTTTCTTTAAACTGATCTGCAGAATGCACTCCTTCTTTAAGAAGAATCAAAATCATTTTTTCTGGAATATTCATTCTCTCCATATATTGAATAATTAATTGTAATATTGAAAATGATCGTAAAATACGAACCATTTCTTCACCTTGAATTTCATCACCATTTTCATAGCGAAATCGAAAAATTCTACTGGCTTCGTTATAAAGATAAATAGATAATTCATTATCATCTATAAAATATTTTTCTTTTTTACCGCGAGCAAGCCGATATAAAGGTGGTTGACCTATATAAACATGTCCTTTTTCCACAAGAGGTAACATTTGACGATAGAAAAAAGTCAATAAAAGTGTCCGGATGTGAGCACCATCCACATCGGCATCCGTCATAATTATTATTTTATGATAGCGAAGTTTTTCCAAATCAAATTCTTCACGACCTATACCTGTACCCATTGCTGCAATTAATTGTTTAATTTCTTCAGAACTAAGAACTTTATCAAATCGTGCTTTCTCAACATTCATTATTTTACCCCTGAGAGGTAAAATAGCCTGCATTGAACGATCTCTGCCTTGTTTAGCAGAACCACCAGCAGAGTCACCCTCAACAATAAATAGTTCCCTTTCTTCCGGTTTTTTTGACTGGCATTCAGCTAATTTACCAGCCATCATCACTGAAAGACCTCCTTTTTTACGAGAAAGATCTCTAGCTTTTCGAGCCGCTTCACGTGCCCTTGCCGCTTCCACCGCCTTGTTGAGAATCCGTTTAGCTACCGCTGGATGTTGTTCCAGATAAATACCCAGTTTTTCACTGCAGATAGAATCGACAATAAATTTTACCTCAGAGTTGCCGAGTTTAGTCTTTGTCTGACCTTCAAACTGTGGATTAGGTACTCTTACTGAGACGATGCACGTCAATCCTTCACGGACGTCATCTCCTCCCATTTTGGCTTTAAGATTTTTTGGAATAACTTCATCAGAGGCATATCGATTGATACATTTGGTAAGAGCAGAACGAAATCCGGCAACATGCGTACCACCTTCTTTCGTATTTATATTATTAACATAGGAAAAAAGTCGTTCAGAATAGCCATCAAAATATTGAAAACAGGCCTCTACCTGAACCTTCTCACGCTCACCAGTAAGTAAAACTGGTTCAGAATGAATAGCTGAACGATTTCTATTTAAATACTCAACATATGTGGCTATCCCTCCTTGGAAATGAAATTTATCTTCAGCTCCATCCCGCTCATCTTTAAGATAAATACGAACACCAGAATTGAGAAAAGCTAATTCCCGCAGACGGTTCTTAACTATTTCATATTTAAACTCTGTTGTTTCAGTGAAAATATCAGGATCAGGTAAAAAAGATATAGCTGTCCCTTTTTTATCACTAGTGCCGATACGTTCCAACTCACTGGTTCGTTCTCCACGGGCATAGGTTTGTCGATAGATATTTCCATTCCGCCATACTTCAGCCTCAGTTGTAGCGCTCAAGGCATTTACCACAGAAACACCTACTCCGTGGAGCCCGCCAGAGACCTTGTACGTGGAGTGATCAAATTTACCTCCGGCATGAAGTGTTGTCATAACCAACTCTAGTGCCGAAATTTTTTCGGTGGGATGTATGTCTACCGGGATTCCTCTGCCATTGTCTTCCACAGTAACCGAGCCATCGATATGAAGTGTTACCCAGATACGGTCACATTCCCCAGCAAGAGCCTCATCGATGGAATTATCAACAACCTCATAAATAAGATGATGTAAACCTTCTTCATGAGTATTACCTATATACATGGCCGGTCGTTTACGTACAGCTTCCAGTCCATCGAGTACTTTAATCTGTTCTGCCCCATATGAACTATTTATATTTTCTTGTTTTTCCACTTTATAAACTCTGCTCCATTTACGACTAGTATATTATTTTTTTTAATATAATTTTTTTATAAAAATAAATTATATTAATTTATAATTTCATAGGCATAATAATACTTAAAAAACCATCATCTTCTTCAGAAGTTATTAAACAAGGACTTTCATCAGAAGTTATGCAGGCTTTTATAGTATCTCCTTCCATAACTTGTAGTGTATCTATAAAATAACGACAATTAAAACCAAGACTTAACGGTTTACCTTTATAATCAAGTTCAAATTCATCCTTCGCTGAGCCAAAATCCGAATTTTGCGATGTTAAGACAATTTTATTTTCACTAATATCCATTTTTATCGCATGAAAAATATCTTCAGTAAAAAGATTTATTCTTTTAAGACTTTCAAGAAATCTAATTCTATTTATATTAATAACATTATCCATATCTATTATTTTAATAATTGCCTGATAGTCAGGAAATTCTCCTTCGACAAGTCGTATAATTAACAAGGAATCATCATTTTTAAGAACAACTTGTTTTTTTTCAATACCAAATTGAACAGTGTCTTTTTCTTCACAAAATTTACGTATTTCTTGAATACCTCTTTTAGGAATAAGAGTAATTTTATTTAAATCTAAATTATTTATACTTTTATCCATTTGTTTTTTCATAATAGTCAAACGATGACCATCAGAACTAACCATTTTCAGATAAAATTTTTCTTCAATTATTTCTTTTGTTAAAAGTCCAGCCGTAAGGCTATAAATATTCTCTTTATCATTCGCTATAGAAAATATAGTTTTATCTATTATATCTGCCAAATAATTAGCGTTTACTGAAACAAGTTTTGTTTCATCGTATTCAGGAAAAGTGGGAAATTCTCTACTTTCCATCCCAGAAAGACGATAAAAACTAGAACCTGAAGTTATTTCTATCCAATTATTCTCTTTTTCTTTAAAATTAACTATAGAATTTCCTGATTCTCGAGTTATTTCAAAAAGTTTTTTTGCGGGAAGAGTAATGTCACCTTTTTTAATTACTTCAGCAGGTATTTTTTGTTTAAGACCAATTTCTAAATCAGTACCAGTAAATAATACATTATTATCATTAGCTTTTATAAGAACATTAGATAAAATTGCTATTGTTCCTTTTTTATTAGTTATGTTTTGTTGAGCACTTATCGCTTTAAAAAGATCATCTCTTGAAATATTAAATTGAAGTGACATAATAAGTATCCTTTTATATAAGTTAATTATTATTATTATTATTACTTCTGTTTATTTGTTTAAATATTAGTTAACTTGTTAATATAATTTATAATTTTCTCTTTATTGAACAGTTGATATCCTTCTTTTTTTTGAGAAAAAAATGGGGTACCTTGTTTTTTAACAAGGTATAAACACTGCTTCGAGCATTCTTTTCCACAGGTAAAAAAAGCTTTAAATTATTTTTTTTAAATACTATAAAAAAAATGAAAAATCAAATAAATAATAAATGTTAGATGGATTTTTACTGGCATAATGGACTGGAAAGTTTTCTTCGACAATTAGGTGTTGTCGGAGAAAATTTAGGAGTTGCTCCTGTTCTGGGATGTGGCGTTTTATTTTATGGCGTTTCAGGATGGACTGGTGCTTTATCCGTTAATATCAACAAGAATATAACGAGTAACTTTTTAGAAAACGATAGTTTTTTATTTGATTTAGCCTCATTAACCAAGCCTTTTTGTACACTTTTATGTTGTTTGCATCTCGTGCAAGAAGGTACTCTTAGTTTAGAGGAGGAATTAGGGAATACTTTATCATTACCGCTTTCTCAGGAAATACGACATACTCAACTATGGCAACTTCTTGGCCATTGTTCAGGTTTACCGGCGTACAATACCTATTATCGGTCCATGAAAGCGGATCCTCTCTTATCAGGTAACCGTAAACAGTTATTGGATTGTATTAACCAGGAAGAACTGGTTTATTCACCCGGGAAAAAATGTATCTATTCTGATTTAGGGTACATCCTTCTTGGCTGGATGCTGGAAGAACAATTAAGTTGTCAACTTAACAAATGTTTTGATTCTTTGATAAGTGCTCCCCTGGGCCTTGAAAAAAAAATATTTTTTCGTCCATATAAAGAGATAAAAAGTACATCTAGTAACGAACAAGGTTATTTTTATGCACCAACCGGTTGGTGCCAATGGCGTAATAAAATTATGCAGGCAGAGGTACAGGATGAACATTGCTGGTTATTAAGCGGAGTAAGTGGTCATGCCGGACTCTTTGGAAGTACGAGTGGCGTGATGCTGCTGTGTGCAGAAATTTTACAATCACTGCTCTTTGAAGGGAAAATCGGATTGAGAAGAAATCTCATGGAGCAGATTTTGCGACGAAAGGTAAAAAATGAATCATGGTGTATAGGATTTGATACTCCCTCAGAGCCTTCTTCTGCTGGAAAGTTTATTTCACAAAAAAGTATAGGTCATCTAGGATATACAGGAACATCTTTTTGGATCGATATTGAAAGAAAACTTATAATGGTACTTTTGACAAACCGTGTCCATTTAGGAAGAGATAACCTCCTTATACGCACGTTTCGTCCTTGGTTTCATGAGCAAGTGATAAAATGGTTTGATACGTTGAAAATGTAATAAAGAGCCTTCCAATTAAGCACGAAAGGCTCTTTATTAAAAAAATTACCACCAGCAGACGGTTTTATCTGCATCAAATATTTTTTTAACGAGAACATCGTAATCGGGATTATTGCTGTACAATTTGAATTCATCAGCATCCCGATCACGGTTAAGGATTGATACCAGTTTCTGGACGTCTTCGTTAGGTTTCGAACGGTAGACTTGAAGAATTTTCATGATGATATCCTCTACTCGGCGCAAGCTGGCGGCGGTTCGTTAGTTTGTTTGGGGAGCCCATAAGGGATGATAAAATCAGCATCGCGCATTTTTTCACCCAACTCCTCAAGACTGATATTAGTCATCTCGACACCTTCAGGTAGGTCTTGTGGAGCCTCAGCACCACAGCTATAGACCGCACCTTCCATATCATAGATCCAGGCAATATTTTCAGACATATATTCTGTCATCTTCGGGAACTCGCCATTCATGATAACAGGATATGCATAATGATTCTCAACTGCTAGACCGAGACCTGAACGAATGCCATCATTATAGGTACGGTTGGCAATTAGTATGTAGACTTTTAATGATTCCATTAACATATCTCCTTACATGACTATATACTTGCCGCATTCATCGAGAATAGCTCCATGGAATGCTTGAGTACGCATCTGTTTTTCTGTCATTCCTGCGGGGATATCTTTGACAGTATCATATCCTTCACAAGTGTAACTATCGGCGCAGATGGCAAGATCATCGGGGTCGCAGAGACTGGTCAATTCTTCAAACTCTGCACTTTTAGTGAGATGAATAGATTTAAAGGTAAAAAATATTTTAACTTTTTTTCCAGCGTTGACCGCAGCCTTGGTTATACCGAGAATATGGGCCATATTTTGGGGTGAAGTGACAAATATGCCCAGTTTATCAGGATCGGCAGACATGAATACATTCCTCCTTGGTATGAAAACAAACTGGAATAATTATCCTTTTTTAATAAAGAAGCTGATGTAACCTTCTTCTTCTTTTTCACCAAGATATTCGTGACCGGAACGTTCGCACCATCCGGGAATATCATTTCTTGAGCCTGGATCAGTTCCTTGAATATGGAGAATATCCCCCGTATTGAGGCTACCTATTGCCTTTTTCGTGCGTAACAATGGCATGGGACAACTCAGTCCCTTGGCATCCAGTACAGACGTAACATCCAATCCTTCAGGGGCTATTTTTACATCGCTCATACTTTCCTCCTCTGTGTATGTGTGGAAAAAATAAACATTGGAACTACACAAAAAAAACAAATAGTTAGGATTTTCAAAAGTAGCCAAACCTTGTTCTCTTGTCAAGGATAAAGAAGTATCAAAGACAAAGTATCTTTACCTAGTTAAGGATGAAGATGGGAAATTGAAGATCGAGGAAGAAGAGGCTGATAACGGATAATTCTCTCATACTGGTGTGTAATAGCGTTGACCGCCGCAGGCCCGACACAACACCTGGCCTTCCTGCTCAAGATCACGGCCGTCCTGAACCCAGTCACCACACTGCTGACACTGTACCCTTCGGAGTGGTTTCCCTGGCATGTCGCTGGCAGGAATGTCAACGCGGACATCCTGAAAATCGAAGAGTTCCCCGCTGGGCATTATCCGATAGGCGGCGAGCTGGCGCTGGTATTTGTTCTCTATTTCCGGACAGTATTTTCGCGAATTTTCTCGCGATTCCTCCAGAGCTACCACCCGTACAGCCTGTTTGGTCTCCAGATTGACGAAGGTAGCGGCCATAACGCCAAAGTCCACCCAGCGCAAGCTCCGTTTACCCAGGCTACAGCCCGTCACAGACTGGATAGCGTCAGTGGCGCAACGGTCAATCTCTACCAGGACATATAGCTTTTTTCGGTCATTACCCTTGGGGTCGTTAATACCAATATAGGTAAGACCCTCCATTGCCATGCGTACACCAATAACCTGGCCGGCGCAGAGATGTCCGTGAATCTTGCTGGATATCTCCAGAAGCGCGTCAAAAGATTCCATGAAAGGCCTCGGAAGTAAGAGTCGGCAAAAAGATTCTGCGCTGAACTCTACACATCTGTTCCTTTGCTGTCAATCAGCCTGGGCCTTCGGTCTTCCAGGGAAAAGGGGAGGGGGCGGGTGATGGATTCGAACAGTTCTTCGCAGAAACCGCACACCTCGCAGCGGCTGTCACACATGGAGAGCATGTTGGCAAAGTCGAAACTCAGGGAACCATTGTCCACATATAATCTGTCAGCCATCCAGTGGGTGGCGTCCATCAGGTTGAGCAAATTTCCCTCATACTGTCGAGCGCAGTAGGCCTGGATGGCTGAACAGAGGAAGTCTGCTCCCAGGGTCCGCCCACAAAGTTTGATGGTGTCGACGTGATATAGATATAAATCAACATCTTCCGGGCGGATGAAGGGCGACTGGAGAACCCGGTGGGGTTGCTGTTCGAGAAGCCGCATACAACCGAGTTCGCAGTTCATGCTGTAGGTGGAATCCTGGCCTTCCATGTTGGCCAGGGCGATGTAGGCATCGTGGGAGGCCTTAAAAGGGCAGTAGGGCAGGCAGCCCTCATTGGCGAGCAGGCCAAGGTTCACTTCAGGAAACTTGCCTCTGACCTGCAGGGCAACCCGTGCGAGGCGGTCGAGATCCCGATTGAGGGAGCGATCAAGCACCAGCTGGCTGGGCAGACGAAAATGGGTCTCCCCTATACAGGCCAGTTGAGCCTCGACCTTTTCCAGGGAGTCAAGCATGGTGTTGACCCCTGGCACGGCCTCAAGGGCACTGGCAAGCCCCGGCGCTGCCGAGGAGAGCCGTTGCAGCAGATACTGATCGCAGAAGATGATGCCATTGATCACGCCGTGCTCACAACACTCATCAAGGGCGTAGATGATCGGCTGCAATCGCTCCGCCGAGATCAGCAGGTCAGGGGTATAAAACAGGCTGTTCATCAGGGCATAGCGTTTGACCCCGTGAAGCGCTGAGAGGAACTCGATCACCTGGGCATGGTTATCAGGAGGACCGAGGATAAAACGGCTGTCGAGACGCTTCCCTGAGAGGATACTGAAGTGGACGGAACTCAGTTCCTGTCGTTTGTCAGCGAGAAAGTTAACATAGGTCTCATCGGCAAGGAACGGAACATCAAGAACGGGTTTCATCACTGTGATATACGTTTACGAAAAAGGGAATGCTTGGTCACTGGTAACTCCAGCGGTTCAATTTCCAGGAACACCCGGGTTCCTGGATTGGCCTTCTCCTGCAATGCCAAGTCCTTAGCGCTTCTTATGGCCTTGACCCGTGAGATGATCGGGGTGATTTCAGGGCCGAGATACTCGAGTTCATCTCCCGGCCACAGCTCATTTTTAACATCCACAAGCAGAGGTGACGTTTTGTAGACGATGGCAGCTGACACATGCTTCTGAACTATTCGCATTGTATCATAAAGCATGTCCGCAGATGAAGGGGTGGCGGAAAAAAAATGTTCGCTCAATCCACGGGTACCAATCTTCTCAATTTCCTTGTAAAAAACACTGGGGAGCGTCAGCTGACCTGGCTGAAGCCCTGCTGATTTTTTTTCCGCAAGCCAGTTCAGTGCCGCCCTGTATACCCGTACCACCTCACTGACATAGGCGGCAGATTTCATCCGCCCTTCAATTTTTATCGCGTCCACACCACAGGCAGCCAATTCCGGGAGATGCCGCAGCAGGCACAGATCATTGGCGTTGAAGATGTATGTGCCGTGCTCATCTTCCTCCACCGGAAAAAACTGACCGGGTCGTTTTTCCTCTTCGAGCCGGTAGGAGTAGCGGCAGGGTTGGGCGCAGTCACCCTTGTTGGCGTCACGGCCTGTCATATAATTACTGAGCATGCAGCGCCCCGAATAACTGATACAGACGGCTCCATGGATAAAGACTTCGAGCTCAATATCCACGGCTTCGCGAATCGCCCGGATTTCTGCAAGGCTCAGTTCACGGGCAAGGTTGAGGCGGCGCACCCCCTGCTCTGCCCAGAATCGGGCGCTGACAGCGTTGGTGACATTGGCTTGGGTGGACAAGTGTATTGGCACCTGCGGAACGAGACGCCGGCAAAGCGCGAGGATGCCGGGATCAGCAACGATAATTGCATCAACACCAGCAGCGGCAAGGCGGTAAAGATAGGTCTCTAGACCTTCAAGGTCGCGGTTATGCGCGAAGATGTTGACCGTAGCAAAAACTTTTACGGCCCTGGTATGGGCATAGGCAACCGCTCCTTCCAGTTCCTCCCCACTGAAGGTCGCTGCATGTGCCCGCAGGCTGAACCGCGATTCCCCCAGGTACACGGCATCGGCGCCGTAATGGATCGCACTGATCATCTTGTCCAGACTGCCTGCCGGGGCCAGCAGTTCCGGAAGTCTTTGTTGTTCAACCATCACCTGCCTTCGCCTTGCCCGGTCATCCGGGCAGATCTGGTGTTTTTTCGATGCCAGCAGAGGTAAGTGTGCTGGTCACTGTTACTGGAACATGGTATATAGAGCATGGCGTTTCGGGTAAACAGGGGCTCTGCATTTTCCTGAGATGAACTTTGTTGAAGGATGCCTCCATTGGTCATTCTGTTGTTTTTTTTTACTGACTCCCGAAAGGAGAGGAAATATCATGCTCAAGAAAAGTTACTCCACAACCGGAAAGGTCTGCCGGGTCACCTTCAAGTATGGCAACCCGGAGAATGCCGGAGCCGCTGTCCTGGCTGGCTCCTTCAATGAATGGTCCACGGAGGCTGTCCCCATGAAACGGCTCAAGGATGGTTCCTTTTCCATAACCATTTCTCTGCAGGCGGGGGCATCGTACCAGTATCGCTACATACTTGACAAGAGCGTTTGGGTCAACGACCCGGATGCCGACGGGTATGTGGCCAACCAATATGGAGAGGAAAACGCTGTTGTTGCCGTCTAGGCGGAGCAGCTTGCGGTTGGTCAATGCCAGTAGCCTTGGCTGGCCAAACAATACAGGCTTTAAGGAAAGGACGGTTCCAATCCTGCCATGTATTCGGGGATCCGCGCCACTTCCTCCTCGTTGGTTGCTGCAAAAGCAGCACATATTCGGCCGTCAAACATGACGATGAGACGATCAGACAAGGCCAGTGCCTCGGACAGGTCACCGGTGACCAGCAGGATGCCGGCCTGCTCCCGAGCCTTGAGCAGCAGATTCCATACCTCCTCCGCTGCCGCGATGTCGAGCCCTTGAGTGGGCTGCTCGGCGACAATCAAGCGCGGCTTACGGTAAAATTCTCTAGCCAGCACCAGTTTCTGGAGGTTGCCACCGGAGAGCTGCCATGCCAGCGTGTCAAGGTTTTGCGGGCGAACATCGAACTCCTCAATCAGCCAGCCAGCTTTCTCTCTGGCCGCCCTCTTCTGCAGCCAGGGACCCCAGCAGAACCCCTTGGAGGTTGTCAGCAAAAAGTTGTCCAAAAGGTCCAGCCCCTGGCAGGTAGCCAGTCCTTGACGGTCTTCAGGGATATAGCTCAAGGCTGATTGCCATCGTCTTCGCGCAAAAAAATGGTGCCAGGGATCTCCCAGAATACGAACCGTTCCCTGTACCGGCGCTGTGAGTCCACAAAGTGTTTCCACCAAGGGCTTCTGGCCGTTGCCTGCGACGCCGACAACCCCCAGGATCTCTCCCTGCCTGAGCTCGAGATGCAGATCTTTCAGGCCGTTACCGGCCAGGGCCTCAACCTTGAGGACAATCTGTCGGGGGTCGATCATCTCTTTGTTCACCTCTAGAAGTACCTCACGGCCAACCATTCTTCCGGCAAGCTCGGTAGTGGACTGCACCGAGCTTGCTTCCATGGTGTCGACAATCTCTCCCTGGCGGAGAATGGCGATCTCGTCAGCCACACTCATCACCTCTTCGAGCTTGTGACTGATAAAGACTATGGCCTTACCCTGCCCTGCCATGGAGCGCATGGTGACAAACAATCGCTTGGCCTCACCCGGTGTCAGCACCGCTGTGGGTTCGTCAAAGATAAGAACAGATGAGCGTCGATACAGAAGCTTGAGAATTTCCACCTGCTGCTTTTCGCCCATGGACAGGTCTGCAACGAGTGCCTCAGGGCGAACCGTCATACCAAAGGTGGCAGCGAGTTCTCCCACGTCCTCCTCGATACCTTTTGCCCGCAGCCAGAAACTGCCGGGCTTGCCCAGCAGGACATTTTCGGCGACGGTCATGGCCTCCACCAGCTTGAAATGCTGGTAAACCATACCAATGCCTGCTTTGATGGCATGCTGTGTGGACTGGAAGGTCAGGGGCTGATCGTTGACCAGGATGGCTCCTTTGTCCGGCTGGGTCTGTCCAGCCAGGATGGACATCAGGGTAGACTTGCCGGCCCCGTTTTCCCCGAGGAGTGCCAGTACGCGGCCTGTTCGGATGGACAGGTCGATGTCCCGGTTTGCCTGTACCTGGCCAAACCGCTTGGAGATGCCACGAAGTTCAATGGCGGTGTCCATACCAGGTTACTTGCTGCTAGTGGCGAGGGGTTGGACAAACTGGATCTCCGTGTCCCAGGGAAAGAGGATCCAGGTGTCCTGGCTGACCTCTGTGACATAAGTGTCCACCAGGGGGCGTCCTTCGGGTTTTGCGTAGACTGTGGCAAAATGTGCTTTAGGGACCATCTGTTTTACGATGCGGGCGGTGCGACCGGTGTCGACCAGGTCGTCGATGAGCAGCCAACCGTCGCCATCACCGTCAAAGTGTTTGAGGATTTCAGCGTCACCTTTCTTGTCTTTCCAGTCATAGCTGGAGATGCACACCGTGTCCAGGAGATGAATGTCAAGCTCGCGGGCGATGATCGCTGCTGGCACCATGCCACCGCGGGTTATGGCAATAATCCCCCGGAAGTAATCCATGTTGAGCATGCGCCAGGCCAGCGCACGGGAATCACGGTGGAGCTGATCCCAGCTGATGGGGTAGGTCTTCCGGTATTGTGTGTTCTCGACCATGGGTCCTCCTTCCGTCTACTTGAGGTAATGAATTGATCCTGCTGGTCAGAGACCGTCTCAGTCGGCCGGTTCCATGTTTACGCCAAGAGAGCCGGGTTCTTCACTGCGTCCACGTTTCCAGGAGCTGAAGACAAGCACCAGGACTGTCAACGCATAGGGTAACATCAGGAGCAGGGAACTGGGAAACTGGGTGCCGCTCGCCTGCAGCCGCAGCTGCAGGGCCATAATGCCCCCAAACAAGTAGGCGCCCAGCACCGCCCGCTGGGGGCGCCAAAAGGAAAAAATTACCAGGGCTACAGCAATCCAGCCCCGGCCAGCAGTGAGATTGTTGGCCCAGAGATGGGTATATGCCAGGGAGAGGTATCCGCCTCCCAAGCCCATAAAAAAGCCACCGACAAGGATGGCCAGCCAGCGCTGTCCGAGCACGCTGATACCGGCAGCTCCACCGGCAGCAGGGTTTTCTCCGACAGCCCGAAGCTTCAATCCTGGACGACTGGCAAAGAGATAGAGCCACATCAGCGGTGGAATGCCGTAGGTCAGGTAGACCAGAGGATCCTGCTGAAAAAATATCGGCCCCAGCCAGGGGAGTTGACTCAGTACTGGTAGAGGTGTTGTGGTGAATCCCGGGGCAGAGGTTCCCACCAGCGGTGTGCCGAGGTAGTTTGCCAGGCCTGTGCCGAGGATGGTCAATGCCAGCCCGGAAACCACCTGGTTACCTCGAAAAACTAGGCAAACAAGGCCGTGCAGAGACGAGAAAAGGGTGCCGGCCAGACCTGCGCAGAAAAACCCCAGCCAGGGGCTTCCTGTGAGGCTGGTGGTAACGAAGGCACACAGCGCGCCCACTACCATGATTCCTTCAACGCCCAGATTGAGAACCCCGCTGCGCTCGGTGAAGATTTCTCCGAGAGTGGCGTAGAGAATCGGTGTGCCTGACTGCACGGCAGCGGCCAGTAAGAGGATGATCAGCTCTGCGTTCACGACTGAACCCTCCGGCTCAGTCGATAACGAACAAAAAAGCCGCCGGCAAGTACGGTGAGCAGCACCAGGCCTTCGATGATGCCGCCGAAGGCCGCTGGAACCTGAAGGTCAAGCTGCAGGTGTTCGACGCCAACGCGCAGGCCCGCCAGGAGAAAGGAGGCGATACCTATGCTTAACGGGTTGAGTCGGGCCAGCCAGGCAACGACGATGGCGGTGTATCCATAGCCAACCATGATGGAGGGCTGCAGACGATTGATTGTTGCCGAGGCTTCAAGGAATCCTGCCCACCCTGCAAGGGCGCCGCTGATCACCATGACCAGGACCACCAGTTGATTGTAGGGTAAGCCGGCATAACGGGCGGCACGCACCGAGTCACCGGCCGCTTTCAGGTTGTAGCCGACCCGGGTGAACCGGAAGAAGACCCAGAAAAGGCCACCCAGTACCAGACAGTGGAGTAGCCCCCAGTTGACGCCGGTGGAGCCTATCTTGCCAACAATGGCGGCATCGGGGAACTCTCTGGTCATGGGAAATCCGAAGCTGGTCGGATCCTTCCACACCCCATACACCAGATATTGAAGAAAGAGGATGCCGATGTAGTTCATCATCAAGGTGACGATGATCTCGTTGGTGCCCATCCATTGCCGGAGTATTGCCGGAACCATTCCCCAGAGAGCACCGCCGAGGCAAGCTGCCACGATCATCAGTGGTAAGAGCAGGTACCAGGGCAGTCCAGGAAAACTCAAGGCTATCCAGGTGGCTGCCACTGCCCCGAGAGCGAACTGACCTTCAGCGCCAATATTCCAGATCTGCAGGCGGAACGCCATGGCAACGCCCAAGGAGCAGAGGAAGAGGGGAATGCCTTTGATCAGGCAGTCTTCAATGGCCCAGCGGGAGCCGAAAGCTCCCCGGAAAAGGACGGCAATGCCGTCCAGTGGGGATGTTCCTCTCAACCACAGCAGCAAGGCGCTCAGCGACAGTGACAGCAACAAGGCGAGCACCAAAACACAACAGGAACGCCAAAAGGGGCGTTCCTGTCGCCTGATGATCCGAAGGCGGGTCATCTCCCGGGAAGGAGAGTGCTTATTCGGTAGTGCCGATTACGCCCTGGACGAACCAGGTCATGCCCAATAACTCTTTATCGGTGGCGGCAGTACCTTCGGCAATTTTGATGTTGCCTTTCTGGTCCTTGATCGGACCGACAAAAACTTTGTCGGTGCCGGCGGTAAGGGAGGCCTTTTTCGCCATGACCTTTGCCCTGAGGTCCTCGGGGACCATGTCACCGAACGGCGCCAGGTCAACGATCCCCTCCTCCAGCCCCACCCAGGTGGATCCGGATTTCCAGGTCCCGTTTTTCACCGCCGCAACTGTTGCCTTATAGAAAGGCGCCCAGTTCCAGATGGGTGCGGTCAGGTGAGACTTGGGAGCAAAGGTACTCATGTCGGAATTGTATCCGATTGAATACACACCTTTTTCCTGGGCAGCTTCCTGTGGCCCAGGGGAATCCTGATGCTGGGCAATAACATCGGCGCCGACGTCGAGTAGCGACTTGGCAGCATCTTTTTCCGTGGCCGGATCATACCAGGTCTTGGTCCAGACGACCCGTACCGATACTTTCGGGTTGACGGCCTGGGCACCAAGGGTGAAGGCGTTGATACCACGGATAACCTCGGGAATGGGGAATGCGGCGACATATCCGAGGGTGTTGGATGTGGTCATGGCACCGGCGACCATACCGGCAAGATAACGGGCCTGGTACATACGGCCGAAATAGTTGCCCATATTGTCTGCCAGTTTAAATCCCGAGCAGTGCATAAAGGTCGTATCAGGGAACTGCCGGGCCACCTTGAGCATCGGATCCATGTATCCGAAGCTGGTGGCAAAGATCAGGTCAAACTTCTTTCGGGCCATGTTGAGGATGACACGCTCGGCATCCGGACCTTCTTGAACAGACTCGACAAAACTGGTTTTGATCCCTTCCATCTCTTCCAGCGCCTGACGTCCCTGGTCATGGGCAAAGGACCAGCCCGCATCACCAATCGGGGAAACATAGACAAAACCAACGTTCATTTCTTTGTCCGCTGCCATTGCCAACTGGGTCAAGCTGAAGAGCAGTAGAGCTGCCAAACGCAGAATTCGCATCACAACCTCCTGAAGTTAGATCGTTTTTCCCGAAACCCTGTGCCAGTTAAGAATACCTTCCTGTTATATAGGCAATAGCGTACAGGGTGTCAAATGAAAAGGAAAGCGACAGTGTGCAGGCACAGGGAGAAACGCTGCACGCCGTTATAAAAGACTTCACGTTCAGTTGAGCACAATCAGGAGCCAGATCACAGCAGCAATGAAGAGGGTGAGACTTACGGCCGCGGAACCCAGATCCTTGGCCTGCCCTGAGAGGACATGCCGTTCAGGCCCGATGCGGTCGACCACCGCCTCTATGCTGCTGTTGAGAAGCTCCACCAACAGGATCTGCAGCAGGCTGCCAACGAGAAGTGCCCGTTCCACGCCGGAATTTCCAAGCCACAGGGCACAGGGTAGCCCGAAGATCACCAGTGCCACTTCTTGGCGAAAGGCAGATTCGTTGCGCCAGGCTTTCACCAGACCAGACCATGAGCAAAGGGATGCGCGCCATAGGCGTTGCAGTCCGCTGCCGTTGGGTTTTTGAGCCATAGTCGCTACTCCAGAGATCTTTTGCATGAGATGATTTTTTTTCAACAATATGTTGCCGCAAAGAAAGTATACTCCAGACCGGTTGATATCCCAAGAGTTGTCAAGGGTGAATCATCGCGGGACGGTACAGATCATTATTGCTCTTGACTCCAGGGCGTGGTAAAATTTAAAGATATGTTTAGAGTAGTCCATTCGGGACCAGCGACGCACGATACAGGAACGGCATGAAACGGGAAAATTTTTCCAGGGGTCGGATACAGCTTGGCAAGACACAAAAGGAGCTGGCCCGGTTACTGGGCGTCTCTCAGAAAGCAGTACAGAGTTACGAGCAGGGGTGGCGTAATGTGCCTTTACACGTGGAGCGTCAACTGTACTTTCTTCTCGTGAACCAACGGCTGGCCGGGGGGTCGCGGCGACGCGATTGCTGGACAGTGAAGAAATGTCAGGTCAAGAAGCAGTGTCCCGTCTGGGAGTTCAAGTCCGGACATCTCTGCTGGTTTCTCAGCGGTACTCTCTGTGAAGCCGCTCCTGGTAAAACCTGGAAGAACAAGATAGAAGCCTGCCGCAGCTGCAACGTCCTTACAGATTTTCTTTGACGATCGTCATCCAGCCGGTACTTTGCATGCCCTCTGAACACGTCGGTGTCGCCATGAGCGGCGGCCTTGACTCGACGGTGGCCGCTCTGCTGCTGAAGGAGCAAGGATACGAGGTCCACGGGTTTTTTATGCTGTTACCCCTGCCAGACCTTGAAAAGCAGGTGGAAGGGGTGCGAAGTGTTGCCAACCAGCTGGACCTTCCCTTGGAACTCATTGACCTGCGACAGAAGTTTCATAACGAAATCATTGTTCCCTTTGTCAGGGAGTATGGTGCCGGTCGCACCCCCAATCCCTGTGTTCAGTGCAATGCCGGTATCAAATTCGGTAATCTCCTTGACGCCATGGACCAGTACCAGGTTACTCGCATGGCCACCGGCCACTACGCCCGCATTTGTCGGGTGAACCACGGGTTTGCCCTGTTTCAGGGGAGTGATCCCAACAAGGATCAGAGTTATTTTCTCTGTCGTCTGTCCCGGGAGCGGCTCAGTCGCCTCTTGCTTCCCCTGGGGGGGTGGACCAAGGATCAGGTGCGCGACAAAGCCCGGCGGGCTGGTTTTACCTTTGCTGCCAAGGAAAGTCAGGACGTCTGTTTTACCAGCGGCAGACTGGAACACTTTCTCCATCAGCATGCACTCCCTTACGAATCGGGTGATATTGTCGATACCAGTGGTCGGCTGTTGGGCCGGCACACAGGGCTCTGGAGGTACACCATAGGGCAGCGTCGGGGGTTGGGACTGCCGGATCGGACGCCCTGGTATGTGCTGAGACTTGAGCCTGCCCACAATCGGTTGGTTGTGGGCAAGGAAGAAGAGCTCTATCAGCGTGAGGTATGTCTAGTGTCCATCCACTGGCTGGTGCCAAGACCTCGGCTACCCTGGCGAGGGAAGGTAAGGCTCAGGTCCCGCCAGGAGGCTGCTACGGTGACCGTCGACCTCAAAGAAGACGGTCTACGCCTGTTGTTCGAACAGCCCCAGCGTGCGGTTACCCCGGGGCAGTACGCAGTACTCTATCAAGGGGAACAGGTCATTGCCAGCGGTGTCATTATCCAGCCCCGAGAACAGTTGTCATGAAGCGGTTTGCCATCACCACCCTGGGGTGCAAGATTAATCAGTACGAATCCGCTGCCTTTGCCTCCGGGCTCGAATCCGCCGGCTGGTCACAGGTTCCCTTTTCTGGGCAAGCGGACCTGTATATCGTCAATACCTGTACGGTGACGGCCAGAGCCGGTCAACAGTCCCGACAGATGATCCGCCGGGCACGGCGTACATCTCCGGATGCCAGGGTCATTGTTACCGGATGTCATGCCCAGTTGCAACCTGAAGAGGTGGCCGGGCTTGCCCCTGGAATAGAGGTCGTTGGCAACGCCGACAAACACCAGCTTGTGGCCCGGGCCCTTGGCGCTCGAACACCTTTGGCAGGTAATGTTCACCTGACCCGGCAGATCAGCCCGTTACCCGTGTCGAACTTTGGCCAACGAACCCGGGCAGCCTTACGTGTCCAGGATGGCTGTAACAACTTTTGCTCTTACTGTGTTGTCCCCCTGGTGCGCGGCCGTAGCCGCAGCCTGGAGATCGGCCGGGTCATGGAGCAGGCCGACGTTTTTGTTGCCGCAGGTTATCGAGAGCTGGTGGTCACCGGAATTAACGTTGGCAAGTACGGTCTTGATCTGCGAGAGGGAGAAACGATCTACTCCCTGCTTGAACGCCTCTGCCGGGAATTACCAGGGATCCGCATTCGCTTAAGCTCCATTGAGCCCACCGAGATCAACGACACCCTGTTGCAGATCATGTCCCGCCATGACAACTTCATGCCCCACCTGCACATCCCTCTGCAAAGTGGTGACGAAGAGGTCCTCGCTCGAATGAACCGGCGTTACAGTGCCGCCCAGTTTCATGAAGTTGTCACCCGTTTGCTTCGAGAGATCCCGAAGATCTGTATTGGCTGTGACATCCTTGGCGGCTTTCCTGGTGAAAGTGAAGCACAGGCTGACACCACCTATCAGTTACTCAGCTCGCTGTCGCTGGCCTATCTGCACGTCTTTCCCTATTCTCCCAGACCAGGCACATTGGCAGCCCAGCTACCGGGGCAGCTACCAGGTGCTGTCCGGGAACAGAGAGTTGCCCGGTTACGACAGTTGGGAGAGGAGAAAAAAAGGGCGTTTTATGGTCGCCATGTAGGTGCCAGCCTCCAGGTCCTTTTTGAGAGGCGTCATCGGGAAAGCGGTTTACTGCAGGGGTTGTCAGAGAACTATATCCCGTTGCTGGTTCCAGGGCCGGCCAGCCTGCTACGCCGGGTGGCTTCTGTCAGTTTTGACCGCCTTGATGGTGATCTGCCTTATGGCCGTCTGGGTAATGACGCGCTTGTGCATTTACGCCGAACACTGTAAACTCTTTGGTCTAAATCCCAACCAACGAAGAATATGCGTGGAGAGATAATCGCCATAGGCGACGAGCTGATAACCGGCCGGGTCATCAATACCACCAGTGGTTTTGCGGCGAGAAACCTGTTTGCCAGTGGCCATCAGATCACCCATATCCATACGGTTGGGGATGTGCTAGAGGGGATAGGCCGGGTGTTAAACCAGGTGCTCGAGCGCTCCGAGTTTGTGATCATCACCGGTGGACTGGGATCCACCAGTGACGACATCACCAATGAAGCGGTGGTCACTGCCCTTGGCTACCCCTGGACTGTTCACCCCGAGGTGGCCGCTGCCATCCGGGCGCGTCACCCGGAACAGGACTCTCCGCACCTGGAAAAGATGGCCTGGCTGCCCGAGGGTGCTGAAGTCTTTGACTGCGGTTCGCGTATGGCCGGTTATCAGCTTGTCCACCAGGGAAAACCACTGTTTTTTCTGCCAGGTGTACCCTCACAGATGGAGTACCTGATGGTTCGTCAGGTCCTGCCCCGACTGAACCGGTTGTGCGAGGGTATCCAGCGACCGGCGTTGCAGCAGATCTTTCGAACCTTTGGGTTGCGGGAAATTGAGATTAACGACCGGCTGCTCGCCTTGGAGGGTCAGGATAATATCCGGATCGGTTACTACCCTGTCGGCTGTGAAGTGCATGTCAGCCTGACGGTGAGGGACACTGACCCGCAGCGTGAAAAAGCGCGTTTCACCGCGGTTGAAGAACAGCTCCGCCGCGCTCTGGGCAAGGCCCTCTATGGCACAGGTGAAGAGACAATGGCGGCAGCAGTGGGCAAACTGCTGCTCAAACGGGGGGAGACCCTGGTGGTTGCCGAATCCTGCACCGGGGGGCTGATTAGCACAAAGATAACCCAGGTGCCTGGATGTTCGGCCTGGTATCTGGGAGGTGTTACAGCCTATGCCAACACCCTCAAGGAAGCGCTTTTGGGCGTTGAGCCTGAGCTGATAGCCTCCTGCGGTGCGGTGAGCTCCCGGGTTGCCTGGGCCATGGCTGCCCGGCCTGCAGAGGCGCTGGGGGCCACCCTGGGACTCTCCACAACCGGTATCGCGGGGCCGGACGGTGGTACTCCGGAAAAACCGGTGGGTACAGTCCATATCGGTCTGTATCAGCATGGCAGGGTGCAAGACCAGCTTTTTCGTTTCGCGGGGAGTCGTGCGCAAATTCAGGAACACACCGCCATCACGGCCCTGGATATCCTGCGGCGTGCTCTGCTGGCGGCCCAGGAAGGGAAAGAGGGGTAGTGCTGTTTAGCCACACCCCAGGCCTGCGAAGAATGTTTGTCACATGTAGCGGTTACCTGTTTCAGGAAATAAGCTTTGGATGAAGATTGGTAAAAAAATCAACTAGTCAAGGATGCCATAATTTTCAGGAGGATATCTATGCCCGCACCTAGTAGTCAGGCCCAGGAGGGCCGTATCAAAAGTGTTGAAAACGCTATCTCCCAGATTCAGCGGCAGTTTGGTAAGGGATCGATTATGCGTCTTGGTTCCAATGAGCGAGAAAATATACCGGTTATTCCCACCGGCGCTCTGTCGCTCGATCTGGCCCTGGGAGTTGGGGGCTTTCCCCGGGGAAGGGTCACTGAAATTTATGGACCGGAATCCTCGGGAAAGACGACCCTGGCCCTGCATGCCATTGCAGAGGCCCAGCGTCTCGGTGGTAATGCTGCCTTTATTGACGCTGAACACGCCTTGGACACCAGTTATGCTGAACGTCTAGGTGTAGATGTGGACAATCTGCTTATCTCCCAGCCAGACTTTGGTGAACAGGCCCTGGAGATTGCCGAGATTCTGATTCGCAGTGGTGGAATCGACGTGGTCGTTATCGATTCGGTGGCGGCACTGGTGCCTCGTGCTGAAATTGACGGCAATGTTGGAGACCAGCATGTCGGGTTGCAGGCACGGTTGATGTCACATGCCATGCGCAAGTTTACCGGGGTTCTCAAGCGCACCAACACCGTGTTGATCTTTATCAATCAGATTCGCATGAAGATCGGGGTGATGTTTGGTAACCCGGAAACCACCACCGGTGGCAATGCTCTCAAGTTTTACAGCTCCGTACGCCTGGATATCCGCCGCATTGGTCAGATTAAGGACGGCCAGGAAGTTATCGGTAACCGCACCAAGGTGAAGGTGGTCAAAAATAAGGTTGCACCGCCATTTCGTCAGGCGGAATTTGATATTGTCTATGGTGAGGGGATCTCCAAGATGGGCGACCTTCTTGATTTGGCGGTTGAGCAGGGTATTGTCGAGAAGAGCGGTGCGTGGTACAGCTATATGGATGAGCGGATTGGCCAGGGTCGGGAGAATGCCAAGCGTTTTCTTGGCGAGCACGCAGAGATGAGTGCCGGTATTGAAGAGAAACTGCGTCTGGGGCTTGGCCTGATAAGCGAGACCGGTAGCACTGAGACGGCGCAAGGGGAGTGAGCATTACCCTGCTCGTACGGCAAGACAGGCCAGGTTCGCCCCAGCAAGTAATGAGGGGTAATTGCCTGCGTCTTATCGATGTTTTCCAGCGATGTGCTCCTGTTTGAATCGGACTAACCCGGCGAACAGCGAGCATGCTGGCGTTGCCACCTTGTATTCCCTGCCCTTTTGCTCAACATAGCCAACCAACGCCTCCACTTCGGTGAACTTGCCCTGTTCCAGATCCTGGAGCATCGAGGGGCGATGGGCGGCTGTCGCCGGCAGCAGGGTGGAATAAAATACCTTTTGGTAGCTCGCTGCATCCGGCCAGGGGGGTTTTCCGCCCATGGCCTGGATTACGGCAAAGGTCTCCTCTATCACCTGATTCATGAGACGTCTGGTTGCAGGGTGTTCGCCTAACTCTCCGTAACAGACTTCGAGAATTGCCCCCAGTGGGTTGAGCGCGCAGTTGTAGAGGAGTTTAGCGTACAAGGACATGTGGACATCCTCGACAGCGACACAAGGTAACCCGGAGTCATTGATGGACTGTGCCAGTATCGTAGCGCTGTCAGGGACTATCCCTGCGATTGCCCCTCCCACATGAACCTCAGCCGCTGAGACAGTGATTCGGACTGTTGCGGGTCCTGAAATTTGGAAACCGGTGATCACCCTGGCTCCGAGTGTACGCTGGGCGCCAAAGGCCTTTGTCAGTTGTTCAATATTGCCGCAGCCGTTCTGAAAAGAAGCAACCGGACATCTCAAGCCGGCAAGTGCGCAGAGCGAGGCAACGGCCACTGCTGTGTCTTGTGATTTGGTTGTGAGAAGGACATAGTCGTACTCCTGTCCGGTCAGGCCGGTCACTTCGGTGTGTACGGCCAGGGCCTCTGGAGGAGCGAAGAACTCCCCGAAGATCCCCTCCACTTTCAGGCCGTTTTGCTGTAAAACGTGTGCGTATCGTTGCCGTACGACCAGGTCAACCTGGTGGCCTGCCGCGCTCAACATGCAGCCGAGGGCCTGACCAAGGGCACCAGCACCGTATATCAAAAAGCGCATGAATTATATCTCCTGGTATGAAAAAGGGTGAACAGCGCATCTCCCCCTGCCAGGTGAAACCTTGCCACCTGCCAAGGTTTCGGGGTAAAGTCTGGTTCACACATGATGCTCATCTTTGACGTTTGAGGACTCCATGGAAATTACTCTCATCGTTGCCATGACCAGGTCCAGGGTCATTGGCAAGGACAATGGCATGCCCTGGAAGCTCCCCGCTGACCTTGAATACTTCAAGCGGGTAACCATGGGACATGCCCTGATTATGGGACGAAAGACCCACGAGTCCATAGGGCGGGCTCTTCCGGGCCGACGAAATATAGTGCTCAGCCGGTCACCCGATTACCACGCTGAAGGCTGTGAAAGCGCAACTTCACTGGAGGCCGCCCTTGCCATCTGCGAAAACGAAGAAAAGGTGTTTATCATTGGCGGCGAGCAGGTTTTCAAAGAAGGCCTTGCCTATGCTGACACCCTGCGACTCACCATCCTGGAACAAGACTTTGCTGGAGACACCTACTTTCCCGAGTTCGATGCTGAGCGCTTTCCAGTTGTCTATACAACACGCGTTACGGCACCTCTTCCTTACCGTATTCAGGTGCATAAAAAAAGGAAAAGCGAATAAGGACCAAAATTCTCGTTTGCAGGGCTTGCTGAGCTTTTAATGGTCTTTTCCTGCAGGAATGGTATAGAGATGCATCAATCGAACTTTTTTTGTGCTGGTGAATTTCTTTACTTATGCGACGTTTTTTTATTGATCCGGACCAGATTCATGGCGACATCGTACGTTTTTCCCCTGAGGAAACCCATCATTTGCGCACCGTTTTACGGTTGAAACCAGGGGCCGCAATTGAGCTCTTTGATGGAGCCGGGCAGATATACACGGCAAAACTTACCTCTCTGGACCGCCACCTGGTTGAGGCTACGATTTATGAGACTCGCGCGGTTGTTGCGCCAACGGCAACCCCCTTGAGTCTGGCTGTTGCGATGTTGAAAGGTCAAAAAATGGACCTCGTTGTCCAAAAGGCGACAGAGCTCGGGGTTACCCGGCTGTTACCGGTACGCTACCGGTATACTGAAAGTGGTAATAATAGCAAGCGCAAGGTTCGCTGGCAAAAGATAATGAGGGAAGCCTGTAAGCAGTGTCGGAGAAGTCATGCCATGAGTATTGAAGACCCAGTTTCCCTGAAACAGCTCGTTTATGAACCAGCTGAGCACCGTTTTTTTGCCTGGGAGCGCCAGGGTGTTTCAGCGGAGATAGAGTTGCCGGTGACGAGCTCTATACTTGCCGTTATTGGCCCAGAGGGAGGGATTCACCCGGATGAGAGTAAGCTGCTGTTGGCCGCCGGGTTTGCGCCGGTGGGACTTGGCCCTTTGATTTTACGGGCCGAAACGGCAGCAATTGCCCTGTGTGCCCTTCTTCAGCATAAATGTGGCAACTGGAACCCGCGGGAAGGGGGTTCCGCAGGGAAGGGATAAGTTTTTTAAAATTTGTTGTAGATGTCTCTTCTTGGTCATTCTCTTTTATGGAGAAAGTATGCGTGCTATACTGCAACGGGTGAAAAGTGCAGAGGTTTGGATAGATGAAAAACCTTGCGCTAAAATAGCAACAGGGCTTCTTGCCCTTGTTGGCATAGCTGCTGATGACACCGAAAAAGACGTACTCTGGATGGCTAAAAAAATAGTCCATCTGCGTGTTTTTGAGGATGACACCAAGGTGATGAATCGGTCGCTGCTGGACATTGAAGGTAGCCTGTTGCTTGTCAGCCAGTTTACGCTGATGGGAGACTGTCGAAAGGGCCGGCGACCATCCTGGTCGGCGGCGATGGCATCCGGCCAGGCAAAACCCCTTTTCCTCCAGTTGGTACAGGTCTGTCAACGCTACGATATTCAATGTGCAACCGGTCAGTTTCAGGCAAGCATGGATGTACAGCTTGTTAACTCAGGCCCGGTCACACTGATACTTGATTCAAGAACAGCATAATCCTTTGACAGTGAATCCAGGATGAGTACGCAGGGCTTATGGCAGAAGTGGCAGTTTACCCAAGTGCATCATAGCAGAGCCGCCTTTGCGTAGATAGCGGCAACTATTTTTTATAACAGGATATTTATGAAAACAGGATGTGAGTATCACGGATTTACCCTTGAAAAGATTGCCCATCTCGACCAGCATGACACCACCGCATATCTCTTCAGGCATCGGCGTCTTGGCTGCCAGGCCCTGGCCCTGAAAAACCAGGACCCAAATAAAACCTTTTGTCTAGCTTTTCGTACCGTTCCGACTGATTCCACTGGTGTTGCTCACATCCTTGAGCATTCGGTCCTTATGGGATCAAAAAAATATCCAGTAAAAGACGTCTTTGGAGAAATAAATAAGGGAGGTCTTATGACCTACCTTAACGCCTTGACCGGCGCGGATACCACCTGGTACCCCTTTGCTACACGTAACAGCAAAGAATATTTCAATATAATGGACGTCTACTGTGACGTTACCCTGCATCCGCTTCTTCTGCAGACGACTTTTGAGCAGGAGGGATGGCACTATCATTTGGAATCCCTTACGCAGCCACTCAAATATCAGGGGGTCGTTTTTAATGAAATGAAGGGCGAGTATTCTGACCCTATCCGAGCACTCTTTCACAACAGCTACAAAGCGTTGATGCCTGGCTCAACGTACGCACATGAATCTGGGGGTGATCCGCGCCACATCCCAAATCTCTCTTACCAAGACTTTTTACGCTTTCATCGGAGTCATTACCATCCGTCGAACTGCACGCTTTTTTTCTACGGTGATGCGAATCTGGAGGAAGAGCTTGCCTTTGTTGAAGAGCGTTTTTTCAATGACTTCACCAGCCCAGTACAGCCTGCGGAGATTAACCATGGCCACGATCTTGTCCATCCAGTTTTTGTCGAGGACACCTATCCCGTTCCCCTTGGCACGTCTCTGGATGGTCGAACGTTTCTTGCCGTAAGCTCAGTCATTGGCACGGCTGAAGACAGACTCAGGAATACCGCTTTTCAGGTTATCGCCAACATTCTCTTCAACTCTGATGCATCACCCCTGAAACTTGCCATCTTTGAACGTGATCTGTGTAAGGATTTTGGTGGCCTGTTTATCCATAACTCCAGTTTTAAGACTGTTATGATGACCTACCTGGTCGGTGCTGAACCTGAACATCTCGACGCCTTCAAGTCCGTGTACCACCAGACCCTTGCCAGCCTGGTGCATCAGGGCCTGGAGCGAGAACTTGTGCTTGCTGAACTTAACAAATTTGAATTTGGTCAACGTGAAGAAACCAACAAGGCCCAGCAGGGGTTAGAGTTAATCGGCAAGGCCATCCCTGCGTTAAAGCACGGGCTTGATCCCTTCGTCGCCATGCAGATGACAGACCTTTTTGATGAGCTCCGAAGGCTTGCCCTTGATGAAGGATATCTTGAAACGCTTATCCGCGAATATCTTTTGGAAAACCCGGCAACCGCGACCGTTTGTCTTCGTCCAGATCCGGAACGCCTGCAGGAGAACATGGCAGAAGAGGAACGTCGCCTTAGCGCCCATGCTGCACGGTTAGGCGAGCAACAGCGGCAAGAACTTCTAGAGAGAACGATGCACAGTATGGAGCAGCAGGCTTCAGTGAATACTGAACGTGATCTTCAGTGCCTGCCCCGACTGTCGTTGGTAGACCTTGATCCTTCCCCCCTTTTTCACGAGGTGACCTCCGACAGGCTTGGTGTCATGGAACTGATCACCAGCGAGCTCCCCACCCACGGTATCTGTTATGTGAACGTTGGGTTTGATTGCCGAGGTGTTGATCCAGAGCTTCTTCCCTATCTGGAGATATTTGCGACGCTGGTTACGGAGATAGGCACAACAACCAAGAGCTACATCCAGCTTGCCAAGGAAATCAATACCTACACAGGTGGATTTTCTTCCTCTTTCACTGCATACCTTCCCGTGCACCAGAGTGAAGAGGTTCGACCTCTCCAGTGGTTTGGATTGAAATGTCTTTCTCTGTATCAGGATCGAGCCATGGAGCTTATATGCTCTCTTTTAACGGAGGTCTCCTTTCATAACCGGCGTAGGATCCGAGAAATAGTTCAACGAGAATTTACCTGGGAGGAGCATGGTGCTCAAAGCGAAGGGTATCAGCTGGCAGTTGTACGTGCAATGTCCAGCCTCAGTTCAGCAGGAGTATATAACGAACTGGTTGTCGGCGCGACTGCCTATCAGGCCCTTAAAACACTAGCACAGGATTACGATGCCAACGAAGAGTCTTTTCTTGATATTCTTGAGCGGTTGAAGACGCAGGTCCTTCGTCAGGATCGAATGGTGGCACATGTCGTGGGTGACAATGCGGTTATAGAGACATTCGAACACTCAGCCCCTTCCCTTTTTTCCGGACTTGATGCCTCTCCGCTACCTGAACATCCTCGCCTGCCACTGCTTGCAAAACAACCAGGTAGCCAGGCCTTTGCCACCTCGGCTGAGGTTGTTTTTAATGTCCTCGGCGGCAAGCTTTTTTCAAGAGACGGCGGATATACAGGAAGCTTCGAGGTGTTAAAGACCTGGCTGTCCAGGGATTACCTGTGGAATACCGTCAGGCAAGCAGGTGGGGCCTACGGCTGTTTTGTCCAATTTAATCATCGTAGCGGTAACTGTGCTTTTGTGAGCTACCGTGACCCGCAAATCAGTAAGACCTACCAGGCATATGAGGAAATTGCCGGCCAGGTGCGCTCTCTCGAACTTACCCCTGGAGCGTTGCAGCAACTGATAGTCGGTACGTATGGCGCCTGCACTCCCCTTCAGGGGCCTGTAGTGAAAGCTGTTACGGCGAGAGATGAATATCTCAACGGCATCACCGCAACGTTCAAACAGCAAAGAATAGACGCTATACTCAGAACTACAGTGGAGGACTTGCGGGAGTTTGCTGACAACTTTGCAGACCTGAACCGTAACAGTTATCGAGTAACGATTGGTAACGCAAAGCTTCTTGAGCAGCACAATCTCTTTGATGTTGTTTCTGAAATCTGAACAGATGACAGCCCCTTTTGCCCGCCAGGCTGCGCCGCCGGACATCGTTGCTTGAACATGTTTCACGTGCAACATGAAAAGAAGTGATGCACAGAGACTGACGGAGGGGTATACTGTCACTTCATCTCACTTTAGCGCTGCTTTTTCAATGACGGGGATATGCATTGAAGACAAAAATTATTGCCTGTGCTAATCAGAAAGGTGGTGTTGGTAAAACCACCACGGCGCTCAATCTGTCTGCCGCTTTGGCAAAACGGGGTAAACAGGTCTTGCTTGTCGACTCAGACCCCCAGGGTAACGCCTCCAGCGGGGCAGGGCTCCAGTCGCAGGAGAGTCTTCCATCCCTCTATCATTGTTATACCGGAGGAAGCGTCGCTGCGGAATGCGTTCAGCCGACCAGTATAAAAAACATGTTTGTCTTGCCCGCCTCTATTGACCTCGTAGGTGCGGAAATCGAAATTATCTCTGTGGTTGATCGAGAAAAACAGCTCAAGCGCATTGTTCGTTCACTGGGGGCTATCTACGACTATGTCATTATTGACTGTCCACCTTCTCTGGGGCTTTTGACGGTGAATGGCTTAACCGCAGCTGATTCTGTGCTCATTCCGCTCCAATGCGAATATTTTGCCCTGGAAGGACTGGCACAGTTGATCAGTACCATTCGTCGGGTCAAAAAGTCGCTGAACCCGGGGCTCTATATCGAGGGGCTGTTGTTGACAATGTATGATCGTCGTAACCGCCTCACACATACTGTTGCCAACGAGGTGAAAACGCACTTCAAAGAACAGGTCTTCTCCACCGTTATTCCGAGAAATGTCAGGTTGAGTGAAAGCCCCAGTCACGGTATGACGGTTATTGAGTACGACAAGAATTGCCCCGGTGCCAAAGCCTACCAACAACTTGGTAATGAACTTCTACGGAGGAATTCCTGATGGCATCCCGGAAAATACTTGGCCGAGGTGTTGGCGCCTTGCTTCCTGACGAAGATCTTGACCCAGAGGATAGTCGGTTTTTTTTGTGTGATATCGAAAAGATACGGCCCAATGCAGATCAGCCCCGTAGTTATTTCGATGAGGATAAGTTGGTAGAACTGGCTGAGTCTATCAGGGAGAAAGGGGTTCTTCAGCCACTTTTGGTCAGCAAGGCCAAGGGTAATCGCTATGATCTCATCGCTGGAGAGCGTCGGCTTAGAGCTGCCAGGATTGCAGGAAAAGCTGAAGTTCCTGTCGTGGTGATGACGGAAAATGGTGAAGGCGAACGCCTCGAACTTGCGCTTATTGAAAATATTCAGCGTCATGACTTAAATCCCATTGAAGAGGCTATGGCCTATGAGCGGTTGATTGAAGAATTTGGCCTGACGCAGGAGGACGTCGCACAACGGGTCGGTAAACAGCGCTCAACTATCACCAATACCTTGCGCTTGCTGGGGCTGCCACAGGACATTCGTGATGATGTTCTTTCCGCTAAACTCAGCGAGGGGCACGCAAGGGTACTTTTGCGCCTTAAAGAACTGCCCGATGTTATGCTGCAGGTACGTGACCGTATCATCAGTGAAAATTTGTCCGTACGTGCAACAGAAAATTTGTGTCGTCAGCTGGCAAGACCTCAAAACAGTCAAGGGGCGACTCATGGGCGTCCACCAAGAACCAGCGAACTCCCGGCTGATTACTGTCATACACTCCTCAACCAGTTGACCAACTGTCTGAACACAAAAGTTCGAATTATCCAAAGTGGTAAGAGGGGAAAACTGGAGATAGAATACTACTCCAGCGATGATCTTGACCGGTTGTGCGCCTTGTTAACCAATACCATTCAGAGGCCAGCGCGTTGATTCGCTCATATAAGATGGGAAGTGTTCAGCTGAAAACGAAACGCGGGGGTGAAGAGCGTGTCGGCTGCTGATACCCTCTTCTTCGAAAAAACAAAACGATCCGCAACCCTGTCCAGTATGTGGCAAAATGTACCAAAAAAATGATCCGATGAATAAACGAGTGGTGTTCTTCTTCTTGTTTTTTTTAATGTTTTTTCTCCCCTGTGAGCTTTTTGCAAAAATGGTTTCCATCAGCGGTGACGATGTCAACCTTCGTTCAGGGCCGGGTACACAGTACAAGGTTGTGTGGCAGTTGGGTGATGGTTTTCCCCTCAAGGTGCTGAAACGCTCAGGTGACTGGCTGCGTGTTCAGGATTTTGAAGGATCAGTTGGGTGGGTGCATAGAAAGATGACATCTTCAACCCCGCATATGATTGTGAAGGTCCATAAAAAAAACGGTGAGACGATAAATATCCGCAGTGGCCCAGGGACTTCCAACCGGATCGTGGCCAAGGCAATTTACGGGGTTGTTTTTAAGACCCTGGAACAGAAGAAAGGTTGGGCTAAGGTTGAACACGAAGAAAAGGGGGTCAAAGGGTGGGTGAGCAGGAGGTTACTCTGGGGGTTTTGACCTGGACGTCGTCGGCTTTTTCTCAAATCTAACACTGACCCTGCTGTTAGAATCGCCCTGACATACCCCCCTGCGTTGCATTTTTTCGAGGAGGTATGCCATGCCCCGCACCGGGACGAGTAACGTAAAAGGTGGAAGAATAAGGATTACCTGCTCACGATGTTCCAGGCGCCGGTGGGTGCCTGTACCGTCAGGTCTCAGGAAAAAAATTTTTCGTTGTACCTGTGGTCTGGCAACTACCTATACCTTGAATCATCGCAAAGAGAACAGAGAGGTAACCAGCGGCAAGGCCCTCGTTATCCTGAGTGGAGGTCAAGAGTATCCTGTCTATCTCACAGATCTCTCTGTAAGAGGCGTTGGCTTCACCATGGCCCCACAGTATTGCAGGTTTCTCTCCTCCGGAGGGGAGGTCAACCTTAAATACCGTTCAGCTTCAGGCGGTCTTGCCTTGCGAAAGTTACGCGTTGTCACCATCACTGGCAACCGCATAGGTGGACAGTTCACCGACGGCTTTATTCTCACCTGATTTTTTAGAACGGTTCTGTTAACCAGAATTCACCTCACCATACCGCATGAGACGTTGTTTTTTTTTCAACATCTGACTTGTCTGAATGTTCTTTAGAGAAGAGGTGATAGCAAGTTCGTCAAGATTGCCAGCTGTATCTCTTTTGCTCCGTGACTGTTACGGAGAAAATTTTTAAACAGCCTACCAGGGTAAGCAATAAAGAGATAAGACAGATAGCATTCTATTCCCGGGTAGTGATCCTTTCTGGCTTAGCCCAGATTGCTTCGGGAGAGCTGCACCTTTGCAGGCTCTCCCGCTTCAGGTCTGAGTCCCTTGCCACTTACAGGGCCTTGTTTGCCTCCATATGGAGCATCAGATCGAGCATTCGGTTCGAGTAGCCCCATTCATTGTCGTACCAGCTCATGATCTTCACCGAAGTACCGGAGACCTTTGTGCAGAGTCCGTCGACAATCGAGGAATGCGGGTCACCCTGAAAATCGATGGAGACCAGAGGTTCTTCGGTATATCCCAGATAACGGTTGGCACTATCAGCCAGGGCCTTGTTGATTTCAGCGGCTGAGGTCTCCTTTTCCACCTCGATGACCACATCCACCAGACTGACCACCGGGGTCGGTACCCGTACGGCCAGGCCGTCAAATTTACCTTTTAACTCAGGGATAACCAGGGCGACCGCGGCCGCAGCTCCTGTCTTGGTGGGAACCATCGACAACCCTGCGGCGCGGGCCCGCCGCAGGTCGGCATGGGGAAAATCCAGGAGACGTTGATCCCCGGTATAGGCGTGTACCGTGGTCATCAGGCCGCGCTTGATGCCAAAATTATCAAGAACGACCCGGGCGACAGGCGCCAGGCAGTTGGTGGTGCAGGAGGCGTTACTGACCACGTGATGTTCAGTGGGATTGTACTCATCCTCGTTAACCCCCATAACAAAGGTCTTGACGTCTCCCTTGGCAGGGGCGGAGATAATAACCTTGGACGCGCCGCCATCGATGTGTACCTTGGCAGTTTCCAGGGTGCGAAACCGTCCGGTGCACTCGAGTACATACTCGGCACCCAGTTCCCCCCAGGGAATATCAGCAGGGTCTGGATAACTGGACACCGGTATCTGGGTACCATTGACGACAATAGCACTGTTCGCTGCCTCAACTGCCCTGGCATCCGTGCCCATCATCGAGTCATACTTCACCAGATGGGCGATAGTCTTTACATCGGTAAGGTCGTTGATACCGACCACCTCTATCTCGGCAAATGCCGGGTCGCTGTTGAGCGCCCGAAAAATGTTCCTGCCGATCCTCCCGAATCCATTGATACCCATTCTGATCGCCATGGTTTTCTCCTGTTAATAATATATTGAAATTGCTTAATATTTTTTCCACCAGAAGATGGAGTACCCCACTCTTTTACCACCTGTAAAAAGAACCTTGGGCCATGAGCAAAGAGTGTTCGCGGCCTCAGCTCACCAGAGGCAAGACACAACAACAGTCTCGCCGTTTCAGGTGTCTTTTTCCATACAATTACCGCCGGTCAGCTTCAAGGCCTCCTGGTACAGGTGGAAATATTTTTTCACAACAACCTTCCAGGTGTGATGCCGATGAATGGTACGTACAGCCTCGGCCTGCATTTTCCGGATATCCTGGGGATGGTTCTCGTACAGGTTGATGGCTCGACACATGGCATCCGTCAAAGACCCGGGAGAATGGTCGCTGTATGCCAGGCCGGTCTCTCCGTCCCGGACCTTGACCAGACCGCCGACACTGTGAACCACCGGCAGATTGCCGAGAAGCTGGGCAATGTAGTCGGTCAGGCCGCAGGGTTCATAACTTGAGGGAATCAGAAAAAAATCGCCGGCCGCATAGACCTTGAAACTCAGCTTGGGGTCATATCCACGCAGAAAACAGACGCTGCCATACTGGCTGCCCTTTTCAGTTATACCCAGGAGCTGTTCTTCCAGCTCGGGATCACCACTGCCCAGGACCAGACAACGATAGGCATGCCCTTCGGCTTGTAACCGGACCAGGCTGCGGAGAAGGACATCCACACCCTTCTGCTCGGTGAAACGGCCGATAAAGGTAAACAGCGGTTGATCGAGCGAGCCCTCGAGGGTGCCGAACTGGGTCACCTTATCCCAGGGGCCGCCATCTGCAATCAGGCGTAACACCTCTGCCTTACATCTTTTTTTTCCTTCAAGATCCCCGGCACCAGGATCAAAGGAGGCGGCAAGCCCCAGCTCCTCCGAATGCGTGGGATCAACATCTTCGGGATTGATGCCATTGGTCACGCCAGCAAGGTGGATGCCCCGCTGGAGGAGCTTATGGCCCAACCAGCCGGTCCGGTAATCCCCGTTGGTCTCCTGCAGCTCCCGCGCATAATTTTCGCTGACAGTATTGAGCACTGCATAGCCGGAGGCTGCAACAAAGGGATCAAACTCGTCCCCCAGTCTGGAATCGTAGATAACTCTTCCTGGAAGCCCGGTCACTGCCTGGGCAAAGGGCAGGTCACCTATCTCCTGGTGATACCCCTGACCGGCGTTATGGATAGTGACGACAACACCACTTGCACGGAAGTAGTGGCGATATCCGCTGGTCTCCCTGATCATCGCCGCCAGGACTGCGGTATGGCCATCCTGGCAGTGGATGATACTCGGCCGTTCGCCAAGTAGAATCATAAGATCAAGCGCCGCCTTTTGCAGGAGAATATTCATGGCGAAATAATCAAAATGTCCGCTGCCACGTCGTTTCCAGCCCTCTACAGCCTGCTCCTGAGAGGTGTAGGTGTAGACGTCACGCTTTTCAGTAAACCGCAGCGACTCCAAAAGGATAATCCGCACACCCTTGATAGTTGCGCACCAGGCGGAAACATCCTCTCGCCGCTCTTCCCGGGTATAGTTCATATCCACGGCAAAGACATCACCAAACCCGGAGCTGCCGGGGGCACAGAACTGCAAGGGCGAAAAGCCCAGGCGTTGCGCGTCCATAAACCCGTATTTTGGCAAGACCACGGTCACCGCAACATCACCGTGCGCGACCAGCGCCTCAGCCAGTTGACGACTGACGTCTTTGACGCCACCTGCACCGGCAAGCCCGTCATATTCCCTGGTTACGATCCAGACCGTCTTCACGATTTTTTCCTTTTGCAACAATCTCAGGCTCCTCCGTCGGCCTTGGGGGGAGTTGCCGCACCTTTCCCAGACCTGTCTCTGTTAGGTAAATCTTTCCTGCCACCCGGCTGACCAGCTCAGCCGGGCTCAGGGTGCTGCTGTCAAACTCCAGGTCCGCACCTGCACGATACAGGGGTTCTCTACCCCGCAGCACCTCTTCCACTTCATCAAGCGGATCACCACCTGTCAGCGAAGGCCGCCCCTTGTCACTATCGAGACTGGATGCCATACGTTGTTTAATGACATCGACAGGGGCATGAAGCCAAATCACCAAACCGCCCTGGCGTAGCCCTGACCATTCCCTGGTATGCTGAATGGCGCCGCCGCCGGTAGCGATGACGTGGCGATGACTGTTCCTCAACGCCTGCAGCACATCTGCTTCCGCCTGCCTGAACTTTTCCCAGCCATTTTTTCCGACATACTCCTCCACCGAGCACCCAAAGCGGGAAACAAGAAGGTCGTCGGTATCCTGAAATTGCCAGTCAAGTTGACGCGCCAGGAGTCTGCCAGTCACGCTTTTACCGGTTGCCCGGAAACCTGTCAGGACAATTCGTTCAATAATCAATGCCACACCCTCTCTTTCGAATCATAAGAAACGCACTGCTGATCTTCAAGGCCAAAGCACTACAATTTCTCTTTTTTCTTTTCTTTTCCGTATACTGTACTTACTGTTACAAAAGATAAAAGAGAAGACTACCAGCAGAAAGAACTCCCATGGAATACAAGGATTATTACCAGATACTTGAGGTCCCCCGGGAAGCAAGCCAAGATGACATCAAGCAGAGCTATCGTAAACTGGCGCGCAAGTACCACCCGGATGTCAGCAAGGAAGCGGATGCGGAGCGCCGGTTCAAGGATCTTGGCGAGGCTTATGAAGTACTCAACGACCCGGAAAAACGTGCGGCCTACGATCGCTTTGGGGCCAACTGGCAAAACGGCCAGGACTTTGAACCGCCGCCAGATTGGAATGCAGGGTTTCAGTTTGGCGGGGCCGGGTACACCGGTGGCGGCGAACACGGTTTCAGCGATTTCTTTGAGACCCTGTTTGGCAGGGGTTCTGGGCAGGAGCGTCCAGGTCAACGCCCGGGTTTTCAGGCGCAGGGCCAGGACCAGCATGCCAAGATCACCATTCGCCTGATCGATGCGTACCTCGGCAGCCGTCAGCAGATCACCCTTAACCGGACCATCATTACTGACGACGGCCATATCCGTGTCGAGCCGCAGACCCTGCAGGTCAGTATCCCCAAGGGTATCATCGAGGGGCAGCGCATCCGCCTGGAAGGACAGGGGGGCCCTGGTTTGGGAGGAGGGCCTGCAGGTGACCTGTTTCTCGAGATCGTTTTCCAGGAAGACCCGCTCTTCAAGGCCATCAAGCGAGATATTTACCTCACCCTCCCGGTAACCCCCTGGGAGGCCGCGTTGGGCACAACCGTCACCGTACCGACCCTGGGAGGGAAAGTCCAGCTGAAAATTCCTGCCAATTCCAGCGGTGGCCGGCAGCTTCGCCTCAAGGGGCGAGGCCTGTCTTCTGCAAACAATCAGGGTGACCAGTACGTCACCCTGAAAATTATCGCACCAGCAGCGCTGACCGAGGAACAGAAAGAACTCTACCGACAGATGTCTACGATCATGCCTGTCAACCCGCGCGAACATATGGGAGTTTGACTGATGCCCCACTCCAATCACTGCCTCCAGGGAGTCACCCTGGACGAGGAAACCACCTGCAGCCTGGCTGAACTTTGCCATATCTGTGCGGTACATGCCGAAGAAGTTCTGGAGATGATTGACGAGGGCCTGATTTCCCCGTCAGGGCCTTCTCCGGCCGAATGGCAGTTCGGCGCCATTGAGATCCGCAGAGTCCAGACTGCACGGAGGTTGCAGCAAGATCTTCGGGTCAACCTTCCCGGCTGCGCTCTGGCCTTGGAACTCCTCGAAGAACTGGAAGAGTTGCGCCGGCTTGTCCGTATGCTGTAGCGCCTCTTCTCTCATGGCCAGTCTTCTTTCACTTTTCACGGCAAAACCGGGTACAATCCTGCTTGCCGGCCTTGTTCTGGGCAGTTGCATCAGTGCCCTGCTTGCCGTTATTTTCGGCGGACGAAGTAAACGCCGGGAGCTCGTACTTTCACTGCGGCAGGAGCAGGCACTTAAAAATATTCAGCTGTTGGAGACTGAACGGGCAGCACTGCTGGAGGAGCGTAACGAACTCGTTGCGCGACACAGGGAACTGGAAAAGGAAAATATTGGCCTGCACTCCTCGTTGCGTTCGGCCAGACAACAGCTTGGAGAACGGGATCAGCTCCTGGAAACCTTTCGTCTCCAGATGGAAGAGCGGTTTGCCCTGCTTGCCGAACGAATATTCCAGCACCAGCACGACGAGCTGGGGAAACAGCAGGCCGGCCGGCTCACTGCTCTGCTTTCCCCCTTTCGCGAGCAGCTCAAGGACTTTCGTCAGCGGGTTGACACGGTCTACGACCGCGAAAGCCGTGATCGGGCCGCCCTGCGCCATGAGATCGGCCAGCTCAAAATGCTCAACGAGCGCATTGGCAAAGACGCCCTTGAGCTCACTGATGCGCTCAAAGGCAGCAACAAAACAGCCGGACTCTGGGGTGAGATGCTGCTGGAGAAGCTGCTCGAAGACTCCGGGCTGCGAAAGGGCAGTGAATTTGAACTCCAACCGTCGTATCGAACCGCAAGCGGTCGCCTCCTGCAGCCCGATGCCGTGGTGCATCTGCCCGAGGCTCGCCATATCCTCATCGATGCCAAGGTCTCTTTAAAGAGTTATGTGCAGGCATACGCTGAAAACGATGCCCAGTTGCGTGAACCTTTGATGCGCCTGCACCTGGAATCGGTACGTCGGCACGTCAAGGGGCTGGCCGCCAAAAGATATCATCAGCTCAATGGTCTCGACGGTCTTGACTTTGTTGTCTTGTTTATCCCCGTTGAAAATGCCTTTCAGGATGCGCTCAGACTGGATCCAAACCTGCTCGAGGAGGCCATGCGGCAAAAAGTCATCCTCAGCAGTCCATCCACCCTGCTGGCCATCCTGCGAACCATCCACCACCTATGGCGGCTTGACGAACAGAATCGCAACGGTTTAATCATTGCCAAAAAGGCAGGTAATCTTTATGATAAATTTGTTGGTTTTGCTGAAGCTTTTGAGGAAATAGGCTCACGGCTTCAACAGACGCAACATGCATGGCACCTGGCAAAAAGCCGTCTGACCACGGGCAAGGGTAACCTGCTGACCAGGGCAGAAGAACTCAGGGCTCTGGGTGTAGACCCAACCAAGGAACTGCCTCAATCGTTGAAAGATCGGGGCTGAGGAAAAGATCACCCTTATATTGACCGTTACTTGTCCAGGTCTGCAGTGTATTCACATTCTATCAGGGAGGTTTTTATGAAATCTGCATCAATCGTTTTGCTCTTCATCAGCATGCTCTTTCTCTCTTCCTGCGCCAACACCTCGCAAAAAGGACAAGTTGGCGCGGTCAGTGGCGCCGCCGGAGGGGCGCTCATCGGTCAGATCATTGGCCATAATACCGAGGCCACCCTGATTGGTGCGGCCATGGGTACAATGATCGGCTACATCGTCGGTAACGAGATGGAAAAGTATGACCGCGAACAGCTCAACCATGTCTATGAACGTGGCGTTTCGCAGCAGGCCTCTTCATGGATCAATCCAGATACCGGCAACCAGTACTCGGTGATTCCCCAACCCGCATATACGGCACCCGGAACCAATACAGTCTGTCGAAAGGCAGAGATCAAGGCAATGATCGATGGCAAGGCCCAGACCACTTACACCACGGCCTGCCGTGATGCTAATGGCCAGTGGCAGCTGCGCAACTGAGCCCTTTGTTTGCGATGCCCTCGGGACAGTTCAAAATTCAGACCGCTGAACGCATGCACCTGCTTGATATCACCGAAAAGGTGTCGGCAGTGCTCAGGAGCAGCGACGTTAACCAAGGCATTATATTCGTCAGCAGCCCGCACACGACTGCTGGTATCACCATCAATGAGGGCGCCGATCCTGATGTACAGACTGATCTGATCGGCGCCCTCAAGCAGATCGTTCCTGCCAGTTACCCTTATCGGCACCGGGAGGGCAATGCTGACTCGCACATCATGACCACCCTTACAGGGACCTCTTCCATGGTGGAAATCGAGAGCGGTCGCCTGCTCCTGGGCGTCTGGCAGCGAATTTTCTTCTGCGAGTTCGACGGCCCCCGTACACGAACGGTACACTGGAAGATTCTCGAGGGGTAAGATGGAGACCTCTCTGTCTGTTGTCCCCTCTTGTTTCGGGTCTTACCCGGTCTGACGCATGTTCGCTGCCACTCTTTTTTTCAACAGTTCAGCCGCAAAGAACTCACCAAGACCCTTCTCCAGAGAATGAATGACAAAGAAACTCTTTACTGTTCGACACGTTTTTTAAGCTGATGCGGCATCACCTGGGCAAACATGAATACGAATATCTGTTCGTCGAAAAAAAAGCTGCTTCCGGATCAATCAACATCATGACCTGGTTTGCCACTCTTCCCTCCTTCCTTGGTACTCCAGGCCTGGAAGGTGAAAAATTCCCCGGGCTATTGCCGACAAAATGACGATAACCCCTCGGCAAAACCTCGATCCTCGGGGAGAACGGCTGCAGAAATTTCTGGCTGGCGCTGGTGTGGCGTCCCGACGAAAGGCCGAAGAGATCATCCGTCAGGGCAGAGTGCGGGTTAACGGCCAGATAAGAACCGATCTGGGCGTCCGTATTGATCCGGCCAAGGATCAGATTGAAGTAGACGGCCGGCGTCTGCTCCTGGAAACGCCGGTTGTCCTCCTCCTGAACAAGCCTGTCGGCTACGTCACCACCTTATCCGACCCGCAGGGACGGCCCATTGTCACAGATCTTCTGCAGGGAGTCACCGTGCGAGTTTTCCCGGTAGGACGACTGGATCTCAACAGCGAGGGGGCGCTGCTCCTCACCAATGATGGACGGCTCAGCCACGCGATCCTCCACCCAAGCCACGAGGTAAAAAAGACCTATGAAGCGACGATATGGGGACGGCCTGACAGCAGCACGCTTAAACGGCTGGCAACGGGAATCGAACTCGACGGCAAAAAAACCTGGCCAGCAAAATTGCGCGTAGTACGCCACAGTGGCAACCAGACCGTGGTGGAGATCATCATTCATGAAGGGCGAAAACGCCAGGTACGCAAGATGTTTCAGGCAGTTGGCCATCAGGTGATTCGGCTGAAACGGACAGCCTATGGAGGGCTGCATTTAGGACAACTCCGACAGGGAGCGTACCGATTTCTTGGCAAAAAAGACCTAAAAAAACTGTTTTTAGGAAAAATTCCCTTTACAATCAAAAACATACCTGATTAACTTCTTATAGTTACTAGAGATTACATGCTTTTTTAACGCACTGTTTCACCTGAACCTGCCCATGGGCAACATTTCCTGAAGGGGAGACCGGCATGAACAAATCGGAACTGATTGAAGCCCTGGCCGAACGTCTGAATATTCCCATCCGGGAGGCGAGTTCCATCACCAATACCATTATCGATACGATGAGTGATGCCCTCGCCAGGGGTGACTCCATTGAAATTCGAGGTTTTGGCAGCTTTGTCGTCAAGCAGTACGACTCCTACGTGGGACGCAATCCAAAAACCGGGGAAAAAATTAAGGTTGCACCTAAGAAGCTCCCCTTTTTCAAAGTTGGCAAGGATCTGCGTGAACAGGTGAATAAGGGACTAAAGAAGTAAATATCACCCCACTGTTTTTTCGCAGAGTTCCCCGACCAGATCATAGGTATGCGCCTCGGTAATTCGTACCTGGCGTATCTCACCAGGCACGGCCGTGCCTGAGGTAAGGTAGACAACACCGTCAACATCCGGTGCCTGACTGCGTAATCGTCCCTCAAGCAGCAGGTCACTCTCGCTGCTCACCCCTTCCACCAGCACCTCCTCGACCTGACCAACCTTCTGCGCAAGTCGTGTCCTGCTAATCTCGGCCTGGGCTCCCATGAGCCGTTGCAGGCGCTCTTCAGCGACCGCTGCAGGGACCTTACTGGTGAAACGGTGAGCACGACACTCCTCTTCATCCTGGTAGGTAAATCCGCCAACATGATCAAGCTGCCAACGTTGCAGACACTCCATGAGCAGGGAAAAATCAGCCGATGTTTCCCCGGGAAAGCCAACCATAAAGGTCGTGCGAATAGCGCAATCGGGGTATTCTGAACGAATCATCTTGAGCAGGGTGTCCAGGTCATCTGTGCTGTAGTGACGGTTCATTGCTTTCAGCACCGGTGTTGCCGCGTGCTGGAAGGGAACATCTACATAGGGAACGAGCCGCGGTTCGCAGGCCATAAGTTGCAATAATCGCGAGTCAAGGCGGGTGGGATAGAGATACAGGAGCCGTATCCAGGGGATATTGGTACAGGCCAGCAGAGCTTTCAACAAACGGCTAAGAGTGGGGGCCTCTCCTGGGTTGTCCCGGTGATCATCACCATAGGCCGTGAGGTCCTGGGCTATCAGTGACAATTCACGAACACCGGATGCTTCGAGACGACAGGCCTCGCGGCAGAGGTCGTTGATACTACGGCTTCGCAATTGCCCCCGTATGGATGGAATCATACAGTAGCTGCAGTGATTGTCGCATCCTTCTGTAAGCTTGAGAAAGGCCCTGAAGGGTGGGGTTGCCAGCTCGCGGGGCGCTGAGCTGTCCAGCAGCATCCGTGACGGTGCTCCGGTGAGCGATGGGTTGTCAGTGTCCGGCCAGGTTGTGACCAGTCTGACAAGCTGAGGCTGCTCATCAATGGCGACAAACAGGTCGACCTCTGGCAGCTCTTTTCGAAGCTGTTCCCCATAGCGCTGGACCATACAGCCAGTGACTACCAGCAAGGCACCTGTTTCCTCTTTTACCTGGGCGATACCCAAAATTTCATCAATGGATTCTTCCACAGCCGGCTGAATAAATCCACAGGTGTTGACCAGCAGCACCTCTGCATCGTAAGGCTCTTCAACAACCTGGTACCCGGCGTTGACAAAGTGACCAAGGATATTTTCAGAATCGACAAAGTTCTTGGCACACCCCAGGCTGACGAGATGCAGCGTTCTCGTCTTCATAGCCGCCATGCTCCTGTTGCGGTGAGCTCTGCCAAAAGTGAGCAGCAGGCCCTGGAGCGTTGCTTAAACGCTTTGCTCGTAAACGTTTTTCGCCATGGTCGTCGCCAGAGCTCATCTGAGACTAGCATCACTGCCGCCAGCTGTACCTGACGAAACTCGGCAACCGTACACAGGGCGCTGTACTCCATGTCCACGCCCAGAATGCCCTGGTCACCATAATGGCGAACCTTCTCTTCTGTTTCCCGATAGGGGGCGTCTGTCGTCCACAGTGGCCCCTCGAGAAAAAACTCCCCGGCATTTCGCAATTCCATGGCAATCCTGCTTCGCAGGGATGGATGGGGGTAACACGCTCTTTTCAACCACTGATCATCCCGGTAATGGTTACTGGTGCCTTCCTCGCTCTGAGCCCAGGTAGGCAATACCAGGTCGCCAACATGGCACTCCTTGCGTAGCCCGCCACACCAGCCAAACACCACCAGGGTCCGTGCCCCCAGGGCAACAAGTTTTTCCAGGCACAACACTGCCATGGGACTGCCCAGAGCAGGGCCTGCGGCAAACCAGGTATCCGAGGCGTACAGGCTGGAATGAAAAAGATAACGACGCTGCAGACCAAACCGCCGGGCCAAATCTGGCAGCACAGTGCTGTCACTGGGATTGAGAAACATCAGCCCCACGTGTGGCAGTGTCGCCTCGTTCTTCTCCCGCACAGGATCAATAATACTGGTTGCCATTCTCTCATCACCTGCCAACAAAAAAGGGGCTGCAGCACAGATGCCACAGCCCCTCTACAGTATTCTACGCTGGGCTTACAGGCCAAACGCTTCCTTAAACGGATTAGCGTACAACAGAATAAAGGCGATAACCAGACCGTAAATGGCAATGGACTCACAAAGCGCCATACCGAGAATCATGGTCGTGGTAATGGATCCCTTGGCCTCAGGGTTACGGGCAACACCGAGGCAGGCACCTTCAAGACCGGAGCCCATGCCAATACCAGCGCCAAGTCCAGCAAACCCGATTGCGTGAGCGGCGCCGATGCAGACCAGTGCAAGATGAAGCTTATCCATGTGTTTTCCTCCTGGATGTGTAATAAAGAAACGTTGGCCTTCTTCTCCGTTACCGGAATCTTCAGTATGTTAACATGTTGCTCTGCTGTACAGAGGTGAGATACTTTTTTGCCTTTCGCTATTTCGTCTTGTACACCCGGCAATGATCAATGGGCATGCTCCATGGCCTGGGCGCAATAGAGGACTGACAACAGCACAAAAACAACAGCCTGGATCAAAGAGACCAGCACGCCGAGGCAAAGGATCGGGAGCGGTGCGAAATAGGCACCGGCAAGCATAAACAGCACGGCAAGCAATACTTCTTTGGCGAAGATATTACCGAAAAGACGCATGGAAAGGCTGAGCAGACGGGCAAGGTTTGAGATAACCTCAAGAACGAACATAAAGGGTGCCATCAACGGAATAGGCCCCATGAAATGCTGGTAATATTTCCTGCCATGGACCTTGAAACCGAGATAATGGTGGGTCACCCACACCATGATGGTCATACCCAAGGTAATGTTGAGATTCGAGGTTGGTGACATAAAGCCAGGAATCAGGCCGATCATGTTCCCGACCAGGATATAGAGAAAAAAGGTGGCCATCATGGGAAAGAGCATCTTTGCCCCCTTTTCTCCCAGATTTTCCGTGAAAAAATCCATCAGGCCGCCGATGAGTACCTCCCAGAAGTTCTGGCCGGTTCCGGGAATAATTTCAAGCGATCCCATGGTTAATCTGGGAACGATGATCAAAAAGGCCATTACCAGATACGTGTACGTCATGTACGGCGCACAGAGCTGTTCGAGGAAAGTATGCCCTGTGGGCGTATGAGGTACAGGCAGCCCCAGAGTTTCCAAAATGAGTGAAATGAAGAGAATCGGATGTTCCATGTCCTATGCTCCATGCAGACGTTCTTGATAAATCGACTTTCCCCTGACCAGCACCACCACAAACACGCTGAGCATCACGGTGGCAAGTCCAAGTGCCACACCGATCATATTCAACTCCACCCAGTTGACCAGTACTGCCAGTAACAGGGCAAGTACGATCAACCGAGCGTAGAATTTCACAAGAAATCGTATTTTTTCCATCCGCTTAACCCTGGCCATCTGCTCACCGGCAGCGCCCACTCGGTGGAGTATCTGCTTGATATCTCCCTGGAGCAACACGAAGCTACCGTTGACCAGGAGGCCACCAAAAAGTACGGACAGGGCCAGGGTAGTCCCGGAATACCACCAGCTACCGAGGGCAAACACCCCCACCAGTGCACAACTGAAGATCTGCACCGTTCGCAGCAACACCTGCTCAGGTGCTGTTGTGTTCACAGCTCTCTGCCGGGGCCTACTCATCTGTCATCTTCCTGGTCAAATCCCAGAGGTGCTTAAAGCCAGCAGCAATACCGAATCCAAGAAAGATAAATGTCAGGTATGGGGCGGTACGACCCGCAAAGGCTTTGTTATCAAGAAACCAGCCAATCCCGAACCCCACGACAATCGAAAACACAAACGACATGCCCGCATTGCTATACACTGCAAGCTGCCGAATGATTTCTCTGCGATCCTCTGCCATTCTTCTCCGTCTCCCAAAGGGAGAATACAGTCGTGGTAGAGGTATCACGCACCCAGGGCAAACGCAATGACTTTTTTATTAACCCACTAATTTTTTGAATGATGATTCAGTCGCGTCAAGTGCCTGCTGCAGATGGCTTCGATCATGGGCAGAACCAATAAAGGAGGCCTCGAACTGAGAGGGCGCGAGCCATACTCCTTTTTCCAGCATGGCCCGATAGTAGCGACCATACTGTTCGGTGTCCGCCTGCATGGCCGAGGTGAAATCCCGGACCGGAGTCTCCGTGAAGAAACAGGTCATCATTGAACCGATACGATTGATCACTGTTGGTATCGGTGCGGCCTGGGCAATTGCCGCAAACTGCTCTGCATACCAGGTGCTTTGCTCCTCCAGCTCCCTGTAGAACCCTTTACTGCGAATAACCTTAAACATCGCCACGCCGGCTGCCATGGCCAGAGGATTGCCAGACAGGGTTCCGGCCTGATACACCGGGCCATCCGGGGCAACCTGGTCCATGATATCGGTACGGCCACCATAGGCGCCCACCGGCAGGCCGCCACCAACAATTTTCCCCAGGCAGGTCAAGTCAGCATCAATGGCGAAGCGCTCCTGAGCCCCACCCAGCGCCAGCCGCATTCCCGTGATAACCTCATCAAAGATAAGGACTATACCATGTTCCCTGGTCAATGCCCGCAAACGTTTCAGGAAATCGAGATCAGGGACGACCACGCCCATGTTCCCGGCCACCGGCTCAATGATGACACAGGCAATATCGAGGCTGTCGTCGGCAAGCGTCTGCTCAAGTGTTTCGATATCATTGTAGGGAATGGACAACGTACCCTGGACAACTTCATCGGGCACGCCGGGACTTCCCGGGATCCCCAGGGTTAGCAGCCCTGAACCGGCCTTTACGAGAAAACCATCTGCATGGCCATGATAGCAGCCATCAAATTTGACCACCCTGGATCTTCCCGTGTACCCTCGGGCGAGTCGAACGGCACTCATGGTCGCCTCAGTCCCGGAGTTGACAAAACGGACCTTGTCGATGGAGGGATATGCAGCGCAGACCTGCTCAGCCAGTTCTATTTCAGCTGCGGACGGGGCCCCAAAACTTGTCCCACGCTCCGCCGCCCTGCGGACAGCCTCAATAACCTCGGGATGGGCATGGCCGATAATCATCGGTCCCCAGGAGCCAACAAAATCAATAAAACTGTTGCCATCAGCATCTGTGAGCGTACAGCCTCTGGCCTCTGCGACAAACAAGGGGTCACAGCCCACTGATCGACAGGCCCGTACCGGTGAATTCACCCCGCCGGGGATCACCTGTTTGGCCGCCTTAAATAACGCGGCAGAACGCTGAGTATTCATATGCATGCTCCTTAAAAGTTACAACGCAAAACACCAATTAGCGAAACACCTTGAAAAAAGGTGGAAATTAGCTCTTCAAACAGATAATTATACTTCGTCGATTTTTCTCCTGTCAAACACAAAAGCCCGACACACTTTGCCAATTTTTTCTTGTCACTGGCTATCGAGCAAGGTAGAATTGACGACCGCAGAATAAAAAAAGAATAGTAATTTACTAGAATTACTATTCTTTCCTGAGAAAATGATGATGCCCTTCTGTAGGGGACCACAAGGAGAGACCTATGGCAAGCGATAAGGTAAAACACATTGCTGATGGCGAGTTTGAAAACACGGTGCTGGAGAGTGACCTTCCCTGCCTTGTCGACTTCTGGGCGCCATGGTGCGGGCCCTGCAAGGCCATTGGTCCGGTCATTGACGAGCTGGCGGGTGAATTTGACGGCAAAATTCAGATTGCCAAGATGAACGTGGATGACAATCCGGCAACGCCGGGGAAATATGGAATCCGGGCGATCCCGACCTTGATCCTCTTTAAAGACGGTGAAGTCGTCGATCAGATTACCGGTGCGGTCGGCAAAGCGCAGCTCATTGAACTGATTAACAAGGCTGTCTCATAATGTTGGCCCTGTAGTCCCTACCTTCCTGGTTACCAGGGAGGTACGGGATATTTCCCGTCCATCGTGCTTCAGCCAGAGTTCAACAGCCTTTTCAACAGGGTGCATAGAGAGATAGTCCCAAGAGATCAAGGATTGAAAATACCGCCCATCAGCGAGTTGTAGCGCGGGGCGGTTGCTGTATTGATACGCAAAAAAATAACTGGTGTGTTGCCCCAAAAAACAGCTCTGCCACTCAGTCATCCAGGAGTTCCCCATGCCTACATTCAACTTGAAGACACTCAAACCACGGCATCTCTGCCAGGTGCTCCTGATACTCGTCGGTGTTTCCATGCTGTTTTCAGGATGCTCGACGTTCAAAGGGATGTTCGACAAGATCACCTTTGGCAGTGATGGCAAGCCTCAGGAAGAAGCGCCCGAGATCTTGATCATCAATGGCATGGAAGCGTACAATACTGGCCAGTATGAAAAGGCATTAACGGCCTTCAATATGATCCTTGATCGCCATCCTTTCAGCGACCAGGCGGTCCTCGCCGAACTGAAGGCCGCGGATGCCCATTATTACAAGGGCGACTATCTGGAAGCAAAACTGCTTTACCAGGAGTTCGAGGAGCGTCATCCCACGAACGAGGCCATGGCCTATGTGCTTTTTCAGTACGCCATGTGCGATTTTGCACGCAGTGATCGTATCGACCGCGATGTCAGCGGGGCAAGGGAGGCAATTAAGTCGTTTACCCGTCTGCTCCGCTCCTATCCGGACTCCCCCTACAGCACCGAGGCCAGAGCACGTATACTTACCGCCCGTGACTTCCTGGTGAATCACGAATATTTTGTCGCGGTTTTTTATGTCAAGCAGGAAAAATACGATCAGGCCAAGCACCGTTTGCGGTATCTTCTCGCCAACTATCCTGCCTCTTCAATTGCCCCTAAGGCGGAAGCCTTGCTGGCTCGACTTGAAGCTGAAAATCCCCCTTCCTGGGGAATCGACCAATGGCTCCCAGATGTCACCCTTCCGCAGTGGATGAAATGGGGTGGGGCCTCGGATATCGACGATTAACTAGCGTCCAGAGGAGATTCTCTACACCGTGCCGGACCTTCGGTCAGTAACCGCTCGACCTCCTCAACCAGCTCAGCCGGGGACTTCTCGGTGTTGATCTGGTGCCGCTGCTCAGGCGGCAACTCTTCAGGCTCACAAAACTGCCTTAGCTGGTGCAGATAGACCTCCCAGTTGCCATCAGAGACAGCCTGGGGATCCTGGTGACGCTGCCGCAGACGGGCCTGAACAGTGGCCTTGTGGCAGTAGCAGAAAATAAACATCACCTGTTCACCCTGGGCCCTGGCCAGCTCGACGACCTGGTTTCGTTGTGCCGAAACCAGGAAAGACCCGTCGAGGACAACCCCGGGGCCCCCTGCTTCAAGGGCTTTTTCCGCCCGCTGTAAAAGTTCCGCGTACGTCCTTCTGCTGAATGCTCGTGTATATATCCCCTGCTCCACCGGCGCCTGCCCATGCTCACCGGGCTGTATGCCGGCCAGTTCCCGGCGGACAATATCGGTGTTCAGGTGAAGATACCCGTGCCGCTCGGCAAACAGCCGGGCCAGCGTTGACTTCCCCGAAGCTGTCAGGCCAAAAAATACGATGAGTCGGGGCCAGCTTGTTTCAGTGCTCTTTGACCGCATAGCTCTTTGCCAGGGCAAAGTAACGGGCACAGCCCCCAAGGGCGCGCTCACGTGTCTTTTCGTCTACAGCAGGATCCGCAGCAGTGAAGAGGCCAATTTTACCACGTACATACGCCCGATAACATTTGTAAAAGGGCAGGACATCCAAAAGGCCTTCATCGCCACTTTGCCTGACGAACAGGTCGATAAACAAGGAGGCAAGATCGGTTAAGCCGTGAAAATCGAGATCCATGGCCAGGAAGGCGACATCACTGGCCACATCAGTAAACCGGAAGCGCTCGTTAAATTCGATGCAGTCGTAGATATGCAAGGGCTCATCCAGGCAGATATTGGCTGAGTACAGATCCCCATGGCAGTTGCGGATACGCCCCTGCTCAATACGGCGGTCAAAAAGCGCCCCGTTATCCAGAAAGTGCCGGGCTGAAGCTGATATGGTCTCAAAGGCTTCCTGACTCAACCCTCCCTGACCGATAAACTCCTCGGTCTGGTCAAAATTTTCCAGAACGCTGATGGCCACCTGGTCACTACGCCCAAATTTTTCGATCTCATGCCCATGTTCCGCCCGTTGGTAAAACGGTACCAGAACATCGACCAGCTGGCGGATGTGCTCCTCGGCAAGCTCTCCCCGTTCGATCACGGCCGACATCATCCTGTCCTGCGGCATGCGTATCATCTTAATGCCGTATTCCACTACCGGTCCAACCCCATTCAAGACTAACGCCTTGCCATGTTCGTTAACCGTGACCAAGCCTTTGTAGATATCCGGGCAAAGACGTCGATTCAGCTCCAACTCCCTGCGACAGTTAAGCTCCCGCTTTTCCAGTGTAGAAAAATCAAGGAAGCCAAAATCCACCGGTTTCTTGAATTTATAGACATAGTTTCCCGCCAGCAGGACGTAGCTGATATGGGTCTGCACAAGTTCAACGTCCTGTACGGGGTGGGCATAGACCAGGGGATCCAGAAGATGGTCGATGTACAAAGGAAGATGCTCAGTGTTCATGATTCACTCAGTAAGCGCTGTTAAGGAAAAAATCAGCAGTGGCGGTTCACTGCCCCAAAAACCACTGAAAACTGACGACTCTCTTTACCTCTACAAAAAAAGCGGGCATTCGTAAATGGTTTACTCCCCTCATTCACCATGGTAGATTTCAGGTGGAGTCAACCATGAACGAACATCATCTCAAAACCCTGCTGCTTAGCGTCCGTGATGGTGAGCTTGACCTGGATGAGGCCCTGAACCGCTTGCGTCTTCTTCCGGTAGAGAAGCTCCAGTCGGCTCGCCTCGACCATCACCGCCAGCTGCGAACCGGCCTGCCTGAAGCTGTTTTTGGTGAGAACAAGACCACTGAACAGCTGACGGAAATCATGACAGCCCTACTCAAAGGGAGCACGGTGGCCCTCGCCACCCGTGTCCAGGCCGACAAGGCTGCCCAGGTGTGCCGCTCAGTGCCAGGGCTCACCTACCATGAATCTGCGCGAACCCTTACGGGCAATGCTGCCTACATCCCAACAAACTGCGCTCGGGGCCAAGTCGTCCTGGTAACGGCCGGCACCTCGGACCTCTCTGTGGCCGAAGAGGCCCGGGTGAGCCTCACCTGGTTTGGTCACCCGGTACAGACAATCTATGACGCCGGCGTCTCCGGCATCCACAGGATTCTCGCTCACGCAGAACTCTTGCAGGAGGCAAGCGTGGTCATCGTTGTCGCCGGTATGGAGGGTGCTCTGCCCTCTGTCGTCGCCGGAATAACCAGCGCACCGGTGATTGCCGTACCGACCAGTATTGGCTACGGCGCCGGTGCCGGAGGCTACAGCGCACTTCTCGGGATGCTTAACAGCTGCGCCTCCGGGCTGGCGGTGGTTAATATCGACAACGGATTTGGCGCAGCCTGTATGGCAGCAGCGATCAACCGCAAGAGAACTTAAAACTCCGAGACCTGCCTGGAGGTCATCGGCAGCCCAGCATACTTGCATTTTCTGGCAAGGTCTTTATCCTTCTATTTTTTCTCATGGAAATATTGACAATATGGCTAAGGTAAATGTGCTTACATTTCCTTGACCTTGGTGAAAAAAATCAAATAATTCACCATGTCTCATTATTTTTTCCAGGAAAAATATACCACGGCATTGCGGAATGATAGTTATCATCGTATAATTAACGTTTTTTGTGGCCATATACTCCCGTTAACTCTTTTTTTGCCCGTCAACAGGTAGACTGCAGATGAACACCACCTTGAAACTGAAAATATGGATGGTCCTCATCCTGGTCGTCTTCTCGGCCATGACCCTTGTCCCCTCTTTCTATGCTGGCGCACCCGACTGGTGGAAAAACTACCTCGCCCCGGAAGGACTGAAGCTCGGCCTTGATCTCCAGGGAGGTATTCACCTGGTGTTGCGTGTTGACCTGGACAAGGCCGTGGAGAACTCGCTCGATCTCGCCACCAATGACCTCAAAGATGCTCTCGCGGAAAAAAACGTCTCTGCGGTACGCATGGAGAGCGCAGACCCCTCACAGGTAATCCTGACCCTGCCCAACACCAACGCCCTGGACACGGTCAATGCCATCACCGACAAAGAGTTTCCCAACCTGAACATCGATGTTCAGGCAGAAGAGGGTTCTTTTCCCAGGATCACCTTGGCCCTCAAAAAAGAGGAGGTCGAGGATATTCGCAAGAACTCGGTTGACCAGGCCCTGGAGATTATCCGTAACCGTATTGACCTCTTTGGTGTTGCCGAACCTGTGATCATTCGTCAGGGTGACAATGAAATTGTGGTGCAGCTTCCCGGTGTCAAGGCGGAACGGGCCATGGGACTCATCGGCCAGACAGCTCAGCTGGAGTTCAAACTCGTGGCCGATGCCAGCGGCGTTGATCTCAACGGGCTCATCAGTGACGCCATAGCAGCCGGCACATGGAAAAAGGGAGAAAACCGCAGGCAGCTGAACCTCGCCCTGCAAAACAGACTCCCCAAGGGGACGGCAATCTATTTTCAACGAACCAAGGATCCGGATACCGGCAAGGATATTAAGCGGCCAATCCTCCTGGAGAACCAGACCCTGATGACCGGTGATATGGTCAAAAATGCCCAGGTACGCATTGGCGGCACCTTTAACGAACCGTATGTCAGCCTGGATCTCACCGGGACAGGCGGTCGCGTCTTTGCCTCTATCACCGAGAAAAATGTCCATCGGCAGCTGGCTATTGTCCTCGATGAAGTGGTTCGCTCCGCACCGGTGATCCAGGAACGCATTCTTGGCGGCTCAGCCCAGATCACCGGCCGTTTTAGCCACGAGGAGGCCACTGACCTGGCAATCGTCCTCAGGGTTGGTGCCTTGCCGGCCCCGGTCGAGATTATCCAGAATCTGTCGGTGGGCGCAAGTCTCGGTAAGGACTCCATCCACAGGGGACTGATCAGTGGACTTTTCGGTACCCTCATGGTCCTGGTGTTTATGGTCATCTACTATCGGCTGTCCGGGTTGATCGCCAACGTGAGCCTGGCACTCAATCTCCTGTTTCTGTTTGCCGGGCTTGCCATGTTCAACGCCACCCTGACCCTGCCAGGCATTGCCGGTATTATCCTTTCCATCGGTATGGCTGTGGATGCCAACGTCCTGATCTTCGAACGCATGCGCGAGGAATTTGCCCTTGGCAAATCTGTACGTTCCGGGGTGGCATCGGGGTACAGTAAGGCCTTCTGGAGTATCGTCGACTCCCAGGTCACAACCCTTATCACTGCCCTGGCACTTTTTCTCTTCGGTACCGGTCCGATCAAGGGTTTTGCCGTGACGCTGTCGCTTGGTATCATCTTCAACCTGTTTGCGGTCCTCTTCTGCAGCCGGTTGATCTATGACGCCATCCCCGCCACACGATCACTGAAGAAACTCAACTTTTTGCAACTCTTCAAGCGTCCCAACTTTGACTTCATGGGATTTCGACGAATCGCCTTCTCTCTTTCCGCCATCATGGCAGTAATCGGCCTGTTTGCCTTTGTTCAGATACTCCGGGGCGAAGCCAATCTGGGCGTGGACTTCTCTGGTGGTTCCCTCCTCCAGTACAAGGCGCAACAGGCGTTCTCCCTGGATGAGGTCCGCAAGACCTTCGCTGACAACGGTTATCCTGGGATCGACCTTCAGGAGGTTACAGGGGAGAACCGTCTGATCGTCAAAATAAAAATCGAGGAGGAAACGGTCGGACACCTGGGTGAACAGTTGACAGCTATCCTTGACAGTGATCTCGCCGACAAAGGCTTTACCCTTGAATCTCAATCCGAGATTGGCTCATCAATTTCCTCGGTCCTCAGGAACAAGGCAATCCAGGCCATCGCCATTTCCCTGATAGGGGTGCTCTTTTATCTGGCAATACGTTTTGACTTCAGCTTCGGCCTGGCTGCGGCAGCAGCAACCTTTCATGATGTCCTGGTGGTGCTCGGTATCTGCTGGCTCCTCAACATTGAAATCACCCTGCTGATTGTCACTGCCCTGCTGACCCTGGCCGGTTATTCACTCAACGACTCGGTGGTGGTCTTTGATCGCATCAGGGAAAATATGCAAAAATTTGAAGACCTTCCATTTTTCTCTATTATCAATAACTCCATCAATCAACTGCTGGCGCGCTCCATTGTCACCTCGCTGACCACCGCAATGACCGTGGGAGCACTGTTTTTTTTCGGAGGATCGTCCATCCACGATTTTTCATTCGCCCTGCTGGTCGGGCTGGTGGTAGGAACCTACTCTTCAATATTCATTGCCAGCCCGCTGCTGGCCCTGAAGACGAGATAGCCGATGGGAGAACCTGCGTTTCAAGCGCTGAAGAGAAACGAACAGTTCCAGTTCCGCTGCCATCCAGATGTGGCCTGCTTCACGGCCTGTTGCCGTTCGCTGGATCTGGCCCTGACACCCTATGATGTTCTGCGGCTGAAACGGGCGCTGAACATCGATTCCAGCGCCTTTCTCAACAACTATGTCATCGTTGCCTGGGAAGAGGGAGAGCTCTTTCCCCAATGTTTTCTTACCATGGTAGATGACGGCCAGGCCAGCTGCACCTTTATCAGCGCAGCTGGCTGCAGGGTCTACGAAGATCGTCCCGGCGCCTGCCGCAGTTATCCGGCCGGGCGCGGTGTTTCCCGGAATCCAAACGGAATTGCCCATGAACAGTTCGTGCTGGTGCAGGAGGATCATTGCCTTGGCCACCAACAACATGGGTTGCAGACCGTGGATGAGTTTTTTAACGATCAGGGACTGGAGCCTTACAATCATTTCAACGATGCAATGATCGAGCTCTTGCAGCATCCCCAGGTCCGCAAGGGCTTCAGCCTCTCCAGGGTCCAGGTGGATAAATATCTGCTTGCACTCTACGACCTTGACACCTTTAGAAAAGAGATCGTTGCAGGACGCATCAGTCTGCCGGCAACCCTCCTTTCCTCGGAGCTTCAGGCGGTTGCCGGTGATGATGAGCAACTGCTCCTCTTTGGTATCCGCTGGCTCCAGCAGGATTTTTTTGGGAAATGATCAGAGGAGACGTCGTATTTTTGTGATCTTATCCACGAGTTGACAAGATCGCTTTTTACGCAGATAGCCTGCAGTAAAAGACTTTGATTCCTCCACACGGACCTCCCTCTTCTTGCTTTAATATATGGTGAGCGGCGAAGGGATGAAGCCCCAACTTATCGATGGAAAGATGGCCACAGATATCAATACAAAAATGCCTGAAAACGAGGGGGCAGGGGTTGCGAATTATGTCGACCAGCTGCATGTGACAACTTCAGCGACGACCACGCAGGACTTCGAGAACTTACAGGAGTGGCGGGGTTTTTGGACGATTCATTTGCACTGAAAATATAGTACGGTCAGCTCCCCGCTTGATCGTGCGGTAATACCTTCCGGTGCCTTTTTCTTCATTTAGAACGAGAAGAAAAGGGCACTGGAGGCGCGCATGACATTTTGACGATGATCGGACAAGTCAAGAAAACGGCGACGTCCTCACTCCACGGTATCAGGTCAGAGCGTCCCTCTCTCAACTTACTTTTTCCCTCATTTTTACAACATGATACCGTTGTTCTTCCTTGTCGTACTCAGGAAAGCCGATGCTGTTTTTTACGTGGGCAAAGCCCTGAAGTCCGTGGGGGTATTGTCCGGCGGCCAGTGCTGTCAAGGCCGCTTCCATGGAGGTAATGATCGCCTGGAGCAGGGCAAGGGGGTATGCGGCAATGTGGTACCCCATGGCATGAAGTTTTTCGGGTGGCAGTAACGGGGTGAGGCCGTCCTCAATCAGGTTGGCCATCTTGAACCCAGAGACGTGGTTGCAGAACTGGCACATCTCTTCAACGGACCTGGGAGCCTCGAGAAAAAGGATATCAGCCCCCAGCTCAGCAAAGGCCTGCATTCGTTGCAACGCCTCGTTCATGCCCATAACACCGCGCGCATCTGTGCGGGCCATGATTAAAATATCTGCACCTTCTTCCCTGGCATCAACAGCGGCCTGGATACGCAGACAGGCCTCCTCAAATCCCACCACCTGTTTACCCTGTGTGTGGCCGCACCGTTTGGGGGAGACCTGATCTTCGAGCATAACGCAGGCCAGCCCGGCTGCGGCATATTCCCGGACAGTCCGCTTGATGTTCATGGCGTTGCCATACCCGGTGTCGCCATCGGCCAGGACAGGGATCGAGACAGCCTGACTGATTGTCCTGGCCTGCGCGACCATCTCACCGAAGGAGATAAGACCTGTGTCTGGCATGGCCAGGCGAGTCGCGGACACAGTGAATCCGCTCATGAACGTCACCGGAAAGCCGGCACGTTCGATGAGCCTCGCCGAAAGAGCGTCATGACAGCATGGCATGATGATCATGTCCCCTTTTTCAAGAAGCTGTCTGAGTCGTGTCGCTGGAGAGTTCATGGGCTTGCGATCAAAGTTTAAAGGGAATGTACAGCACGATGTCCGGGACAAGGTAGATGGCAATCACTGACAGGAACATCATCAGGATGAAAGGCCAAACACCGCGGACGATTTCTGGCAGGTGTGCTTTGGCGACAGCCTGAATAACAAAGAGATTCATGCCGACCGGCGGCGTTATCAGGGCGCACTCAATCATTATGACGAAAAGAATACCGAACCAGATCGGGTCCAGCATCATGGCTGTCAGAGCCGGGTGCAGTACCGGTACCATGATGAGTAGCATGGAGATTGATTCAAGGAAAAACCCCATGAGCAGCAGTACCGCACAGACCACCAGCACAAAGATAGCCGGCTCTCCGATGTTAGTGGTGATGGCCAGCGAGATTTCCTGGGGAATGCGGTAAAGGGTAATGGCCTTGCCGAACACCTTTGCGCCGGCGATGATGAGAAAGATCGTCACCGTGGTCAGCATCGATGCAGTTACAGCCTGCTTGAGCCCTGTCCAGTTGAGCTTTCTCAACAGAATGACGATAAGAAGCGACAGCGCAAAGCCAACACCCGCCGATTCTGTCGGCGTGAAGATCCCGAGATAAATACCACCGATAACCACAACAGCGAGGAAAAGTGTAGGAAAGGCACGTAGAGTGGCCTGGCGGCGCTCACCCCAGGTCGCCTTGGGCGTGGGGGTATAGTTACGATCAAACAGCGAATAGGCAAAGGAGTAGAGGATAAAGAGCGAGGTAAGCAGGAGTCCTGGACCAACCCCTGCCATAAAAAGGTCAGGGATGGACTCCTCGGTGATGACGCCGTAGAGAATCAGGGGAACGGAAGGTGGAATGAGAATGCCAAGCGTGCCACCCGCGGCGAGCAGGCCGAGAACAAAGGGACGGCTATAGCCCCGTTCAATCATCTCAGGAACGGCTACCGTGGCGATGGTTGCGGCAGTGGCCACCGAAGAACCCGAAATAGCCGAAAACATGGCACAGCTGACAATAGTTGCTATGCCAAGCCCACCAGGCCAGTGTCCCACCCAGCTTTGCACGGCGTTGAACAGATCCTTGCCTACGCCTCCCTTGAGCAGGATATTGGACATCAGCAGGAACAGCGGTACTGCCAGAAGGACAAAACTGTCGGCAGTGGAGTAGATACTCTGGGGTACCATCATCAGGCTGATATCTTTTAGCCAGAGTAGCGAGAGCCCCAGACCTCCGAGGGCAAAGGCTACTGGTACGCGGATAAGCAGCAGACAGAGCAGAGCGAGAAGGATGCAGGCGGAAGTCATGGAACGCAGCTATGCTGAAGACGAGGTGTGAGCATTTTTCTCAGACACTCGGGAAAGGGTGCGGTAGAGCTCGGCCAAAATCTGCAGCAACAGGAGACCAAAGCCCACTGGAATGGCCGCTTCGGTCATCCAGTACGGAACGGAGAGCATGGTGGAGGTGGCCCTGCCTACCCTGATGGAATCAATCATAACTGCAGTTCCATACCAGCAGGTAACCAGGCAAAAGACAGCCATGACCAGGAGGGCCATGGCTTCCGCAGCTCGCTGGATTAACGGTGGCAGCTTTTTCACCACCAGGTCAATGGCGATAAGTTTTCTTTGCGCCAGGACATAGGCAGCGGCGAGGTAGGTTGCCCATATCTGGAGAAAGCGGGACATCTCTTCGCCCCAAATGGTGGGGGAAAGAAAAACGTAGCGGGCGACCACCTCAAAGACAATAACCCCGGCGATGGCGAAAAATAACCAGGCGCTGACCCGGCCAAAGAACGTGCTGAGTCGGTCAATAAATGCAAGCATAAAAAACTCGACGACAGGGGAAAAGATTTCCCCTGTCGAGTTCAGGAAGGTTACAGTTTGCGGGCAGCGTCGACAAGCTGCTGGCCGAGCGGTCCGGCGTTCTTGATATATTCATTGATCACCGGTTCAGCCAATTGCTGCCATTGCTTCTCCTCAGCGTCGGTGAGGTTTACCACCTTGATCTTGTCAGCGACAAAGGCAAAGGCATCGGCCTCCAGCTTGCTCATCTTTTCGCGGAGCTCCCCTTCCACTCGCGCGGCAGCTTCGGTTATGACTTGACGCTGCTGATCGGAGAGATCCTGCCAGACCTTTTCATTGATCAGGACCACAAACTCAATGTCCACCATACTTTTGGTGGCAGTGAGTGTGTTCATTACCTGATAGAGTTTGCGTTTCTGTACCGCGGTCACTCCGGTTATCCCGACGTCAACGGTGCCCCGCTGGTAGGCCAGAAATTGCTCAGAACCGGAAATGGAGGTTGGTGCACCACCCGCAGCCTCAACCAGGGCCCCGAGGGTCTTGCTGAAGACCCGTACTTTCTTGCCTTTCAATTTGGCAGGCGTCTGCAGGGCAAAGTCGTTGCTGAGGAAGACTGCACCGCCGTAGGCCTGCCACCAGAGAACACGGGCACCTGTCTCCAGGATGGCCTCATCGATAGGCTGACGTACCGGACTTCCCTTGGCAACCGCTTTTTTAACCGATTGTTCGCTGTTAAAGAGAAAGGGTACGTAGAAAAGATCAACCGCAGGAATTGTGCCGACAAATCGGGTCAGTGCTGCTGCACCCATTTCTACGGCTCCCGAGGCCACAGCTTTGGGAACCTCCTTGTCCTTGTATAACTGGGCAGAGGGGTAAATCTCCACCTTGATTTCGCCGTTGGTTTTGGCGTTGACTTCATCGGCAAAGGACTGGATGTTGACGCCCAGATGATGGGTCGCGGGTAACTGCAGGGTAAGACGAAGTGTTTTTGCGGCAAGAGCAGACTGCGAACAGAAGAAGACAAGGGCGATTGACAGAAACAGGGCCGGTGTTCTTCTTTTCATAACGTGTTCCTCCTTCGTGTGTTCTGTCAGAGACAGGCGAGTCTGGTTGGTTTAGAAAGTCTTAGATAGAGCATCTTTGCTGGATATGCGTCAAGGAAATTTTGTATTTCTTTCGGATGACTATGTGCCGGGCATGATAGTGGCGCAGCAATGTGGCTGTACGTCTTGCCCCGGTACTGCTGTATCGGAGAGGTTTCTGATTACAGTCGCAGAGTCTGCCCCAATGTTCGGGAGCAGGTTATTGGCCTGGAATTCCCGGGATCGGCTCTTCACAGCCGCGCTCGGCACTGCAACTGTCGTCTGCAGGAACAAGCCCCGGGATACCTGGAGCACTACTGGTACCGATGGGGGGAGATGACGGCTGGTGGCGGTCGGCAAAAAAGGCGGAGATGGCTGTCTCCCCTTTGAGTGTCCGAAAACCAGACGAGTCCTTGATCAGTATCACTGGTACTTCTTTCATCCCTAATGTGTGCAGCAGCGCCCGGTTGGTTTCCGGAAAATATCTGTCAGTAAACTCTACACCTTGCACAGGCAGATGCTCTATCCTGTCAATGGGATTGAAGTGGATATTCATGTCTCGACGCTGTTGGACGGCCTGGAGAATGGCTGCGCAGTGGTTGCAGGTAGAAGAAAAGAACAGGTAAACCTGCTGGTCTTTGTTCTCTGCCTTCAACATTGCCATGGTGCCCTGGTCCAGGTCTGGCTGGCTGGCTGGATTACTGAACGAGAGGCTGGAGAAGACCGCGAGTATTGTGCTGAAGACAAGCGCGGCCCGGAAAAAATGGGCAAGCCCGTTCAAGAGATTGAGCACCAGGATAAGACCAAGGATGATAAGGCAATAAGAACAGTAGGTTGTAAGGACGAAGTGCTGGAAACTGAACAGCACACCTTCGGCCGCTGTTCCTGCCAGCAGAAGGTAGCGGGTCAGGAGGCTGAACAGACATTTTTTTGTGTTACTGAGACCCTGCAGGAAGGCTGCGAGGAGAAAGAATAACAGGCCGGCAATGTTGATGACCAGCGGCGGTATGCGGGTTTGTTGTTCAACAATTTGGCAGCCATCGTTAAAGCAGAGACCATCGCCGTTTGCCAGGAGGAGAACAATCTGGATGATGATCAGTACGACGCCGATGAACGCGGTCAGAAGCGCCAGGCGTTGAGGAGCTGAGAATATTTTTGTGCTGCCAGTGATATGCATGGTTGAGTGTTAAGGACCTGCAAGGTGAGCTTCCAGCAGTTATGAACGACGTAGTTTTTTACAGAAGAAGAAAGACAAAGTCAAGAAGTAGGGACATCGATGGACCCTGGTAAGGGCTTTTGTGCATTTTTTGAAGAAAATGCATTGCCGGACAATCACGCCTTGATTTTCGTGGCTTGCGTGTGCGATAATGCCTAATGATAAGAGAACGTATCAAATTTTCAGGAATTTTACAGACAGGGCGAAATAATGCGATGTCCGAAATGTGGATTTATATCATTTGATCATCTTGAACGGTGCAAAAAGTGTAAAAAAAAGGTGGGCTCTTCGGCCAAAGCTCTGAACGGCACCATCTATGACACTCCTTCCCCGTTTTTCCTTAAGTTTTCTCTTCCTGAGGAGGAACCAGTTGCGACGCCCATGAGTCCTTCGCCGGCAGGAGAAGCTGAACTTGAGCGTTTGACAAAAGAAGACAAGATCGGAGTAGAAGGTGAGCCAGAGGTTGAATTTTCCCTTGAGACTCCTGCTGAAGACGACTCTGCTGCAACGGAGCTTGACCTGGAAGACGGTGAAGAGCTTTTGGATTTTGACGACCTGGAAGAGGCTGCCCCGGTTGAGGAACCAATGCTTGATCTTGGTGAGGTGGCGACAGACGAGACCGGTGTGCAGGAGGCAGCAGATGAACCTGAAACAGCGGTGCCGGCCGAGGAAAAGAAAACCGATGATAGACATCTTGATTTCGGAGACATGGATATCTCGGACCTGGCGCCTTCCGCGAAAGAAGAGACTGTTGCTACAGTGACCGATGAGATTCCGGCCACGACGGCTTCGCTGACAGATGCTGCAGGGACAGAAGACAGGGTGGCAACTGGCCTTGAAGACTTGCAGGTTGAGGGTTTTGCGCTGGAGGAATCCCTGGAGACCATGGGCGAGGTGGCAACCAAAGCTGTCAAGACCGGCACCGCCCTGGATGAGTTTGATGTTGATCTGGGTGAGTTATTGACCACCCCCGAGAAGTAGGAAAAAAGTATTGACAGGATCAGGCAGGTTTTGCTAGATAAACGGACCTTATAGGAGACAGTGCCGAGATAGCTCAGTCGGTAGAGCAACGGACTGAAAATCCGTGTGTCCCTGGTTCAAATCCTGGTCTCGGCACCAGATAAAAAATACCCTCTCAGATCGTCGTGTCTGAGAGGGTATTTTTTATCTGGTTACCTCTCTTCCTTTGCTTGTCTTATTACAGGGCGCTTCGCGAAAAAACCGCCAAAGCACCCTGTAATCAGCTCTCTGCTTGTCAGAGAGCGACAAGGATGCCTGAACAGCATATGATCAGTGTTGGATATAAGCGACGTGTGTTTGCAGGTACTCGTAAAGACCATGCTTGCCATTTGCGCCGCCAATACCTGATTTTCGCCATCCTGCATGGCCTGAATCAATTTTTCAGTAAACTGCCGTTCAATCCCCTTTTCTACATAGACACGCTCGGCGCAGATAATTGCTGGTGCCTTGCCGCCAAGCTCAAGCGAGCACTTGGTGATGTTTTCCGCTGATTCTCCTCAACCCCTGCCTCGACACTGCCAGTAAGGGTGAATACCAGTTATCAGACTACGAACAAGGGCCCCCCCAAGGTGGAACCACGGCCTGAGACGATATTGAGGATGCCGGCGGGAAGATCAAGGTTATTCTGCGACAAGCCGGGCAAATTCGAGGGTGGTTGTCGGTGGTTCGCTGCTGGGTTTGATGACGATGGTGTTACCTGTCAGAAGCGCTGGCGCAACCCTTACGGACCATGACAAAAAGGGAAAGTTCCATGGGTAGATGCTGACAATAACGCCGATAGGCTGCCAAAACAGGAAAATATTCTCCTTTGGCTGGTCACTCTGGATACTCTCACCCTCATAGATTCGAGCCCAGCCCGCATAGTAATCAAGGTCGTCGGCGATGAAGTCAATTTCATTGTAACCTGGGCCAACGGGAGAACCTTGGCCTGCTCACGTGCCAGAAGCCTTGCAGGTTCGCTCCTCAGCCATCTTGTTCACGGGCAATTGCAGGTTGAAGAGGTCTTCTGGGGCAGTTCCTGGGCATCGAGATTGGGCTGGAAACGGTGGGCAACCGGTATTATGGCAGTTTTCTGTCCCTGCCAAACCAGATGAGGGAGAGAACAGCCAAACCGCACAGCAGCAGGGCAACAGGATGTGAAAAAAGCATGGTGATATCACCGTCCAGGATATTGAGCGACTGGGAAAGCGAGAGCTCGAACCGTTCTCCGAGAAAGAAGGCGATGACAAAGACGATGACCGAGTAGCCGTAGACGTTCATCAGGTACCCTAAAAAGGCAAAGATGAACATGATGGCAACACCGAAAAGTCCACCGGTTGCCAGGTACACTCCGGTCATGCAGAGCAGAAGCGCTGCCGGAAAAACGATGGACTCGGGTGCCCTGATAACCCTTGTCCAGAGGCGCAGTCCCAGCAGCCCCGAGAAGAGATTCAGGATATTCGCCATGAGCAGGGTTCCGAACAGCCCATAAATCAACTGCCCCTGTTCTTTGAACAGCAGCGGCCCCGGCTGGACTCCGTGGATCATCAGGGCACTGATGATGAGTGCCGCTGCCAGGTTCCCGGGGATCCCCAGGGTAAGCAGAGGGATGAGATTGGCGCCGGCAACGGCGGAGTTTGCAGATTCGGTAGCTGCGACGCCATGAATGTTTCCCTTGCCAAAGGTGTGCGGCTCCTTGGAGGCCTGTTTTGCTGAGGCATAACTAAGAAAAGCCGCTGCCGACGAATCTAGCCCTGGAATAGCTCCAAGAACAGTACCGATTAGAGATCCCTTCAGGATCGTGTACTTGCAGGTCCAGAACTCTCTGAAACGTATACTCCGCTTGCTCTTTTCCCTGCTTTTGGCAATAACGACGGCCGACTCGATCTTTCCCCTGATCTGCGCCATCCGTTTGACAACCTCAGCAACGGCGAGCATGCCAAGGGCCATGGAAACAAGGGGAATACCGTCATAGAGTTCGAAATACCCGAAAATAAACCTTGGTGTACTGTTCTCAGGGTCGAGTCCGACCGTTGCACAGAACAGACCAAGACCTGCGGAGGCAAGCCCTTTTGCGATGGAGTCTCCAACCAGACCGGCGATGATCGAAAACGCAAAGATCATGAGGGCAAGCACCTCAATGGGCCCCATTTTTAGGGCTAGCAGGGCGATAAACGGGGCAACGGTTATCAGCACGACATCGCTGAAGGCATCTCCGGTAATCGAAGAGTAGAGGGCTATTTTTGTCGCTTTTTCCGGCATCCCCTTTTTGGTCATGGGGTAGCCGTCAAGGGTGGTTGCTGCCGCATCCGGGGTACCGGGAGTGTTGATGAGGATTGCCGGAATCGCTCCACCAACGAGCCCCCCCTTGCTGATGCCCATAAGAAAGCCAATAGCTGGCAGTGGTTCAAGGGTAAAGGTAAAGGGGATGGCAATGGCCATGGCCATGACGGGGCCGACACCGGGTATCGCCCCGACAAGCTGGCCTATAACGATACCGAACCAGACAAACAACAGGTTGTACAGGGTCAGCGCATCCTGGAGGCCTGCTATAACACTTGCGACGTCAAACATCTTTGCCGTTCATTGTCAGGGTAAAGGCCGCTTGAGTAAAAGATCGATGCAGAACCAGATAACAGCGGGAAGGAGGATTACTCCGGCGATGAGCCATACCCACCGCCGTTCTCCGACAACAAGCATGATAACCAGCATCATCACCGGGGCAGCCACAGCAAAGCCAGCAACGTCCATACCCCACAACCCTGCGATGCCGAGGCCGAGAAAGATCAGCGTTCGCATCCCGTGGCGAAGGTGAAGTCTGCCCTCTCCCTTAGGGAACAGGCAGTGAAGTAGACCAGCCGCGCCGATGACGATAGCTGCAACCGAGGGCAGGGTGTCGGGATGCAGCCAGCCGTAATCCACCTCCTCGGTCTGCAGGGGAATCAAGAAAAAAAAGAGCAAGAGGCCAAGAAGAAAGACGAACAGGCCTGAGAGGCGGTTCTGCATCGAATCAATCCATAATGCAGCTAGTTCTCCTGGGCATTTTTGACCAGTACCTTGATAGCCTCTGCTCCTTCGCGTAACATCGTATGGGTACCCTCGGGGCCGAGGTTGTAGGCGGTCGCCTGCATGGAGTCCTGAAGGGCCTTTTTGACGGTATCGGAGGTGATTGCCTCGTCAAATGCCTTTGCCAGGCTGTTTTTCACTTCTTCAGGCAAGCCTTGAGGGGCGGCAATGTAGAAGTACGGTTCGAGATAAAGGGTAAAGCCGTTTTCAATCAGGGTCTTGGCCTCAGGCGCGCAGGTCTGTCTGTCTTTGCTCATGGAGGCGATCATTTTCAGGTCACCGCTTTCGATGTATTTGACATGAGCCCCTGCTGTACAGGCAACATCGGCATGTCCGCCCAGGAGACTCTGGATCTGCTCCGCACCACTCTTGTGCTTGACGAATCTGAATTTCACGCCTGCCTTCTTGGCGACCGGAGTAAGCACCATCTGCTGTGGCTTGGCATCAAAAGCCACAGCAATACCGCCCTGCTGCTCTTTGGCATAGGCCAAAAGCTCTTCCAGGGTATTGAACGGGGCATCTGCCTTGGCCACCATGGCAATTTCACCGCGCATGATCGTGGCAAGGTAGTCAAAGGAATCTATGGTAAACGGCAGAGAATCGCCGCGCGCAGCAAGGTTGAGAAAGATCGGCGTACTGACACCAAGGCCCAGGGTCAGCCCGTCCGGTTTTTGCCGCATGAGCGCGGAGAACATGGCAACACCGGCACCACCCGGCTTGTTCTCGACGATGACATTCCAGCCAGTATTTTCCTCTATCTTTGCCGCCACCAGACGTCCCATTATATCTGTGGAACCACCAGCTCCAAACCCGATCTGCAAGGTAATAGAATCTTTTGGCGTCCACTGTCCGGTCCAGCCGCAAGACGGCATAATGACCATACATGCCAGCAGTACTGCTGCGAAAAGCTGTTTCATCTCATTTCTCCTTTGTTGCATGGTTACGAGGGAAGTTTGAATTGTTCAATATTACCGGCACAGTCTTCGCGGCAGGGACAATCTCAATCCTGCTCATCCGTGTCCGAGAGTACGCAGAGGGCAGAAGACGTCTGGTAGGGAAGAACGCCCTTGACGATACTCTCTGAACGTGCACCCCTGGATGCTGCGCCCGCTACCCTGAAATCGACAACATCTATTGGCGCGATATCGACTTCCTCGGGGGGATCGACCTGGGGAACATAGTCGTAAGGGTAACGGTACGCCCTGTACACCATATTCATGCGAAACTGCTTCCCCCAGTAGGGGGAGATATATTCCCAGACAAGAGCATGATCCCTGGTGACCTCGATGATACGGCCACCCCCTCCTTCAGTGATCAGGGTGTTGCCGTTGGGGAGCCTCTGGGCTGAGCTGATAAAGGGGCTGTAGAGCCTGTTACTGTCAGTGGGATGGACAAGGCCGGCTTCCTGAGGCGTGTACTGCCAGACGATTTTCAGGGTGACAGGATCAAATTCCATCACTCTGGAATAATCGCGTAACACGTTCTTGGTCCCAGTGGGACTGGCAGGGTGGCAGGAGCCATAACCGGCCCAGCCGCCGTTATCATAGACAAGAATGTTACCTTCGCCCGGCAGGCCTCTGGGGATCATGTGGGCATGGTGTTGCCCGATGATCCAGCCAAGGTCCTTTTCTGCTGTATAATCGTAGTATGGACCAACTTTCCAGACGATTCTGCCTGTCTGCCTGTCGATGATGAAGATGAGGTTTGTCTCCCTGCCGTCAACGATGATATTGTCGGGATGAAATCGCCGGTCGCCATTGTCATACCATCTGTTGGCCCCCAAGAGGGACATGGAGTTCAGGTGCATCCAGTCGCCCATGCCACCGCCACAGGGTCGCATATTGGGATCTCGGCAGAGCGCGTTTCTCGCATCTTCACGAAATCCGTATTCTTCAAAATGTTCACTGCAGATCCACTCCCATACAACTTCGCCTTTCCAGTTCACCTCATAGATGGTGTCGTCGAGCAGGAGCTTGTCGCTGATTTTTTTGTTTTTCAGATTTTTATGCGCGAGCAACAAGGTGTTTCCCTGGTCGGGGAGTGCCTCCATTCCCGGTACGTGATACCCCACGGGATTTCCTGCCCGCTGGTAGTCGTGGTGTACCCGGGCCATCCACTGCGGCTCTTCTCCCGGGTCTTCGATGTACTCGTATCTATTAAATTTCCAGGTGACGTTGCCGTCCCAGTCCACCTGAAGAAGATCCCGGTAATCCTGCATACCGTACATGGTTGAGCGCTCTCCGCTGTGCCCGAGAACCTGGCCACCGCGCAGCAATTTGTTGGGAAAGCCGTGGAGCCCTCGCCAGAGCTTGACTTCAGCGCCGTTCATGGCAATGAGCAGCGCTCCATGCTCTTTTGCCTGGAAGAGGGTATAGCCATTGTAACACCTGGAAGAGTCGTAAACGGTGGTTCCTGTCGGGTAGACAGTCGGATAGGTCATACCTTGTTCATCCTTCTTGTTTGTAGCCCCTGGCAGCCGCCCAGCGTCATTGCCGAGGCAGCGGCAGGTTTTGCGGATACTATCGGTCGCTGCAATAAACAGCTTAGCGCATAAACTCTACCCGTGGCTTCGCATTTTTCCCGAAAAGCAGGCCGGGATTGGAGATCATGAGGCGATTTTCGTCAATGTGAAACTGGTCCTGGAGGTAATTTTTGACTGCCAGAGAACGAGCGTTACCGAGCTTGAACAGCTCTGCACGAAGCTTCGTGTCCTGGAGAATTTGCTGGTCCGCTTCGTCAGCATTACTGTCAAGGCCGCTGATCTCCCAGGTCGCCACCCTGGCCCAGATCGTGTACGTGGTGTCCTGTTCTTTTTTAATGGTATTGCCGATTTTTTCCAAGATTTTTATCTGGTTATCATCAAGCTTGGTCGCACCCCTCTGAAACTCCAGGGCAGGCAGGTTTGGATCGAGAATTTTCTCGCCGACCTTGACGCCTAGATACGCCAGTGCTCCGGCTGGTCCCAATACTGTATAGGCCAGATAGGGTGTAACGGCGGCGGTAATCGCCCTGCTCAAGGTAGAGACGATAATATCACTGAGGCCAACACGTAAATGGGATGGTTTACCCCTTAAAGGGACCTTGAGATTGATGACGCCCTTGTCATTGCGGAGCATGGTGATTGCCAGGTCCAGCGGGACGGGAAGCTGATTATTGAGTTTTGCCCCCAGTTCACCGTTAATGGACTTGCTGGTGAGTTCTCTGAAGATGAGGGTGTTTTGTAGGTTGATCTTTCCTTCGGCCAGTTTCAGCGTTGAGCTCAGGTCCAGAGAGCCTGAGGGGAAATAGGTGCCGATGGCCTCTACAGAGTAGGGTGAAACCTGCATCATCGAGTAATTCCGCAGGGTAGCTTCCTGCTCAATGTAGAGCTGAGGTGCAAGTGGCGCGCTTTTCCCGGTGACATGTAGCGGTGAATACTTGTCAAAGGCACCGTCAAGCGTATACGAGAAGGAATGCCCGGTATCGTTGAGATCGATATCGTTGACCTCAAGGGTCTTGATGATAAAGGTAGTTGTGAAAGGCTCTTGCAGGGAGGAATCTGTAAAAGTGAAACCGCTTTCCCCGGTAACATGTACCTTGCCGATTTTTATCGGCAGGGGAGATGGAGGGGTGGACTCTTTGACAACGACCTCCTTTTGTTTCGAGGCCTGCTGCTGTTTTTTTCTGAGTAGCCTGGCGAAAGCTCCATCCAGGGTAACGGTATCGCAGATCAAGCCGGACTGGGAGGAGTAACTAATGGCCGAGGCCTTGGCGCCGGTGAGCGTTGCCAGAGGTTTTTGGTCATCGTTTTCGAGAAAAACACCGTTGTCTGCGGTCAATGTCGAAACCTGGAGGTTGAGCTGGTTGTCCACCCTGATATCACTGGCACTAAGGGTATCCAGTTCTGCCAGCAGGGTTGCCTTATCCTTGTTGCGTACCCTGGGGCTACGCACCTCAAGCATCCCAGCCGAGACACTGGTCAGCTCCGGAGAGCTGATGTCACGTATGATGACCGCAGGTATGTTCACCTGCACCGGCACCAGATTTGATGTGGGGACAATCAGTTCTTCCAGGTTCAGAGCAGCGGCATACAGGCCTCCCTTGCCGTTATCTTTGGCGTTATCGATGAAGAGGCGTTTCACTTTGACCAACGGGTTTTCCCCCTGGTTGACATGGAGCCCTTTGCCATCAAAGGAAAGGGTTCCGGTGAACCGGGGCCTGTCGCTGATGCTTACCCCTCCTTTGGCAATGGCTGTGATGCTCTGCTCGTAGAGATGGACATTGGCTTTTCCCAGATCGGCGAACAAAGACTCCAGGGTCAATTGACCATCAGTGGTGATCTCCTGGTGTTCACCGAGACGGTAGGCAACGGTTCCTGTCCAGGTTAGTTCCTTGTCACCGATCGACAGGCCTGCCATGTCAAGGCTGGTTTCGCCAAGGCTGAGATTACCGTTACTGTTGACCTTCAGGTCTTTGCCCAGTTCAATGTCGCTGGTGCCCTTGAAATGGAGGGCCTGCTGGGAAAGTGTGATAACTTCCGGGAGGGTGAAGCTGGCAGCCTCACTGAGGAGTGTACCGTTTGTGGCGATCCGGCTGCTGGCATCAGCCCCGGAGCCGGCAACATACTCGACTGAGCCGTTCCAGGTGATTCGACGATCTTTGGCTGCCATATCGGCATTGTTGACGGCCATGGTGTAAAGGGGGTCGGCCATATCGAGATCACCCTTGACGCGAAGCCGGAGCCCTTGTGTTTCGGTCCCGGTTCCCAGATGGACGTTACCCTGCCAGGAGGTTTTCCCTGCCCCGGTTTTCAGGATATCCATGGCATAGGTGGCTGACGTCAAGGTGAGCGCCGCATCGCTTTCAACGAGGACCTCATCGGCAACCCGAATCAAATTTTTACCCTCAATGACAATGTCTGGAGAGTCGATGTCAATATGTTGATCAGGCATGTCAAAGGTAGCCCCCTGGGCCCGGAGTTTACCGTCCACATCAATGACCACATCCTTGCCGATGTCCACCCTGACCTTGCCGTCCCATTCTGTCTCACTGGTTCCGGTATTGAGGATATCCATGGCATAGGTCGTCTTGGCCAAACGCAGGGATGCGGAAGAATCCACTACCAGGTCTTCGGCGATATTCACCATAGTGTGTCCGGAGATTCGGATATCGGGATTGTCAATGTCGATGAGGGGGTCGGACATATCAAAGGTCGCATCAAGGGCCTGGAGGTCACCGTTGACATCGACGGTCATCAGGTCTTTCTGCATGGTGAAGGAGGCTGGACCCTCCCAGGAGACGGTGCCGCTGGTGCTCCATCCCTTGCCGCCGATATTGCCCTTGTCGAGCAGGATGTCGCCATCATAGCGTATCTGCATCTCCTCGCTTGATGCCAGTGACAAGTCCACAGCCCCCTTGAGGCTTGCCTTACCGCTGAAGGAATCGAGATAGGGGCTGAGTGCACCTGCGAGGTCATCCAGAGCGAGGCCGGCGATGTCAATGCTGCCCTTGATGAGGATTTCGGGGAGTAGTTTCAGTTGTGGCAGCTCCAGGGTGACAGGCGTATCGTTAAGGGTTCCCCGGAGGCTGAGCGAGGCATTGTTGCGGTCGCCGTCAGTGCTGAAATTTTCAAGCCTTGCCTGCTCGATAACCAGTTTGGTTTCTAGGTCTGGTCGACGGAACCGGACAGTGACGTTTTCGAGCTCCATCAGGGCGATATTGAACATCCAGGCCATGGCCTTGTCCGCCTTTTGCCGGGGTTTTTCCGGAGCAGCTGTCTCTGTGCCGGACGGCGCCGTGTACGAGGCGATGCGTAACGAGCCATCCTCGTACTGCTCGATGTCAATGAGGACGTCGGTGATGACAGCATGCTGCAGGAGGGCCTCTTTACGGAAAAGTCGTTTGAGACCGATATTGAAAAAGATGTTTGCGTCGGAAAAAACCGTGCTGCCACCCTGCTTGATATCTGTCCCTTCCAGTCCGGCAAGACCAGTGAACGGGTTCAACCGTACCCGGTTGATGCTCACCGCGTCGGCACCGTTCTTTTCCAGCCAGTTTTCCAGGAAAATCCGCACACCGTAAGGCGTTGCGAGGATCAGTAAACAGCCTGTCAGCACTACGCCAAACAGGATTCTGACGCTGCGCAGCTGCCAGAAACGACGGGGAGGGGCACTTTTTCCCGGAGTATTACCGGTCATGGACGTCTCCTGTACATAGTTGTTTTGGCCCTTGTCGACAACAGCAGATCACACCGCCACCTCGCCTTTGATATGTGGGTGGGCCTGGTAGTTGATCAGCTCGAAGTCCTCCAGGGTAAAGTCGAAGATGCTCTGCACCTTGGGGTTGAGCTTCATGAGCGGCAGAGGGTACGGCTCACGGGTGAGCTGCAGTGCGGTCTGCTCCATGTGATTGCTATAGATATGGGCGTCGCCGAAGGTGTGGACAAAATCGCCGGCCTCAAGCCCGGTAACCTGGGCCATCATCATCGTCAGCAGCGCGTAGGAGGCGATGTTGAAGGGTACCCCCAGGAAGATGTCAGCGGAGCGCTGATAGAGCTGACAGGAAAGACGCCCGTTGACAACATAGAACTGAAAAAAGGCATGACAGGGCTCCAGGGCCATTTTGTCAAGCTCGGCAACGTTCCAGGCACTGACAATGAGCCGTCGGGAGTTAGGGTTGGTCTTGATCTGCTCCACCACCTTGCTGATCTGATCGACGGTGAGATCGTTGGCTCCTTGCCAGCTCCGCCACTGGGACCCGTAGACTGGCCCGAGTTCACCTGCCTCGTCGGCCCATTCGTCCCAGATAGTGACATCGAACTCATGGAGTCCCTTGATGTTGGTTTCACCCTTGAGAAACCAGAGAAGCTCGGCGATAATGGAGCGGAGATGGCATTTTTTTGTGGTAATCAACGGAAAACCACGGCTCAGGTCGAAGCGCATCTGATAGCCAAATACCGAGATGGTACCGGTGCCGGTGCGGTCTCCCTTGAAGGTGCCGTTTTCTCTGACGTGACGAACAAGATCCAGATATTCTTTCATACGTACACCTGTAAGTTGCGCCATGCAGAGCTGTTGTACAGCCCTACCGGCTTGGTCATGAAAATCCGGTCTCAGCGGCAGCTGGCCGCATCCACTCTGAGGGCAAAGCATGCCGGGATCAACGCCCATTCTGGCAGCAAAAAAGGTGAACCCAACAACCGAACTGTACAGCGCTTCAGGCAAACTGACAAGAACTGATCCAGATGGGCGGTACGCTTTTGAGCTGTCATTTGTCTTCCAGGAAAAGAGGCGATGTGCCGCCAAGATGGCCTGTGGAATCTGGCAGTAGGCTTGCCAGCTACAAGAGGTATTGACGAAAAAAATATCGCGAAGACTTTAGTCGTTTTCCGGTATTATGGATAATTAGTCGACCTTGAAAAAAGCCTTTTTTTAAAGGTCGACTAATTAGAGTTTCCTCAGAAAATCATAATGCTCTTCTGAGAGATATTCCTGGCAAGCAAGTTGACACAAAGAATTGACAAATACAATCCTCCAATTTCTTCA
>PDTC01000014.1 GCA_002748735.1 Desulfobulbus propionicus | reverse complement strand
ACCTGCCGGGAAACCGCCTTCGAGGTTACCAGACTGCGATAGCGTTTGACATTGGCCTCGTTGAGTTTCTTTTGGGCGACAGCTCTGGCAAGGGTCCCCTTTGCCGATTGCAGGGCCGCTTTAAAGGGCCGGTCATCAATCTTGAAGAGGATCTCGCCTTGATCGACAAAAGCGCCTTCGGTAAACAGACGTTTTTCAACAATCCCGGTGATTCTGGCGCGTACCACCGCATCCCTGGAAGATTCCAGACGCCCAGGAAGATTATCGGTAATTGTCAATGATTGTGGCTGCGCCACAAGAAAACCGACCATCGGCGGCGGGGGGGCAGGGCTGGCCAATACAGCAGCTGCCTGCATAAGCAAAAAAAGCATAACTCCTTTTAATGTTATCAGCTTTCCATAGCAAACAACCATCTCATTCTCCCATAGATAAGTACGGTTTTTCTCTGCACGACAAAACAACGGCGCAGTAATTTTCTCCAACGTTTCGTTATCCAGGCGAAATCATCCTCCTCGCATTCCCGATTTGAACAACTTACCCTGCGTATGCTGCCCCCAGAAGCCTCCTTTCCGCAACGTGCGCCAATGCACAGGGAGATATGACTTCTTCTTTTTCAGGAACCGTCAATTATTCGTGCCCCGCCGGCATCGTGAATCTATTGAAAATGCCCGGGAAATATTTACCTGTTTCTTCTTAACTATTGGTAAAGAAGAAACAATGAGACAAACATGTTTACCGACCTGCCCGCGGCAACGATTATCTCTCGTGTTCACCACTCCGAATAACAACTTTCCCAAAATTCCTGCCATCGAGCAGGTCAACCACCCCTTGAGGGACATTTTCCAGTCCATCAACAAGTTGCTCCCGATAATGGATCTTTTTCTGCATACGCCAGTGGGACATCTGCTCCATGAATTCGGGAAACCGCTCACCACCATCAGTAGAGGCAGCTGATTGGGATCCTCCGGTTAACCGGTGCTGGTATACTGTGAAAGTAACCCGCAGAGTGGGGATACGCGCCGAGGTATTCAGCAAGGGAAACACAGCCTCAAAAACAGCGCCTCCCACATTCTCATGGTTCACGTCAATACCATCAGCACAGGCCTGGCGCAACTGTTTCTGCAGGTGGGGGGTCGTTGCGATCAAGGCAGGCAGCAAAACCGAGCATCTCTACCGCATGAACGCACTTCTCTTTTCCACCAGCGATACCAACCGCCCGCGCGCCCTTGATCTTTGCTATCTGCTCGACAATGGCGTCGGCAGGACCGGTCGCTGCGACAACAAAAAGTAAGTATCCACCGGTAAAACCGGTGGTTTTATAATTGTGAGCCGCTCAAAGCGGTATGGTGAAAAGATCTACTGACCACCATTCGGTGGTCGCCTACTTATTGAACAGAGATAATTGTTCGACACGACTGTCTTCCTTTTCCTGATGCTGAATATATACTCGAATTACTTCTTCATCAGTTCCTACAGTCGATACAAAATAGCCTCGTGCCCAAAAACTCATTCCTGAATAATTTCTCTTTTGTCTCAGATAGGTACGAGCTCTATGAATTGCGCTTTTACCCTTCATATAGCCTATCACTTGAGCTAGCGTATAGTTCGGTGAAATTGACATCAGCATATGGATATGGTCTGACTGAAGATGCCCTTCCAAGACCAGGCTCTCCTTCTGGCGAGCAAGATCATGAAAAACGCCCCCAAGATGTTGACGAAGATGACCGTAAAGTGATTTTCTCCGACATGTTGGAATCCAAACGACATGAGACTTGCACTCCCACCTTGAGTGACTTATCCCCCCTTATGTTGTTTCCTTGAAGCCTCCTTTGTGTGACTTTACGCGGTTCACTACAATGGAGGCTTCTTCTTTTTTCTGGAACTGTCAAACGCTGAGAGCCCCCCGGCAAGGCCGGGGGGTTACCTAAAAGAAATTAGCTGAAATATCTACCTATTACACGGGCTGCGTATCCTGTCATTTTTAACTCACGGCGACCTGATCTTCAGCCGACACTGAAGGTGGCCAATGCGATAGCGACAAGATGGCACATCGCGGCCAGGATTGTCGCAGAGTGGAAAACCTCGTGGAAACCAAACCAGTCCGGGCTCGGGTTAGGCCATTTGATGGCGTAGGCGACCGCACCCAGCGAATAAAGCAGACCTCCAGCTATCAGCAGCCACACGACAAGAGCCCCACCGGTGACCCAGAAACTGGGCAGCCACCAAAGGGCTACCCAGCCCATGACAACATAGAGCATTGAATACAGCCAGCGAGGCGCACCAAGCCACAGCACCCGAAATCCTGCACCGACAGCCGCAATCGTCCAAATCAGCAGCAGCAGCAACGTCAGCTGAGCGTCGCCTTCGAGCAGGGTCAAGCACAACGGCGTGTAAGTGCCAGCGATGAAAATGAAGATATTAGAATGGTCGATACGCCGGAAAATTGGGATAGTTTTGGGTGCCCAGTTACCGAGATGATAGACAGTACTCATGCCAAACAGCAGCAGCGCCGAAACCAGATAAATCCCCCCACCGATACGTCCTGGCAGGGTTGGCGCGAAGATGATCTGGGGCAGGCCTTCAGCAATAGCGGCTGGGGCATCATGCCTGCATGTAACCAGCCTCGCAATCTAGGCTTAGCTGGCACGGCTGGGTGGCAGGAGCTGACGGTTGTCGGTTGATAATGGTCAGCGGCCCTATCTGCGCTAGTAGACTTTCTGATAACCATGCCTTGATCTTAATTGCAAAATCGAATAGTTCTAGAGTTGCAAACGTCTACAGGGGAACCTCGAATAATTGCTGATAGAGTTTTTCATATGCCTTGATCTTAATTGAAAAATCTCATAATTCAAAGTTCCTTACAACTCGTCAATCCGTCTGGCCTTGATAGCCATTGAAAAGGTATCTCATGTTTCCGAACTGCGCTGGCGGCTCGAACCCGCCAAATGAGCAAAAGTCGCCCGTCATAGTCCGTTTCACCAAGGCTTACGAGAATTTTCAGCCAGGAGAGGAGCATGAGATTCTCTCCCAGGATCCAGTAGAAGAAGTGGTACTGCTCGGTGAAGCACGGGTAAAGGTTCCGTATCATGTCCTGGAACGAACCGACGGCGAACCCTTTGATACGCTTGACGACCTGCTTGGCGTTGCCCGCGCTCAACTGGCGCTTCGTACCACCTGAACATCCCGGGGGGCTGCCCCGGTGCGTCATGAAACTCAAGGCTGCCCTCGCGACACGGCTGCCTGCCCGAGAACTGGCCTTAATCACCGGCGCCTACGACCTTGTCGGCGATGTGGCCATTCTCCACATCGACAAGGCGCTTGCCCACCGTGAAGACCTCATCGCCCGCACCCTCCTTGACCTTCGGCCAAACCTGAGGGTAGTGGCCCGCCGGTGCGGACAACACGTTGGTGAGTACCGCATCCCGCCGCTCAAGATCATCGCCGGTGAGCAACGCACAACGACCCTGCACCGTGAATCGGGAATCAGGCTCAGTCTTGATCTTCAACAGGTGTACTTCTCTCCCCGCTCCGCTGCGGAACGGCGCAGGATTGCCGCCCTGGTCGAACCTGGGGAGAAGATTCTCGTGCCCTTTTCAGGGATCGCCCCCCTGCCCCTGATTCTGGCGCGGCACAGTCCGGCAGCCGCCATCACCGGCGTCGAAAAAAATCCTCATGCCCATGCCTACGCCCGCCAAAACCTGGTAGTCAACAACCTCGCCGGTAAAATAACCCTGGAGCAAGGCTGCGTCACCGAGGTTCTCCCCCAATTAGAGCCGAGTTTTCACCGAGCCCTGCTACCACTGCCCACCGCACCAATACCGTTTGTGCCCCTCGTCCTCAGGATGCTCGGCGCCAGCGGCTGGCTGCATGTATACCTCTTCGCAACAACAGGGGAGATTGGCCGAATCAAGGAACAGCTATGCAGGGAGGTCAGCAAAAACAATCGCACAGTGGAGCAGGTAAACAGCCACAGGTGCGGGCACATTGCCTCCCGGGTTTATCGGTTCTGTGTCGATATGCGGATCACCTGACAGCAGAGACGGCAGCAGCGCTTGCCGAGCACAGTGGCGCAAACCAGGCTTCAGCGGCTTCCGGGGGTGTTGGCAAAGCCCATGGACATGGAAATGGTTCGGGAGACTGCGATCAGTCGGTCAATGATCTTTTCGTACATGGCACCAAAGATCTCTGATTCAGCACCACTCAGACTGATGGCTCCGTACAGCCTGCCGTGCAGGTTGAACAACGGCGCCGCGACTCCCCAGGTGGTGACTGAGTACTCACCGCGAGTAACGGCAAACCCCCTGGCCAGAGTCTCCTGCAGATCGTCACGCAGGGCTTTTTCATCGGTAATAGTCCTGTTGGTCATCTTCTCCAGTCGATGTGATACCAGGTAAGCGGCAAGCTCATCTGCAGGCAGAAAGGCAAGCATCGCCTTGCCCAGCACTGTGCAGTAGGCCGGAATTCTCGGGGAGTATCTGTGGGAGAACAGGGCATTACCCTCAGGGACCTTGTTGAGGACAACCAGAACCGACTCCTTGGACCAGACTCCGACTCTGCAGACCAGGCCCATCTCCTGGGAAAGGAGCTGGGCAAGCTCACCCGCCTTCTGGTTGATCTCCAGGTTGTTACCGATAATCAGCCCCAGCTCATAGGCAGCCAACCCCAGCGAATACTTCTTTGACTCCTCGTCACGCTGGAGAAATTCGCCCTGCTCCAGGGTCTTGACAATACCGTGCACCGTGGGTTTGGTCAGCTGCAGCTCCCTGGCGATTTCCGTGATACCGATTCTGGTGCGATGGACGCTGAACAGCATCAAAATCGCCATGGCCCGTTCAATGGATTGGACTGCCACCACTCCCTCCACATCCTGTCTGAAAGAAACCCTGAAGTCCTGTTTTTTCGGGGCAGTGCCGTCTGCTACTCAACAGCTCATCCCCGGCTCATCTTGCAGAGGTATCCAGTCTTTTTTTGCAGGTCTCGATCCTGAGAAAAAACAATCCTTCAAAATTCCCTTACTCCATAAACATCTTCCAGCGGGGTTCTGCTGCGTTCCGCTATCACAGCATTACCATTTCACCGCACGGCTGCACAGGAAAAAACTCAGCGAGTCTGACGTTTCCTTCTTTTGTACCACAGAAGGCTCCTTTTTCTCGCTCTGACTCACCAGAAAGCACGGTCACCCCTGTTCCCAACATCTATGGACGACAAGGGTTACGGCGCTCAAAAAAAACTAAGGCTGCCCAAATATTTTCCCTTGACCCACTCAGCAAAATACTGTACAGCATTATTGAATACGAAGAGAGATTTTATGAATGTTGTTCATCAATCCCTCTTCCAGGCAACTGTTCACTGTATCATCACTTTTCATACAAAAAGATTCTGGGAGCAGTACATGGGAAAAAATACCCTGCAGACCTGTCTGAAATCCGGCCTGCCTCTCGCCAATCCAGCTGTATGCCTGATGTGTAAACGGGCCTGCCACAGGGCCGGTTCCAGAAAAAGGGCTTACCGGCAAACCACCAGCGAATACCGCCCCAGTGCCCATTGAGCGCTGGCCAGGCAGAATTTTTTCAGCAACAAGATCGTACCAGACTCCAGGTCAGCGGTACACAATATCTGATCCTCCCCCATCCTCCCGTTACCATAGTCCCAGTACCTTCAGCGGAGAGCGTTTAACCGGTTCACTCGCGGCAGGGACGCTGCTGCAGTAACCAGCCAGAATCGCGCTGTTATCCCTCTTCCCCGGTCAGCTACGAGGATACTACAACTGCCCAGGCTACCATTTCCATATGCCGCAGGCTTGACAGCCTTTCCTACGCCTCGTATATTCACTCGATCGTCTTTTCAGGGAACTGCCGGTTCCTGCCGGTCCCGATCGCCACAGGATAGCTGCCCAGCTCTTTGCCAAAAAAACAGAGGATCCGGTTGCAATCCAGATGACGAGAGACTCCAGCGGCCAACACTTCAGCCAGCAATACTCCCACGTCTGCACCCGGCCTGTACTGGCAGCCGATCGACGCACCAACAGCAGAGGATGACATGATGAATACACTCAAAGGAACCCAGGCGATTCTCAAGTGCCTGCAGGAAGAACAGGTTGACACGATCTTCGGTTATCCAGGCGGCGCTGTCATCGAACTCTATGACGAACTGCACGACAGCGACATCACCCACGTGCTGGTGCGCCACGAGCAGGGTGCCGTCCACATGGCCGACGGCTACGCCCGGGCCACTGGCCGCACCGGCGTGGCTCTGCTCACCTCGGGCCCGGGAGCGACCAACGGTGTCACTGCCATCGCCACAGCGTACTGTGACTCCATTCCCATGGTCATCCTTACCGGCCAGGTCCCCAGAGCGCTTATCGGCAACGACGCCTTCCAGGAAGTGGACATTGTTGGCATCACCCGCCCCTGCACCAAGCATAACTACTTGGTCAACGATCCAGACCAGCTGATCCCGGTGCTCCGCGAGGCCTTCTATATTGCCTCCTCTGGCCGGCCAGGTCCGGTTCTTGTCGATCTGCCCAAGGACGTGATGGCCGCCGAAATCAGCTACCCGGAAAAACGTCCCATCAAGATGCGCACCTATCAGCCGAACACCACCCCTCATCCGGGACAGGTGGCCAAGGCCTGCCGAGCCTGTATTGCGTCGCGAAAACCGGTCCTGTATGTCGGGGGCGGCGTCATTCTCGCCAATGCCAGCGAGGAGCTGACCACCCTGGCACGCACCCTCCACGTCCCGGTCACCATGACCCTCATGGGACTGGGCAGCTTTCCGGGTGTCGACCCCCTGTCCATGGGGATGCTGGGGATGCACGGCAGCTACGCCTCAAACATGGCCGTGGCGAAGAGCGACCTGCTCATTGCCGTGGGCGCACGCTTTGATGACAGGGTAACCGGGAAGCTGGACGCCTTTGCGCCCAACGCCAAGATCATCCATATCGACATCGATCCCACCTCGATCTCCAAAAATGTCACTGTGGATATCCCCCTGGTTGCGGACTGTAAAAAGGCACTGCAGGCGATGAACAACTGGCTCGACAGTTCCGAAGAGTTTTCCAGGGAGGAGGTTATCCGGCACCATAGCGCCTGGGTCGAGGAAGTCAAACAGTGGGACAGCGATCATCCGCTCTCCTACCAGGATCACCCTGAACTGATCAAGCCGCAGTACGTGATTGAAAAGATCGACGCGCTCACCGGTGGTAACGCCATCATCACCACCGAAGTGGGGCAGAATCAGATGTGGGCCGCCCAGTTCTTCCGCTTCAACCAGCCACGCCGGCTCCTCACCTCAGGCGGTCTCGGCACCATGGGCTACGGATTACCCGCCGCCATCGGCGCCCAGATAGCCTATCCCGATCTGCCGGTCATCGATGTTGCCGGTGATGGATCCATTCAGATGAACATCCAGGAATTGGCCACTGCCATACAGTACGGCACCCCCATAAAAATAGCCATCCTCAACAACGCCTTCCTGGGAATGGTCCGCCAGTGGCAGGAACTGTTCTACAACCGCCGCTACGCAGCCACTCACATGGACCACACCCCGGATTTCGTCGCCCTGGCCCAGGCCTTTGGTGCGGTGGGTCTGCGGGCCAGCAAAAAAGAGGAGGTGGAGCCGGTAATCCGCGAGGCCCTGGCCACAGACAACGTCGTGATTATGGACTTCACCATCTGTAAGGAAGAGGGCGTTTTCCCCATGGTCCCGGCGGGGAAGGCCACCACAGAGATGCTGCTGGTCTGAGGCTGGCTGGCAACAATTTACCGCGGCAAATACTTCCGCGCATCTACAGACAGGATCTGCCATGAAACATACCCTTTCCGTCCTTCTCCAAAACAAGCCAGGAGCACTCTCCAGGGTCACCGGCCTGTTCAGCGGCCGCTGCTTCAATATCGAGAGCCTCTGTGTCGCCGAGACCCTTGACCCGAAGATATCCTGCCTCACCCTGGTGACCTCGGGTGAAATGCATATCATTGAGCAGATCACCAAGCAGCTCCACAAGCTCATTGATGTCATCAAGGTCACTGACGTGTGCGAAGGCGACTTCTTTGAGCGGGAAATGGTACTCATCCGCGTCAAGGCAGAGGCGAGTACAAGGGCCGAAGTCCTGCGGGTGATCGATATTTTCCGAGGAAAGGTGGTTGATGTCAGCCCCAATTCGTATTCGGTGGAGGTCACCGGCTCCGAGTCCAAGATCGGTGCGATCATCGATATCCTTCGGCCCATCGGTATCAAGGAAATCGTCCGTACCGGTAAAATCGCCATGGCCCGCGCCCCAAAACACTGAGCCCCTCAAGGAGAGCCCATGCAGCCCGAACGCCTTCCCCTGGCCGCCGAAGGCTATCCCTTCATCGGTTTCGCAGCACTGACCACCCTGACCTTGGCAGTGCTGGGTATGGCTGTGCCGGCGCTGGTAGCGCTGACCCTCACCGCCTTTGTCTCCTGGTTTTTCAGGGATCCGGTACGTCATCCCCCTGATGTCACCAACGCGGTGGTCTCCCCGGCTGACGGCAAAATCATCCTTGTGGAGGAGATCTTTGATGACCGGTTTCTTCACGAGCAGGTCTTCAAGGTCTCCATCTTCATGAACGTCTTCAATGTCCACGTCAACCGTATGCCCCTGGCCGGCACTGTACAGGCCGTCCACCTCAAGCCAGGACGTTTTTACGCGGCTGACCACAACAAGGCGGCCCTCCACAACGAGTACTGTGCGATGACAGTGACCACGGACAACGGCCAGCGCTACTGCGCCGTACAGGTTGCCGGGCTCATCGCCCGCCGTATCGTCTGTCGGGCCGAACCCGGCGATACCCTGGACACTGGTGAGCGCTACGGCCTCATCCGCTTTGGTTCCCGGGTCGACCTCTATCTCCCCCGCTCAACCCGGGTAGATGTCCGTCAGGGACAGATCGTCAGTGCCGGCGAAACCATCATTGGCCAACTCCCCTGAAAACAGCTCTTTCTCTTGCTTCCCCTGTTCTTTTCGGGTAACGTACACCCATACGCAGGTGGTGATGGCCAGTGTCAGCCCCTCTCGTCTGACACTGGCCATCTGAGCTTTTCATACAAAAAAACAGGGCATCGTGCCGATGCAGACCGCATCGAGTAGAGCCCCAAAGGAGTGTACGTGTCCATGTCCGACACCACCCAGTCCAACCGCCTTTACATCCTCCCCTGCATGGTGACACTGGCCAGTCTCTTCAGTGGATTTTACGCGATCATCGCTGCGTTCAACGGTCACTTTTTCGCAGCCGCAACCGCCATCCTCGTTGCCGGAGTCTTTGACGGTCTGGATGGACGAATTGCCCGCATGACCAGCACTACCTCCAGTTTTGGCGCGCAAATGGATTCCCTGTGCGACATGGTGAGTTTTGGCGTTGCCCCTGGGCTGCTCGCCTACCTCTGGGCACTGTCTCCGTATGGCCGCTACGGTTGGCTGGCCGCCTTTCTCTATGTGGCAACCACTGCCCTTCGCCTGGCCAGGTTCAACACCCAGAGTGACAGCGTCCACGGTCACGACTTCACCGGCCTGCCCTGCCCTGCCGCCGCCGGCATGATTGCGACCACGGTCATGTTCTCCCGCTTTCTTGGTGCCACTGACACGGTGAAACACCTGAGCCTGCTGTTCCTGGTCTACTTCCTGAGCTACCTGATGGTCTCCACCCACCGCTACCTGAGCTTCAAACAGGTCAATATCCCGGTGGAACGTAAATTTCACCTACTGGTCGGCCTGGTGCTGCTCATCATTCTGCTGGCCACCGAGCCTCCCATCACCCTGTTCACGGTTGCCCTGGTGTATATCCTCAGCGGTCCTGCCCTGAGCCTTCATGCCATGTGGAAGGAACGCCGCCTGCGGGTCTGGCGCCGACACGACTGAAGCCCTGCCATGCCATGCGACTGACCGGCGGGATCGCCTGCGGATGCAGACTTGCCAGCCCAGGCTCAAGGGCCGTCACCCGCCCTACCAGCGACCGGGTCCGTGAGGCGCTGTTCTCCATCCTTGCTAGCCGAGTCACCGAGGCCAAGGTGCTTGACCTTTTTGCCGGGACCGGGGCACTCGGGCTCGAGGCCCTGTCGCGGGGGGCACACTCAGCCGTCCTTGTTGACCGATCCCGCGAGGCACACAGGCTCATGACCCGCAACCTTGCTCACTGCCTGAAAACTTCCAGGGCTAAAATCCTCGGGCTCGATATCCGAAAGACCTCCTTCACGACGGAACTGATCCGCTCGCTGCCACCAGGCCACTGCTTCGACCTGGTCTTCATCGATCCGCCCTATGAGAAAAACCTGGCAACGACAACCCTGAAAATGGTAGAAAACGCTCACATTCTAAGCCCCGATGCCCTGGTCATTCTCGAGGAACGGTATACCCTGCAGCCCCCGACACTGTCAGGATCGACCCTGACGCTCAGCGATCACCGTAACTACGGAGAAACCGGCATCTGGTTCTACTCCAAGAGCTCCAGCCCCGACGATAGCGCATGACACCATCACTTCTCAGTACCTGCAAACGCGACCTCGACCACCCGGCAATCGGCATCTATCCGGGCACCTTCGATCCCCTCACCAACGGTCATCTGGATATCATCAACCGAGCACTCTGTATGTTTGACAAGGTGATCGTGGCAGTTGCCGTCAACCCTGGCAAGAGCCCGCTGTTCACCCTGGAAGAACGCCTTGACCTCATCAGGCAATGCTTTCCTGAGGGCACAGACCGGCTCGAGGCCTGCTCCACCAGTGGGCTGATTGTCGATTTTGCCGTCCAAAAAAAGGCCAAGGCTATTATCCGCGGCCTCCGGGCAGTTTCGGATTTTGATTACGAATTTCAGCTGGCCTTGATGAACCGCAAACTGGAGCGGCGTGTCGACACAGTCTTTCTCATGACCGGGTTCCGCTGGATCTATATCAGCTCGAGCATCATCAAGGAGGCCGCCCGTAACAAGGGCAATATCAGTGAGCTGGTGCCTGCGCCTGTCGAGGAGGCGCTCCAGCGCAAGTACGCATCCCGGAACAATGCCACCTGACACACCTCGCAGGGAAAGGCGTCGCCATCCCTGGCAGGGGCCATCACGTCGCTCCCTGCTGGGCTGGCTCTTCGGCCTGCTGCTCGCCCTGCTCTGCTACCCCCTGCTGCGTTTCTCCGGCCATCGCCGCAAACCGAAACCCCGCCTGGTAAAGGTCGCGGCCCCCCTACCCCTTTCGGGTATTCACACCGAGCGTGATTTCATCCTCCTCGACCTGGAGGGCAAAGTGAGTGCAGTATCGCGGCGCTGCACTCACTTGGGCTGCAGGGTCAACTTCCATGAGGATGTCGAGGAACTGATCTGTCCCTGCCATCAGAGCCGGTTCAGTCCCCTGGGACAGCGGCTGGCTGGACCGGCAGAACTCGACCTGCCGGTCTTCCCGGTAACGGTACAGCGGGACCAGCAGAACCAGGTGACCGGGTACACGGTGGAACTGTGAGGCCAACTCTTTCCTGGATATGCGACATGCTCCGCACCGTGGTCCTGAACAACCGCTGGGGCGGCCAGGCTGGTGTCTGCTTGTTTATCTCGGTGCTGTCCGGCATTGTCGTTGCCCTCCAGTACGATCCCGCCACACCCTTTTACTCGACAGCCGCCATTGAGCTGATCGTTCCCTACGGTTCATTCTGGCGCTCCCTGCATTACTACTCGAGCCAACTCTTTCTCTTTCTCCTGATCGGCCATACCTGGGCAGTGATCTGGAAAGGCGACCACAACCTCAAGCGCAGCCACTGGATACGCCTGACCTCGAGCCTGCCGGTGACGATCCTGTTGTTATTCACCGGCTACGTCCTCCGGGGTGACGCCACCGGTGAGGCGGCCGGCAATATCGCTGAAAACATCTGCCTGTCCATCCCCCTGCTGGGAGAGGCACTTAATGAGCTTTTCTTCGACACCACCGCCACCGGAATGCGCAAGGTCTATGTCCACCACCTCATCGGCTTCATGGTATTGGGCGGCTGGACAGTGTGGCCGCACCTGAAAAAGTACCCGATCCGCTGGCATAGCCACCCGGTGCTGACACTGGTTGTCACAGGGTTGTGCGTGGTAATCGCCGCACCTATGGAACCGGACCGAGTGGGATTGACCTTCATTGGTGGCCCCTGGTTCTTTCTCGGCCTGCAGGAGCTGCTCTTTTACCTGCCAACCTTTATCGCCGGGGTGGTGGCACCGATGCTCCTGGTCATCGCCCTGTTCTCGCTTCCCTTTGACCGGGAAAACCAGCGTCGCTGGTTATGGGGGATGGCTCTGTGGGCAGGAGGATACCTGGTGCTATCACTGCTCTGTTATGCGAAGATCTGACTCTGTATCACCAGGGCACCCTGAGGTGATATTGGTCTTATATTGGTTTAAAGAAAACGAGGTGGGCCATGAACGCTCGAAAAACCAGACGACGTTTCACCAAAAGATTCAAAGCCTATGCTCTGTAGGCCTTGTCGCTACACAAAGTTACAGCTATGCCAAGATCGGACGCCATCCTGGCATCAACGAAAACAACAATGCCTCCACAGATGGATTGACCCTGGAACAGCTGGAGACTGAACTCAAACGCTTGCAAAAAAAACACGCGGCCTGAGATGGAACGCGAAATCTCAGGATGAGATAGTTTTGATTTAACCTGAAAAACACCCAGTCAACACTGGTAGTTGTCAGATCAAATCGTGAGATTCATATGTCTCGACTATCGCTGACATCTCACAAGACAGGCTGCCCACCCGATTACCCCAGATTATTTATTTTGCACGAGTCTTTCAGAAAAGACCTCGGGTTCCAGTGTGAGAGCGCAGTACTACCTGCCGGGCCGGGACTACTGTGAACTTCCCCTGCGAAGGGCTCGGGTCACCGGAGTTTTACTGGAGGGCTTGGTATAGCGGATTTCGCCACTCACCTTGTCGGCAGCAGAGACAGATAAAAGGTCCACTACTACTCTTCGGAAAGGGGGACCAAGGCGACATTGTCCGGTTGCTGCAAGTTCTGGATGAGATTATCCAGACTCTGCTGGAGATCACAGAGTTGATTGTCTGCCAGCCTGTCCAGGGCGTCACTCAATTTGCCCTGGACTGGTCGAGGCGCACGTGCCAGCAGGCTGCGTCCATCATCTGTGAGAAACAGATGAACGGTACGCTGATCTTTTTTGCTGCGTCCTCTGGAGACGAGGCCGAGGTCTTCGAGGCGGTCAAGCATATTGCTGCACGTAGACGGATGGATCGTCAACGCCGTTGCCAGTTCCGAAACCTTTAAGCCTGGATTGGCGTTGATCTCGTACAGCATCCACAGTTTCGCCCCGCTGAGCCCGCACTCTTTTTCGATACTCTTCGCGTGGGTTTGCACCACACGAAAGACGATACGCAGCTGCCGGATAATGGCGTGAATCTTGTCAGGTCGCTGATCCATGGTTCCTCCTGCCGGAAAAACAGAAACGCAGATGTTTGTAGCCATTTACCCGGCGTTTCGCTATTCTTTTTTCAGAGAAACACAGAAGGATACCGTTGACCAGGCAGGACAATCTTACACGTAATTTTTTGTTTTTATTTAATAAAAATAAAAAAACAACGAGGAAAGGAGCCCTGAAAAAGAGACGTTTTTTTCTTGAAAAGACTCCTGTACTGAGGCATTTTCATCTCCCAGGAAACCTGTCTGGCCGTGCCCACAGGTTTGTGGGTGTTGTCAGCGGACTCTTGGAACCTCTGCAGGCAGGAGAAGTGACAGCCCCAGAGTGCAAGAGAGTCTCCAGGGCTGTGGTCTACGACCAGTTATTTTGCGGCCTTTCTGGCCTCCTCAAGCCAGCCGTTCCAGGTGGCCTGGTTTTTGGCGATCCACTCATCCACATGCCGGGCAATGTCTTTTTCGCTCTTTTCGCCCTCGTTCATCCGGGTGTTCTGTTCATTGACATCACTGAGCGGCAATGTAAAGACCTCAAAAAAACGTTTTGCCGCCGGATTCTCTGCCAGGAATTTTTTGTTGGCAACAATTTGAACATCTGAGACGACGAATCCCAGCTTGACCGGGTCGGAGACCGCTCCCTGGATGCCAGACTGGGTCATCCTCTCCACCGCAGACTGCTGGGCTTCCGACGGATTGATCTCTGGGACGTTGATCCACATGACATCCCTGCCGGGCTGCAGTTTAAAAATGGTCCAGTTGGGAGCCCAGGTGTAGAAGAAGATCGGCTCACCGTCCTTGTAACTGGCCAGCGTTGCGGCCATACCAGCCTCATAGGCTGCCTTGACCGGATTGATGTGCTCTTGCAGCCCGTAGACATCCATATGGTGACTGATAACCTTTTCACAACCCCAACCTGGAGGGCAGGCGGTCAGGTCAGCTTTACCGTCCTTGTTCTTGTCAAAGGCCTTTTTGACCTCTTCACGTTTAAAGTCTTCCAGTGAAGTAATCCCAAACTCTTCGACATGCTTCTTGGAGACCAGGTAGCCCTGCAAGCCGCCATTTTTCATGACAAAGCCAACTTTTTCCGCCTTCTCGTCAAAGTCCTTTGGCAGCTGGGCGTTGTGCATAGGAAACCAGCCGTTTGTCCAGTAATCAATATCACCGAGGACAACAGACTTGTAAAAAATGGGATTTTGCAGATCCTTTGGTTTGTTTACCTTGTAGCCCAGTTCCTCGAGGGCGCGACGAACGAGCGCTTCCTGAAAAAAACCGGTATTCCAGGTTGCCCGCGCTGGTTGCAGTTTACCCCCCTTGCCAGGTTGTTCAGCCGCTGCCAGTGAAGCTGTGGGAGCGGTAAAGAGTATCGCCGTCAGGACGGCACCAACAGAAAAATGTCGTAACATTATCCTTCCTCCTTGCGTTGTTGGGTAGTATTTCCCATGGATTGGGTAATCCTGTCGAGAATAATTGCCACAAGAACGATGCCGAGACCGCCGACAGTCGCCATCCCGATATCAAGGGAGTTAAGCCCCTGCATCACCGGCGCTCCGAGGCCACCGGCACCGATCAGTGCAGCAATGACCACCATGGACAGCGCCATCATGATGGTCTGATTCAGGCCGGCCATGATGGTGGGCATGGCCAGAGGGATCTGCACCCGCTTGAGGACCTGCCAGTTGGTAGCGCCGAAGGCTACAGCAGCTTCCACCAGTTCAGGATGCACCTGACGGATACCAAGGTTGGTGAGCCGGATGATGGGCGGCAATGAAAAAACGATGGTGGCGAGCACCCCTGCAACATTGCCCACAGAAAAGAGCATGACAATGGGAACAAGATAGACAAAGGCCGGGGTGGTCTGCATGGCGTCAAGGCAGGGCCGCAGCAGCGTGTCGAAACGGTCGTTACGGCCAGCCATTATCCCCAAGGGAATACCCGCGATTGTACAGAAGACAACCGACGAAAAGACCATGGCCAGGGTGGTCATGGTCTCGCTCCAGAGGCCGAGCAGGCCGATAAACACCATGGTTACGGCAGTAAAAATTGCCAGTCTGCCACCTGCAGTCCTCCAGGCGATAAGGGTCAAAACAGCAATGACGACCAGCGGCGGTGTTACCTGAAGTCCGCTCTCGAAGCTGCTGAGAGTAACCTCCACTGGCCATTTGATGATCTGGAAAAACCAGCGGTACCCTTCAACCAGCCAGTCAATGAACTGCGTGATCTTCTCGTCGAGGGGGATAAGCTTATCTTCAAAGTTGAGTATGGCAGCTAGAGCAGACATCGTCGCAATTCCTTGATTTATTGCCCGGTCGGCGAGTCAGGGCTGTGCCCGTTCTCCGGGCGATGCAGTGTGTGCAGAAAGCGGTTCTTGGAGACCACCCCCAGATAACGCCTTTGTTCATCCACAACCGGGATGGGCCAGGCGTGACCTGCGACCAGCGGCAGAATATCCTGGAGGCTGTCTGTTGCCTGCACCGCCTCGACATCTTCGAGAAACGCGGCCTCGAGTCTGGTGCCTCCCCGGTCGATGAGTTCATGGAGGGAGTCTGTGGAGACCACTCCATAAAAACGCTTCTCCGAATCAAGGACATAGGCAAACTCCCTGTCCTGATTGTTGAGGCGTTCCAGTGTGGCCCTGGGGCTACCTTCCGGCGTGTGCCAAATGGTGGTTGTCTGGGTATTGCTGACGATATCACCTGCGGAGATGACGCCAGTGGGGTCAACACCACGGAAAAAGGCACGGACGTAATCATCAGCCGGATTCTGCAGGATCTCCTCGGGAGTACCCACCTGAACGACGCGGCCGCCCTCCATGATGGCGATACGGTCACCGATACGCAGGGCCTCATCCAGGTCATGGGAAATGAAGACAATGGTCCGTTCATGACGATCCTGGAGTTTGAGCAGTTCGTCCTGCATCTCGGCACGGATTAACGGGTCAAGTGCGGAAAAGGCCTCGTCCATGAGCATGATATCCGGATCAACGGCAAGGGCGCGGGCCAGGCCGACACGTTGCTGCATACCGCCACTAAGTTCAGCAGGAGAGGCACTTTCCCAGCCCTCCAGGCCCACTTGCTGCAGGGCTTCCAGGGCCCGTTCCTCTCGCTGGGCTCTGGGAAGGCCGTCCAGTTCCAGGCCAAAGCAGGTATTCTGGAGCACGGTGAGGTGGGGCATCAACGCAAAGGACTGAAACACCATAGAAGTTGTTTTTCGGCGGTAATGAACCAGCTCGGCCGGACGCATGGTGGTGACGTCTTCGCCGTCCACCAGCACCTGCCCGTCAGTGGGCTCAATGAGTCGGTTGAGCATCCGTACCAGTGTTGACTTTCCCGAGCCGGACAGTCCCATGACCACGAAGATCTCCCCGGCCTGTACCGTAAAACTTGCATCCTGGACACCAACGGTGAGCCCTGTGGCCTCGTAGATCTCTTCCTTGGTTTTCCCCTGACGCAAGAGCTCCATGCCGTGCTGGGCATCAGAGCCAAATATTTTATAGAGGTTCCTGACGACGATTTTATCCATGAGGTTTCAGTCGATTTACGCCTGCCAATAAGCGACAAGGCCATGATATCATGCGTACAGTTGATAACAGCAGTGGAAAGAGTACCGGGCGTGAAAAGTCAAACAAGTAGTATTGTTACATATTGTTTTTAACAAAAAGAATATCCATAAAAGTATATTCCCGGAAGATATTTGTCAAGCGCATAATTTTCTTGACGGCGATGATGGCGGGGTCAATTTTTGGGAGAGATTGGTGCGCAGGGGTACTGATCACGGCAATGATCTGGTGTCTGGACAGATTACCCGCGAGGAATGCGGAGGAGGGAAAGCAAGGTCAGCCGGGCGAGCACACCTGTGAAGGGCGGTCTCGCCATTCTCGACATCAGGCCGGCAATGGTGGTGTTCGCTGGCAAAGGGGAGAGGTCAGGTGCTCCTGGCCGCGAGAGCCTGACGGTAGAGGTCTTCTGCCTGGTAGCTGGAACGGACAAAGGGGGCGGCGGCCACAGCGCCAAAACCCCGGGTCATCGCTTGGGTATGCAACCGGGTAAAGGCCGCCGGCATAATAAATTCGGCAACCGGCAGATGGGCGGCGCTGGGCTGGAGGTACTGTCCGGCAGTGAGAATGTCACAGCCGGTTTCCCGCAGATCACAGAGGAGCTGGTCGAGCTCTTCTGCAGTCTCTCCCAGGCCGATCATGATTCCCGATTTTGTCACCATCTCCGGAGAGTTGCGTTTCACCCGGGCCAGCAGTTCCAGGGAACGGCGGTATTCTGCCTGGGGTCGTACTGTGGGATAGAGGCGGGCCACGGTTTCCAGATTGTGATTGAGCACATCAGGGCGAGCCTCGAGCACCGTGGCCAGGGCCTGGGCATTACCCTGGAAATCCGGGATCAGCACCTCTACCAGGGCGGTGCCTGCCGCACGGATCGCCTTGATGACAGCGGCAAAATGGGCGGCACCACCGTCTGGCAGATCATCACGGGTCACCGAAGTGACCACTGCGTAGTTGAGCTGCAGCCGGGTGATGGCCTCGGCGACCCGGACCGGCTCCTCCGGGTCAGGGTTGCCGTGTGGACCGTGGTCCACGGCACAGAACCGGCAGTTACGACTGCAGCGGTCACCAAGGATCATAAAGGTAGCCGTCCCCTTGGCAAAGCATTCAAACTGGTTCGGACACATTGCCTCCTGGCAGACAGTATTGAGGCCATTGCCGCCGACAACACGCCGGATGCGTTCGTAGTCTCCGCCAGAGGGGAGGCGGCGGCGCAGCCAGGAAGGCTTTCCTTTAGTGATCGTACTCATGGAGTTCCCTGTGAACAAACGACCGCTGGGCCTCGGTGAGGTGAAGTGAGAAGACCCTGGCCAGCTCCTCTTGTAAGCAGTGACGCACCTCGGCCAGGGGAAGCGGCGCTCCAAGTTCTGCAGCCAGGGAGGTCATGGCCACCCCGGTAAGCCCGCAAGGGTTGATCCAGGAAAAGGGCTCCAGGTCCAGGTTGACGTTGAGGGCCAGCCCATGGAAGGTAACACCCCGGCGGATGGCGATCCCCAGACTGCCCAGCTTGCGTGGGCCCACCCAGATACCCCGGTTACGCTCATCCCGTCTGCCCTTGACGCCAAAAGCTCCGGCGGTGGCAAGCATCGCCGCTTCGAGGCTGTGGACCATGGCCGTGACCGACAGCCTCGCCTCTTTCAGATGAAAGATAGGGTAAACAATGACCTGCCCCGGACCATGATAGGTGATATCCCCGCCGCGCTCCACCTGAATCACCTGGATGCCGCGTTCGGTAAGCAGGGCCTCGGGGATCCTCAGGTTGTCACGGCCACCCCGGCGGCCGAGGGTGAAGACAGGCTGGTGCTCGACCATCAGCAAGATATCCTGGGTCAGCGTACCGTAACGGCGTTGACTATTCAGCTCCACCTGGACCCGATGCGCCTGGTCGTACGCCATGAGCCCGAGGTCCAGGAAGAGGGCCTGTCGCATCAGTCTGCTGTTGTGGCAATGGTACCGGTGAGGCAAGGGCACCGGGCGGCAGCGGTCTCGTCAAGCCGCCGGACCTTGGTCCGGATCGGCGCCTGATACAGGCGTTCAGGCGATTGCCCGGCCGTGGTGACGATCTCCCGGATAGTATCCACCATCTGATCGAGGTCTTCCTTGCATTCGGTTTCAGTGGGCTCGATCATGATGGCGCCATGAACCACCAGCGGGAAGTACACTGTTGGCGGGTGGAATCCGGCGTCAATCATGGCCTTTGCGAAGTCCAGGGTCTGCACCTTATGTTTCTGCAGGGTACGGTCGGAAAAGACGCATTCGTGCATGCAGGGACGGGTATATGGCAGGTGCAGCACATCGGCAAGCCGCGCCCTTACATAGTTAGCGTTGAGAACGGCAAGCTGACTGGCCCGTTTGAGGTTGTCGCCACCCATGGTGCGGATATAGCTGTAGGCACGGACCAGGACAGCAAAGTTACCGTGAAAACCGTGCATTCGACCAATGCTGTCCGGTTGATCGGTGTCAAGACGGTAGATCTGACCGTCTTTGACCACACGGGGAACAGGAAGGAACTTCTCCAGTTCACCGGTGACGCATACCGGGCCGGCCCCGGGGCCACCACCACCATGGGGGGTGGAAAAGGTTTTATGCAGGTTGAGATGCATAACATCGACACCGCAACGGGCAAAATCAACGACACCCATGACCGCGTTCATATTGGCACCGTCACCGTAGACCAGGCCACCTTTGGCATGGACAATATCGGCAATCTCGCGGATCTGCTCCTCAAAGAGCCCCAGGGTGTTAGGGTTGGTCACCATAATGCCGGCGCAGTTCTCGTCCATCAGCGCCGCGACACTGGTCGCATCAATAATACCCCGGTCGTTGCTTGGCACGTGAATAGGCTTGTAGCCGCAGAGAGCGGCACTGGCCGGATTGGTGCCGTGGGCCGTGTCTGGGATGAGGATGGTGCTGCGTCGGGCCCCCTGATGCTGGTGGTAGGCATGAAAGATGAGCATACCAGTGAGTTCGCCATGGGCTCCGGCTGCCGGCTGCAGCGATACTGCTGGCAGGCCGGTAATCGCTGCCAGGAGTTTCTGCAGCTCATGCAGCAGCATGAGGGCGCCCTGGCTGAACTCTGCTTCCAGCATGGGATGGGCAGCGTTCAGCTGCGGGGTGTCAGCCATCTTGTCGTTGAGCTTGGGATTGTACTTCATGGTGCATGAGCCCAGCGGGTAAATACCGGTGTCCACACCAAAGTTCCAGGTGGAAAGCCTGGTGTAGTGACGGACGACGTCGAGCTCTCCCAGATCGGTAAACGCGGGACCCTTGCCAACAAGAGTTTTTAACGGCTCTGAACTCGGCACGTCAGCCTCGGGAATGTCAATGGCACACCGGCCGGTGGCCCCCTTTTCCCAGAGCAGTGGTTCGTTGAGAATCAGTCCGTTCATTCCTGGAGTCGTCATGCCTGAACCTCCTTGATTACCCGATCCATGTCCTCTCTGGACACGGTTTCAGTGGCACAGAAAAGATAGGCACCGGAGAGCTCCGGATACAGAGGCTCCAGCGCCAGGCCGGCGTAGATGTCCTGCTCCATAAGGCCTTGCCGGGCCGCAGCAAAACCAGCCGGGCAACGCGCCACAAACTCGTTGAAGGTAGGGGCGCTGAAGATGATCTCGGCACCGGCAGCTGCCAGACCTTTCTTGAAATACTCGGACTTGTCAAAGTTGAGGCGGGCAAGCCTACGGATGCCAGTGCCGCCAAGGCTGGCCATGTAGATGGCCGAAGTAAGGGCACAGACACCCTGATTCGAGCATATATTGGAGGTGGCCTTTTCCCTGCGGATGTGCTGTTCCCGGGTGGAGAGCGTCAGTACGTAGCCGCGCTGACCATCCTGGTCCCTGGTCTCTCCCACCAGCCGGCCAGGCATGGCGCGCATGAAGTCTGAGCGGCAGGCGAACATACCCAGCCCCGGGCCCCCGAAATTTCTCGGCAACCCCATGCTTTGTCCTTCCCCGCAGGCAATATCGGCATTGCACTCGCCGGGGCTCTGATAGAGCCCAAAGGCCAGTGGTTCGGTGAACCCGGCCACCATAAGGGCTCCATTGGCGTGAATGGACTCACCGGCAGGTTCTAGCTCCTCGATGATACCGAAAAAATTTGGTGACTGCAGGGCCACCGCTGCAAGCCCGTCAATGGCATCTATGCCGCTCAGGTCGGTACGGCCGGTATCATCCACGGGCAGTTCCACCACCTCGTACGCTGTAGGCCGAAAGTAGGTATGGACGACCTCACGGTAGTGGGGATGAACAGCCCGGGAGATTGCCACAACCCTGGCCTTTTTCTTGATACGCAGAGTCATGAGCAGGCCTTCGGCCAGGGCCGAGGCACCATCGTACATGGAGGCATTGGCTATATCCATGCCCAGGAGCCGGGCCGTCAGGGTCTGGTACTCAAAGATCCCTTGGAGGGTTCCCTGAGCCATCTCCGGTTGATAGGGGGTGTAGGCGGTGAGAAACTCAGACCTCGACGCCAGGGCAGGTACCAGCTCGGGAATGTGATGATGGTAGCTCCCGGCGCCAATAAGCATAACAGCGTCGGCAGAGGCTTTCATTGTCTCACCCAAGGCCTTGAACCTCGATTTCAGCGACCACTCGTTGAGCGGCGCCGGCAGATCAAGGTCTCCCTTGGTACGGCAGTGCTCCGGGATGCTGGAGAACAGGCTCTCGAGGCTTTTCTCGCCGATCTCGGCGAGCATCGAGGTAACTTCCTCGGCAGTATGTGGCAAATAGCGCATGGTGGTTACTCCTTGAGCATCTCCTTGTAGGCGGCAGCGGTGAGCAGCTCATCCATTTCTGCAAGGCTGGTCGGTTTCACCGCAATGATCCAGTTGGCGTACGGATCTTCGTTGATCTTTTCCGGGCTGTCTTCAAGGGCCTGGTTGACCTCCGCAACTTCTCCACCAACAGGAGTGTACAGCTCGGAGACCGCCTTGACTGACTCCAGGGTACCGATCTCGTCTCCCTTGGCAAAGGAGTCACCAACCGCTGGCATCTCCACGAAAACGATATCCCCCAGCTGGTCCTGAGCATAGTCGCTCACCCCGATACGGATCAGGTCACCATCGACCTGGGCCCATTCATGGTCCCGGGAGTAGCGGATGTTTTCTGGCAGGCGTAACTCTTCAATTTCTTTCATGGCATTCTCCTTGTGTGTTTACTTACCCAGCATCTCGTGCAGGGGCTTCCTTGCTGTGCGGTAGGGACGAATATCTGTTCGAATCTCCACCTGCAGTTTGCGTTTACCGTCGGTGAGCAGCACCTTTTCCCCGGGCGGCAGATACCGGTCTATGAGAATAAACCCGCAGCACAGCCCCCTGGGAGTGAACTCTGGGGGGCGGCCGGCATCGGCGGGCGTGGCAATACTGGTGATCACCCCGTCTACCCGGTCAATGGCCATGTCGGTTGCGCAGGTGAGAATGCGGCCCAGGTCTTCACCGTCAAGGGTCGTTACCCTGCTCTTATCACCGGTCGCAATCTTGCGGGGATCATATCCGGCAAAGGCGAGGGTATGCTGCCGGGAGGCCGCCCCTGTAAGAGCGGCGGCACCGGTGAACTCCTTGGTAAAGCCGGCACCGGACTCATCCCAGGGGAGGGCAAAGCTCCAGGGGTTGGCGATGAAGGGCCAGTCACCGATATCCTGATGCGACAGGGGCAGAACAGCACCAGCACGCAGTGAATCACGAGCCGCCAGCCCGCAGGGCAGGACTGCGGGATCAGCAGCGAGCAGCAACTCCCAGCTGCTCACCAGCCGTTCAGCCGGCAGAAAAAGCTCAAAGCCGAATTCTCCGGTGTAGCCGGTCCGTGACAGCATAATCGGCGTTGAATCGGTCAGCTCCACCAGGGATGAATGTCCGGGGCTGATATCTCCCTTGAAGGCAAAATAGGGGAGCTTGTCGAGCACCTGCTCTGGATTCTTGAGAACCTTTGCGAGAATTCGGCCCGCTGCTGGCCCCTGCAGATCGATCTTGCCCAGCTGATCGGTATAATCGTCGATATGCACGTCTGCGGTGGCAAAGGAGAGAAGATGCTCGCGGACGGTTGCGCCCATGGCCGCGTTAACGACCATGAGAAACCGCTCGTCGTCCACAAGGGAAACAATGGTGTCGTCGACAACAAATCCCTGTGTATTGAGGAGGACACCGTACACGGAGCGACCAGCAACCAGGGGGCCACCACGAACCAGGCAGCGATCCAGATCCTTGCTGAAACATTTCTGCAAAAGCGCATACGCTCCTTTCCCTTCGACGGTGAGCAGGGCCATGTGGCTGGTGTCGAACAGCGCTGCCCCGGTAATCGCTGCCAGGTGTTCACCCTTGGCGCCGCCTTTGTACCAGAGCGGCATGGAGTAGCCGCCAAATTCTGCCATATTGGCACCGTGGCTCTGGTGCCAGTCATGGAGGGGAGTAAAACGTGGGGACATGAGGAGGGTCTCCTTGGTGCCGGCCAAGGTCAATCGACCAGAGGCACCTTGAGGTTAAAACTCTTGTAGATAATAAAGGTTTCCACGGAACGAATTTGCTTGATGGTCGCGGCTTCCTGAGTGTAGAACTCCAGCAGGCCAAAGGGCTTTTTCAGCATCACCATCAGGATCAGGTCAAACTTTCCTGTGACCACGCTCACCGAAATGACACCTTTGAGACGGCTGAACTCTTCGGCCTTGCCGACAAGATTCATGTTCTCGATTTTAACACCGATCATGACCATCTGGGTATCGGGAATGGACTCGGGATCCACCAGGCCGGTGACCGTGAGCACACCTGCCTGGGTAAGCCTGCGGACACGGGCTCGGACAGTGTTCTCTGCCAGGTGGAGCTTTTCGGCAATCTGCCTGAAGGGCATGCGTCCATCCTTGAGCAGTCGAATGATTGCCAGATTGGTTGCGTCAAGGAGCATGTTTTTCCTCAGGTGGAGAGGGAAAATTGACCATACGGACAATTATATAGCATAAAATTGACGAATTGGTCAATAATTAGCAGCGAAAAAGAGGAATCTGTCAACGATCGGGTTTTCAGCAAGTCCGGGTACTGGTTTGCCGGGCAGGTGTTTTCCCGGTGCTATTACCTCATCCGCGGCATTTTTTAGGCAGCAGCTGGAGAACGAGGGCACAACCAATTGAAATAATATATAAAAATTTACACAACCTTTGCCAATCTCGTACAACTCTCATGACGACTACTCGTAAAAAGCAAATTTGGGTAGTTTTCCTGCGAAGAACAAGGTAATACCTCGCTTGAAGAGAGGCCTTCCCTTGCAACACGTCGACAACGCCCTCCGAACATGGCAAAATATCATGGCATCCCCCATGGAGGGAGAGCAGCCCGAGAATTGACTGCCAGGATCGGCTGCCGCACATTTGCGCACAGAAACCCGAGAAGAACATCCAGTGAAGATCGAGAAAGGCAACAACCTCTACAATAACGTAGCATGAGAAAGCGTATACGCATAGATATCGACTACCGCAAGGACTGCTGATGGGGCTTCAGAGACGTGCGGGCACGTCTGGAAAACATGTCTCCGGGAAACAGATTCACCTTTCTCTGCGTCCCAAAAATGGCAGAAAAAATGGATAGATTGATAGAGAACTGTAAAGGCGAGATCGTTTGCACCGACGAGAGAAGCTACGGTGTGGTAATCTCAGTTCGAAAAAAATCAGTTTGAGTCTGTGGTTGTCGTCTCTGCCGAGGGAATACCTAGAGGAATACCATGAAATATGTACTGCTGCTGCTCACGGGCTGGTTGTTGACGGGAAACACCGTCTGCGCTGGAGAGCAGGAGATTCAAGCGTGTATGCGTAAGCTGCTGTTTGACGTTGAGGACAATGTCACCGTAGGTGAGCTGCGAAGGACGTGCAGGAAGCGTACACCGGTTATGCTCGGGTTAAGTAAAGATCACCGAAAGAAGAGCGCCCCAGGAGCACTGAGAAAGCGGGTTCTCAATGAAGACAAAACCGTATTGCAACCCTTCACACTCATGGCACATAAACCAAGTTATCTGCTCTTTGCCGCGTATAATGACAGCGGGTATTTGGCCAGTGAACTGGAAGGGGTTGCAGAGTCGACAACGATATCCCTTGACAATATTGAAGCGCAGTTTCAGCTCAGTATTAAGTTTCCGCTCATGGTTGAGCTCTTTGATGGCACTGCTGATATCTTTGCCGCGTATACCAACAGGTCTTTCTGGCAGGTTTACAATGAAGACCTGTCCTCTCCTTTTCGGGAAACAAACCATGAACCAGAGATCTGGTTGCAGTTTCACCCAAACTGGGAACTATTTGGATTCACGAACACCTGGAATTCAATAGGCATTAATCATCAGTCCAATGGCAGGGGAGGGGCACTGTCGAGAAGCTGGAATAGAGCTTTTGCCTGGTTAACTTTTCAGCGCGGGAATCTGGCCCTGAGCATCAAACCCTGGATACGAATCCCCGAAGATAAAGACCGGGATGACAACCCTGATATCACCAGATATCTTGGTCACTGCCAACTGGGCGCGACCTATCTATGGCGGCGAAACGTTTTTTCACTTATGACCCGCAACAATCTGGAATCTGGATTTTCCAGAGGAGCGATCGAGATAAGCTGGAGCTTCCCCTTCTGGAAGTGGCCCTATTTACGAGGATACATTCAGTATTTTAACGGATATGGGGAAAGCCTTCTTGATTACGATGAGCATATTAACCGCATTGGTGTCGGCGTATCACTGATTGATTGGCTATGAGTGCCTGTAGGCAAAAAGGGAGTGGTGGAAAAACCCATTGTGGAGAAAACATGTTGCCGTTGACCCGGGAGGTAACTCTTCGCGCTTCAAGGTACTCACGAGTCCACAGCTCCTCCTGTTTCCTCTTCTTTTGTTGAGCTCGAAACAGGCCCAGGTGAAGATTGCACTGGCAGCGCTGTTCTCCTCCTGCCAAGACGTTCCAGCGTAAATCGATACTGGGCCAGATACATATCTGATAAAGCGAGAAATGCGGTAACGATAAGCGGGCCATAGATAATACCGAGGACACCGAACAAGCTCATCCCACCTATAATCGCCAGAAAAACCAGGAGGGTATGCATCTTAACCTGGCTGCCAACAAATTTTGGCTTCACGAGATATTCGACACTGAAGGACAGAATGAGGTAAAAAAGCACGGTAATACCGGCCTTGAGAAAGGCGCCGTTAATAGCGAGAATCGCAGCAGCGGGCAGAAGGATCAGCCCGACGCCCAAGATGGGCAGAAATGCGAGGATCCCCATCACCGCACCCCAAAGCACCGGTGATTTTAGTCCCATGATCGCAAAAAAACTGCCACCGACAATCCCCTGAAACACTCCACTGATACCGTTGCCGATAAGAATGACGCCGGCGATCTCAGTAAATTTATTCATCAGAAGTCGGTCTTGATCATCGGGTAATGGCGATAGCCGTGTAAGAAAATCAACGAGTTGATCTATCTCGATGAGAAGAAAAAAAACAACAAGGATGAGAATACAGAACTGCAGCACAAAACTCATGATATTGGCTGCCCAGCTAGAAGCCTGTTCGTAGATGAATAAGCCTGTGGTCTTAACCAGATTACCGAGAAGCCTGGGAACATCGGCAGGCTCAAAATTAATCCCCAGGCCGGTCAGCATCTCCTGAACCTGATGGACATGGTCACTGTCCTGGATAGCCTGGTGCAGCTTGAGGAGCAGATTGGTGTCCCTGCTAAGATGATAGAGATTCAGGGCCTCGGTGCTGATAGCGCCGATGGTGAAAATGAGGGGGACAAAGACAATAAAGATGATCAGCAGGCAGGTCAGGCAGCTTGCCAGCCAGGGTCTCGTCCAGAGAGCGATCCAGTTGTACACTGGACGAAAAATTCCAGACAGGAGGAAGGCCAAAATTAACAACTGCCAGAACGGCCAGAGCACCCAGCCCAGCATTAGCAAGGTGACGATAAAGGTAAAGGTAAAAAACTTGGTTTCCACCACCGAGGGCTCGGGTGCAGCGGGAAAACCAGGGGGAACAGGCTGTTGTTGGGGCTCTTGATGTTTCATGATCGTTATACTATACGCATAACGTCGATTCTGCTATACTAGTTTTTTTGTGGAGGGTATCGTCAGGGGCGGTTCCCATGTTTATTCCAACGTGAGAGAGAGCCATGTTCAACCAAGACATCGACATCAATCTGCTCAAAGCATCGGCTGATCAGCGCCAGACCAGGCCAAATCAAAACAATCTTGCCTTTGGCAAATTTATCGCCGACCATATGTTCACCATGTGCTGGAATCGTCAAAAGGGCTGGCATGACGCGAAAATCGAACCCTATGTGCCCCTGCAGTTGTCTCCGGCGGCCATGGTTTTTCATTATGGACAGGCCATTTTTGAAGGATTAAAGGCCTATCGCGGCAAAGACGGCTGCATTAATCTATTTCGCCCCTTAGATAACCTGCGGCGCATGAACGACTCTGCAGTGCGACTGTGCATGCCGAGACTACCCGAACAGGCTGTGCTCAAAGCCCTCAAGGCACTGGTATACCTGGATCAAGAATGGATCCCCGAAATCCGGGGGGCTTCCCTGTATATCCGGCCGACAATGATCGCCACAGAACCCATGCTCGGGCTGCGACCGTCTGAGGAGTATCTATTTTTTATCATTACCAGCCCTGTAGGGAACTACTATAGCGAGGGCTTCAATCCTACCCGGATCCATGTGGAAGATAACTATGTCCGAGCCGTCCCTGGTGGTGTTGGCAGTGCCAAGTTTGCCGGCAACTACGCCGCCAGTGAACTTGCCCAGGTGGAAGCCGAAAAAAAAGGCTATACCCAGGTGTTGTGGCTTGATGCCGTCGAACGTAAATACGTCGAAGAGGTGGGCACCTCCAATATCTTTTTCAAGATCAACGGTGAGGTAATTACCCCTCCTTTAGGGGGCTCGATTCTTCCCGGCATCACCAGGGACTCTGTGATACAGCTCTGCCGTGGCTGGGATCTTCCTGTGGTTGAGCGCAAAATTACGGTCGACGAAGTCATGGACGCGTGTGCTGACGGGAGGATGGAAGAGAGTTTTGGAACCGGAACCGCAGCTGTCATCTCACCGGTGGGAGAGTTTAACTACCGTGACCGAAAGGCCCAGGTCAACAATGGACAAATCGGTCCACTTTCCCGGCAATTATTCGAAAATCTCCAGGATATTCAGTATGGCTTTCAAGAAGACTCCCGAGGCTGGGTGGTACGGGTAAGATAGTAGCTTTGCCCTGACGGAGGACTCCATATAATCCTGAAAACAGCAAGTTGCTTAGCTTCTTTTTTCGTGTTTTTGTCCCTTGATTTTTTATTGAGCATTCTTACTGTAAAGCGCAGTCCCGAATTTGGGATATTTTTTATGAGAGTTCTGAGGTTCTACCGCTGATTACAAGTCTCTGGAAGCGACTTTATCCAATATTACTAACAACCCATAGTTAATCAAGGAGGAGTGTTCATGAAAATTCGTCCGCTGAATGACCGTATCCTGGTCAAACGTCTGGAAGGAGAGCAGAAAACATCAGGAGGTATCATTATTCCTGATTCAGCCAAAGAGAAGCCGGCTGAGGGCGAAATTGTCGCTGTCGGTCCGGGTAAATTGAATGACGCTGGTGAGCGTGTTGCCATGGCCGTTGCCGTCGGAGATCGGGTACTGTTTTCCAAGTATGGTGGAACCGACGTTAAACTCGATAATGAAGATTACCTCATCATGCGTGAGGATGACATTCTGGGTATTGTTGAACAGTAATCGAACGCAAGCGTTCAAGAAGCATAACAAGGAGATAACAAGATGTCTGCTAAGGAATTGAAATATGGGGGAAAAGCCCGAGAAAAAATGCTTACCGGGGTCAATAGCCTGGCCAATGCCGTAAAGGTTACCCTCGGTCCCAAAGGCCGTAATGTACTGATTGAAAAATCTTTCGGTGCACCGGTTATCACCAAGGACGGCGTTACCGTGGCCAAAGAAATCGAGGTCAAGGACAAGTTTGAGAACATGGGCGCCCAGATGGTGAAAGAGGTTGCGTCCAAGACCTCTGATGTTGCCGGTGACGGGACGACCACAGCCACTGTTCTGGCGCAGGCCATCTACACCGAAGGCGCCAAACTGGTTGCCGCCGGCGCCAACCCCATGGAGATCAAGCGTGGCATCGACACCAGTGTCGATGCGGTTGTCGCTGAACTGAAGTCCATTTCCAACCCCACCAAAGAGCAGAAAGAGATAGCTCAGGTGGGTACCATCTCTGCCAACAACGACACCACCATTGGCAACATCATCGCCGAAGCCATGGATAAGGTTGGTAAAGAGGGCGTGATTACTGTGGAAGAAGCCAAATCCATGGAGACCAGCCTGGACGTGGTTGAAGGTATGCAGTTTGATCGCGGCTATCTTTCTCCGTATTTCGTGACCGATCCGGATCGCATGGAGGCAAACCTGGAAGATCCGCTGATCCTGATCCACGAAAAGAAAATTTCTAACATGAAAGACCTGCTCCCGGTTCTCGAATCCGTGGCCAAGATGGGTAAACCCCTGGTTATCGTTGCCGAGGACGTTGACGGTGAAGCTCTGGCAACCCTGGTTGTCAACAAGCTGCGCGGCACCTTGAACGTCGCTGCAGTCAAGGCTCCCGGCTTTGGTGATCGGCGTAAGGCTATGCTCGAAGATATCGCCGTCCTCACCGGAGGTCAGGTGATTACCGAAGACCTCGGGATTAAGCTGGAAAACGCCACGGTTAATGACCTGGGTACAGCCAAGCGGGTTGTTATCGACAAGGATAACACCACCATTGTTGACGGCGCTGGCGACAAGGATAAACTGAACGCCCGCGTTAAGCAGATCCGCACCCAGATCGAAGACTCTTCTTCAGATTACGATCGCGAAAAGCTCCAGGAGCGCCTGGCGAAACTGATTGGTGGCGTAGCTGTTATCAATGTCGGTGCTGCGACCGAGGTCGAGATGAAAGAGAAGAAGGCCCGCGTTGAAGACGCATTGAACGCAACCCGCGCAGCCGTTGAGGAGGGAATTGTTCCCGGTGGTGGTATCGCTTATCTTCGTTGTCTTAAAGTCCTCGAGAACCTTGAGCTTGCCGGTGAGCAGGCCCTGGGCAAAAATATTATCCGTCGTGCCCTGGAGGAGCCGGTGCGGCAGATCGCTGCCAATGCCGGCCGTGAAGGCTCTGTCATCGTTGAGCACGTCAAGGGGCTTGAAGGTGCCCATGGCTTCAATGCGGCCACCGAAGAGTACGAAGACCTGCTGGCTGCCGGTGTTATCGATCCGGCCAAGGTTACCCGTTCTGCTCTGCAGAACGCAGCCTCTGTTTCCGGCCTGCTGCTGACCACTGAATGCATGATCGCCGAGGAACCCGAAGATGACAAGGGTGCCGGTGCTGCAGCTATGCCTCCTGGCGGCATGGGTGGCATGGGCGGTATGGGCGGCATGATGTAACAGACAGCAAAGGCCAATGCTGTAGCCTCAAGGGAGTCTCCGTGAAACGGGACTCCCTTTTTACTTTCTTGTTGACAAAACCAAAGAAATTCGCCATAAACCAACTCGATTTTTCATCCTGGCGATGTAGCTCAGCTGGTTAGAGCATACGGCTCATATCCGTAGCGTCCGGGGTTCAAGTCCCTGCATCGCCACCATGAGACATTCCAGTATCGTCCGATACTGTCCTAAAAGGCTCGTTTTACGAGCCTTTTTTATCCTTTCCGGGATGTTTTCTACCACCAGGAAACCTCTACTCCTCATTTTATTTGATTTTCGCTGTAAATTTATGAGAAACTACAAGTAAGGAGTCTAAAAACATTTTACCCCTAAATCAATTGAACAACGGGAGGGGCTCCATGAACGTCTCTTTTTCTCATGCTTGCCTAACCACCTGGCTCTTCTTCTTTTTCTGCTCTACAACAGCCATGGCCGGCTTCACCGTCGGCCATCAAGCAACAGACCTGGATGACATCCCGGCTGAATGGCTCGCCGCTGCCAAGTCCCAGCTGCATATCGCCTATCAACATACCTCCCATGGTAGTCAACTCATCACCGGAATGAACGCTCTCAAAGACTTTCCAACCTTTGGTGACACCTATGCCTGGATAGACAGCTCCCAGGGCAATACCGAGGTCTTGAGTATTGACGACCATGGCATCCCGGGTGCCCCTGATCTCAGTCAGGGCGACGTCCTCACCCCACCCAATAACATCGCCAAATGGGCACAGGCAACCTATGATTTCCTGCAAAATCCTGCCAATGCCCATGTCAACGTCATCATGTGGAGCTGGTGCAACATTGCCGGCCACGATATTGATCTCTACCTGGATTCCATGGAATGGCTCATTGCCCGGTTCGGCCAAGGAGGCACAGAACCACGGGCCGCCATCACCCCGGTACAGTTCGTGTTCATGACCGCCCATGCCAATGGTGGTGGGGAAAACGACAGCTCCGATGCCCCAAACAACCAGATCCGCCAACACTGCCTGACAGCTGACCGTATTCTCTTCGACTTTGCCGATATCGAGAACTACGATCCAGACAACAACTACTTTCTTGACAAACTTCTTCAGGATGATCTTGACTACGATTCTGACAACTCCGGTTCTGTCGACGCCAACTGGGCCCAGGAATATCTGCAGCGGCATCCCGGCGAAGAGCTCACCCTCCTGACCAAAGGCTCAAATGGCTATTCCGGCTGTGACCACTGCGCACACTCCGATGGCCCGAATAACGACGCCCGCCTCAACTGCGTCCTCAAGGGCCGGGCTGCCTGGCATCTTTTTGCCCGTCTTGCAGGATGGAACCCTGATGATCCCGTCATCCCCCCTGATGACCCAGATCCCGAACCAGAAACACCGGTAGATCCGGCAAGAAAAAAGATCACTGGGACCGGAGCGCGATTTCTCCTGCTTAAACCCTGAGCCAAAGACAACAAAAAAACGCCGCAACACCTCCACCAGTTTTTTTACAGCAAGCGGCGTTCAACCTCTATCAATCTACGCCTATGCACCTCAACAACCTTTTTTTACAGCTTATCCTTGCTGCCGCACTACAGGTACTTCTGTGCTGGCCTGTCTCTGCTAACGTTGTGCCGGTACAACGCCCGGTCCCTATCAAACGGATTCAGTGGACTGGCACGGCCTGGTTTGGTTCGCCAATGGTCCATGACCTGGGCACCGGTAGCAGGAAAATCATCGGGACCTTCTACTCCATCTATGTCTGGGATGGTCAGGGCAATGAACTGGACCATGTCTCTCTGGACAGCCGGGTCTATGCCCCGGCTGTGGTCGCTGACCTTGAAGGGGACGGTATCTTTGAGATCGTCGCTGGCTGCGATGACGAGGTTGTCGCCTATGAGTGGCGGTCAGGGCGGCTGCAGGCCAAAAGTGGTTGGCCGGTTTCTGTATGCTCTGCCGGGCAGTGCCCTGAGGTTCGAGGTCTGGCCGCCGGAGATCTGGACCAGAACGGCACGGTAGAGATCGTCGCCACCACCACCCAGACCGAACCTGACGGGGCTCAAGTCTTCACCTTTACCGCCAACGGATCACTCTATCAGCCGCCCGGGTTGAGTTTTCAGGCCTGGCCCCGCTACAACACCGCCAGCGGTCCGGGAAACGACGCCGATGCAAACGGAGTGGGCAATCACGGCTATGGCTGCTACGGCCTCAACGTCGGCATCGGTGACCTGGATGACGACCCTGAACTGGAAATTGTCGTCACCAGCGACTACCATCAGATTAACGTTTTTGAACACACCGGGGTCAGCAAACTGGCCTCACCCTATTTCATCAACCGAACCTTCGAATACTACGGCTATCGGATGAACTGGGGACAGTTCATCCGCTGGTTCGATGCCTCGGTGGAGCACAACCACTACCATCTGCACACGGGACCCTGGCCCCATCCCAACCACAATAAATGGATGCAGTGGACCGCATCTCCTCCCTCGGTTGCCGACCTCAACGGTGACGGTAAAAACGAAGTGGTGGCAGTGGCCAACGTCGAAAAGGATGTCCCCTATGACACCAAACACCATTCCATCATGGTTTTGGAAGGCGACTACGGCAATGGTGCACGCTCAGGTCGGCGTCTGCCCGGCTGGGAAAATCTACCCTCCTCCGGCTATCCTCTGAGCCGTGATGGCCTGACCTGGTACCCGCCGAGAAACCCGCCCGCCCCAACCATCACCGACATCAACGGCAACGGCAGCCCAGAGATCCTTTACGCCGCCCATGACGGCTACCTCTACTGCACCTCTGCCCAGGGACAGCGACGCTGGCGTTATAACTTCCGCCACGGCCGCAGCCTGATGTACGCCTCTGAAGTGGCAGTAGCCGACCTCAACAAGGACAATCAGGTAGAGCTGATCTTCACCACCTATGGGCTACCCCACAAGCACAGTACCCTGGCCAGCGGCTATCTGGTTATTCTTAACAACCAGGGACAACTGCTGTTTGACCTGGAGCTGCCGGTCCAGGGGACAAATGGTAACGGCAAGGGGGCGCCGGCAGCGCCAACGGTCATGGATACCAACGGCAACGGCACCCTGGAAATTCTCGTCCAGACCTTTGGTGCCGGCTTTTTCATCTACACGGTACCGGGTTCGGCGGAAAACCTGCTCCCCTGGCCGACGGCCAGAGCTAACTTCCTAAGAGACGGCCGACAACAGACTGGACACAGGCCGTATACTCCTCCCCTTCTCTTACTGCTGGGCGGTGGACATGACTGAACTGCCGGCCCGAAGCCTCAAAGATCGGCGAACGAGTTAAGCGGGCTGGCCAAGCAGGTCGGAACTCTTTGGCTGAGGTATTGGGGAGGCCGCCTACTGCTGCCCACGCGTCTTCTGAAGTTGCAAAAAAGCAGGATCACTCCCGGCGGTGAAACCACTTCTCAATATCGGCGACACCAAAGGTCTTCAGGACAGGACGGCCATGGGGACAATGGGAAAAAACCCGGCTCTGATCCATCTGTTCAAGAAGTTTGAGCATCTCCTCAGGAAGAAGCCGGTTACCCGCCTTGATTGCCGCCTTGCAGGCCATATCCGCAAGCAGGGCATCCACCCTGGCAGGCACGAGCCTCCCGGTTTCACCCGCACCTCTTTCCAACCCCTTGAGGACATCTGCCAGCAGTGTTCCTGGATCGGCCTGGCTTAACGGTACCGGCACCTCCTTGATTATCCAGGTGGTCTCGCCGAAATAACTGAGGCCAAATCCGATCCGTTCCAGCTCCTGCAACTGCACCTCCACCAGGTCAGACTCTTCCGGACCGAGCTCGACACTCACAGGAAAAAGAAGCTGCTGCCGGGGAACAGCACTCTCCAGATAGCCCTGCCGGAGCTGTCCGTACAAGACCCGCTCATGGGCAGCATGCTGATCGATGACCACCAGCTCTTGCTGTCGCTCACAGAGCAGGTACAGATTCATGAACTGGCCGATCACCCGCAATCCCGCATACACAGTGGCAGGAGGGGGCGGCTCAATCGTTTCCTGGGGCAACGGTCGAACCGGGGCCGGCGTCTGAGCAGAACCTGGCGCTTCCCGCTCTTTCGCCCCCTGGAAGGCCTGCCGGGGTAGGGGAAAATTATGGCCAGTAGACCTGGTCATCTCCTCAGGAGACCAGGAAGCCTCTGTCTCCACAGATTCACCTGTCTGCACCACTGGGGGCAGCTGGGTCGGACTTGCCGGCGCAGGCGCAGGACAATGGAAAAGAGCTGACCGGGCTGACTCCTGGTATCCCTGCATGGCCAGGGTGGTTGCCCGGGCGACCACCCCGTGAACCTCCCGGGGCTGGCGAAAACGGATCTCCCGCTTTGCCGGATGGACATTGACATCCACCTGTCCGGCCGCAGTGTCAAGCAGCAGGACACCGGCCGGTTGATAGCCCTTCATGAGAAAGCCCTGCATTCCCTCGACCACGGCGTGACGCAGCATCCGGTCCTGCACCGGACGGTTGTTGACCAGGATTCGCAGTTTGGCGCTCCTCGGAGTCCCGGTCTCGGGTAACAGCAGGCAGCCGGTTACCCGGTAATCACCGTCAGCCAGATCCAGAGGAATGACCTTTTCCCGGTAGCGGCACACGTCCCGGGTTCGTTTTTCCAGGTCAACCGGTCCGGGATACTCCAGGGTTACCCGATCCTCTGTCCGCAGGAGGAAGCGTACTTGCGGATGGGCAAGGGCCTGCTCCCGGACAGCCTCTTCGATATGGTACTGCTCGGTGCGAGCCGATTTCAAAAACTTCCTGCGGGCCGGGATATTTCCGAACAGATTACGAACCTCGATCACCGTTCCCTGGGCGCATCCTGCCTCGTGAACATCACGCAGGACACCATAGCGCATCTCGGCACGGGTCCCCAGCTCGCTGCCATGGGGCCGCGACAGGATCACCAGGTTGGCCACAGAACCGATGCTGGGCAGGGCTTCACCACGAAACCCCAGGGTGGAGATCCCGTCAAGCTCCTTAACCTCGGTGAGCTTTGAGGTGGCGTGTCGTTCCAGGCAGAGCAGGACATCATCACCATCCATACCGTCACCGTTATCCGCCACCCGGATCAGCCGGGTACCACTGCCCTGAACCTGAACTTCGATGTTGCTGGCCCGGGCGTCAATACTGTTTTCCAGGAGCTCCTTAACCACCGAGGCAGGCCGTTCAACCACCTCCCCTGCGGCGATCTGATTGGCGAGGTGCTCCGAGAGTATTCGTATGCGCGACATAACCGCTCCTTTTTCCCTGTTCCTGGCTTCTATAGCCGACCACCCCGGCATGTTACCATTGATGCGGCCACCTGGACAGGGCAAAATCCATGACATACCCCTTGCAGTGATCGCAAAAAAACCAGCCACGCACTTTCTCTTTCACTCTGCCTGCGGTATAGTGCTAGGCCTTAACAGGTTTTCATCACCTCCACCCCTAACACTCGCCGTCGTGGCCAGCCCAGCCTCAAAGACCACCAAGACCGCCAGAAAACGCCGTAGGCCGGTGCCGGCAAAACGCAGCCGCCAGCGGAGGATTGGGCACATCGAGCTGATCCGCCTGCTGCTGGCCGTGGCCGCTGCAACCTCTGTGCTGCTCGGTAGTGGCCTCGCCTGGTTTCTCTCCCTGGATATCCCAGAGATTCGTTCCATCAACGATTATCACCCCCTGGTCGCCACCGAGCTTGTCGATCGCCGGGGACGGCCCATCGACGCCATTGGCATCGAATACCGTCTACCGGTGACCTACCAGCAACTGCCGGCGCTGCTGCCCCAGGCCTTTGTCGCTGCCGAGGACAGCCGCTACTGGGAACATTCCGGGGTGGATGGCTGGTCGATTCTCAGGGCCGCGGTCAACAATCTTCGCTCCGGACGACGCAGTCAGGGCGGCTCCACCATCACCCAACAGGTGACCAGGGCCCTCATGCTCTCACGGGAAAAGACCTACTTTCGCAAGTTCACCGAAGCGATACTCAGCTACCGTCTCAACAAGATGCTGACCAAAGAGGAGATCCTGCAGATCTACCTCAACGAGATCTATCTGGGCCAGGGAGCCTATGGTGTCGAGGCCGCCAGTCGCACCTACTTTGGCAAGAACGCCTCAAGGCTGACACTCGCTGAGGCCGCCCTGCTCGCCGGTCTGCCTCAGTCGCCCAGCCGTTACGCCCCTTTCAAAAAGCCGAAGGCGGCCAAGGCCAGGCAACGCTACGTGCTCAACCGTCTCGCAGAAGAGGGTCTCATCAGCACAGCAGAGGCCCGCGCTGCGTATTCGCAAGAACTCAGCTATAGCCGGCGAAAACACCTTACCCGGGCCAGCGGCTACTTTGCCCAGTATGTGCAAAAAGAGCTGGCCGCTGTCTACGGCAAAGAGACCCTGTTTCACCAGGGTCTGCAGGTGAACACCACCCTGGACACCCGACTCCAGGAGCAGGCAGCACGGGCACTGATCCGGGGGACCACCACGGTTGAACTGCGGCAGGGAGCCCCCAGCCCCCAGGGAGCGCTGGTGGCCCTGGACACCGGCAGCGGCAGGATCCGCGCCATGGTCGGGGGAACAGATTTCAGCACCAGTCCTTTCAACCGGGCTGTCAATGCCCTCCGGCAACCCGGCTCGGTCTTCAAGCCGCTGGTCTTTGCCGCCGCCCTTGACCAGGGCTTTACTCCTGCCTCGACAATTGATGACTCCCGCGTCGTCTTCACCGACAAGGACGGCCATACCTGGCAGCCAAAGAACCACGATGGAAGATTCCACGGCCCCACCCGGCTCGACGATGCCCTGATTCACAGTCGTAATGTCGTTGCCGTCAAGCTCCTCAGGCAGGTGGGCATACAACCGGTGATCGCTCTGGCCCGCCGCGCCGGGATCAACGCGGAGCTCCGCCCTGAACTGCCCCTGGCCCTGGGCAGCTCACCAGTATCCCTGCTGGAATTGACCGGTGCCTACACTGCCTTTGCCAACAGGGGTATCTTTCACCGACCGGTCGCCATCATCAGTGTCCGCGACCGTCATGGACGGGTCAGACCATGGCCACAGGCCAAGCCGACCAGGGTTATGCAGACGAGCACCGCCGAACGCATCAGGGCAGTGCTTGCCAGGGCCATCAAGGAGGGGACAGGAAAAAGAGCACGGGGAATTCCGGGCAGCGCCGGCAAGACCGGCACATCCAACAACAACATTGATGCCTGGTTCATCGGCTTCACCGAAGACCTCACCACCGGTGTCTGGCTGGGCCACGACCGCAATCGCTCCCTCGGCAAAGGGGAGAACGGCGGCAGGGCAGCAGCTCCCGTCTGGAAGACCTTCATGGAAGCGGCCCGATAAAAAAGAGATTGCAGCCACCAGGGTGACTGCCGATGGCAGTATCTTCACCTGCATCTTGTTTTATGATACTATATGAATAGTCCTTAAGGTTGTCTATGCTGAAGAGAGAATGCAGTATAGAGTATACCAGGGTCAAAAAAATACCAGAGGCCTGGCGTTAACCATTATAAGCAAGTAGACCGCACGAGGAGGAAAGGACGATGAGGGATCAGGCCGTACTATCCACCCGATTATGGGCAGCACTAATCTCAGCCATGATATTCATGTTTGTGCTTTTCTGCAGCCACCATGCCTGGGCAAAAATTTGCTCCAACGATCACTGGTGCTGGGAAAACCCCCTGCCTCAAGGGAACTACCTCTCTAGCGTCTGGGGGAGCAGTGGCACTGATGTCTTTGCCGTGGGAGGGAGCGGCACCATCCTCCACTATGATGGCAACGCCTGGAGCCCCATGAACTCGGGAACCACAGAATGGCTCCAGGGCGTTTGGGGGAGTAGTGCCAGTGATGTCTTTGCCGTGGGGAGGAGTGGTACCATCCTCCACTATGATGGCAACGCCTGGAGCCCTATGAACTCGGGGACGACAGCGACTCTCTCTGGCGTTTGGGGGAGTAGTGGCAGTGATGTCTTTGCCGTGGGGAGGAATGGCACCATCCTCCACTATGATGGCAACGCCTGGAGCCCCATGAACTCGGGAACCACAGAATGGCTCCAGGGCGTTTGGGGGAATAGTGGCACTGATGTCTTTGTCGTGGGGTGGCATGGCACCATCCTTCACTACAATGGCAACAGCTGGGACGCCATGACTCTACCGACGGGAGTAACTGTAAACTTTTATGGTGTCTGGGGGAGCAGTGGCACTGATATCTTTGCCGTGGGGGGAAATGGCACCATCCTCCACTATGATGGTAATGGTTGGAGTGTCATGCTGGGAGTGCCAACAGTCTTTCGGATTTTTGGCATCTGGGGAGGCAGCGGCAGTGATGTCTTTGCTGTAGGGGATTCAGGCACCCTCCTCCACTACGATGGTAGTGCCTGGAACCCTATGCCCCCGGGGAAGACATTGCCGCTCTATGGCGTCTGGGGGAGCAGTGGCACTGATGTCTTTGCCGTGGGGAGTGACGGCACGATCCTCCACTACGACGGCAACGCCTGGAGCTCCATGACCTCAGGGACGACAGAATACTTCCGTGGCGTCTGGGGGAGCAGTGGCAATGATGTCTTTGCCGTGGGGAATGACGGCACGATCCTCCACTACGACGGCAATGGTTGGAGCCCCATGAATCTGGGACCATCAAACCGCCTCAATGGTGTGTGGGGCAGTAGCTCCACTGATGTCTTTGTCGTGGGGTCTGGCGGTACCATCCTCCACTATGATGGCAGTGACTGGAGCTCCATGACCTCGGGAACCACAGCGAATCTCTTTGGTGTTTGGGGCAGCAGCTCCACTGATGTCTTTGCCGTGGGGAATGGCGGCACGATTCTCCACTACAACGACAATGCCTGGAGCTCCATGACCTCCGGAACCACAGCAAATCTCTTTGGTGTTTGGGGCAGCAGTGGCAATGATGCCTTTGCCGTAGGGAATGGCGGCACGATTCTCCACTATGATGGCAATGGCTGGAGCCCCATGACCTCGGGAACATCAAACTCGCTCACCAGCGTCTGGGGAGTCAGCAATAACAATGTCTTTGCCGTAGGATATGCCGGCACGATTCTCCGCTACAACGACAATGCCTGGAGCTCCATGACCTCGGGAATCACAGCAAGTCTCTTTGGCGTTTGGGGCAGCAGTGGCAGTGATGCCTTTGCCGTGGGGAATGGCGGCACGATTCTCCACTATGATGGCAGTGCCTGGAGCCCCATGACTTCGGGAACATCAAATGGCCTCAATGGCGTGTGGGAAAGCAGTAGCAGTGATGTGTTTGCCGTGGGGAATTACGGCACCATCCTGAGCCGGTCCCTTAACGATTTCCCCTGGTTGCTGTTCATCCCTGTCAAGGGCGCACTGCGCCAATAACAGCTGGAACACTCAGACAACAAAACAAGGCCGGGACTGGCACCTGCCAGGGCCCGGCCTAAGCGATCTTGTTGCTTTTCCTATAAAAGAGCGTCAGAACGGCTGCAGGACCCATATGCCGCAGGGACAGGTATCCTGGCAGAAACCACAGGCAATACACTTGTCATCGTCGCTGTAATACTCGAAGGTTACCCCGTCCTGAGCTGGCGGCACTGGACGGCGGCCGATGGCGCCGGTGGGACAGATGGTCTCACAGAGATGACAGTCCCGGCAGGAACCACAGCTCAGACAACGGGCCGCCTGCTGATCTTCTGTGGGTTCAAGGTCGGTAACCGGGTCAAAGTGGGCCATGGTGAGATCTTCGTAGCGAATCAGCTTCTGCCGGAAAGGCTGCCATTGTTCGCCCCTCAGCGACGCCACGATATACTCGGCTGAACGCTTGCCCGCCCCCATGGCATTGGTGGCAAGGCCAGGTTTTTCAACGTCGCCCACCGCCAGGATTCGGTCATCACTGGTACGGCCAGCCTCATCTGTCCTGATCCAGGAGCCGCCGGCCACATCAACGACCTTGACCCCCTCCGGGAGAAAGTCCATCCTGGGGATATCACCGATACTGATGATCACGGTCTGTGCCGGAATAAGGGTACCATCGGCAGTGAACAGGCCCTCGTCGGTAACCTCGCGTGTCATGACCGGCCACTTGAACTGGGCTCCCAGGGCCTCGGCAGCATCGCGTTCCTTGCCAAAGGCCTGCGGTTTCTGGATATCCACCAGGGTTACCTGCTCGGCGCCAAGACGATAGGCCTCTGCAGCAACGTCACAGCCGACATTGCCGGCACCGATAACCACCACCTGCCTGCCGGTTGCCATGGGCGCATCGCTTTTGGCAGCCTTAAGATACTCCAAGGCCGGGAGCACCCTGTCGCTGCCCGGAAACTCAAGCGTCCTCGGCTGGTGGGTGCCAACGGCGATCACCAGATATGCATAGTCCTGGCGCATCTGCGTCACTGCGGCCCGGTCAAGGCGCACCCCGGTGTTGACATAAATATGCTCCTGCTGGAGAAATCTGTCGATTTCACTCTCCCACACCGCCCTGGGCAGCCGCTCCCAGGGGATGGTCTGCGCCAGTTTTCCGCCGAGCACCTCCTGCTGCTCAAAGATATGGGCCTCTATACCGTGCATGGCCAGATGCCAGGCAGCGGCCATACCGCCGGGGCCACCGCCGATGATCGCCACCCGGTGACCTGTGGCGGGCAGCGCTGCAGGCGGCTCAACCAGGTTGACGGCACGGCCAAGCACCCCGGTATCAATAGAGGCGTCGATCTTTTCCCGGGAACAGTTCTGCACGCAGAGATTGGGACAAATAGACCCACAGACCGAAGCCGGAAACGGCGTGTAGCGCAGCAGCATCTCGTAGGCCTCTTCGTGCCTGCCCTCGCGGATCAAGCGCAGCCGATCAATGGTAGGGATGTGGATGGGACAAAAAAACGTACACGGTGCCGCCGAGTTACGGTTCAGCCAGGCGGGTTTGCGCCTTCGCATCTCCCCGGTCTCCACGACGCCGATCACCCCACGCTCCAAAGCGGGCGCCAGGTCACGCAGCGGGTCACCGCCATCGAATCCTGGATTCCAGACACGCCGCCTGAATTCAGCCATGGGCATGGGGCCGGTAAACATCAGCGCCCGTTCCTGGGGGGTAATCGCGGTAAGTATCTGCCAGTCGTCACGTACGCTCAGCTGGGCAAGCAGCTCTATCCTTTCAATATTTTTAAGAAATTCTGGCAAGTTACCCTGCAGCCACGCCCACTCTTCGTCATCAGGGACACCGAGCCTGGCGTTGATCTGTGAATAGGAGCCGTCGCTGCTGCCGCGAAAAAAGATCTTGCCGCCCACCATCCCGACACATGGTCGGTAGCCCAGGACGTTATCAGGATTCTTGGCAGCATGCCCGCAGATCACCCCGATACCGCCGCAGTTGAACTCTGCAAAGGTGTCGCCAACCGAACCCAGCACCCACATCTCGGGCCTGCTGTATTCGGGATTCCACTTGGTCATGGTCAGGCCGCGGGCACCGATGGAGCCGCCGATCATAACCCGGCCGGCAGCCATGGCGTTGCAGACTCCGTTGGTGGCATCGCCTTTGACGATGATGTCGGCACCAATGTTGAGATAGCCGACATCATCTGAGGCCGAGCCTTCACTGATGATGGTGGTGCCAGGCATCCCCATACAGCCGAGCCGCTGCCCTACCGGTCCGCGAACCACCAAGGTCTTTGGCTCTGCTTTCGATCCCAGCCGCATACCGATATTGTGCTGACCAAAGGCCTCGAGGACGAGGTAATCGGCCGCCCTGGCAGCACCGCGTATCTCCTCCTCAAAGACCTTGGAGGTGAGGCGGATACCGTTTTCATTTATTCCACGGATCGTAATCACATTTTTTTCTGAAGCATTCATAGGTTTCCATGGCAGTGGTCAGGTGCAACAGGCAGGCACCAGCCGGCTGCGAAAAAAGAGGACGCGGATTCAACAGTTGTACGTGATCTGCAGCCGTTCAGCCGCAGCAGCGTCGTCAATCCCCAGGGCGTCAGACATACCGATTGGCAGGCTCTGGGAACGGCCCAGCGGGGCCATCACCTTCTTCATTTCAGTCCGGATCGACAAGAAGACATCCACCACCCGCTGGGCCACCACATCTGGGTCGAGGCGACGAAAGAGCTTGGGGTTCTGGCTGGTGATCCCCTTGGGGCAGACCCCGAGATTGCAGACATTGCAGCGCCCCAGCTCATTTCCCAGGCAGCCTGCTGCCGCCTGCATGATATACTTGCCAACATGGACCCCGGAGGCACCAAGCATGATCAGGGCCATGCCGTTCTGGGTGACATTGCCGTTCTTGCCTACGCCGCCGGCAGCGAAAAGCGGAATCTCGTTCTGACGACCCTGGGCCACCAGGTTCAGGTAACACTCGCGCAGATTAGAGGCGATGGGATGGCCGGTGGCATCCATACTTACGTTATAGGCAGCGCCGGTGCCGCCATCAATGCCATCAATCAACAGTGCCGAGGCATAAGGATTGCGCACCAGGTTGTTGAGTACAGCCTTGGCCGAGGTGGAACCCGAGATTTTCGGATAGACTGGGACCCGGAAACCAAAGGCCATGGCCATGGACTGGATCATCTTCATGACACTCTCCTCGATGGAGTAGAGCGTCTGGTGCACCGGCGGTGACGGCAGATCCACCCTCTCGGGAACACCGCGCAACCGGGCGATCAGCCTGCTGACCTTGAACCACATCAACAGGCCGCCGTCACCGGGTTTTGCCCCCTGTCCGTATTTGATCTCAATGGCTGCCGGATCACACTGCATCTCGGGGATAGCGCGGATGATCTCGTCCCACCCGAAATACCCGGAGGCGATCTGGAGAATAATGTACTTGAGAAAGGGACTTTTCAAGACCCATGGTGGACACCCACCTTCCCCGGTGGCCATCACCACCGGAATGCCAAGAATCTCGTTGCAGTATGCCACTCCCTGGAGCAGCCCCAGCCACATATTGGGTGAAAGCGCCCCAAAGCTCATGGAGCCGATGATAAAGGGAAAAATTTCCCGGGTAGGGGGAATCCATTCACCGGTGCGGACACGCTCCAGATACTCCTCGGGTGGGAGAATCCGGCCTAGCACCGTGTTCAGGTTGAATTCATGCCGACCGGCATCCAGAGCCGGGTCAGTCAGCATGGAAATACGGCTGAAGGTTATACGGTCAAGGATGGTTTTCCCGGGGGAATTGCGGCGACCACCACGTTTCCAGGGCTCCCCCTTGCCGTTGACATGAAAGGCAAGCCGGTGCTCATTGCTGTTGGCATGCGGACCAATGGCCTCATTGGGACAGACCATCGCGCACATGCCGCACCCGACACACAATTTCTCGACACTGGTGCGCTGACGAATACCAATGAAATGACGGTATTCACTGCCCCGCTTGCCGCGTGTAATCTGGAGGTTGGGCATACGCTGCCGCCGGTGGGTGAGGTAGATGGCGCCCACCGGACAGACCGAGGTACAGCGACCGCACAGGGTACAGCGATCTTCCCTGTGTTCAATAATCCAGGGAAGATCAAAAGGGGTCAGGCTGCCTGGGCCATTGTAAACGGATCGAACTGAGACCATAGAACAAGTTCCTTGCGTTCGGGGGGAATAACAACGGTGTGTTCACGCATGGGTTGAAAATCCAGGGCCGGATCGCGGTCCGGCACCAGTGCATCGACACCGCACATCTCTGAGGCGATGGCCCAGGCACCGGCCCGGCCGCCTACGGTAGCCGGGCGCAGTTTCTTCTGATCCATGACCAGCAGACATGTCTCATCGGGCAGGGAGCCGATAACGGCATTGGGGCCGTCGATGATCAACCGGCGGCAGACGGTGCGCAGCCCCTTGAGAAACTCTCCCTGAGGGTGGTCATCGAGTTCATTGCTTTTCAGCGGGGTGATCACATGTTTGTAGGCCTGCAGCGGCAGTTTCAGCTTCCTGAGGACATAGTGAAGGATATGGGTAAAGGTTTCGGAGTCGCTGTGATAGCCGATATAGCCGGGAATATTCGTGCCCAGCAGCCATTCCTTGATGGGACCATAGGCGGTGTTTTCACCATTGGTCATGGTTGCGATCCCCTGGATAAAGAAGGGGTGGCAGGCATAGAGGTTGATGCCATAGTTTGTATTCTGTCGTCCCTGGGCCATGACCACCCGCGCCTTGAGACGATTATCATGGAGCCCCAGGGCACCTCCCACCTGCAGTGGCCAGCCCACCTCCTTGATCATCACCACATCCCGGTACAGGGAAAAGATGGTCAAATCGCCGCCATGCTCATCACCATCCTTTCTCAGGGCCAGCCGGGTGGCGAGAAGACGATTATCCACCTCCTCCTCGCTCAGCTGATTCCAGGCCTCTGGAATCTTGTACACCCGCAACAGATACTTGAACCGATCCCTGGCCTCGAGCAGATCACGGCGCCGCTCAAACTCGTGGGCATACTTGACCTCAAACCCCTGGTTCCCCATCCAATCAGTCATACGATGAAACGCCTGCTCGGCGTGGACAATCCCGGAGAGGATTACATGATGAGGTTTGAGATGAAAGTCCTCGAATTCGAGTCCCCTGAGCAACAGGCCCAGGCCGGAACCGTCATATCCCTCCTGCATGGCCTCCATGGCCTGCAGGACCTCATAGGGGGAGAAAGCTATATCAGCACTTTTCAATGCTAACCGGCACATAGATCACTCCTGTGAATATCTGCTTTTTAATCTTACTGTTACCCGCAAAACAGAACTATCAGCGGCAGGGATACAGCAATTTCAGAAACGACCGGCAAACTTCTTGGGGGGAGGAGGCAGTACTTCCTATGCGAGAACTAACTGAAAAGATTACAGACAGCTGGAAAAATGTCAAGGATAAAGGCGCCGCACCCCCTCAACTCTGGGGGCAACCCGGCAGAATCCAGGGGCCTTATTTGCTGATAATATCGGTAATGTTCTTGGCCTTATCGACCTTGTCTTTAACCCGGGTCACTTCACGGACTCCAGGGATCTGCTTCTTCAGGTCCAGACCGAGATCCTCGGCTTCGTCAAGCCCGCGCTTGAAGTTTCCCATGGCCCGGCCTAGCCCTGATCCTATTTCAGGCAGTTTTTTCCCCCCAAAGAGCAGCAGGGCTATACCGAGAATAACGATCAGTTCAGGAGTTCCCAGTCCGAACATATGAACCTCATCTGGTGCTCAGGCATCCTTGTCGGTTTTTTCTTCAATGGTCTTGGCGGGTTCGTCCTCCACCGCCTTGGTGGCATCCTTGAAGTTACGGATACCCTTGCCGATACCGCTGCCAATTTCAGGAAGTTTCCCGGCACCAAAGATAATGACAATGATAACCAGAATGATAATCAGTTCCGGCATTCCCAGTCCGAACATATGAACCCCTCAGCTAAAAAGTGAATCAGTATCAGCGGGTTACCATCTCAACGACAGTGTTACAGCCAGTTATCTTCAGGTGACCGCTGAAAGCTGATATTAGCAGACCAATTTCCCGGCTGTCAACTCGAATCCCTGTGTTTTCTGATGGTGGCGGCGATTTCGGCCATGGTGTGCAAAATGGCCTTTTCGTTTAGGGTGAGCAGATGACGATCACGCATGACCAGTTGCCCGTTAATGATTGAATGGAGGACATCGCTGCCCCGCGCCGCATACACCAGGTGGGAGACAGGATTGTACATGGGGGTCAGGTGCGGCTGGTGCATATCGAGGACAATGAGATCAGCGGCCTTTCCCGCCTCCAGGCTGCCGATCCGATCGGCAGCTGCAAGCACCTTTGCCCCGCCCCTTGTCGCGCACTTCAGAGTGGTGGCCGCGTCCATGACTGTCGGGTCCAGGGTGAAAACCTTGTGCAGCCGGGCAGCAGTGGCCATCTCACCGAACAGGTCGACATCATTGTTGGAAGCGGCCCCATCGGTGCCCAGCCCCATATCGAGACCGGTGTTCTGGAAACGCTGCACAGGAGCGACACCGGAAGCCAGTTTCATGTTGGATTCCGGACAGAGCGCCACCTTAACACCCCGCCGAGCCAGTAGCGCGGCTTCGTCGTCGTTAACCTCGACACAGTGGGCTGCCACGACCCGCTCATTGAGGATGCCCAGTTTTTCCAGATGACCTACAGGCCTGCAGCCATAGCGCTGCTCACACAGGGCGGTCTCCTCCCTGTTTTCCGAGAGATGAAGGACATACAGGGCATCATGCTGTTCGGCGATACCGGCGAGCCTCGTCAACAGCTCAGGAGCGCAGGTGTACACGGCGTGGGGATCCACTGTCGGCGTTATCAGGGCATGGTCATGGTAACGGTCAAGCAGGGCTTCGGTCCAGGCAAACCCCTGTTCCAGTTCACCATAGCTGGGGCTGGGAAAGTCGTAGAGGACCTCTCCTGTCCAGGCCCGCATCCCGGCAAGCTCGGCGGCCCGCGCCACCTCGGCGGCGAACAGGTACATGTCACAAAAGCTTGTCGTCCCGGAACGGATCATCTCGCAGCAGGAAAGCAGTGCTGACTGATGGACCACCTCGGCGGTCAACTGGGCCTCAATCGGAAAGATGTGCGTCTGTAACCACTCCATGAGCGGCAGGTCGTCAGCCAGACCACGAAAACAGGTCATGGCCGCATGGGTATGGGTGTTGATAAGCCCTGGCATGAGCAAACCATGGGGCTCGTGCAGCTGTTCGGCGGCAGGGTAGCGCTCGCTCAATGCCGTACCGTCGCCAACCTCGACAATCTCGCTACCGGCAATGGCTACCCCGCCCTGGGCAAGTATCTGTTCGTCGGCGTCCATGGTCACCACCAGGGCACCACGTACCACCAGATTGACCTGCTGCTCCATCTTACACCTCCGCAATAACCGTCCTGATCAGGGCGAGAAGCCGTGGCTCAGCGCGGCCGGCCGCCCCAAGGATCTCCGCAAGACGAATGGGCAGCATCGCCTCGGGGTCGTTGACGTTCGTCACCACGGACAACCCCAGGACCTCCATCCCGGCATGCAAGGCGACAAGCACCTCCGGTACCGATGACATGCCAACGGCATCACCACCTGCCTCCCTGAGATAACGGGTTTCCGCCGGGGTCTCCAGGCTGGGTCCAGGGACGCACACATAGGTGCCGCCAGCAACATTGTTGAATCCCAGTTGCCCGGCGGCGGCCCGGGCAAGGGCTCGCAGTCTGGCGCTGTACGGCTGGGAAAGGTCGGGAAAACGCTCGCCCCAGCTATCCTCATTTGGACCGCGCAGAGGGTTGTCACCCAGCAGATTGATGTGATCCTCGATGATCATGATGGTACCGGGAGAAAAGCCCGGATTGAGGCCGCCCGAGGCATTGGTGATGATGGCGGTGCGCACCCCAAGCAGGCCGAGGACACGGACAGGCAGGGCCACCTCCCGGGCACTGTAGCCCTCGTACCAGTGAAACCTCCCCTGGAGCAGGGCCAGACGGCGGCCACCAAGCCTTGCCAGAACAAGGTTTCCTGCGTGGCTCTCGACACTGACCTCGGGAAACCCCGGGATCTCGGTGTAGGCAAAACAGGCCTCCACCTCCAAAGCCTCAACCACCCCGCCCAGCCCTGTACCCAGCTGTACAAGGATCTCCGGGGCAAAGTCCCCTGCCCGTGCCTGGAGATAGGCAAGGGCCTCCTCGACCCGCCGTCGGTATTGGCCATACACCTTCATGTCAGGGCATGGGCAGCAATAAAATCCCGGACCAGAGCACTGTCGGCGGCCATCACTTGGCAACGGGTGGCCTTGCCGGTGAGCTCCGCCAGCGATGGGGGAAGTGGCGGATTGTCGCCAGTGGCCTCACGAATAGCTGCAGCAAATTTGGCCGGATGGGCGGTGGCAAGGCAGACAACAGGGCGGGGACTCTGCGCCCGCTGCGCCGCGCACACCCCGACAGCGGTGTGCGGGTCGAGCAGGTAGTCATGATCCTCATAAAAAGCGGCGATGGTCTCCAGCGTTTCCTGCTCACTCACAGAAAACGAGAGAAAATCCCGGCTCACCTGCTCGCGAAAACGGCTGAGATCCAGGGTGCCAGTGGCGGCAAACTGTTCCATATCAGCACAGACCCGTGCCCCTGACTCTTCTTCCAGGTAGTACAGGTAACGCTCAAAATTGGACGCCACCTGGATATCCATGGAAGGACTGTGGGTGGCAACCACCGTCCCCCGGGAATACTCGCCATGGTTGACAAACCGGGTGAGCAGATCATTGGCATTGGTGGCCAGGATAAGGGTGCCGATCATCCCCTCGGGAAGGAGACGCCGGGCCACGTAACCCGCAAAGATATCGCCAAAGTTGCCGGTGGGCACGGAGAAGTCAACGGCAGTAACCCCCTGGCGGCTGAACCGTAATACCGCGTACACATAGTAGACCACCTGCGCCAGGACACGGGCCCAGTTGATGGAGTTGACCGCACCCAGGTGATAGGTATCCCTGAACTCCAGGTCACTGAACAGCGCCTTGACAATGGCCTGGGCATCATCAAAGGTGCCCTGCACCGCAATGTTGTGGACATTGGCATCGAGCACCGTGGTCATCTGCAGTGCCTGAATCTCGCTGGTTCGCCCGTGAGGATGGAGGATAAAGATGTTGATGCCCTGCCTTCCCCTGACCCCGTGAATGGCGGCGCTGCCGGTATCTCCAGACGTTGCTCCGATAATATTCATACAGCCGCCCGTTTTTGCCAGCTCGTCCTCGAACAGGTTGCCCAGGAGCTGCAGGGCCACATCCTTAAACGCCAGGGTCGGCCCGTGAAAGAGTTCGAGGATCCAGGTGTCGCCCCGTCTGCTCACCGGGGTCACCTGGGGATGGGTAAAGGAGGCATAGGCTCGCTCGATAAGACCTTCCAGGTCACGGCGATCGATATCATCAACAAACAGGCTGATGACCTCCAGGGCGAGCGCCTGGTAACTGAGGTGCTTCCAGGCGGCGAGCTGCTGTGCCTGGATCTGCGGCAGCTGCTCGGGCAGGAGAAGACCGCCATCCCTGGCAAGCCCCATCATAAAGGCCTGACGGAACCTTACCGGCTCGATTCCCCCGCGGGTGCTGATGTATCGCATTGCTTTTCCTGTCAGGTTGAAGGAGTAAAAAATCAGAGAAAAAGATCCTTGCCGGTCATCTCCTCGGGAACGGCCAGGTGGAGGAGCCCAAGAATGGTCGGCGCGATATCGCAGAGCGCTCCTCCCTCGCGTAGCTGTCTGCCCCGGAAACGCTCACCAAGCACCAGGAAAGGTACCGGGTTGAGGGTGTGCGCGGTATGGGGCTGATCAGTTGCCGGGTCCACCATCATCTCGGCGTTGCCATGATCGGCGGTAACCAACAGCACACCATCGTGTTCGGCAACCCAGGCGTAGAGACGTCCCAGACATTGGTCCACGGTTTCGCAGGCCCTGACTGCCGCAGTCATGACGCCGGTATGCCCGACCATGTCGCCGTTGGCAAAGTTAAGGATCACCAGGTCAAAAGGAGTACCGGCAGCGATGCCCTCATCCAGGGCGGCCAGCAGCCTGTCAGTAACCTCGACAGCACTCATCTCCGGTTTCTCGTCATAGGTGGCGACGTCCCGGGGTGAGTTGATCAACAGCCGTTCCTCACCGTCATACGGTGCCTCTTCGCCGCCGTTGAAGAAGTAGGTGACATGGGCGTATTTTTCTGTCTCTGCTATCCGCAGCTGCCGCATTCCGGCACAACTCACCTCTTCGCCGAGAATCCGGGTCATGGCCATCGGCGGGAACAGCACCGGAAAGGTGAAATCCGCCTCATACCCGGTCATGGTCACCAGCTCCAACAATCTTGGTCGGTGCTCAATGGTGAACCCGTCAAAATCTCTATCAGCAAAGGCGTGGCAGAGCTCACGGGCCCGATCAGCACGAAAATTGAAAAAAAGAACGGCGTCACCATCAATGATGCGGCCGACAGGAACACCTGCGCCATCGGTGAGCACGGTGGGGCTGATAAACTCGTCGGTTTCCTCGTGGTGGTAGGCGTAGTCAATGGCGGCCAGCGGATCAACCGCCAGACGGCCTCTGCCGTCGACCATCGCTGCCCAGGCCTTTGCCACCCGGTCCCAGCGCTTATCTCGGTCCATAGCCCAGTAACGACCGCTGATGGTTGCCACCTGCCCGCAGCCGCAACGCTCCAGGGTTGTTACCAGCCTTGTCATATAGCCGAGCCCCGACGCAGGAGGGGTGTCCCGGCCATCCATGAAGCAGTGAACAAAGACATCTGCGAGGCCCTGGTCATGGGCCATGGCCAGCAGGGCCTCGAGATGACGGATATGAGAGTGGACACCACCGTCGGACAGCAGCCCCAAAAAATGGAGGCGACCGCCACTGGCAGCTGTCCGCCGCATGAGATCGACCAGAAGGGGCATCTCCCCAAGTTTTCCCGACTCGACCGCCATGTTGATCCGGGTGAAATCCTGGTAGACAACCCGGCCAGCACCGATGTTGAGGTGCCCCACCTCAGAGTTTCCCATCTGCCCCTGCGGTAGGCCGACAGCGCCGTTGTGGGCGGCGATCGATGTCATGGGAAAGGAGGTGCTCCATCTGTCCATATGGGGCGTCCGGGCAACGCTCACCGCGTTGCTTGGCCCGGCCGGTGCAAGGCCCCAGCCATCGAGAATCGCCAGGATAACAGGAGAGGATTTCATCGTTCAGGCCTCCGGTGCAGCGACGTCGGCATCAGCGAGCAGGACCTGTACATCAAGACGCGGGGCATCGTGCCACAGGCCTTCCAGGTCGTAAAAGGTGCGACTGTCATGGGAAAAGATATGGACAACCACGTCTTCGTAATCAAGCAGCACCCACAGCCCCTCGTCCATGCCTTCGCTGTGCTTCCCCGAAACCCGTTTGGCGCACATGGTCTCCTCGACAGCCTGGGCAAGCCCCTGGACGTGTCGGCTGGAGCGACCGCTCATGATGACAAAGTAATCAGTAAACGAGGAGATGCCCCGTACATCAAGCACTACCAGATCCTCGGCTTTCGAGTCCAGGGCTGCCCTGCTGCAGAGGGCTGCCAGCTCATTGCCGGACCTGTTTTCCAGTTCTTTTTTCAGTCGCTTCATGACTCCCTGTTGTGCTTGCCGCTGATGGTCACCAAGAGACAGAACTTTCCCTGTACTCAGTTCCTGTCAGCGGGTGTCGTTTTTTTTCGGACGCGGGGTTTTCTCGGCGGGAACTCAAAGGTGAGCTTCCCCTTGGCATCGAGGAGAAGATAGGCGTCAAAGGGTTGCTTTCTCTTGGAAATAAAGCCACCGATAAGCTCGGTCTTTCCCCTGGTCAACAGCTGGCGGATATGGTCTGGGTCGAGCTGGCGGCCAAGAATGATCTTAGAGATACGGAGCCCGGCCTGGCGGTCGCCAGCCAATGCCGAATCAGAGAGATACCCCACCGGGGTTTCATACACCTGGGTGCCGTCCACCGGCGACGTGCCAAGGGAGCCACCGGCGCGGATAGCCTCAAGGTTGAGCTCCTCGGTGGAATCGGCAAAAAGAAACTCCACCTTACTGTCCCTGACCCGCACCGAAGCGGTGAAGGGTTTACCCTTTTTGGAGCGAAAATCACTGAAAGGACCAACGGTTTCGCCCCTGATAAGGGCGACGACCTCAGCCTCATCCATCAGCCGGCCACCCAGCACTTTACGGATAATCAGACGTTTATCTTCAGATTCATAGGCAGTTTCCGTCTGATAGAAGGCCTGACCATCCACAGGGGAAAACGATGCCTGACGGCGCTGCCCTTCATCACCCTGCTTGACCCTGCCGACGATATCCCGGGTCATCTCCCTGATCTCGCGCATGAACTGCTCACGGGTCATAGTTCCCTTGAGGATCCTGTTCAGCTTGTACTCCCATTCTCCTGTCAACTCAGGGGAGGCCAGGACCTCGATATCCCTGGCCTCCAGCAAGGCCAGCAGTTCAAAGGCCTTGCCCGTGGGAATCAGCTCCCGGTGTTCCCGCACCACGTATTTTTCATTGATCAGCTTTTCAATAATGGCGGCGCGGGTTGCCGGTGTCCCCAGGCCCCGCTCCTTCATGGCCTCGGCCAACTCCTCGTCATCGACGAGCTGGCCGGAATGTTCCATGGCTGACAACAGGGAGGCCTCATTGAATCTGGGAGGAGGTTTGGTCTGCTCCTGCCGACTCTCGATCCGCGTGCACTGCGTCGGTGTCTTCGCTGGCAGGGGTTTCAATGCCGCCTCTTCCTCCATCTCGTTGCCATAGATAGCCTTCCACCCCGGCTCAACGAGTATCTTGCCCTCGGTGAGAAAGGTCTCACCCTGCACCACTGACAGCCGCCGGGTTCCATGGTACACCGCAGGAGGGAAAAAAACGGCAAGGAACCGCTGAACGATCATCGTATAGACTTTCAGCTCCGGCTCAGAGAGAGTAGCTGGCAGGTTGGCGGTGGGAATGATGGCAAAGTGATCACTGACCTTTTTGTTATTAAATATCCGAGGATTCTTCTTCAGATACCCCTTGTCCAGGGCCTCAGCAGCGAATCGCCCCAGTTGCCCCTGTCGCTGCCGCCCCACCACTTTTTTGACAGTGGCAAGATAGTCTTCGGGAAGACAACGGCTGTCGGTACGTGGATAGGTAATCAGCTTATGCCGCTCGTACAGGGTCTGGGCAAGGGCGAGGGTGTTCTTGGCTGACAACCCGAAACGGCTGTTGGCCTCACGCTGCAACAGGGTAAGGTCGTAGAGGGGAGGAGAACTACGGGTCGTCCGTTTGCTGGTCTCTTCGACCTTGGCACTGCCCCCCTGACAACGCTCGACAATGGCCTGGGCCTGTGCTTCTTCCCAGATCCGGTTCTGGCGGTGGTGGGGTTGGGTCGGGTCCTTGGTAAAATCGGGGTCAATCCAGACCCCGGGATAGCTTACCTCACCGCAGACAAACTCGGCGTGCAGCTCCCAGTAGGCTATGGGTTTGAAAAGCCGCCGCGCCTCTTCCCGCCGCACCAGCAGTGACAGGGTTGGGGTCTGCACCCGGCCACAGGGCGTCTTGCGGAACCCGCCAAACCTGGAGTTATAGCAGGTCAACGCCCGGGTAGCATTAATGCCAATGAGCCAGTCCGCCTCGGAACGGCACAGGGCCGTAGCCTCCAGCGCCTGCATCTCTGCATCTTCACGCAGGCTCGCCATTCCCTGGCGGATGGCATCGGCTGTCATGGACTGTAACCACAACCGGCGAACAGACTTTCCTGCCACCGAACGATTGCTGGCCTGGCGAAGGATATACTTGAAGATCAGTTCCCCTTCCCGCCCGGCATCGCAGCCGTTGACGATCACCTCCACGTCGCGGCGCCGGATAAGTTTAACCAGGGCATTGAATTGGCTCCTGGTGTTGGGCAGGACGGTCAGCGGAAAAAGCTCAGGCAGGATAGGCAGATTATCCAGGGACCATTTCTGCAGTGCCGGATCAATCTCTTCTGGATAGGCGATCCCCACCAGGTGGCCGACGGCATAGGAGACGATATAGTCGCTGGATTCAAAATGTGTCTTGCTCTTGGTGAACCTGCCGGGTAGTGCCTGGGTTATATCTCTGGCAACACTCGGCTTTTCTGCAATAATTAATGTTTTTCCCATACGTCCCCGTGCTGTCAGCCTAGCAGCCCCTGAAGAAAAGTCCCCACAGTCTCATTGAACCGCTGGGGCTGATCCAGGTAGCAGGGATGAGGCGCCCCTTGGAGGATGACCTTGACAGCGCCCCTAACCTCCCTTTCCAAGAGGTCAGCACTGCTGGGGGGCGAGATGGTGTCTTCACTGCCCCAGATCACCAGGGTCGGCAGAGAGAGGCTAGCCAGTCGGGATGCATTCTCAACGACTCGTACAGCACCGACGAGAATCAGACCACGCAAGGTACCAGCTGCTGTCAGCGCATACTCCAGGGCGATCCCGCCACCCATGGACGGCCCCAGCAAAACCGGCTCACTGACGCCAGTGCCGGCGAAAAACAGTTGCAGGACCTCAAGAAAATCGGCACTCCCTGCGGGGCTCTTGCCAAAGCCCGGCATGTCCAGGGCCAGGCAGTGAAAGCCCTGTCCGGCCAGATACTCCAGGGTTCCAGTCTCCCTCCAGGTTTCTGCCTGAAAGGCCTTGCCGTGCAGCAGGACCACGACCGGACCGTTATCACCCGCCTCCAGGTAATGAAGGGGGCCGGAGGGTGTCTGTAGGGTATGTTCTTGTATCATGGTTTTTTCCTACATTGTGTGCAGCTGTTGACGTTCCCCGAAGGCCCAGAAAAACGCCGCTGTTCATTGATGTTGTCAAGCAAGAAGACTCTTTTTTCAACCGATGCGTGCCGGTTCGCGCCGTACTAGATGAACCAGCTAACAGGTGTAGAAGTAAACGGCCCGATACGATTTGTCAACGGCGGTGCAACGCTTTAATGACGCATTTACAAGCAATCGTGATTGCGGAGGACCTCATTGCAGGTGCACTCGCCAGAACAGCAACAGCCCTGGTTGGTGGACATTGAAATTCAGTGAGGCAAAAGGCTTGCCCCGCAAGGGAGCAGCCAGGTTTCGAGGAGGTTTGCCCTGATCCCCCAACAGCCTCTACAGGAAGGTCTGCAACAGTAGATAGGTAACAATTCCCCCACCGAGGGAACCATAGATCAATAGTCAGGGGGTACATTCGCCTCCAGTACGCCGCATAATCAGGGCAAACACCGCTCCTCCGGCAAGGACGGCCAAGGCTATTGACAGTAACGCTTTCATATTGTTCACCATTTCAAAAAAGATCAGGAACGCAGGCGCCCTCCGGGCCGCTTGCGCAGACGGATCGCCCCGGGGGTGATCTCAACCAGTTCATCATCATTGATATACGATATGCAGTCCTCCAGACTCATGTCAACCGGCGGGGTCAGGATAACACTCTCGTCAGAGCCGCTCGCGCGGACATTAGTGAGTTTTTTCCCCTTGGCCGGGTTGACGACCAGGTCGGCACTGCGGCTGTGTTCGCCGATGATCTGTCCCTGGTAGACATCGACACCCGGCCCGATGAACAGTTTACCACGATCCTGCAGGTTAAAGAGGGCATAGGCAACGCTCACTGCCGGCTCCTTGACCACCAGCACCCCGTTGACACGATGCTGCATATCGCCGGCATGGGGGCCCCAGTGGGCGAACACGTAATTCATGGTCCCCATACCCCGGGTATCGGTCATGAACACCGAGCGGTATCCGAGAAGCCCGCGTGTCGGTACGGTAAACACCATCCGGCACATCCCTTCTTTGAGGCGCAGGTCCTGGAGCTGTCCTCGCAGCGCGCCCAGGCGCTCGATAACGACCCCTTGGTATTGCTCGTCCACCTCGACGGTGAGTTCCTCATAAGGTTCGAGCACCTGCCCGTCTTCCTCGCGCATGATCACCTGAGGACGGGTAACCTGGAACTCGTACAGCTCCCGCCGCATCTTCTCGATAAGGATGGAAAGATGCAGCTCACCACGCCCTGATACCCGGTATCCAATACTGTCGGTGAGCGCTTCCACCTGCAGGGCCACGTCTGCGAGGGCTTCACGCCGAAGCCGTTCCTCAAGATGCCTGGAGGTGACGAACTTCCCCTCCCGCCCGGCAAAGGGAGAATCATTGGGGATAAAGTTCATGGTAATGGTGGGCGGATCAATCTCGATCAATGGCAGCGGCCTGGGATCATCCGGGTCCGTGAACGTCACCCCTACGGTTACATCCTCCATCCCGGCTACTGCCACTATATCACCGGCTGCTGCCGATTCCACCGGCACCTTGCGGTCGCCGTCAAAGGCGAAAATCTTACTGATTCGTACCGGATTGATAGAGCCATCACGCCGGGCCACAGCCACCCGATTGTTGAGACTGAGTCGGCCGTTGACCAGCTTGCCGATACCGAGACGTCCAAGATAGGGAGAGTAATCAATGGTATTGATCTGCAGCTGGAGCGGGGCTTCGGGGTTACCTGCCGGTGGCGGGACATGTGCTATGATCATCTCCGAGATCAATCCCATGGTACCGCCGGTCGCGGAAGGAGCCGCAGTATGATCCTCCAGGGCATACCCTTGCTTGGCCGAGGCATAGACAACCGGGAAATCCAGCACCGTATCCGGGGCATCGAGACGAACCAGTAGGTCGAAAACCTGATCTACCACCCAGTCACAGCGAGCTGCCGGCTTGTCAATTTTATTCACCACCAGCAGTATGGGCAGACCGACAGCCAGGGCCTTACGCACCACAAAAAAGGTCTGCGGCATGGGACCTTCCTGGGCATCCACCAAAAGTAGTGCACCATCGGCCATCCGCAGGACCCGTTCCACCTGGCCGCCGAAATCGGCATGTCCCGGTGTATCGATGATGTTAATCCGGTAATCGCCATGCGTGTATGCCCCGTTTTTGGCACTGATGGTGATACCCCGTTCACGTTCAAGTTCCATGGAATCCATCAGCCGTTCAGCCACCTGCTGATTCTCCCGAAACATTCCCGAATCACGAAACAGTTGATCCACCAACGTGGTTTTACCATGATCAACGTGGGCAATAATGGCCACGTTGCGGATGTTCATCTGCTCCATATCGCTCTTTCACACCCCGAATTGTCTATTTTTTTTATCAACCACCAGCGGTACCTGGAAAAGATGCCGGCAGGGAAAAGATACCGACTGTACAGGAGGCACAGCCAAAGTACAAGCTGATTACCGTACCCGCCAGCGCGCAAAGAGCTGTTCCCTGGACTTTGCAGAGCGGCGCAGCACAGGAATGTGCTCGTCAATATAGTCATACACCCGTGCCTGTTTACCACTGTCCGGCCGAAGAATCCGGCCAACAACCTGGAGCAGCCGCCCCTCGAACTTGATGGGCGTCGCCAGCAGCAGCGTTGAGAGTCCCGGACAGTCAAACCCCTCGCCGATGAGCTGCAACGTGGCGACAAGCACCCGTACCTCGCCATTTCGAACCCGGGCCACGGTGGCTGTGCGTTCCTCAGTCCCCTGTTGCCCGGTGAGCACCGCGGTGAGCGCAGGCTCGTCAATGTACCTGGCCAGCTCCTGACAGTGGGCCACCCGATCCGAAACCACCAGTATCGTGCCCTGGTGTCCCGCAGCCAGCAGCCGCCTGACATCTGCGGCAATAAGCCGGTTACGCTCCTCGTTCAAGGCCAGCGCCTTGATCAGCCGGGCATACTGGCCCCGATAGCCGTATCTAAAGGAGGTGGGTCGCTGGATCAGCTCCGGCCGGAGGACAGCACCACTGGCTTCCAGTTCTTCACTCTCCACCCGGTGCAGCAGATCGCCCATATAGATATAGATAACCGCAGTCATACCATCTTCGCGGCGAAAAGCCGTTGCCGAAAGGCCCAGCATGTACATGCTGTCGAGGCCGGCGACCACATCGGTGAACAGCGACGCCGGAACCCGATGACACTCGTCGACCACCACATGGCCAAAGTGGCGGGACAGTTCAGCAACCCGTTTACGTGCGGTATTGACCACCGCCACGGTCACTGGTTTCAGATCAACCCTACCATCACCGGCCTGACCAGCATCCACTCCCAGGAAGGCATGGATGCGCTCCTGCCACTGGTACATCAGCTCCCGGCTGTGCACGAGCACCAGGGCGGGCTGCTGTCGTGCCGCAATAAGCGCCAAGGCCATGATAGTCTTGCCACTGCCGGTTGCAGCCTCAAGCACGCCAAAACTATGGCGCAACACCTGCTCCACGCCTTTCTGCTGATAGGGACGCAGGGTCCCCTGAAACTCAAGTTCGAGGGCGTCACACCTACGCCGCCGATCTTCGACCAAGGGCTCACAACCATTAATCTGCCGACAGAGACGCACTGCCTGGTTGGCAAACCCACGGGGAAAAAACAGACCGCCCTGCTCGTCCCGGTAAAAAACGAGACGGGGTTGAAGCTTTTTCCCCACCCAGCGGCCATACTGCCTAGCAGCCGTGTATTTGGGATTGTCAATGGTCAACTGGGAACGAAGAGCTGCTTCGAGTTCTTCACCGCCATTCCACAAGGCACACTCATGGTCTACCCGTATACAGGGGGAGTGCCTTCTGGAAAGCTCTTTTTCTCCTTTTTTCATGGATCCGTCAGTCTCATCTTCGACTCTGCAAGGGCAATGCCCTGGCCGAGGGTACAGGCAGCGTCCACCAGATCGGTTATCGCCCAGATTGGTTGCAGAAAATTCTCCAACTACCCTTATACCGGAGATTCCCTGGATTGCGCAACGGGAAGAACCCTGCAGAGCATTCAAACATTTTTATCAGGTATTAGGTAAATGCACCTGATACTGAAAATCGGAAGAGTGTTCCGGCCAATGCTAATGCCCTCAATGAGCTTGCACTCCTTAAAAAAGCAGGTATGCTGATCAAGGACAATCAAGCAGCGCAGAGCAAACAAACACCTCTATAAACACTCTGCTGACAAACAACCGCCTGAAGCCGACACGCCATGCTGAAAAGAAAACCCTTCAACCTCGCCTTCCCGCTCATTGTTCTCCTGCTGCTCCCTGGCGCAGGACAGGCTGCCCAGGCACCAGCCAGGAACATCTCGGTGACCCTGCCTGCCGAGGCGCTACACTCCTCCCTGAACAGCCTGCTCCCCCTGCCCCTGGAAATATATCCGGAGTCCATCGAAGGACAAATCTGGCTCACGTCCATTGAACGACTGCACATTCACGAGAATACCCTCTCCATGGATGCCACCATTGATGGACGGGACCTCTCTGTCAACACTGACATTGGTGGTCAGCGATTCAAGCTCAAACTTGGCCAGCTCAGGCTGCCGGTGAGCTGCGATCTCCTGATGCGCTACGACAGAGAGGCGAAGGCCCTCTTTATCACACCAAAACTCCTTCCCATAACCACTGCTACCAATGATCCTCTCGCCGTTTTCGCCCCCCTGCTGGAACGTCTGGGCAACAGAGAGTATCCCATCCCCATGGACCAGTTTGCACCGTTCAACGCCAGGATCGGCAACCAACAGATCCCACTACAGGTAATGCCAGTGAAGATAGTAGGTGTCAATAACGCCCTGGTGCTGACCCTGCAGCCCATTACCCGGGTGGCCCGCTAGGACCTCCCCCTGACAAGGAGAATTGCCATGTCAAACGACTGCCTGTTCTGCAAGATAATCCGGGGAGAAGTCCCCGCTGAAAAGCTCTATGAAGACGATGAGGTACTTGCCTTTCGTGACATCGCCCCCCAGGCGCCGGTACACTTTCTGGTCATTCCCAAACACCATATCAGCACCCTGGAAGACGCGACTCCCGAGCATGACAGTGTCCTCGGCAAGATGTTCCGCATAAGTACCGAAGTGGCTGCACAAGAGGGGCTTCAGGGTTTCCGCGCCACCTTGAACAACGGCCGGGTGGCGGGACAGGTGATCTTCCACTCCCATCTGCACATCATTGGCGGCAGAGAACTGGGATGGCCTCCTGGTTGAGCAGATAACCGGTGCGCCTCGCAGTGAGGTTCACACTGTAGGCTTTGGCCAAAAAGCTCAGTAATGGTCAAATAAGCTCCTCTTTTTTATCAGGCGGGGAGCAAACCGTAGAGGTAATTGACGACATCCGTCCGGGTGACAATACCAATAACCTTACCGTCCTGTACCACCGGAAGATGACCAATATCGCGTTCAACCATGAGTTGAGCTGCCTCTCCGGCCAGAGCCCCCGGTTCTATGGTTACCACCTTTCTGTTCATGAATGCCTTCACCGGACTGGTCCACTGTTTTTCAAAGCGCAGCTTTTTAAAATCCCAGAGCACAACAATACCCACTATGCGATCAGCATCTTCCACGAGAATACCCCTGATACCCTCGGCTTCCATACGATCCTGAACCTCGTACATGGGCATATCCGGCGGGACCGTCGCCACCGGAAAGCTCATCATGTCGGCGACTCGCGCCACGGTCTTGCCTTCCTCGTTCAAGGCCAGCAGCAGCTCCTCCCGAATATGCTCAGGATTAGCAGCCTGATCCTGAATCATTGCCGACCCTGCTCCTGGGTGGCCGCCACCACCAAAAGGCTGGAGAACATGGCTGACATCGACCTCCGGTGTCCCGCTACGGCCAATGATGAAGATCGATCCCGATGCATTGATAAAAATGCCAAACACCACGTCAGCGCTGACAATCTTTCGGTACAGCTGCACCACTTTTGCGAGGTCATTCACGTAACAGTCAAGGGAGACGATGGCCACGGCAACGGTAAACCCTCGAATCTCCAGCTGCTTGGCATCGCGCATCAGATGAAACAAAACCTGCTTGTGCGTCTCTTCATAAGCGGTGTTGAGAAACTCTGCAGCGATGGTGAGGTCAGCACCCTGCTCGAGGAGGTAAGCGGCGGCGTAGGCATCTTCGGCAGTGGTCGAGGAAAAGGTCAACTGACCAGTATCCTCATACAGACCGATGAGAAATACTGTCGCCTGCAGAGGTGTGAGGACGATTTTTTGCTTTTTCAGTTCCCGGATCAGCAATGTGATGCAGGCGCCAACCGGCTCTACACAGCGAAAGCTGGCGTCAATATCGCCTGGTTGCAGGTGGTGATCCCAGAGCAGGATCTCAAGCCCCTTTTTGGCACGCAACCCCTCCATACGGTCGAGCCGTCGCCACTGATTGACATCAACGACAATGAGCCGTTCCACCAGGGCAGGATTGATCTCTCCAGGCAGTACCAGATCAAAGCTGGTTTTGTGCAGGGAGAGAAAACGTTGTACGTTGGGATTGACCATGCTGGGGCAGACCGCCACTGCCCCAGGATACAACAGGGTGACAGCTATAATTGAGCTCAACGCGTCAAAGTCGGTGTTTTTATGCGTTGTCGCTATCTGCAACACGGTAGATCATCTCCTGGATCAAAAACGCTTTTTTCTCTGCCACGTATGCCGGCGCCGTTGCCACTGGGCAGGACAATCATCGCAGCGGCGGCGCATATAACAGGCCACCGTTTCTCCACAGGGCGTTGGCTCCACGCTCCAGCTTCAGCGGTGAGTCTCTGCCAACGTTGCGCTCAAAGATCTCGGCGTAATTTCCCACCTGGCTGATCACCCGGTATCCCCAGTCTGCAGCCAGACCGAGACTCTCGCCGCCAGGTCCCTCCTGGCCTAGCAGCCGTCTCACCGCAGGCTTGCCAGAAAAGCGCATCTTGTCGGCGTTCTCCATGGTGACGTCAAGATCTTCGGCAAGAATCAGAAGATTGAGCGTCCAGCGCACCACATTAAACCAGAGCGGGTCACCCTGGCGGACAAAGGGCCCCATGGGCTCCCGGGCAATAATATCCGGAAGCAATCGCACCGTTGCAGGTCTGGACAGATAATTTCGCAGGAAATGCAGCTGCGATTGTGTCGCGGTCACCGCATCACAGCGGCCACTCGCCAGCTCCTTGCGCAGACTTCCCTTGCCGGGGAGCTGCCTCAGTTCGCTGTAGAGTCGAAGTCGATCAAAATACTCTTGAAGATTCTGGGCGAACCCGGCACCGGACTCGACACAGATGATCTTGCCATCGAGGTCACGGGCATTTTTCGCCCCAAGGCTGCGGCTGACCAGCAGACCTTGGGTATCGTAATAGTTGACTCCGACAAAAGTGAGCCCCAGGGCAGTATCCCGGCTATAGGTCCAGCTCGTGCTGCAGACAAGAACATCGACATCACCGGTCTGCAGGGAGGTCAGTCGCTCCCTCACTCCCAGTGGCACAAACCTAACCCGGGTGGCATCGCCTAACACGGCAGCAGCAAGGGCGCGGCAGAAATCCACATCCAGCCCGCGCCAGATGCCCTGCTCATCGGGGCTGGAAAAGCCGGGAAGCCCGGTGGACACCCCGCAAACGACCTCGCCGCGGCGGCGCACCTCCTCGAGTGTCGACGCGAACAGGGGCTGCCTTACCACTGCCAGTAACACCATCGCCAGCAACGCCGGCAGCATGAATCGTCTCATCATCATAGACCTCCTTTTCAGCTCAAGCAGAAAAACAACGACGAGCTCGCCGGCGAGTGAAACGAACCCAGTACAACGATTTGTTAAATCTTGCCCTGCTCACGGAGCGTGCTCACTAACTGCTGAACCACACAGGATACGATTTTTTGGGCTGTATCAATACCAATACGCTCAGATTCCCAGGGATGATATTCACGGTTTTCGACTTGTTCCCATGTTGGCAGCTTGAGGCTGGGGATGTCAGAAGTTCTTGTTTCGACCCGATACCTATGTTCTGATTTATCCGAGCATATAATCTCGATGTTGACAAAGCTCGCACCGGCATTTATTGCTACATCGTTCCATTTTTTACGAGTCAGCTCAATGGGATTACAGGAGTCGGCTATAACGCTATTACCTAGGTTAAGATTATCTGAAGCAATCCTCTGTGAAAGCCTGTAACCTTCTTCCTCAACCTTAACATCGCAAAAATCTTTTATCGCTTGCTCAACAGTATCAATGCGTACATACGTGGCTCGTGTAATTTTGGCAAGTTCTTTCGCCACAGTTGACTTTCCTGTTCCCGGAAGTCCAGAAAATATGAAGAGTGTTGGTCTCATCATAGCCAGTTAGCACCGATTTGAATGGCTTAGCGGCAGGCCGACAGAAAGCATCTGCCAAGGTTGAGAGGAAGCGTGCACAACTGCTTTGTTTCGGTGCACGATTGAGCACAAAGGGCAACTCGCTGTTAGGCAGCATTCAGTATTCCCATTTTTGATATTCTTCATTTTCTGATTTCATTGTTTCATACAACCAAACCATGCGATCCAAATACCAACTTTTTCCGATGTATACTAACGTAACGCCAAAGACCGCACCCCAAACGGAAGAGCAGACGATTGCCCACATTGCCATCATCATGCCCATGGAAGAAATTACATTAAGAATACCATACAGCGGTGTTTTGTGAATATCTGGAATTTCCACCTTATCTCTGTTGAGGTAGACTCTTTCTCCCAACACAGCTTTGGATGCCCAATTTTTTGTTGAACGTGGCTTATGGAAAAAGACGGGATTGAAAAACATCCACAAAATGGAACTAATTCCAGGAACCAGGCACCACCAGCCAATCCAAGCTCGACTCCAAAAAGCAAACATGATGAAAGGCAGAACAGCATACCTCGTCCAGACACTCCACGGATTCGCGTGTTTCATCCAGTTTTCATCCGTCAATCGGAATGCTTTTGCAATCTTCCTTTCCAGAGTCATTTTTATCTTCAGCAGGTATAACGACAGGGCGTTGCCGTGAAGGAACGGGGTCGACAACAGCCCCTGATTAGGCCATTGACATTTCCTTCCAGTTGATTGGGAGTTCGGTTCTTTCCAGGTGAGCTGCGAGATTGAGGATGACGCCCTCCCAAGCGCGAATATCAGCGAAAGCAACGTGTTTGTTCGAAAGTAATTTCATTCGTTGTCATGCATCCCTTCGTCCTCTAATGTTTTAGCCTAACACAGAGAGTTCACCGGCGAGCGAAACGAGCCGGGAAGAACGACCTGTTATGTTATTTTTATTACTCAACGGTAAAACGTAAAACAGTTTTTAGCTTTTCCGGTACTACTTTTCTTGGATCTGAAATATATATTTCTTTGTGCTTCATCGATTTTCTTTTTAACTGATTTTTTTGAGCAAAATCATTCATTATTGCAAACGATTTCTGTTCGTTATCATAGCTGCCAAGATGCATCATTTGTATACATTTTCCGTCTGATATTTCGAAAAATGACAATTCTTGAATATGGGAAAGGGGTTTTTTCTTTTTTGCCCACTCTTTTGCCATTTCTGCAAATTCAGCTGACACAAAATCTGGCTGTCGAATCATCAGGGTGAAAACAAGTTCATCTTTGTTGATGGTTCCTTCAGAAAACTTCTTTGCACCCTCTATTATATCCCAAATTCCTTCCAATGGATACACTGTATATTCATAGAAATTTTCAGGCTCAAGACCTTTCTTTTGAGACATTCGTATTGCATATGACACTGCATACAAGGTTTCAACGTATTCAGAAAAATGCTGGCTGTTTGGATTTCCACTTCCACTGATTGCAAGATATTTAAATCTTGGAACATCTACTATCACAGGATGCTTAGGTGGTAAGTAGATATCTTTTTCTTCTTTCCGCCATTCATATTTCATAAAAACACTCCCCTGCGGTTAAACGCTTAACAGCGAGTTGAGCTGCGAATGGAACCAACCCAGTGAAACGACCTGCATACCATTATTTTTCTTTCCATCTTTCCAGTTTTGGAATATTACGCGTAAAAAACCAGCCGACTATTTTGGGGAAGCCCATTTCTTTCATTTTTTCAATACAAAAATCCTGCATTTGTTGTGCAGTGAAATCGGGCTGAGTAAATTTCCCGGATTGAAAGCAATAGCTACAATATTGTTTGCTTTTGCTCCCATCCACATTTGTACCACCTGCCTCTGGATCTCGTTTCATTGGCATTCCACAACTTTGACAATTATTATTCACGACGCATCTCCTGCCGTTGTTTGATTTATAATATTCCTTTTGACCTTTTCCATTGACGAACTCGTGAGCGAGCATTTGCATACGGAGACGAAGTATTGAATTGAATCATTCTGCCAAAAGGATATTTTTTATACCATTCTGTTTCGTAAAGATAGGCATTATCAAGGCTATCGACTAACGCAAGAATTTTTGCTACAACTTCGTCATACTGCTTGAGAAGAGATTCATAATTATCGTTTTCGTAATCTTTGTAAAATTTCTGGGCTAACCGTCCCATTTCATTCATTTTAAATCCAGTTTCAGGCAGATCAGGCATTTTCCCACCAGAAAAAACTGTGTGCCATTTAAGAACAAGATTGCCCCAGCCAACAAGGTACGCCACTAAGTCACAGACACTCATGCGAGTTCCCTTGACGTGGCCTTCCATTTCTCTTTTTTCAGTCAACGCTGGGGGGATAGTACCAAGATCTTCTCTCAATTTTTCATAATTCTTTTGAATAGCTTCTCTCAATTCTGCTTTGTTTGCTGGCACAGCCATTGTTACCCTCCTGGGTGATAGACGCGAGCTGTTAGGTATTGTTGGGTTAGCTCGATTAGTAATAACTGAAGATTTCCTCTATTAGCATCAAATACAGCATTATATACCAAGCCTATAATGGTTTTACTGGAATACATATATCGACAATATGAATCCCCTCTGGATGCTCTTTTGGATTATTATGATATATTTCGTAACAGAAACGATCATCGGGTTGATAGCCACTTTCAGGTAACCAGTCTCCAAAAATAAAATTCCAGGCTTCTTCGTATTCCTCACTACCGACTAACTCGAAACTTGCAACAGCAAATTTACCACCAGGGATTTTCATTTTACCAATTTCACCTTCAACAGGCGTGTCTTCGGCGACAGCTATACAGATACTTATTCTCAATTTATTTTGTTCTGTAATTTTAGGAGAATCATGATATACAGACATAACAGTGGTTTCTGGAAATTTCACTAATCCTCTTGGCCCAGCCCAGTTCATCAATCTGATAAAGAGATTTTCAAAAAGTTCGTTGTCCCCATTATACGGACCTATATGCCGAACATAAGCGACATAAAGCCCTGGCATATTTTTAACTTCAACTTTAACAAGTTTTTTATTTTCTATTTGAACCTTCCAAGTTGGATTGTTGGTTACACCGTCAATATAATAGGAGGAAATATCGAAATCTTTCCATTTATTGCTATTCGTTTTGCAGTTCTTGCTATTTTCAAGGCTTTTTTTTGCGCGCCATTGACTTGGACTCATTTGGAATTTACCTCTGAACGTGCGAGCAAAAGCCGCTGAACTTGAAAAGCCACAATTCAAAGCAATTTCGGTAATTGATTTGTCAGGCCAATTGACCAGTTGTGCTGCAGCTTTTTCAACTCTCAGCCTTTGGGTAAACTGGTGTAATGTTTCACCAGATATTGCCTTGAAAATTCGATGAAAATGATATTGTGAAAAACATGCAACCTCAGACAACGATTTGAGGGAAAAATTATCGTCAATATTTGCATCAACGTAGTCAATAACACGGTTTATTCGAGAGATATACTCATCACGCATCAGCTTGGCTCTTTTGTTGATTGTAGTATCTGTCATTTTTAGGGAGGGGGATAGCAGAGTCTTTTATGCACATAACTCTTTTTATGACTCTACCATATTTGGGCGTTACTGCTCACCACATTCACTCATCTGAAAAACAATCCCCAAGACTATTATTGCCGCCCGATCATCGGAGACTTGACAACAGCGAAGAGATCATCCTAAGTGAAGGACATGAAAACTCCGCAAAAAAATGGTCCTGCTACCGGCAGGCCTCTCCCGCCGACAGCTCGCCAGGTCGCAGTGGATACGCTACGCGCATGGAGTGACAGCCGTGCTCCGGTGGACCGCCTGTTCGCGGCCCGCAGCGACAAGCTGCCAGCACGGGATCGAGCCCTTGCCATGGAACTGGTCTATGGTGTGCTCCGCCACAAGGAACACCTGGACCGGCTCATTGGCCTGCTCTCCCGCCAGCCCCTGCGGAAAATGAGGCCAAGAACCCGAATGGCCCTGCGAATCGGGCTCTATCAGCTACAGTTCTGTGAGCGTATCCCCCCTGCTGCCGCAGTCAATGAAACCGTGTCTGTACTGACGCAATGCCGGCAGCCCCGATGGCTCACGGGTTTTGTCAACGCCGTGCTTCGCCGCGCAGCCGGGGAGCTCGCCAGTCTGCCCGACCCCAGCCAGCCGCATCCTGATGGCCGTCCCTTACTCAATCACCCGCAATGGCTCCTCCAGCGCTGGCAGAAACGCTTCGGCACCAAACAGGCAACAGCCATCTGCCAGGTCAACAACCAGCGGCCAGAACTGACCCTCTGCTGCAACAGCCGGAAAATCGAGCGAAAAAACCTGGTCTCCCGCCTCTGTCACAGGGGTATCAGGGCCCGTCCTGGTGATCTCTCCCCTGAGGCGGTCCTCCTGGAAGGGGATGCTGGTGCGGTCCCCTTCCTTCCAGGTTATGCAAAGGGCCTCTTTCATGTCCAGGATCAGGCGGCCCAGCTGGCCTGTCACCTCGTTCCAAGGCAGGTGGGTCCCTGCCTTGACGCCTGCGCCGGTGTTGGTGGCAAGACCATGCTCCTGGCCACATTGCTGGCCGCCAACGTACCACTCACTGCCATTGAACCGGATCAGCACCGCTTTGCCCTGCTTCGCAACAATCTCGAGCGGCTTGAGCTCACCGCCAGGGTAACGGTACACTGTCAGACCCTGGCCGAACACGCCCGGTCCACAGCAACCCGCTACCAGGCTATTTTTGTTGACGCTCCCTGCTCCGGTACAGGCGTGATCCGCCGCCAGCCAGACATCCGCTGGAACCGTACACCTGAGGACCTTCACCGCAACCAGGAGGTGCAAACCGCACTGCTGCAGGAGGCTGCCAGCTTGCTGCTGCCGGGCGGCTACCTTGTCTACGCCACCTGTTCCCTGGAATCCGAGGAAAACGAAGGAGTAGTGGATCGCTTCCTCGAGGATCATCCTGGATTCAGCCTGCTCCCATGTAAAAAGCAGCTGCCACCAGCAGCCCGACATCTCACAGATGACCGGGGCCTGTTCACCCCGCTGCCCTCGGTAACCACTGATGGCTTTTTTGCCGCTCTCCTCCAGCGAACCCCCTGCTTGTAACCTGTGACAGCATCAAGTATACTCGGCCACGCATATTTTCGGGAACGCTTTCCACAGGGGGGCCGATATGGCTGAAATAAAATCCACCATAGAACTGGTGATGGAACGTGCCGCCACAATGGGTAAGGCCACCAGCGAGGAGATTGCGGGTGAAGAGGCTCGCAAGGCAGGCATGCAGGCGGCGGCAGGCTATCTCTCCGGCGCAACTGCAGATCTCACCAAAGTACTTGATACCCAAAAGGCAGCAGCACAACCGCAGGTACGTGCCGGTATGGTCGAGTCGTTACTCCACAACGTCTTTCTGCCCAAGGATGAACTTTCCCGGCCCCGCCTGGAGCTTGCTCTGCAGGGGCTGATCACCCTGGGTAACAATGCCCGCAACGTCAAGTCCATCTGCAAGGATCTCACCAAGATCACCGAACAGTATGGCCAGCACCGGACCCAGCTCAAAGCCCAGCTCGAAGAGCAGATTCGCCTGCAGTACGAGCAGCTGCTCATGCAGCAGGGACACGATCCGGCTGCGATCCGTCTGGATCCGACCATGCAGCCAAAATTCCAGGAGGAATGGAGCAAGGTGGAAGAAAAGCTCAACGCCCAGTATGGGCAGGTACTCGCCCAACATAAAGACACGCTTCGCCAGCAACTGGACACCCCATGATGAACCTGTTTATCCACCGGGTCGACCGGGTCAAAAGAGCACTCAGACGCAGACGTCTGGACGCCATCCTCATCACCGAGCCCCATAACCGGCGCTACCTCTCTGGCTATACGGTGAGTGATCATGGCATTGAGGAAAGTTCGGGTGCGCTCCTCATTCCCAAAAGCGGTAAACCCTATCTACTCACAGATTCGCGTTTTCTCCTGCAGGCCGAGGAGGAAGCACAGGGCTTTATCGTGGAGCTTTACCAAAGAGATCTTATCACCCTTGTCGTGAAAATGCTCCCTGACCTGGGCATTCAGCGACTTGGTTTTGAATCCCACTACTTTCTCCACGATGCGGCACAACGGCTCGAAGACAGGGCACAGGCAGCAGGTATCGACCCTGTACCGATGACCGGGCTTATCGAGGCCATGCGGCGCGTCAAGGACGAACACGAGCTTGAGCTGCTCCGCCAATCCACGCGGCTCAACGAACAGGTATTCCACTCAGTCTACAGTTCCATCGAACCGGGAATGACAGAGCGACAAATTGCCCTGGCACTGGAACTGACCATGCGGGAGATGGGTGCTGAATGCCCCAGCTTTGCAACCATTGTCGCGTTCGGGACCAATGCCGCCAAACCCCATGCCGTGCCCTCGGAACGGATCCTTGATCCGGACGAGCTGGTGCTCATCGACATGGGCCTGGTCCTCCAGGGGTACTGCTCGGATATGACCCGGACCTTTGTCGCCGGAAACCCGGATACGACCTATGTCAAACGGCACAGACTGGTACGCGCCGCACAGCAGGCAGCCATCAAGGTCATCCGCGCCGGAGTGACCTGCAGGGAGGTGGACCGGGCTGCCCGTCGGGTTATTGAAGAGGACGGTTATGGTCAATACTTCTCCCACTCGCTGGGACATGGCGTCGGTCTCGCCGTTCACGAAGCACCGCGACTCAACACCCGCAGCCGCCAAAAGCTCAAGCCGGGCATGGTGGTCACGGTGGAGCCGGGTATCTACCAGCAGCAATGGGGCGGCATCCGCCTGGAAAACATGGTGGTGGTCCGCGAAGACGGCTGCGAACTCCTCAACCAGGACACCACCTTCCTTGACCTGTAAGGAGCCTCCATGCGCCAATACCTCATCGACGAACTCTCTTTTCTGGAACGGGACAACCTGGAAAGTTACCTCAAACGTACCCTCAAGCCCGGTGGCCTGGAAGGGGTCTTTTTCCTTCCAGTGCCACAGGACCTGCTCGGCCCTGAACAGCAAGGCCATGACGACTGCGGTCCCTTCTATTTCCCGGTTGTTCTCGGGACAAGCTCAATCAGGTTTGAGCTCCTGGTGCGCAGCGCCACCAACATGCACTGCACCTGTATTGCCAGGGTGACCGAAGCGCAACGCCGTTTCGTCCTTGACTTCGCCGATCACATGCTCAATGAGGAAAAGATTACAGCATGATACCTCTTGATGAACGCATCATCTTTGCCCTGGATGTGGCCGACGCTGCTGCTGCCATACGGCTGGTCGATCGACTCCAGGGACGAATTCGCCTGTTCAAGATCGGTATGCAGCTCTTCTACGGGACGGGTTGGCAGGTTGTCGATTACATCGTCAACAACGGCGGCAAGGTTATGCTCGACCTCAAACTCTACGATATTCCAGCCACGGTCCAACTGGCCATGGAGCAGCTGGCGGGTCACGGGGTTAGCCTGACAACGGTGCACGCTGTGGGCCCGGTGGTCGAAGCGGCGCTGGCAGCGGACACCGGCATCAAAATTCTGGCAGTCACCGTGCTCACCAGCCTGGGTGAAGAAGAACTCCGCACCTTCGACTTTCCCGGTTCAGTGGAGGAACTCGTACTGGCCAGGGCAGACATGGCGCTCGGCTGCGGCTGCCACGGCCTGGTCTGTTCAGCACTGGAAGCCAAAGCCCTCAGGCGCCGTTTTGGCCAGGGGTTCTCCCTGGTGACTCCGGGCATCAGACCGTCCGGAACAAGCACCGACGACCAGCAGCGCGTGGCCACGCCCGCCCACGCCATCAACAGCGGTGTTGACCATCTGGTCATCGGACGACCCATCCGCGATGCTGCCGATCCGGTGGCTGCGGTTACGGCCATCGAACAGGAGATCCGCACCGCCCTGCCAAACCAGGAGGTCTGAGTCTCCAGAAAAAGCATACCCTGCACGCGGCCTTGTCACCGGCAGGTTATCCTCTGGCTGTCCGCTGCGTTCATGAGCAATGGCAAGTCTCCCCAGCTATCGCTGAAAAAGGCGCGCCATGACATCGGGCAGGGATCGTACAGGAACAAGGGCCATGGCATCGGGTGGTGTTTTCACCTGATGCCGCGATGATTCTGGCAGAAAAAAGGTTTTGAACCCGAGACGTTCCGCCTCACGCAGCCGCAGCTCAATCTGGCCGACAGCCCGAATCTCCCCGGCAAGTCCCACTTCCCCACACACCACGGTCGTAGGGTCGACAATCTGTTCAAGACAACTGGACAACAGGGCCACCACCATCCCAAGATCCAAGGCTGGCTCGTCAATGCGGATGCCTCCGGCGATGTTCACGGAGATGTCCTGATCAAAGAGGGTCACCCCCACCTTTTTTTCGAGCACAGCGGTGAGGAGCGCTAACCGTTGCGGATCAGCGCCAATGGCCGTCCTTCGACCAGTTCCCACGTTGGAACGGCTCACCAGTGCCTGGACCTCCACAAGAATGGGGCGGGTGCCCTCGATACTGGCCATGACCACCGAACCAGGGACATTCACCGGCCGTTCGGCAAGGAACAGGGCCGACGGATTTTCCACCTCCACCAGGCCTCTCTCCTGCATCTCAAAAACACCTATCTCGTTGGTTGGGCCAAAACGATTTTTTACGGTGCGAAGAATGCGAAAAACATGGCCGCGGTCTCCCTCGAAGTAAAGGACCGTATCCACCATATGCTCCAGCACCCTCGGTCCGGCAATGGCGCCGTCCTTGGTGACATGGCCCACCAGCAGTGTGGGCAGGTTGTTTTTTTTGGCCAGTTCCAGCAGCCTGGCTGCTGACTCGCGCACCTGGGTAACTGAGCCCGGCGCCGAGCCGACCTCCTCACTGTAGACCGTCTGAATAGAGTCCACGGCCACCAGCCCCGGCTGCAGTTCACCGGCAAGCTGTACCATCGACTCCACGCAGTTCTCCGTGGAGAGATAGATCTGTTCCCTGGACACCCCGAGACGATCCGCCCGCATCCTGATCTGTCGGACAGATTCCTCGCCGGTCACGTACAGAACCTTGACACCTTCAGCAGCAATCCCGTCAAGTAGCTGAAGTATCAGCGTTGATTTTCCGATTCCCGGGTCACCGCCGATGAGCACCAGAGATCCTGCCACAATACCACCGCCGAGAACCCGGTCCAGTTCGCCGATACCGGTTACTGTCCGGACCGCATCCTCGTTCCTGGCATCCACCTGATTGAGGGGGACGGCAGCGGCCCTGCTCCTGGTATCACCCTGTCCGCCCCGATTTCGCTGTTGTTCACCCAGGCTATCCCAGGCCTTGCATTCAGGGCAGCGGCCGAGCCATTTCCTCGTCTGGAAACCACAGGACGTGCAGACAAACACGACCTCGGTCTTTTTTGCTGATCGCACCTCTCTGTTCCCTCCAGCGCTACTATCTTGAAAGACGACAAAAAACCAGGGACAATATCAGCCTTTTACCCCGGAAACAATTGCCTCCTCAGCCTGTTCCGTTTATATATCGAGCATGAGAGCGGGCTGCGGCCTGGCATCTTCAGCTTCAGGTAAGCATAAACACTCACACAGGACAAGAGAAACAGCTGTGCTGCAGAGGTACCCCCACCCTACCACAACGGGCTGACCTGTCGCCAGGGGCAAACAGGTACAACGACGAAACCGGCACCACTACCCAACCATTGCATCGTAACACCCCCTATGCACCAAGAAGTTCTTTTACCAGACAAGATGAAACGTATTGATCTCAGGGAAATGCCGTGAACGTCCTCACTGCACCGCGCATGGAGCGGTGTATTGGCTGCCATTCCTGTGCACTGGCCTGCGCCCGTCTCGTTCACCAACGGCTCTCCTGGGAGACCGCTGGTATCCGTATCCGTTCACGTGGTGGCCTGACCGGTGGTTTTGAGGCGCGCTACTGCCTTGCCTGCAAAGAACCCCCCTGCGCAGCAGTCTGTCCTTCCAAAGCCTTGCTCCCGAGAAAGGGTGGTGGTGTCCTGGTGAAGAAGAACAACTGCATCCGCTGCGGTAAATGTGCAGCAGCCTGCCCGGTGGACGCGGTCTGTGTTGCCGAAGATGGAGAGATATTTATCTGCATTCACTGCGGCCGCTGTCTGAAATTCTGCCCTCACGACTGCCTTGAGCTGGAAAAAGTTGCCACCTCCTCCACCAGCGGGGCATATCCATGAATCGGGACCATTTCCGTATTCTGCTCGTGGATCTGGAGACAGGCCAGGGAGGGATCGAGATAATACCCGGGCGTGAGGCTGTGGTCGGCGGCTCAGGACTCGCTGCCCTGCTGTTTTCCAAATACGGCCGCATCGACCAGCCGTGGGACCATCCGCAACAACCACTTATCTTTGCCATAGGACCACTCACCGGGTATTTTCCACTGATGAGCAAGACAGTGTGTGCCTTCCGCTCCCCCTGCCACAATCAGTACACGGAAAGCCATGCCGGGGGACGCAGCGCCCTGGCCCTTCGTTTCTCCGATGCAGACGCCCTGGTCATTACCGGCCAGGCGGCCGCCCCTTGCTTTCTTGATGTGAGTCCCCAGCAGCTGACCGTCAACGACGCCGACTTCATCTGGGGGCTGGATGTCCAGGAGAGCGGCAGACTGCTCCGGCGGCTGGTTGCAGGTTCCGGCCATCGTTCCATCCTGCGTATCGGTCGAGCCGGTGAGCGCCTCTGCAGCATGGCGAATATCAACGCCGACACCTATCGTCACTTCGGCCGCATGGGCGGCGGCGCAGTCATGGGGGCCAAACGCCTCAAGGCCATCGTGATCCGTGGCAATGGCAGTTTTTCCCTGCCACGAGGCCGAGAGTACTCCCGCCTCTTCAAGGAGGTATATCGCCAGGTCACCGCCGATGGTAAAATGAAGAAATACCACGACCTGGGCACCACCGTAAATCTCGAGGCACTCAATACTCTCCAGTCTCTGCCCTGGCGCAACCTCCAGACCACTGCCGACCCGGCAGCAAAAAAGATTTCCGGCCAGCGTTTTGCCGATAAAACCCTGCTGCGCAATTCGGCCTGTGCCGGTTGCCCTGTGGGCTGTATTCATGTGGGGCACATCAGAGAGCGTTTCATGAACGATCACCGCTTTCTCTACCGGCAGGTTGCCTATGACTACGAAGCCATTTTCAGCCTGGGAACCATGCTGGGTATCACCGAACCCACAGAGGTGCTCACCCTGCTCGACGCCATCGAACAGGAAGGCCTTGATGTCTTATCCGCTGGCGTCGCTCTTGCCTGGGCGACTGAGGCCAACGACAGGGGACTGATCAGTGAAACAGAGACCAGGGAGCGGCTGCACTTTGGTAACACCGAAGGATTCTGCCGGGCCACTGTTCACCTGTCACGCGCGGACAACCACTTTTACGCTCTCCTGGGAAAAGGGACGTTGCGGGCAGCCGAGGAATTTGGCGGCACAGAGTTTGCCTGCGTGCTCGGACAGGAGATGGCTGGCTACGCCACGGGTGAAACCTTTTTTGCCTCACAGTCCCTGAGCTTTCGTCACTCCCATCTGGACACCGGCGCCTATCGCTACGATCAGAGCCACGATCAGCAGGATGTTGACGGTGTGGTGAACTTCCTGCTCAAGGACGAGGCTGACCGAGCCTTGTTAAACTCGATGGTTGGTTGCCTTTTTGCGCGAAACATCTATACTCGGGAGATGCTGGGGGCGTGCCTCAATGTTCTCGGATTTACAGGGATCGCCGCCAAACTCGACACCATGGGAGAAGCTCTTCAACGGCTTCGCTGGCAAACCCGGTTAGCCACTGGCTACGCACCCCACAGCATCGTGCTTCCCAAACGTTTTTACAAGGTGACGACCTGGAAAGGCCCCATTGATGCAGCGTACCTGGATGCGCTCCGCTTGGCCTATGGCCAGGCAATCATGGCGCTGGCCACCGCGACCCAACCCGAAGAATCCCGCCACCTCTCTCGTCCAGCTGCTTCCAACGGAGAAGACCCTTGAAAATCGTCGTCGCCCCCAATGCCTTCAAAGGTTCACTTGCAGCGTCCGAGGTGGCAGCAGCCATGGCAGAGGGCCTGCTGGCGGTCCTTCCCGACGCTCAGGTACGCAAAATTCCCGTTGCCGACGGAGGAAACGGTCTCCTTGACGTCTTCCGTAATCATCTCAAGGCAGAGGTTCATCGGCAAACAGTCACCGGCCCACGAGGTAAGCCCGTCAAGGCTGCTCTCTGCTATCTTCCCTCCAGCCGTACCGCTTTTGTGGAAATGGCCCTGGCCAGTGGTCTGGCCCTGCTCTCTCCCGCTGAGTACAATCCAGGGCAAACCACAACCCGGGGGACAGGAGAACTGATACGTGCAGCCCTCGACCTGGGAGCAGTTCATATCCTGGTGGGACTTGGTGGCAGTGCCACCAATGATGGCGGCACCGGTATGGCAACCGTGCTGGGAGCCCGCTTTCTCGATAGACACGGACAGGCCATCACCCCAACAGGTGACAACCTGGAAACAATCACCACCATGGACCTCTCTGCCATGGACCCACGACTAAAAAACGTTCACATCGAGGCTGCCTGCGATGTGGATAACCCTCTCACTGGCCCCCGGGGCGCCGCCCGGGTTTATGGTCCCCAGAAAGGCGCTACCCCGGAGCAGGTGAACAGCCTTGACGCAGGCCTTGTCCATCTGGCCACACTACTAAACAGCTTCACCACAGGTGATATCTCCCAGTTACCCGGAGCAGGTGCAGCCGGCGGTCTGGGAGCGGGACTGCATGCTTTCACCGGCGCAGCACTGCGGCCTGGGACAGATGTCGTCTTGGAGGTGGTGGGCCTTGAAAAGGCCCTGCAAGAGGCAGATCTGGTACTCACCGGTGAAGGACAAATTGATGAACAGACCGCCTTTGGCAAGGCCCCTGCAGGTGTCGCCAGACTTGCCCGCCGGCACGGTATTCCCTGCCTGGCTGTTGCTGGCAGCCGGGGGCAAGATCTGACATCTCTGCATGCATTAGGGATCAACGCGGTATTCTCTCTCTGCCCCGGCCCGATTTCACTGGAAGAAGCGATGACCAACAGCACTGCCATGATCCGCAGGGCAACGGAACAGGTTCTCCGCTGTTTCCTTGCCGGACAGAAGGTCTAATTGCGGGCATCATCGCCAGATCTCTCCGGATTTTCGCGGCTTCCCATATCAAGATTGACCAGCCCGACCCCTTTGGTACGAATTTTGTTTACATTTGCCTAACATCTGCCTAATACATAAGATGACATTCACCTCCACTGTCCGGGAGCGAACAAATCCGGGCATGAGCGGGTCACATGCAACAGAAGGAAATGGCGGACTCCATGGGGTTCGTCCTATAAATTTTATCTTTTTCCGAACGAGTTGAGGAGGAGTAATGCTTGCATTCAAAGAAGGTGTCGACATTCTTTCCGCCGTGGGCGGTATTCAAACCCTTGAAGCAGCCAAAGAGCTGTTCGCGCGCCGTCTGGATGCCGAAAATCTGGGCAAACTCGAAAAAATTACCAACGAGGAGGCTCTCCTCAAGGTGGCCAATGCTATTGCCATGTGTGATCCAGAGGCCGTGCTGATCCATTCAGGCAGTGAGGCAGACAGAGAGACCGTTCGAAAGATGAGTCTGGAAAAGGGTGAGGAGGAAAAGCTGGCCATGGATGGACATACCATCCACTTTGACCTGCCCGAGGACCAGGGGCGCCTTGTTCATCAAACATTTTACATTGTCAATCCAGATGAAGCGATTTCCTCACTGGCCAAAAAAGAGTTGCGCTCGGATTCCCATGCCTACATGGAGCAGTCCGTCAAGGGTATTATGCGCGGCAAGACCATGATGGTCGGTTTTTATTGCCGAGGTCCTGTGGGCGCCAAGGCGACCATTCCTGCCATCGAAATCTCCAGCTCCACCTATGTGCTGCACTCCGCCGAGCTCCTCTATCGCAACTGCTATGCAAATTTCGACGCTGAAGTTGCCCGGCGGGGCGAGTTCTTCACCAATATCCACGCGGAAGGTCCGAACCGCTCCGAAGATATCCCTAACGCCCGGATTTATATGGATCGAAGCTGGCAGACCACCTATGCGACCTTCTGCACCTATGCCGGAAATACCCTGCTGATGAAGAAGGGTAACCACCGTTTTGCCTCTGACAGCGCCATGTACAAACACCCGGGAGAAGAGCTTTCCGAGCATATGTTCATCACCGGCATGACCGGACCTGGTGGCCGCAAGACCTTCTTTGCCGGGGCAGCGCCATCTGGCTGCGGCAAGACCACCACCGCCATGGTTGGCAGTGACTTCGTCGGTGATGACCTTGCCCAGATGTGGATCGCTGATGACGGCTCTCTGCGGGCGGTGAACCCGGAACAGGGAATCTTTGGCATCGTCGAAGATGTTAACGAAGAAGGTGACCCCTACCTGATGAAATGCCTGCGTGAGCCGGGCACTGAGGTAATCTTTTCCAACGTACTCATCGACGAGCAGAAAAAACCCCGATGGGTGGGGGATGGTGAGCCCGTTCCCGAGCGAGGCATCAATTTTCAGGGTGAGTGGACCCGCGACATGACCGAGGTGCCGATGTCGCATCCCAATTCACGATGCACCCTGCGGGCCGAGGCCATAGGTAATCACAGCAAATCAGCTAATTCCGACCCTGCCGGTGTCAAAATCGAGGTTATCACCTATTCCGGCCGTGACGCCGATACCATGCCACCCATCTGGGTCGCCCGGGATGTCGCAGCCGGGGTAGCTATCGGCGCATCCATCGTTTCCAAGGCGACCGCTACCGAAGTTGGCGCCACTGGTGTCCGCCGACAACCCTGGGCCAACGCCCCCTTTATCGCTGCCAGCCTTGCAGAGTACCTTGATGCCCAATTCAACTTCTTTGGCAATGACAAGATGAAGGCCAAACCGGTTATGGCAGGATTAAATTATTTTCTGACCCATGAAAACCGAGGCGGCAGCGGCAAGGGACTCCTGGGTGAAAAAAAGGATGTCCACGCCTGGCTGGGATGGCTCGAACTCTATGCCCATGGCGAGGTTGAAGCCATCGACACCCCCATTGGCCTGATTCCCAGGTATGAAGACCTGAAGCAGATCTTCAAGGAACGCGTTGACAAGGAGTATCCTGAAGAGCTGTATACCATGCAGTTCTCTCTCTATATTGATAATATTATCGAAAGAATAGAGCTCCAACAGGAGGCATGGCAAAAGGAGGAAGGTGCTTCGGAGCTGCTGTTTGACACCTATCGAACCCAGAAGCAGGAACTTCAGCAGTTACGAGAAAAGAAAGGCGCTGTCATCAAACCGCAGGACCTGTAGTAAACCTCTCATCAACCCTTTCTTGAAAAAGAGCCCGGAGCATCGACTACCGGGCTCTTTTTTTGTCAGGGATCACTTCAACCCGGCAGAGGTGGTAAAGGGCAACAAGGCCTTAACGCTGCAAAGCGTCAAGGACCGGGCGACTGGGGCGACCGTCGACCGGCAGTCCAGCGGCACGCTGGAAGTCACGAATTGCCTGGCGTGTCCCGGCACCGATCTGGGCATCAATCTCACCTGAATAATATCCAGCATCACGCAGCAACTCCTGAAGCTGCTCCTTTTCGCTGCCGGTAAGGCTGTCCGCAGGTCTTGGCCACTTCGTTGCAAGTCCCGGGTAGCCATCGAGACGATCTGCAAGCAGCCCCACTCCGAGGGCATAAGCATCTGAGTTGTTGTAGCGTTTGAGGACGAAAAAATTCCGCAGTACCAGAAAGGCTGGACCAGTCGGCCCAGCAGGGAGCTTCAGTTCTGCCTTTTCTTCAGGGCGGGGAAAGGCCTCGCCCCGAACCCGGGTAAACCCTTTTTCTTGCCACTGCGCCAAGGTCAAGGTCTGTTCGGCCAGGGTGGCACCATCTTCGGGCAACAGCACCTCATACCCCCAGGTTCTGCCCGGGCGCCAGCCATTATCGTGTAAGAGGCGAGAGGCCGTGGCCAATGCATCAGCGACCGAGTTCCAGATATCTCGTCGACCATCGCCATCCATATCAACCCCATAGGCAAGATAGCTGGTGGGAATAAACTGGGTATGCCCCATCGCTCCTGCCCAAGAGCCCATGAAATGAACAGGGCTTATATCTCCTGTCTGAAGAATCTTCAAGGCGGCAATCAGCTGTTTTTCTGCAAAATTGCGCCGTCTCGCGTCGCCGTGGGCAAGGGTCGCCAGAGCCCTGGGGATATAGTGCAGACGTTGAGTTTTTTTCAGTACCGCGCCATACCCGGTTTCCATCGACCAGATCGCCAGCAGCACGGAAGGCCTGACACCAAAGCGCTGCTGAATCGCTTTCAGGGTACCGTGGTGCAGCCCCGCCATAATCTTGCCTGCCCCGATACTGGTCCTGTTGACCCGGGAGTCGAGATAATCCCATATTTCCAGGGTAAATTCAGGTTGAAACTGTGCCTTCTCCAACACCTTTGCATCTGGAGTCTCAACCCCTGCAAAGGCACGTTGCCAGGTTGTCTTACTGATTCCTGCTTGCAAGGCCTGGGCAGAAAATTTTTGAAGCCACTGTTCAAACGACATACCCGCGTGGCCAGAGGTACTGAAAAAAAACAAGAGGATGCAGCAGTAGAAACGAATACGCATGATGTGTGTCATGAAAAATAAGGGTTAATGCCGCAAATCAACACGCCACGACGAGGAGGGAAACAGTTGTTCCTCGGGGTCGATCAACAGAGAGGCGCAGCCGGAAAGCGTATCTATTAGCGACGTCGCCTCTTGCGGTCCGAGAACCATGGCTGCAGTAGCCAGAGCATCGGCATCCATAACCACAGGAGCGGTCACCGTCGCGCTGGTAGCTGCAGATGGCGACATGCCGCTGGCCGGATCGACAATATGGTGGTAAAGCCGTTCCTTATCATAGTATATTTCATAATTGCCGGAAGTGGCAATAGCACCATCGGTCATGTGTACCACCTGTGGATACCTACCTTTCTTTTTTGGGTCTTCAATGGCAATGGTCCAGGGTTTTTCCTGGGCTGCCCGTCCCCGGGCACGCATGTCCCCACCAGCGTTCACCAGATGGTTGACAATCCCCCTTGCATGTAAAAAATTCGAGGCAGCATCGACAATGTAGCCCTTGGCAATACCATCCAGGGTCACCCCCATACCTGTACGGTCCAGGACTATTTCTTGACGAGAAAGCCGCAGATATTGCGAGCCTGTCAGCTCTGTGGCGGCGGCGATATCAGCGGCATCAGGGACAGTCTTGTCGGCAAATGCTCCCTCGTAGAGGTCAATGATCGGCTTCACGGTGATATCAAAACAGCCTCCACTGCGTTTATGCCAGTGGAGAGCCCGGGTGATGACATGCTGCAAAGATTGGGGAGGAGAGGTCAACCGGCCGTCCCGATTGAGAGCGGCGAGAGGCGAGCTGGAACTATGGCGGGACAACTCCTGACCGAGACGGTGTATCAGCAGGAAGGCCTCGCCAATTGCCTCTTCAGCCTCATCACGGGAGGGGTGAAATGCGGTAAGTGTGACAAAGGTCCCCATATCCATACGGGTCTTGGCCACCTTGTACTGCCGACGGCGAAACAGAAATGCTTCAGATTCGGCGGGTGGGAGAAGATAGGCGGCAAGGCCTGCGGAAAACAGGCCTGCGCGCCAAAGGAATGCTCGTCTTGTCAGAGGGGGAAGAGCTCTCCTGGAGTCGTACATACTGAGCTGGTGGTTCAGCTCGCCATTTTCAACCCTTGATCGGTCTTGCGAAGCACGGTCTCCCTGCTTTGAAATGACTGAAAAATGTTGCGGGGGCATTTGGTAACACACGCCTCTTCACATTCGGGGCCATACTCGAGGCAGGCCTTCTGATCAATGACGATAAGTCCGTCTTTCAGGCTCACCGCATCTGCCGGACAGGCCTTGATGCAAAGTTTACAGGTTATGCACCCTACCTCGCAAAATCCTTTCACCTGTTTAGCTGTATCCCTGGTGGAGCAAGGCACCCACACCCGCGCCTTAAGCGTCTGCAATTCGATAATGTTTTTGGGACAGGCCTTGACACAGTTGCCGCAACTAACGCATTTATCAGGGTCAATTACCGGAAAATTATTGACCATGGTAATGGCATCAAAGGGGCAGGCATCCCTGCATTCCCCCAGACCAATGCACGCATACCGACACGAAGACGGGCCACCAAAGGCGAGGTTGGCGGCAGTACAGCTGGCATAACCGATATATTCATATTTCTGTGCGACCTTTCCTTCGTTGCGCGAGCAGCGGACCACGGCAGTCATGTCTTCCACTGCTGTCATCTTCTTGCCAGTCAGTGCAGCCACCTTTTCGGCAACTTTTTCCTTACCAGGAAAACAGAGATTAGGTGGCACCTCGGGATCGGTCACCACCGCAATGGCATATCCTTCACACCCTGGATAGCCACAACCACCGCATTGAGCCAGAGGCAGGCTTTCCAAGACCTCCTCAATGAGTGGATTGGTTTCAACCGCAAACTTATGGGCAGCAAGCGCCAAGCCTATGCCAAAGAAAAGACCTATGCAGCCTAAAAGAGCCACACCGCCAAGAGCCAGTTTAATCAGAGTCGGATCCATGATGCCTGTGTTACGTAACCTGTTTCAGTGGTTAAAAGATCTTTAAAAAACCTGGAGTCCGGAAAAACCCAAAAAGGCCATGGCAAACTGCCCGGCAACGATAAAGGCTATGGGCAGCCCTTTGAAGCTTTCTGGAATTCTTGCCAGTTCTATACGCTCGCGCACGGAACTCATGAGATACAGGGCCAGCAGAAAACCGCCGCCAGCTCCCAAAGCCAGCATAAACGTTTCCCAGGCGTTGTATTCATTACTGGACATAACCAGGGGTACAGCGATAATGACACAGTTGGCGATAACCAGAACGAGAAAGACGCCAAAGGCATTGAAAAGCACCGGATTGACTTTTCGTAAAATCGTATCCACGGCCTGAACTGTTAACGAGACCAGCCCGATAAACACGACAATCTGCAAAAAGTTCAACCCGTACGGCTTGAGGATAAACTGGTAGAAAAACCAACTCATCATGGCTGAGGCCACCATAACAATGGTGAAGACCACCCCCATCCCCTTGGCAGTGGTCTTGCGCTTAGAGGTCCCAAAGAAGACACAAAGCCCCAGATACTTGGTGAACACATAATTATTGATCAACAAGGCCGAAATCATGATGGAGATCAGATATCCCAAGTAGGATTTCATCACATCAAAACTGACCTTCCCCTCTGGCCCGAGTTCACTGATGGTCACCACATGTGTCTGGGTCGTATTCAAGGGCTCGGCAAACGTGAGTACCGCGCTCATGGCGTCTTCGGTGACAACCGCCGACTCCAGCTGCAGACGGATATCCGGATCTGTGACCTCATAGACGGTGTAGTTGCCTGTATTTTCGACAATACTCTTGTCAACTGCACGGCTGAAATGAACAGTTATCTCGTTGTCTGCGCTGAACTCCTTTGCCTTGATCAACTCTGCTGACCATGCCAGGGCAGGCAGACAAAGCGTCAGTAACAGAACAAGCAGCTGGAGTTTTCCGGGCATGATCCGCATCAGTTTGCCCTCCGTGCCATTTTGCGTTTGTAGAATATCTCTATGTAGTTAAAAAATGCCATCATGAGGCCGACAACAAAAAAACCAGCTGACGGCAGAATAAAGAACAACAACGGCTTAAAGCCAAGCACATCATAGCCGAGCAGGGCACCTGAACCCAAAAGTTCCCGTACCGCGCCAATGATGACCATGCCAAGGAGAAAGCCCAGGCCCATCCCCAGCCCATCCCAGAAAGAAGACTTGATATCCTCCTTACAGGCAAACATTTCAAGCCGCATGGTAATGATGGCAAAGGCAACGATCAGTTTAACGAAGATGCCCATTTTCGCATAAGCCCCCGGCAAAAAAGCGGCCAGTACCAGGTCGATAACGGTTACCCAGGTGGCGATGGTCAGCGTATAGGTGGGAATACGAATCCGGGGGTGAATCTTATCCTTAAAAAAGCTGATCGTCACACTGGAAAAGACCTGCACGAACAGTACGGCGATGCCGAGCATGACACCGTTCATCACCGTTGTGGAGATCCCCACCGCAGGGCACATGGACAGGGCCAGCTTGAAAATAGGGTTTTCGCTCAGGATACCCTTTGCGACCAACTGCATTGAGCTGCTTTCGTTTGCCACGTCTTAATCCTCATTACCGTTTATGATGCAAATGGTTCCCGGTAACGCCCTTTACCAGAAAACCAGTAGTTATATTACCACGTATTGCTGGTATCAGCACCAGCCTTGCTGCTCCTAGAAAGCAACTGGTATCTGCTCCTGCTCAATGAGCTTGTCCAGGACACTGACACGGTAGGCGAATTTTTTTACGATTCCCTTGATCCCATTACTTACGCATCTCGAGGAAATGGTGGCCCCGGTAAGCGCATAAATGTCATTGGGCCGGTACTGTTCCATCACACGTTCCTGCTCGGCCTCATCTTCGACCTTCCCCTCCAGGACATCAAGATACTCCTGCGGGAGGGGTTCCTTGACCACCCCCAGTCCCTTGAGGACCTCAAACGGTTTTCCCCTGAACTGGTTCTTAAAATAGTCCTGCTCGATCTCACCGCCCAGCCCTGGATCTTCCTCATGCTCCATGACCTCAAAACCGCGAAGGGCAAAGTCTGGTTCCAGGGCAAGAATTACAGCGATATGTGTTTTGAATCCGGGAAATTTGCCACTGAGGAGATACCCCTTACGCTCATTCTTGTCGGTAACAAAGGTGATATGCTCGGCAAATCTCACAGTTCTGCCGGTTCCCATGGCCACCGCCACGGCTTGGTCTCGAGGCCCGGTTTCGTGTACATCTGCCTCGCTTATCTCTATTTTCGTCTGCTCCAGCAATTTACCGTCCAGGTCTATGCGGATGAACAGGTGCCCCTCTTTGGTGGGCACAAGATAGCCGATGGACTGTACTCCAGCCTCAGTGACCACATAACGATAGACCTCGTGCAACTTCATACTCTCAGGAGCAGGCTCCTCCTCGGAGTATCCGAGCAGGGCATACATAACCCGCTCTTCGTTAACATGCTCATTATGCTTTTTCGCCTTGTCGGTAAAGATAAAGGTTGTCCCCATCACCGTGCCGGCGAGCACACAGGAGAGCGTCAGGCGGACAATGATCGTAATAATATCTTTCACTTGGCACCTCCCGCCGGCGGGGCAAAGCGCTTGGGCTTGAGAAAACCGTCCAGCACTGGACTGATGGGATTCATCAGAAGAATTGCGTAACAGATTCCCTCGGGATACCCGCCTTTCAGACGAATGAGAACGGTCAGTGCTCCGATACCGATACCGTAGATGACCTGCGCTGTTTTAGTGGTTGGCCCGGTAACGTAGTCGGTAGCCATGAAAAATGCGCCGAGAATCGCTCCACCCGTAATGACAGCCAGCAGAGGATCTCCGCTGAAATAGCCTTCGCCTCCGAAAATAAACGTCAGCACGGCGATGGTGCCCAGCACTGACACTGGAATATGCCAGGTGATATATCCGCGATAGAGAAGATAAAGACCGCCGAGCAACAAAAGAAACGAGGACGTTTCACCGATACAGCCAGGCCGCCAGCCCACGAAAAAAGAGGAATACAGGCTGAAACCACTGCCAAATTGCTCAACAAAGGCCTCCATGCCGTGCTCTTTCATCACTGCTAGGGGGGTGGCGGTGGTGATACCGTCAACAGCCGCATGCAAATGGGAAAAAATCGCCAAACCATCAATCGGGGGTAACCAGGCAGAGGTCATGGCAACCGGAAACGTCGCCAGCAGGAAGGCTCGTCCCAGCAGGGCAGGGTTAAAGATATTATAACCGATACCGCCGAGGAGATGCTTGCCGATATAGATAGCCATCACTGCCCCCAGTATCGGCAACAGAAAGGAGACCCCCGGCGGAATCACAAACCCCATGAGCATACCGGTGAGAACGGCGGAGCCGTCATGTACGGTAACTCTGCGTCCAAGACTCCACTGGCTGATCGCCTCCACCGCTACGCAGCTGACAACGGAAACGCCAACAATAAACAGGGTCTGTATGCCGAAAATAAAAACCGAGAGAATCAGCGGCGGTAAAAGACAGGCCACCACTGTCCACATAATTTTTCCAACTGTTTCACTGCTACGCACATGCGGCGATACGGTTACCTTCCACATCTTGCTCGCAGTGACTGCTGCTTGTTGCTCACTCATTTGTCCACGTACCCTTCAACCTTGAGGATTCTTTTTCTAAAATCTGCCTACCCTGTCTTTTTCGCGCCCCTAGCGTTTGCACTTCATCTTTGCCAGACGGATAAACTGTACCAGCGGCCGCTTGGCAGGGCAGATATACGCACAACTGCCACACTCGAAGCACTCGAACACGCCGAACTGCTCAGTATCAGCAGCCCTGCCAGCTTCGACATGGATGGCGATCTCTTTTGGCTCAAGTCCCATGGGGCAGGCGTCCAGGCACCAACCGCAACGGATGCACGGCGAGTGTGGACGAGTATCGATCTCCTTGTCGGTCAAAAAGAGGACCGATGAGGTGGTTTTAGTCACCGGAATGTCGAGGGTGGAAACAGCAAAGCCCATCATCGGACCGCCAAGCACCACCTTGGACAGGGCCGGCGTAATGCCGCCAAGATACTCGACGATGTCACTCACCTTTGTCCCTATCTTGACCATGAGATTGGCCTGACGGGCAATCCCTTGACCGGAGATGGTCACCACCTTTTCGTAAAAAGGCTTCTCCAGGGTAACGGCGTCGCAGATCGCCAGGGCTGTAGCAACATTGTGTACCACCACGCCGACGGCAGCGGGTAAAGCCATGGCTGGAACCTTGCGGCCGGTGATCGCCTGAATAAGTTGTTTCTCTGAGCCCTGGGGGTATTTAACCTGAAGGGGGATAACCCGGATGTCGACCTCCTTGACCCTGGAGGCGACCTCGGTCATACGCTCAATAGCAGCGGGTTTATTGGATTCGATACCGATGGCACAGGAGTTGATGCCAAGTATCTTGAGGATGATCTCCGCCCCTTCGATAATGCCTTCGGGCCGTTCCATCATCTGCCGGTAATCGGCGGTAATGTACGGCTCGCACTCGGCACCGTTCAACAGTAGCGTGTCTATCGGTTTGTCCGGCGGAGGCGAGAGTTTGACATGGCTGGGAAATCCAGCGCCGCCGATACCGATGATACCGGCTTCGTGGACCTTGTCTTTTAATTCCAGGGGAGACAGTTCCCGCCAGCTACAGGGAGAATACGCTAGTGGTTCCGCTTCCCGGTCAACACTGAGGGTGATGGACGGTGTTCCCACTCGCATGGGATGCGCCGACACCCCCAGAGCCTTGACCGTGCCACTGGCAGGTGCATGTAACGGCACGCCGAGCCCTCTGGTCACTTCACCGATAAGATCACCTTCGCGAACAGCGTCTCTGCGACCCACTGTTGCCGTACAGGGCGCACCGATATGTTGGCCAAGAATGATCTCCAGTTCGGCTGAAAGCGGCATCGTTTCTATGGCGAGATGCTCTGTCAGCCCTTTAAATTCAGGTGGATGAACACCACCCTTAGGAAATGTCAGCAAACCTTCCATTGCTCTTGTGCTACCTCTTCCTGGATCTCTCTGCAGTGACCGATGAAGCCTCATCGGTCACCATTCGTCATTGTTAATGCACGCCGCTGAACTGGCGCATGAACTGAATCCGTTCGTACATGGCCGGATTATCGCTTTTGCCGTACCGCAATTTCCCTCTGAAATCCTCCAGGCTCGCATAGCCCTTTTTCTCCATCCATGCCCGCAGGGTGTCAAGCATGGCGGTAATGGTCTCCGGGCCATTCATATAAAGGGTGGAAACACACTGCACTGCGGTGGCGCCGGCAAGTAACTGCTTGATAACCGCCTCGCCATCATGAACACCCGTGGATGCCGCAAAGTCGGCCTTGATATCGCCGGAAAGCATGGCAATCCACCTGAGTGGCAGAATACTTTCTTCAGGGGAGCTATAGACCTTGGCCGGAGTGACCTTTTCTGCCTCAATCTTGATATCCGGGCTGGCATAACGGTTAAACAGGACAAACCCGCCCACCTTCCCGGTGTGGCTGAGGCGAGCAATAAGGTTTGCCAGGGCCGGCGAATAGGTACTCATCTTCAAGGAGATGGGAATGGAGATGAGCGAGGCGACCTTGTTTATCACCTCAAAATAGATGTCTTCGTACTGTTTACTGGTCTTTCGCTGATCGGCAGGCAGTAGTGACACGTTGATCTCGATGGCATCAGCACCGCTTTTTTCCACAGAGGTGGCAAAGCTCACCCATTCGCTGCTCGTAACGCAGTTGATACTGGCAATGACCGGGATATCAAATACTTTCTTCGCCTCGCTGATCATCATCAAATAATCGCCAACGATATTGTCACGGGTGTACTGGTTGACATAGTCATAGGCATCCGGATAATCCGTTTCATAGGTATCGAGACTGTTGGCAAGCTCGTTAAGAATCTGCTCTTCAAACAGAGACTTGAGCACCACGGCCCCAGCCCCGGCAGCAACGAGTTTTCGGATATCACCCAGCTTTCCAGTTAGGCCACAACTCCCTGCTATAATTGGATTATTAAGTGAAAGTCCAAGATAGCGAGTCGAAAGATCTACCATAATAAATCACCTTGCGAAAAGATATCATTCAGCGGCAAAGCAAAAAAGCCAGACGGCAAAAAAGTCTTTCCCTGCTACGGGTCAGCCGCCAAGAGAGCAACAAGTTTTTCCCCGAATCTTTCTACCATGTTCACAGCTAGACGCAACATATTTTTTCCGAAAAATCAACTAGTCAGTCGCTCCTAACATTAGGCGTTTCTAATTTAAGTGGCAAAGGACTTTCCTGAATACCTGTAAAAAACCACCCAAACTTTTTATGTTGGGAAAAAATTAGGGAGAAAAAACTGAGACGGCAACGTCGAGGCCTTCGCCTCCAGCAGACAAGCTGTTGGCACTTTTTGTCATCCTTTAACGGGCAACAGCAATCCTCAATACCTGGTTCAGGGCACCACATGCACGTCCTCAAGGGTGTCATTGCCGGCGGCAAGTGCACGGTGTTCGTGAGCCAGCTGCTTCTCCAAAACCTTATAGTCAGTCTTTCCTGTTCCCAGCACGGGTATTTCTGCAATCCGTCGTACCTGATGAACTCTATGCAGGCCTGAAAGGCCGGCGGTGCGGATACGCTGATTTGCTGCATCCCAGGACAGCTCTTCTGTACTGAAGAGGACAAGCTGGAGACTGCTGTCCTCTCCGGTAGCGATGACAGCATGGGCTGTACCATCATTTGCTGCCTCCCTTTCGGTGGTTGCAAGCGCTGCTTCGATGGCCGGCAGGGAAATCATCTCACCGCCAATCTTAACAAAGCGTTTTTTGCGGCCTGCGAAGATCAGGTGCCCATCCTCATCTTCACGTACATAGTCGCCACTGTTATACCAGGTTTTTCCGGCAAACTGGCAAAACCCTTGGCCTGGCTCCATCACCAGGTAACCGGCAAAGACAGACGGCCCCCGTACGAGCAGCAGGCCACGTTCGCCCGGATCAACCCTTTTTTGCTGCTGCTCGTCTACCAGGACATATTCCAGCGAGGACAAAACCCTGCCAATGGTGCCTGCTTTGTTATGCTCCGGAGTGTTGAGGCTGACCAGTGGCGAACATTCAGTAATACCATAGCCTTCACAGAGCAGGGCCTGAGGTGCGGTATCCGCAAGTCGTGCGCGTACAGCTTCAGGGCATTTTTCAGCGCCGGTAAAAACCAGGCGGACAGCTGTTAGCTGGCCTGTAGTTGCGGCGAGCAGCATGGCGTTGAGAAAGGTTGGGGTCGAGATGATAAGCGTTGTCTTGTATTTTTCTGCCATTGCCACCAGTGCCCCAGGCTCAGTGGGGTTAGGATAATAGGCAGCCCTGATGCCAATGAGCAGAGGGAAAAGGATGGTCGTTGTAAGGCCGAGAGAGTGAAACGGGGGGAGCATCGCCAACAGTCTATCCTCGTTGCCGATATCCACCATGGCATTAAAGTCTGCAAGGTTAGCGAGCAGGTTGGTATGGCTCAGTGGTACGGTCTTGGGGGCAGCTTCTGACCCGCTGGTAAACAGGACGACAGCCTCGTCGCGGTCGCCCTGTCGTATGCCCTGGTACAGCGGCCTGCTACCCACTCGTCCCAGGTAGCTGCGCAGACGTGCCCATATCTTCACCGGCAGGCTGATGGACGGTAATATCCGGTCAAGATGCAGCCACGTTACTGACAGGGCTGTCAGCGCCTCGCCCTGCATCTCTTCAACCTTGTCATACAACTTTTTTGCCGAGAGGATATGGGTCACCCCGGTCTGGTTGATCCCGTGCCGCATATTTTTTATGCCCACTGTCCAGTTGAGCATGACCGGTGTCTTGCCAGCAAAAAGCACTGTTAACCAGGCAACGACGGCACTTACCGATGCGGGCAACATAATACCCACCCGCTTTGCCCTGATTGTCTTGACGTATGGCAGCAACAGAAGAATGGCGGTGAGCAGGTCTCTGTAGTGGAGCTCCTTTGCGATGTTGTCGGCAATGATGCACTGGTCTGGGTTACGGTGGGCCCTGCGCAGAAACAGCTCGCCAATGTGCACCTCCTGGAGGGCATGTTCTTGATCGACAGAGGGAGCCGGAAGAAACCAGTCTGCAGGCGGGGGAGTGGTGTCTTCGATGGTGCCGGCAAGTTGCCCGGCTGCCGCGAGAATGAAATGATTTACCCGCTGCAGGGCGACAGGATTGTTTACGGCGATACCAAATTCCTGTTCCAGCCAGGAGACAAGCTCCATCTGGCCGAGGCTGTCAATGGCGAGATCATGATGCAGGTGCTCTTCACCACTCACTGCGGTGCCGGCTACTTCAGCAATCTTGCACAATACCCTGTGCCGCAATTCCGGATCAATCTCATCAAGGGCCACATGATCGACCGCTGTTTCCTTTGCCTCTTCAGGCTCAGGTCGTTGCTTCGCTGTATTTCCCTGCCACCAGAAGTATGGCACATGGGTGTTGGTCGGCAGATTTTGATTGTAAAAGGTTTCAAGATGGGTATTGATCGTGTTACGATTTTTTAGGGTGTGCAGCGTCGTTTCATGCGTGAATTCCAGTAAGACTTCTCGTTTTGGTACAAACAAGAACAGGCCGGCCAAGAGGGCAAGGATATAGCGTCGCAGTTGACCGAACAGTGATGGTCGTCCCCCTTGACCATAGCCAAAACTGCTGCCCCACAGGCCCGAGCTGCGCACCAGCACGACCTCCACATTGTTTGTCTGACGCAGAATGTACTCCACACCGGAATTGCCGCCCAGCTCTTCTGCGGCCTTTCTTTTCAGCCTGCCGGCGGGATAGAAAAGGACATTGTCACCACTCTCCAGCGCCCTGACAACTTCGTCCAGCCCGGCCATGACCCGTGATGTTGCCGACGTTCCGTCTGTGCCGATATCGGGGATGATGATCGGGCGTGTCAGGGAAGACACCTGGCGGATACCTGGCCGGTCAATCTGGGCAGCATCTGCCAGCGGGCGAGGGGCAAAGCGTTCGAGTAATTGGGAGACGAGGATGACTGGATCGATCAACGCCGGGTGATTTGCCAAAAAAAGAATCCCCTTATCGGGGGGTTGCCTGATAGCTTCAAGGCCTTTGACCTGGACCTTGTAGCGTAGCGCCAGCAGTGCCCGGAGACACCTGGCTGCGGCCTTTCGTTGTCGAGGTGAGGGTCTCTTTGCCTGTTTGCCGTCGACAGAGACATCGGGTATGAGCAGGCTCAGCAAAAAGGCGAAAAAGATAGCCACAATACCAAGATATATTATCATGCTGCTTGGCTGCAGTTTGCCGTCAATGGCGGCAAAGATAAAGCCGGCCAATAATATGCCTGTAAACGAGCTGAAGCTTGCGGCTGCGAGTGTCCGCCCTTTTTCATTGTCGGCGGGACGGATCTGTAAAACAGAGGTCACCGGGATAAGAAAGAGCCCTCCGGCCGTGCCGGTGGCGGTAAGTGAGACGAGAAGCCAGACAAAGAGAAGAGATTCCGGCAACCATGTCCCTGTTGCTGCAACAATAATGCCTGCCCCCATGCCCGCCGCTGATAGGACAAGATAACGGGACCACTGTTGTACCTGAACGAGTTTGGCGGCAAAAAGAGAACCCAGGCAAACGCCTAACATCAAGGCTGTGGAAAGCAGGCTGGTTTTGGTTTGGCTGAAACCAAACTGGTCAAGCCCCATGGTATTGATGATCTGTACTGCCAGCGAGGCGAGGAAGTAGAACCAGGTGTCTGCCAGGATAGCGATACAGAGTTGGCGATCTCGACAGATATCGAAAAGATCAACAAAAGAGCGGTACGGACCTACCCATGGAAAAGAACGGGTGCCTCCGGCTCTTGCAATGGCGCGTAAGCCAAAACTGGCAAACAGGCCCAACAGGGCCACCATAACAGCGCCAAGGCTGACCAGTAATACCCCGGGATCAAGCTGACGATGAAAGAATGCTGAGAAGTGACTGGTCGCAATCCACTGCTGGTCGAGGCTGATTCCGGCCAGGGCAATACCTGCCAGAATCGCCAGGGTGGTTGCCATCTTCAAGATGGCGTTTACCCGGGGTATTCGATCGGTGGTGTACATTTCCGGAATCGAGCCATTGAGGGCTGGGCTAAAAAAAGTGGATTGCAGGGCCATAATGAAGACCATGGTCAAGATGCAGGCCCAGTTTTCGGTCAGCATCCCAACACCGCCGATTATCATGGCGAGCAGCTCCAAGGTCTTGGAGCAGATGACAACCTTTTTTTTGGAAAAGGTGTCGGCACACCAGCCGCCATGAGCCGAAAAAAGAATAAACGGCAGGGCAAAAAGCATGGTCGCCCAGCCCTGTAAACTGCTGAGCCCCGCAGATACAGCAAGCAACATGGCTGCCTGTTTGAAGTAGTTATCGTTAAAAGCCCCCAGACAGTAGGTGCTGGCCATGGCGATAAAGGCAAGTCTGGTTTTGGTGTGGTTTTTACCGATGTTCGGCTGCTTGTCGTCCAGGGCTGGCTTTTCTTTCATCTGCTCCCTCTTGGTAGAAGAGTGTTTTTCGGGTCAGGGCCGTCTGTGTTGGCCCGGGTATTTTTCTGGTCACGAGTTGCAGCGATACCTTGTAGTGAAAACAGCAGTACTTTTTTGGAGCAGGCTGCCAGTAGTATAGCAGTTTCGGTCAGATTGCCAGCAATTCTCTCAAGATGGGCTCGAGAGATGCCCTGACCGCACTGACTAAAATACCGCCCACAAAAAAGCTGGATGTTGGCTGCATTTTCAATGCAGATCCTTAGCAAATAACACGTCCTAATCTTTCTCGGTTTGCGCAATACCGTTGTTTATGGTCATTCGCAGGGCATCTTGCTGAATCTCCATGTTTGTCTTTTGCCTGTTGTTTCTCGGGGTAAGCGTTTCCACGGCCAGGCTGAAGTGATGATCAAAAACACTGATCGCCAGGGCAATCAGTAAAGATACCGCCAGAATCCCCAGTGCATTATCGCGCCACATGATCTCCTCCTGTTGTCCTGCGAGATGACATTGACTGACACCTTTCGTAAACCAACGTTTATGCCAGCACTGAAAAAAATACGTAATTATTTGAAAATATTTAAATAAAGAGAGAGAATTTCCTCCTTGCCGGACATCCATGCGCATGGTATCTGTACATTTTACGCACTAGTTAATGTTCTTATAATGTACAGCTGGTGGTGTGATGAAACCCGAGCAGAGAGATTTTTTACGGCTGATCAAAGCGGCCGCCTTTGTCAACCCCTTTGCCGAAAAACGAAAAAGAATAGATGAACAGGCTCTGGAGATCTCAGGCGGCAGGCTTGAGGGGCAAAAAAATGTTTTGACAAACCTGGTGCACAGGGTGGCACTGTGCCTGGAGGCGATTGAAAAAAGAAAGGGGGCGAGGCGCAGCAGCCTCTCCGCCGAGGACAAAGACCTACGTGATTATGGTCATCTTTTTTATTTATTTCATCATTTCTGCGACCAGTACGATCAGCATATTCATGCGCAGGTTAAGGAAAAAGAGCAGTGCCTGGTCGTGGATTTTGCAGATGACCTGCTCCACATGCTGAACGCCAGAGGCTTTTCAGTCGCAGACAGTGAACGCTTTTTCGCCCTTTTTTTTCAGCTGCGCCGGGCCTTTTACTTTATCAGCCGGATCGTCGGTGGTAGTCAGTCCATGTGTGAGTTTCGGGCACGGCTGTGGAATACTGTTTTTTCAAATAATATTTCCCTGTACAGGCAGCGGCTCTGGAATCGGATGGAAGATTTTTCAACACTGCTGCTCGGTGAAACAGGCGCAGGAAAGGGAATGGCCGCTGCCGCCATTGGCCGAAGTGGCTATATTCCCTTTCTTGCCAAAACTTCTCGTTTTAGTGAGAGCTTTGTCGGGGCCTTCACCCCGATCAATCTCTGCCAATATTCGCAGGAGCTGATTGAGTCTGAGCTTTTTGGTCACCGTAAGGGTGCGTTCACCGGGGCCCTTGATACACACCAGGGGGTCCTTTCTCGCTGCTCTCCCTGTGGATCAATTTTTTTAGACGAAATCGGGGAGGTAAGTGAGACAGTCCAGATAAAATTACTGAAGGTTCTGGAAGACAGGAATTTTACCCCGGTAGGTAGTCAGCGACAGGAACGTTTTTCTGGAAGGGTCATTGCCGCCACTAATCGAAATCTGGACAACCTGCGGAGATCAGGGCGGTTTCGCGATGATTTTTACTATCGTTTGTGTTCAAATGTTATCGTTATCCCGCCACTCAGGAAACGCCTGCAGGATGATCCGGGCGAAATAAAACAATTGCTACAGGTCGTCGTCGAGAGAATACTCGGGCAGGAGGAGTATACGATTGCTGCTCCCCTGATTGCCGAACTCGGAGAGCATTTCCAACAACGTCAGCCGCCTGCATATCAATGGCCGGGTAATATTCGAGAACTGGAGCAGCGTGCCCGTCAGTATCTGCTGCACGGCTGCTGCGACTGGTCACCGCCATCTCCCGAAAGGCAAACAGCCGCAGAACAGCTTATTGCAAAGATTGAGGCTGGCAGCCTCACCTGTAAAAATCTCCAGCAACAGTACTGCAGACTCCTCTATATCCAATTGAAAACCTATGAAGCCGTTGCCAGAAGAACCGGTCTAGACAGGCGGACCGTCAAAAAATATATAGATGGACAGTAACTCTTGAAAGAGGTAAGAAATATTTACAATGCCCATCTCGACAACACCTTGCAATAGTATTGTTTTACTCTCGCGACAGTTACTTTTCTTAAGTGGCTGACACCTGACTTTAAAGAGGTTAGGGCTCAGCCATGCATACAAGACGCTGTAAATCAATTAATTACAAGCAACAAAGGCTTCTGGGACTTCGCTGCAGATACATTTTTTTGGTATTCACCGTAATTCTACGATTCATTTCTTCCACAAATTTCGCTGCACGATCTTTACAATTCAACAGGAGCGTGCAGCGAAATTTCGTGAAAAAGCAGACATTGACGAAAGTTATTTTGGAGGTGTACGCAAATGGAAACGAGGTCGTGGTGTCGCAGGAAAAACGACTGTCTTTGATCTGCTCAAGCGAAGAGGGAAAGTTTATACTATTCCTATCGCAGATGTTACACGAGAAACTCTACCCTCTGTAATAAGAGAAAAAACCTGACAGTGTAGCCTATCATGATGGACACACTGCCTATAATGCTTTGGATGCCTCTGAATTTTCACATTACAGGATAAATCATCGTAAAGAAATTGCTGAGTTGCATAACCATATAAATGGCGTTAAAAACTTTTGGAATCAAGCCAAAAGACACAGGAGAAAATACAATGGAATTCCCAGGCAGCACTTTGAACTTTTTCTCAAAGAGTGTGAATGGAGATTGAATGGAGGAACTCCAAAACAACTGCTCGAAGAGCTGAAAACAGCCTTGAAACAAAAATATTAGGTATCAGCCCAAAACTCTATGTTCTCACCCTGGGCAAGAAGTTTTTCCTTTGGATAGAAAGGCGATGTTAGTCTTTCTGACCTGACTGGCATTTGCGGCTATATTATCACCACCTGCCTGTTGCAGGACAAAGGGGCCAATATTGGCCGGGGCAAAGGTTTTGGGTTTGCTACGAATTGATTGAAAATAGATTTTTGGTGCAGGTGTTATGTCTCGTCGAATTTGTTGATTCATTTTCCAGGATTTCTACAGCTGAACAACTTACGCTGTTCAACGAGGTCACTAATCGACGTCGTGAAATTTACACTTTGCCGACATGTCCCTGGGTATGTTTCTGCTCCTCTCCCGAATCCAAAAGGAACTCGGATGAGATTGATAATGACATCTTTTCTTTAAATAAAAAATAGTTATGCCTATTTTCCCGTTATTCCTTTTGGGACTTATCTTTGCCTAAAAATAAGTATCGTTCCTATTTTTTATGGATAGCTGGATAAAAAAGAATCCATGGAAATTTATCCTTTATTTTTATTGCAAGAGTATTGTTGCTTTCATCCTCTTCATTAACAACGCCCCCCCAGTCTACCATGAGAACTAGGTATGGAGTTGTAGTGATGTCAACCATGGCAGATGCGCCAAAAGAACCACTATATGTTTCTCCTGGCTCAAGATATCCTAACGGTGATACGCCGATAATTGTTTCACCAGCAGGGATGTCTCCCGTATTATTAAAATTTGTGTCATGTGAAAGAAATGCTTTAATGCTTACATTGTCGTCGTCTTCAGAGGTTGGGCCTTCAAGATTTGCCGCTCCGTCTCCGATGTTTTTGATAGTATAGCTGTATTCTATAGAATCCGCTGAAAAACTAGTTACCTGCAATGAGGTAACCACAAGATCAGGGTATGTTTGGTTTTGGACGGTTATTTGTATCCCTGTAGAGCAATTGTTCTCGATGTTTGCTTCCCCGTTTACAGAATCAACACATGCTCCAATCCAGTATGTTCCCGGTGCAGTAGGAGCAGTTACATTTAATGTTTGTTCCGCTGTAGCGTTTGGCTGCAGGGCAGCCACGGACTGCGTAGACAATAGTGTGTCTGCGGTTGATATAGCAGAATCGGTGGAACGATAATATCGCAACGTTGTGCCTGTAGATGTGGCTGAACCCTGGTTTTTTACAGTTGCACCA
>PDTC01000002.1 GCA_002748735.1 Desulfobulbus propionicus | reverse complement strand
GAATTTCGCTTTAATCTTCGCAATGAAAACTTGTATAAAGTATTGTTAAATTTACTTAGGAAAAAACCTTTGTAAGGTCGTTTGCTTCCTAAGCCCCTATTTTATATTCAAGTCGCTGAAGTACCTCAAACGAGAGTTTATCATACGCCTTTTGCAACTCTTCTGTGCCTGCAAGAAAGCTGACGGGAGTTGCCTTTATTTCGGCTTTTTCAACGAGGGTGGTAAAGGGAATGAACGTCGAAAAGAAGGTCCCTTTTGGAAAAGTTTCTCTGAGAATTGTCAGCACTTCAAGTTCATAAGGGTTGTTGACATCAAGCATTGGTAGCATAAGGCCCAGCAGGGACAAGTTATCGTTCATCCTGTTTCGGATCCGGGCCAACAGTTTCAGCAGTAGCGGCAGCGATCTGACCGAATTGGTTTTACATGTAACAGGAATGATAACTGAGTCTGAACAGCCGAGAAGTACTGCATTGAGAGACCCTACGTTGTTAGCGGTATCAATGAGAGTGATATCGAAATCTTGGGCAAGAGATTGGGTGAGATGTGCCAGCTGTTTTAATCGGTTAACCTGAGTTCCATGGGACAGGTTGAAGACGCCCTGGGGGGAATCTATGCCGAGATGAGCCATGGAAAGCGGTAGACTTTTCGCCTCGACCACGACCTCTTCTTGTTGTGCTTTTTTTTGTAAAACCTGATACAGGCCCGCCTCGCTCTTCTTTTTCATGCCAACGGCCATGGACAAGCTGCCCTGGGGATCTCCGTCAATTAACAGCACGTTATGACCAGCGCTGGCCAAGCTAACACCAAGGTTCAGGGTCGTCACTGTCTTGCCGACTCCGCCTTTGTGGGATGCAATGGAGACTATTGAGTTCAAAATCAGCTCCTGGTTACAATTTCAGGTTTATATCGGGTATTTTCCCGGATTAACAGCCCTTTTTGAAGTTACAGCAGGTAGTGTCCTTCGTCTACGGTACATCAAGTGAAATTTTCCCGTTTTGTACAGCCTGTTGTACAAAATGAAGATTTGTCTTGAGCTCTTTTTCCATGGAAAAGATAAGACTGTTCAGGGAGAGGGGTGCTTTCTCCCTGAGTCTTGCAATTTCCGCGAACTCTTCGTCGGTTGCATGCAGGTGTACCATCGAGTTTTGTGGTGCGATCGCATCGATCTGTTCATGTAATTCGTCCAGTGTACTGCCTATGAAAAGAAGTAGAGATTCGATGCTGCCCATCTCTTCTCCTTCTTGTTTCCCATAATGTATTTTAAAAGAACCTTCTTCAAGGAAAAAGAGGCGAAGCAAGGCCTCTTCGCCTCGCCAGGAACCTTGCCGTGCCGACAAGACAGCACCTGCCGCAATTATCAATTCACCGGCCATTTCTGGAAAGGTTATTCTTCCACTTTTACAACTAAATGAAAACATGTGCAGCAGCTCGAAAAGACCAAGGTCTTGCAACCTGCCTTGAACATCACCGATGGTCTCCTCTTTGTCCGGCGTGGTTCTCCGTAACACGGCTTTGATTCGTGCAACCAGTTCAGGTCCGGTAAAAGGCTTGACAATAAAATCCTCTGCGCCGCGTTCAAGGGCTTTGACCTTGAGGTTTTCGCGACTTAGGCTGCTGAGAAAAATGACGGGAATTTTTTGTGTCTCTTCGTTTTTTTTCAGATATTCGAGAATCTGGAAACCGTCCATTTTTGGCATGTTAATGTCAAGAATGACAAGATCGACCGGCGACTCCTCGAGTGTGGTGAGAGCCTCCTCTCCGCTCATCACATGCAGGCTTTTGTAGTCGCCACTGTTGACCAGTTGCGCCTTCAAGAGGACATGCATGGCCTTGTCGTCATCAATGCAGAGAACAGTTTTTCTTTCGTCAAGGGTATTCATAAGTGATGAATTTGCATGGTATCAGTTGACAGGTGTTGGCAGCAGATACACAAACAGTCTGTTTTCATCTCTTTGTTTCAGTAGTTTCTGGCAATTCATTGCAATGAAAGAGATCAGTTCACAAGAATCCCTAGAGCTGCGAAAAAGCTAGAGGGAAAGCCCATAGTAACCTTTAGGGTTGGCTGCTGTTATGCAGTAATCATTGCCATTTTTTGCCATTGATCAAGCAAGCTCACAGCCTGGTTGCGACGATTCATGGTTATTGCTGTTGTTTCTCCAGGTTTGATACTTTTGCAGGCAAAGAAACCTTCATCACTCTTGCCTCCTGCCAATAGTCGTTTATGGACAGCGGGGAACCTTAACTAATTGTTTTTTCTTCCAATCTCTGTGTTATGCTAAAAAAGTATAGTTGTCGTGTTAACTATATGTTTACAGCAAAGTTTTTCGTATGCGTTGATCTTGGAAGTCCTTGATGGTCTGCGCATCTCAGCTGTCTGGCATAATCATCCCCCTGGGACCACAATCCTCATGTTTCATGAAAAAATTTACGGAGGGTTCTCGTCATTTGTTGTACCTCACTCTACGCATCAACCTTTTTCTCAAGGACTGAACAGCGTTTTTGAGAAAAATATGTAACGCTATTATAGCTGGTTGCAAGTATTGTCTTTCTCACAACCTCCTCAAATTTTTTCCTTTTTTTAAGGCAGTGAGTAGCTGCTAGATTCACCTCTGCCTTACTCTGGAATGGAAAAACTCTCTCCCATTAAGTCCAGGCCACATTCCAGGCTGTCTATCCAGGCGATGAACCGGTTGACCATCTCCTGGCCCTTGAACAGGGAACCATGCTGGGGGGCAATTGTCTCAATATCGAGCTGTCCTACAGTGTTAACCCACATTTTCAGGGCTTTTTTCGATGGCATATAGCGTTTGTGGAAGCCATCCATGTACTGAATGTGGTTGTCGAAATCTTCGACAAACGAGGTTCCTGCATCTACAGAGGCCCCAAGGTCTCCAGAGTAGAGGATCTTGGCAATGGGGTCATAGACCTGATAGTTTCCGGGAGAGTGGAGAAAATGGGCAGGGATGATTTTCAGCTCACATCCTCCAAGGTTGAGCGTCATTCCTTCGTCCTTGATGGGGGTTATCTTGTCTATGACCATTTTGTCGACGCCAAAATGGGTTATGAACTTCATCCACACTTCAGGAAGAAATCCTTTGGCATCGGTAGTCATCAGCCAGCCGTTTGCTGCGGCAATGATATCGGGATCCTGATGGGAAAAAAAGAGGTATTTCAAGTTGCGCAATGAGCCGAGATTGCTCATTTGTTTGAAAAGCTTGTTGAATACCTTGTGTCCACCGGGATCGAGGCATACCATTTCATCTTCATGGGAAATTATGTGCTGGTTTGTTTCCACCATATGCCCTTCGGACAGATCGTTTAGACAGATGTTTTTATGCGATCCATCGGCAAATATTTCAAACATATTCGTTCTCCTTTACTAGATAAGGCGTTCGGACGCTCAATGCTCAACAACAAAAAAAGGCGTATCCGAAGGGTTACGATAAGATTTCTGCCAGTGCTTTGGATGCCCTCGATACATCGAGGAAGATGAGTCCCAGTTTCGCTTCTGGGCGGGTTATCGCCACCAACATGGCATGGGGGCCAGCATTAGCCATGATCACGTACCCCTCGTTTCCTTTGACGAAAAGCTGCTCCAGGTTCCCTCTTTTCAGTTCCCGCGCAATTCGATTTCCCATGGAAAGCATAACAGCACTCATGGCGGCAACATGATCCTCTTCCATGGATTGCTGCAGGGAGCTTGCAATAATGAGTCCATCTTCAGATACAACCGCACAGCCTTCGATGTCGGCCGAAGCCGCCTGTAAACTGTTCAAGGTCTCTTTGAGCCGTTCATTTCTCAGCATTTTCATCTCCTTGTTGTTATGAGGTGTAACGATGTGTGTGATTCATCTCTGTGGCATCTCTTTAAACCAGCCGTGCCGTCGGAGGGCTCAGCAGATTTTTTCCGGGGCACGGAAAGACGCTGTTTGTGGTTTCCTGGAAAGTGGACATGTACGTTCGGCCACGCCCCGTGTCGTTGTCGAGCTAACTGACAATTCACGTCTTCTTTGCCGATGTCTGTTTGCTTAACTCACGTATTAACGTACGCAGCTTGTTACTTGCATCGTCCATGTATTGACTGATTCGGGCAAGATTTTTGTCGTGCTTGTACATGTTACACATGGTGTCGGCGCTTACCAGCAGGGTCGAAATTGCATCATTGAACTCACCGAACTGTATTGCGGGAAAATCATGGGTAGCCGCGGGTAGGGGTGCGGTATCGACGGTTTCATTAGTGATTTCTGTTTTTCGAGGTTGTGCAGTACAGGCGACTGCTACAACATTGTTGTTACTATCATGCAGTGCCATTCCGGTTTGTAGGAATGTTCGACCCAGTTTGCTGCTGAAGATCTCCACGGGTGTCGTCGGGCTGCTAAGGGTTATATCGGCACAGAGGCAGCCATCGCATGGAGTTGTCCTCTCCCAGTAGGTAGTGTAGCATTTTTTTTCCTGTAATTCAAAAAAAATGGTGCCAAAGGCTTTCATCATCGAAGTGTTGGCCCAGAGAATTCTACCATCTACATCCTGAATGGAGACGAAATCGTTGAGGGTGTTGACAATATCGACGAGATGCTGCTTTTCCAGCTCGGTATCTTCTCCCGCGCTGGTACTTTTCTTTTTTTTCTCGTTGTCTGTTTCGAGCAGATAACTATCTTCATTTACCATGTTTTCCTTGAGAATATTTATGTAGTTTTCCTGCTCCTCTATTTTTTGTTGTAGTTCATCGTGCATTGCCTTGAATTTGAGATGAGAGGCTATTTTGGCATTCAGGATTCTGATGTTAAATGGCTTGACAATGTAATCGACTGCCCCGATGGACAATCCCTTGTACTCATCATCTCCTTTAGTCTTGGCAGTGACGAAGATAATGGGAATGTGGCGAGTTCTTTTGTCATTTTTTAATCTCGCGCAGACGTCATATCCATCCATACCAGGCATGCTGACATCCAGGAGAATGAGATCCGGGCTTTCGTTGACAGCTGTTTCCAGCCCTTCTTGACCAGAGGCGGCAATATGAACAGTATACTCTTTTTGCAGAGCAGCCTCAAGTAATGTGAGATGTGCTTTATCATCATCGATAATCAAAAGTTTGTAGGTGGAGGTGTCGATGACCCTTCCTGTCCCGGTATAGTCTATGAGATGTTCAGCTGAAATGAGAAAATTGCAGACCTCGCAGGAAATTGCATTATTTTCTATATTTCGCAGGACATCGTCTTCAATGGTATTGCGGCTGCCGCATTCTTCACAAAATATGATGTTCATGGAAAGGCTGCTCTTGATTGAGATGCATTGATTGATATAAGACGATTAAGGTACCGTTTTTCGCAACGCATATGCCGGCTGCTTTGTCTGGGTGAGTCGCTGCATTTATATGGTTTTTTGTACGGATAGCTGTCTCCTAAGCTTTTGCGCCGTTATTTCCCGTGGGAGTGAGGCTGCCTGGTTCAGCCATGCTGGTCGGTTGACCTATCCTCTTGGGTGGTTCCAGACTCTCGGGTAAACAGGGGAACCAACCCCTGTGCGATCTGTGCTGCAGTGTTCTTGAGTTCTACAATGCTCTGATCGAGGGCATTATCTTCCATTTTCCGGGCCAGCCCTGCCAGTTCGTCAAGGTTGATATTGTACAGGGATCCTTTCATTTTATGAGAATGGAGGCGAATATCGTTACGGTTGGCTGCAACTATGGAGCTGTTGAGCTGTTCGAGATTCTCTTCCAGGGCTTCAAGCAAAGATTCGAGGACATGATCGGTACTTTCGTCGTCAAGGGCAAAATTGGCGAGCAGGTGCCTGCGACATTTTTCATAAAGATCCTGGGACAGATGTTGTGGTGAGGGTAGCGAGATCATCTCATAGATGGAAGATGTTTCTTCGTCCTCCTTGATGGCTGCAGCACAGTCCTGTAAAACTGATAATAGTTTTGCTTTGGTGTAGGGCTTTGCCAGAAAATTATCGACGCCTGCCTCTTGGCATCGCTCTTTGTCGCTGAGCATGGCATTGGCGGTCATGGCAACGATATACTGATGTTTTCCGCGTAGGCATGCGGCCAGTTCCTGTTCAATTGAGCTGCATTCCTGCAGCCCTGTCGCCTCGCCTTTTTCGATGTTTCGTATGGATGTTGTTGTTACCAGGCCATCAAGTACAGGCATCTGGACATCCATCAAGATGACATCGAACGTACTGCCGTTACTGAGCAGCTTGAGGGCGCTCAAGCCGTGTTCTGCAACAGTAACGTCATGCCCCGTGCCTTTGAGGATGGCAGAGGCAAGTTCCTGGTTACCCCTGTCGTCTTCCACCAGCAGCACTTTCAGTTTTTCGCAGAGGGTATTTTCTTCTTCGTCGTTATCAAGTTGTTGCAGGCCGTTGGCAGGGGCTGGCGGAAAGAGAATGGAAAAAGAGAAGGTGCTCCCCAGTCCCGGGACACTTCGCACCTCAAGGTCACCGCCCATCAGTTTTACCAGCTGATTGCTGATGGAAAGCCCCAGGCCTGTACCGCCAAAGTTTCTGGTGATGGCCGCTTCTGCCTGAACGAAGCTGTCAAAGATAGTTCGTATCTTTTCCGGCTGGATACCCATTCCCGAATCCTTGACCTGAAAGGTGACGAGATGCTGTCCATCGTCTTGTAATTCCGTTTCACATGATAATTCAACCTGCCCTTTTTTGGTGAATTTGATGGCATTGTTTATCAGGTTATAGAGGATTTGGTGGAGACGCAGGCGGTCACCCAAGAGGGGCATGTTGAGAGGAGTCTTTTGCTGCACTGATAAGGTGATTCCTTTTTTTTCTGCCAGGTAAGAGAGGGTTTCGTCAAGATTGCTGAGGAGTTCGGTAAGAGAAAAGGGATGTTTTTCGATGATGAGTTTTCCTGCTTCTATTTTTGAATGATCAAGCAGGTCATTGACAATAGAGAGAAGGTTGGCAGCCGATCTTTTGATTCTTTCCAGGAACTTTCGCTGTTCATTGTCAAGGGTAGATTCAAGGACAAGGTCACTCATTCCCATTATGACGTTGAGCGGCGTACGGATTTCATGACTCATATAGGCGAGAAAGTCTCCTTTTGCCGTGCTCATTTTCTCAGCGTTTTCTTTGGCTTTTTTCAGTTCGGTGATATTTTCTTTTGATGCGATGAAATGCGTTATACTTCCTGTATCGTCTCTCAGGGGAGCAACGGTGACATATTCCTCGTAAATTTCGCCATTCTTTTTTCTGTTGATGAACTGGCCTCTCCATTCCCTGCCATTGGTAATGGCTGTCCACATCTCGCTGTAGAGTTCGGGAGGGGTGCGGCCTGACTGTAGTATTGAGGGATTTTTACCGATGACCTCGCTGAGTGAGTAGCCGGTGATTTTACTGAAGGCTGAGTTGACGTATATGATGGTGCCGGCAGTGTCAGTGATGACGACGGAGTTGGAACTCTGATCGACGGCAAGGGACATTTGGCGGAGTTTGATCTCAGCCTCTCTGAGCCTGCTCACGTCTTCTACCGTCCATACGGTTGAAAAAGCGCCATCTTTTTGCACGAAGGTGTTCGGTCTTATGGTTGCCCAGATATGGGTGCCGTCCTTTCTCTTCACATAAAAAGTGTGGTTTGACGCGTCGAGCAGTTTGTCGCTACTGCCGGCGAAGATCATCTTTTTGAACTCTGTGGATTGTAACCCCTCAATCTCTTCACGGCTGTATCCAAGCAGCTGTTCGACGGCTTTGTTCAAACGGGCTATGATGCCGTCTCTTTCGAAAATGAGACCAGCGGAGGCATTTTCAAAGATATAGAGCAAATCAGATGGGTTGTCCTGAAATATCGAGCCCATGGGGTTCCATCTTTATTTAAGAAATAACGAAATAGTTATTGTAAATGCTGAACTTTTCAGAATGTGTGTATGCTGTATAACTTTTTGAAAATATTAAAAAACAATCCCCCTATTATCTGCTATTTTACGCGATTTGGTCTTTCTCTTGCAAGCTGAATTTTTCGGGATTTCTTAAGGCCAAAAAAGGAAAACCTGGGCCTGAAAAAAGACTGAGACTGGTAGAGCGTACGAGAACATCGATTGGGGATTTTATCAGTAGTATCAGTTAGGTGAAGGGCTGGTTAACATAACTTTACGATGTAGAGTACCTTTGCATAAAACTAAAAATAGTTTTTTTAGGGCTGTTCGTATCCCGCTACGGACAGGGCATTTTTTAGCAAGAAACGCTACATAACCGGAAAAAAATCTTTACAAATCCTTTGAAATACTTTTTTATAGAATATTTTTTATTTAATTCAGGCAGCCTTGGTGAAGGTGCCGATCAAGATCGGTTGTCACCCTGCTTCGAGATGGAGTTGCAGAACTCGCTGTAACTCCTTTTTTTGTTGATTTACGTATTATTTTACGGTCCGAGCGGGGACAGGGGTTGCCGCTGACGTCAATCAGGGAATATGAAGATGAAAAAGGAACTCAGTAACGTACGGAATATAGGAATCAGTGCCCATATCGATTCAGGGAAGACCACGCTGACCGAGCGTATCCTGTTCTACACCCAGCGTATTCACGCTATCCATGAAGTACGGGGTAAGGACGGTGTCGGTGCGACCATGGACTCCATGGAGCTGGAGAAAGAGCGGGGAATCACCATCCAGTCGGCAGCCACCTACTGCAGCTGGAAGGCGCATGATATTAATATTATCGATACCCCGGGGCATGTGGACTTTACCATTGAGGTGGAACGGGCCTTGCGAGTGCTCGACGGCGCCGTCCTGATTCTCTGCTCCGTAGGTGGGGTGCAGAGTCAATCGATCACTGTCAACCGGCAGATGACCCGTTACAAGGTTCCGCGGATTGCCTTTATCAACAAATGTGACCGTACCGGTGCCAACCCGTATCGGGTCGCCCAGCAGATTCGTGACAAACTGGACCTCAATGCGGTTATGCTGCAAATTCCCATTGGTCTGGAAAATGATCTGGAAGGCGTTGTCGATCTTATCTCCATGAAGGCCATCTACTTTGATGGTGACCAGGGCGAGCAGATCCGCGAGGAGGCTATCCCTGAACATCTTCTCGAAGAGGCCACCGAAAAACGTGAGGAGCTGTTGGACGCGGTTTCCATGTTTTCCGACGAGCTCATGGAGAAGATGCTTGAGGAGGAGGATATTCCCGAACAACTGATCCGTGATGCCGTGCGCAAAGGTACCCTGGCGCTGGAGTTGGCGCCGGTGATGATTGGTTCGGCGTACAAGAACAAGGGCGTACAGGCACTGTTGGACGGTGTCAACTATTACCTGCCTTGCCCGACAGACATTGAAAATATAGCTCTTGATCTTGATAAAGACGAGGCAGAGGTGCCGGTCTCCAATGATTGCGACGATCCACTGGTGGCCCTGGCCTTCAAGCTTGAGGACGGACGCTATGGGCAGTTGACCTATATCCGTACATACCAGGGAGAGATCAAGAAGGGTGATACCATCATTAACTCGCGTACCGGAAAGAAGGTGAAGGTCGGCCGTCTGGTGCGAATGCATGCTGACTCCATGGAAGAGATTGAGGCCGCCGGCTCCGGTGATATTGTCGCCCTCTTTGGTATTGACTGTGCCTCGGGGGATACCTTTTGCAATGATGCCCTCAACTGGTCGATGAGCTCCATGCATGTGCCGGCTCCGGTTATCTCGCTGGCCATTAACCCGGTGGACAACAAGGCCCAGGTCAATATGTCCAAAGCCCTCAATCGTTTTGGCAAGGAGGACCCGACCTTTAAGTCCTTTGTCGATCCGGAAACCAGCGAGACCATCATCTCCGGTATGGGGGAGCTACATCTGGAGGTCTATATTGAACGGATGAAACGGGAGTACAATGCCGAGGTTGAGGTAGGCGCTCCCCAGGTGGCGTACCGGGAGACCATTACCCAGACTGGAGAGTTTAATTATACGCACAAGAAACAGACCGGTGGGTCCGGCCAGTTCGGACGAGTGGCCGGGTATATAGAACCTCTTCCCGAGGAAGAGTACGAATTTGTTGATGAGATTGTCGGTGGTGTTATTCCGCGCGAGTTTATCAGTTCCTGTGACAAGGGTTTCCAGAAATCCTTGGCCAAGGGAACCCTTATCGGCGCGCCCATAACCGGTATCCGTGCGGTGATCAACGACGGTGCCTCCCACTCGGTCGACTCCTCGGATGTTGCCTTTCAGCTGGCCGCTGTCGGCGGCTTTCGTGAAGGCTATGCCAAGGCCAGGCCAGTGATTATGGAACCGATCATGAAGGTGGCGGTCGAGGGCCCGTCGGAATTCCAGGGCGCGGTCATGGGCAGTCTCAACCAGCGGCGGGGTATGATCGTCGGTACTTTTGAAGAGGGCAGCTACACGGTGATTGAAGCGGAGATGCCGTTGGCAGAAATGTTTGGCTATTCAACGACGCTGCGGTCGTTGACCCAGGGGAAGGCCGAGTTCACCATGGAGTTTGCCACCTACAAGCAGGTCCCCAAGAGCGTAGGTGATGAGTTGATCAAGGAATACCAAGCCAAGAACAAAGAGTCCTGAGACCGTCGTTATGGACGTCAGGAAAACAATATCGATACGATGAGGTGTGGCACGATGGGATATGAACCACTGGTAAGCCAGAATCCACTGAGGGTTCTGAAGATGGGCAAGGAAAAAGACAGCATGGGATTGATCATGGCCCGTGCCGGGCTCGGCAAGACGGCGCTGCTGGTGCAGATTGCTCTGGATGCTATTCTTCGAGGTAATCGGGTCATCCACGTTTCCATCGGCGAGTCCATTGAGAAAACCCGCGCCTGGTATGATGACGTGATCCAGCGCATTTTGTCCGAGTATTCGGTGGACCAGCCCCATGAACTGGTGGACATGATTCAGCGGCACCGGATGATTATGACCTTCAAGGAGGAGGCCTTTTCCCGGGCCCGCCTCGAGGAACGATTGAACGACCTGGTATTGCAGGATATTTTTAAACCAGGGTGCATGGTCATTGATGGTTTTGATTTCACTGCAGCTGATCGTGAAGCGCTGGAAGATATCAAGGACCTTTTCGAGGTAATGGGCATAGAAGTTTGGTTTTCTGCGACCTGTCACCGTGATGACCCTCGGGTATCGCCCACCGGTGTACCTGCTCCTTGCCATGAAACCGATGACCTTTTCGATGCCGTGGTGGTGCTGAAGCCGGAAAAAGACTCTGTCATTCAGTTGGAGATTATCCGTACCGCAGGTGAGGTTAGCAACAGCGGCGTACACCTCAGCCTAGATCCGACAACCATGATGGTCAAAGGAGACTGAAATAAAACGGGAGCGGCAGGGAGAATACTCACTGCCGCCTTTTCTTCCCTATGCGCTTTCGTCCATGCCTTGATCTCCATGACGGTCGTGTCAAGCAGATAGTCGGTGCCAGCCTTGCTGATGCCGGGCCACTGACAACCAACTTTATTTCAGATCTTCCCCCTTCTCATTTTGCGGCACTGTACAAGGCAGATGCACTGCTCGGCGGCCACGTGATTATGCTGGGCCCCGGCAACGAGGCCGCTGCAGAAGAGGCCCTTGCCGCCTATCCGGACGGCCTGCAGGTAGGGGGTGGGATTACCCTTGAAAACTGCAAAGATTGGCTGGACTGCGGTGCTTCCCACGTTATTGTAACCTCATATGTCTTCCATGACGGCAGACTCGACAGGGAGCGGCTACGGCGACTCAGTACCTGTGTCGGCCGTGAGCGGCTGGTGCTTGATCTCAGCTGCCGTTTTCAGAAAGATGGGTATTATGTGGTAACCGACAGGTGGCAAAGGTTTACTCAGATGCAGTTGAGTGAGGCAGCACTGGCTAATCTTGCAAGATACTGCGATGAGTTTCTTGTTCATGCCGTCGACGTGGAAGGCAGAAGCCTGGGAGTGGACAGGGCGTTGCTGGAACTGCTTGCTGGGATCCTGCCCCTGCCGACAACCTATGCCGGTGGTGTTGCCTCCATGGAGGACCTGGAAACTGTTGAACGCGTCGGCCAGGGGCGCATTGATGTCACTGTGGGGTCGGCCCTTGATATTTTCGGGGGGACCGGGCTGGCATATCAGAACGTGGTGACGCGCTATGGCTGAAGAGAACCGCAAGCCTGAAAATCCCTCGCCAGTTGAGGTCAAACTGTTTGTCCGCAGAGATCTTGCCCGGGCCTTTTATCGTTGCACCTGGCTTGCGCAGCAGGAGACCGGACGGAGTCGTCTGCAGCTGATGGAGGAACTTGTCGTTGATTTTCTCCGAAAGCACGGGTGTTGATCTCCGGGCTGCTTGACCGGGTCCAGGAGGTTGGCTACTATTTTTACTGTCGTTTTTCTGGATTGATGCCGGGAAGACAGAGGGGGTTATTCTAGCGTTAAAACTTCCATCGAACCTGTCGTTATTGGAAATCGCTATGCAGCAACGGCAAGCCCGTCTGGAAAAAATTTATCGTTTTGTCAGGAAGATGCCAAGCCTGCCGACCAGCGTCAGCAAGGTGCTGGAGATCTGCATCCGTACCGATGCCTCGCCAAATGATCTCAACAAGGTCATCTCCCTGGATCCGGTGCTGACCGGCCAGGTGCTCAAATTGATTAATTCGGCCTACTATTCACTGGTCAACGAGGTTACCTCACTGACTCGGGCCATCATCATGCTTGGGCTGAATACGGTGAAAAATATGGCCCTTTCTTCAGCGATTATTAGCTGTGTTGGCCAAAGTAAAAAATCCAAAGCCCTGCCTGTGAAGGCTTTCTGGGCCCACTCCCTCGGCGTAGGGGTCGTCGCCAAACTCCTTGCCGGAGAACGCAATGTCCCCATGGGAGAACGTGAAGAATATTTTGTTGCCGGCCTGCTGCATGATCTAGGCAAGTTCCCCTTTGACGACGAGTACACAGACGTTGTCCATACGGCCAGAACGAATACGCAGCCACTCATCAAGGTGGAGCGTGAACTGCTGGAGATTGATCACGCCGAAGTTGGCTTGCTCATTGCCGAGAAGTGGAAGCTGAACAATGCCATCACCGAAACTATCCGCTATCATCATGATCCGGATGCGGCCTCTGAGGAGAACCGAGCCCTGGTCGCTACTGTGGCCCTGGCTGATTTTTTTGTCTGCCTCTTTGATATCGGTTTTGCCGGTAATCGATTTCCCGATGAGGCTGTTCTTGAACGAGCACTGGTGCTGAGTGGTCTCCATTGGAGTACGGTTGTTGGTTTGTTTGATCGAGTCAACGAGGAAATTAGCAAGGCGGAAATTTTTCTGCAGGCCTAGATCAGAGACGGCAAGGAGAGTTCAGGGGTAATGATCAGGATACGATTTTGGGGGGTGCGAGGATCCATTCCTTGTCCTGGATCCCAGACCAAAAAATATGGTGGCAACACTGCCTGTATTGAGCTGCAGTTTCCCGAGGTGAACCGTCATATTGTTATTGATGCCGGTTCAGGTATTCGTGAGCTGGCCAACCATATGCTTGCCAACGATCTTTCCAGTGGACCTCTCCATACCGAGATCTACCTGAGTCATACGCACTGGGATCATATCATGGGGTTTCCCTTTTTTGTGCCGGCATATATTCCAGGAACAAAAATCAAAGTGTTTGGCCCGGTGACCTATGAGGATGAATCACTAGAAGATGTCGTTGGCGGCCAGATGAAGTACCGGTACTTTCCGGTCAACATGGGAGAACTCCAGGCACATATCGAATATCAGCGGTTGAAAGAAGACCCCTGTATAGATCTCGGTGACGGTATCACCCTGGCCACTAAAATCATCAATCATCCCATCACCGCGTTGGGCTACCGGTTCACCTTTCGTGACACGATTTTTTGTACAGCATACGATACCGAGCCATATCGCAATCTGTTCATCACCGACCCCAATGATCCCGAGTATGATGAAGTTATGGCCTTTGAGGGCGAAAAGGCTGCCCGCGAGCAGAACAGGGCGCTGGAAGAGTTTTTTACCGGTGCTGACCTGCTGGTCCATGATGCTCAGTACACCCAGGAGGAATACGAACAGAGCAGAATCGGCTGGGGGCATTCCTCTGTTGAGCACGCCATTGCCGCTGCCCGCCGTGCCGGCGTCCGACAGCTGGCGTTATTTCATCACGACCCTGATCGTACAGACGAGATGCTCGATGCCATGACCGAGAAATATTGCAGGCAGAAAGAGGGCAGCGATTTACAGTTGTGTTTCGTTCGCGAAGGCCAGGAATATATCCTCGACTGACGGAATCGCCTTATGGGTGAGGAGAAGGAGCGCTATGAGTGTCATACGCCTGGATTGTAGAAGACTAAGCTGCCCGCAGCCTGTCCTTAAGGTTAAAGAGTTTCTTGAGCAGGGCCAGGAGGAGATCGAGATCCTGGTGGACAACGAGGGCGCCATGCAGAACGTCAGCCGGTTTGCCGGCAGCAGAGGCTGCAAGGTGGCAACTGAACCGCTGGCAGACGGTTCGTTTCGAATTGTGCTGCGTGGCGGCAGCGTTAAGGGGTCCACGGCACTCACCTCGGAAGACTCTGCCTGTGTGATTTCCGCAGAACCGCCGCAAACAGGCCTGGTCTATGTCATTTCTTCGGATACCATGGGCCGCGGTGATGATGAGCTGGGATGGACACTCCTGCAGATGTTTATCCAGACGATCAAGGATGTCCCGCCTCTCCCGGAAAAAATTCTTCTCTATAACAGTGGGGTCCGCCTTGTTACCCGGGAATCGGGAGCCCTGACAGCTCTTCGTGACTTGCTGGAACGAGGCGTGGAGATTATGGCCTGTGGTACCTGTCTTGATTTTTTTGAAATGAAACAGGAGATTCGGATAGGGCATATTTCCAATATGTATGAAATTATGGAGATCATGACCCGGGCTTCGAAGGTTATCAGCCCCTTATAGCCTTCTTCGTTGAAAGACCCTGAGGAATCTGCATCGGGAGTAAAATTTTTCGCATGGCTTGATCTTCGTTGAAAAATGGAATAATTGAAGGTTTTCGTTAATCTTTGATGCCATCGACTTTCCGTGTGGAGAGATTGGTACAGTCTTAACCCGTTCGGATGGAAAATTTTTACCGCCACAACAGGTCACTGCGGTCAAGATTTTTCACCGGGAGCTCGTTCATGTCTCGTATCTTTACCCTGTTTCTTTGCCTGTGCTTGGCCACTGCTTGTTCTTTGTCTGCGGCTGAATCCGATGCCGAATTCAGCAAGGACCGTAACCGCCTGCTTGCCTACATCTTGAGTCAGCAACTCCCCGGTCATCATTTCAGGCAGACCCCCATGAACGACGAGTTATCCCGGGCAGCGTTTGCGCTCTATCTCAAGCAACTCGATCCCCGCAAGCGATTTTTGCTGGCTGCAGATGTCGACCAGCTACGCTCTTTTGCTGATCACCTTGATGATGAACTTGGCCGGGGTAAAATCATACTGCCTGATGTCGGCAAGGAGATACTGACCCGCCGTGTCAATGAGGTTCGCGGTTTTGTTGATGCTCTTCTCGACCAGGGATTTGCCGTGGAGAAAGAGGAGTCTCTGGAGACTGACCCCAAGAAGCTTGATTATGCAAAAGATCAAGCCTCGCTTCGTCAGCGCTGGCAAAAGATAGTCAGATACAGCGTCCTTGACCGCTATCTGGATCTTGTCGAGGAAAAGGCTGAGGAAAAAGAAGAAGCTGAGAGCACGGAAATTGACGCCTCATTGATGGAAGCGGCTGTCGCCAGTGCGAAAAAGCGCATTCATCGTAATCTTGATCGAGTACTTCAGGAAACCCGGCAAGACCACTATCATCGCTATTTTGATGCGGTGGGGCGGGCCTTTGATCCCCATACCAACTATATGCCTCCAGAGACCAAAGAAGATTTTGATATCCATATGAGTGGCTCACTTGAGGGAATCGGAGCCTTGCTCAAAGAAGATGACGGTCTGATCAAGGTGGTGCGGATTATTGTTGGCGGTGCTGCAGATCGCCAGGGGCAGCTTATGGCGGAAGACACCATCCTTGCCGTGGCAGAGAAGGACGAGGAGGCGGTGGAGATCTCTGACATGCGTATTCATGAGGCGGTGCATTATATCCGGGGGCCTAAGGGGACCGAGGTGCGACTGACTGTGCAGCGGCCGGATGGCACCAGGTTGGTTATCCCGATTATCCGTGATGTTGTCCAGATTGAGGAGGCCTATGTCAAATCAACAGTCCTTGATGCCGGCAAGGGAAAGAAGATTGGCTATATCCGGGTACCGAGTTTTTATCATGATTTTTCCCGTACACAAGGTGAGGCCCGCAATGTTACCGATGATACCCTCGCTGCCCTTGAGCAACTCAAGGAGCGTGGTATTTTCGGATTGATTCTTGATTTGCGTAATAATGGCGGTGGCGCGCTCACCGATGCTGTCGAACTGTCAGGCCTGTTTCTGCCAGGCGGTCCAGTGGTGCAGGTGAAGAATTCCAGAGGAAAGGTTCGAATCCTCGCTGACGACGATCCAGGTGTCTTTTATGACGGGCCGATGATTGTCCTGGTCAATCAGTTCAGCGCTTCGGCGTCGGAGATTCTCGCTGCCGCATTGCAGGATTATGGCCGGGCCCTGGTCATTGGCGGCGAACATACCCATGGGAAGGGGACAGTACAGGCTCTGGTGGACCTCAACCAGAATATCCCGCTGTTACACTTCAAGAAATACGATGATCTTGGCGCCCTGAAACTGACGATCCAGAAATTTTACCGGATCAATGGCCAGTCGACACAGTTTAAGGGGGTGGATGCCGATATCGTGGTGCCCGGAATTTTTGATTACCTGGAAAGTGGTGAACAGTACCTGGAGAACGCCCTGAAATGGGATACTGTCAATCCTGTACAATATGATGTCTGGAAGGGGCCGGGGTTTGATGTCGACAAAAGCAGGCAGGTCGGCCGTAAAAGGATTGAGGCCAGTGCAAGGTTTGCAAAGATCAGGCAGGAGAGCCGCCTCGCCGAAGAAAGGAGTGCTCGTACCCGAATCAATCTCTCCCTGCAATCGATGATAGCCGAGCGCAAGGAGACAGAGCGGATCCGCCAGGAGATGCTGGCCATGGGAAATCAGGATGTCCGTCCCGAGGAGAACACTGAGGATTCTCAGCCTGCAGATCTTGATGAGCAGCTCGCAGAGGATCCGGTGGTTGAGCTGGCCTCGTACCTTATGCAGGAGCCCGGAGCCACACAGGGAACAGTAAGCTGGCGCCGTTAATATTTTGCTTGAAATCACAAGGTAATCGTGATAATCCATGACTGTATGAATGCTCATTCATTTTTTTGACTGGCAAATGCTGCTGTACAGGAGTTTTGATGAACTTGAATGAGATGCTTGCAGAGAAAAAAAAAGAAATTCTTTCAATCTGGATAGATCGAACCCTGGATTCGTACAGTTCATCGGAGTTTTTTAAGCGATCAGCCGACAGATTTGCCAACCCTGTCGGCATGGGCATTCGTGAAGGACTGACGCGACTTTTTGAGTTGCTCCTCGAGGCGGCGCCGGCAGAAGCCTACCTTGCGCCGCTTGACAAGGTCATGCGGATTCGGGCTGTGCAGGATTTTACCCCGGCAAATGCCTTGGCACCCATTCTGGAACTGAAATGGGTAACGCGGCAGGTGCTGAAGCAAAAAAGTGTGCAGGTGGCGGGCGGCCAGCTTGACCGTTTTGACTGCGATGTCGACCGAATGGCACTGATGGCCTTTGACTGCTATGTACAGTGCCGGGAGATGCTGTACAGGAATCGCATAGGTGAATTGAAGAGCGGCCGGCATATGTTTGTCGACAATGGCTGCCCATCGGCGTTGTTGAAAAAGGAGAACTCTACGGCAAGTTGAGGCCGCCTCGACCATGAGGTGGAGGTCGGAAAGGGTTCGTCTGCAGAACCGTCACAAAGAACCTGGGTGTTGACAGACCGCCGGATTGCCAGCGGTCTTTTATATATTTCCAGTGAGGAATTGTTAAACCTGAAGTGAGGGAGTAATCGATGAAGTATACCTTCCCTGTGATGAAGTACAGCTACCCGTTCGCGGCAGTGATTGCTCTGGTGTTGTTCGCCTTGATTGGCGTCCAGATACCAGGTATGCAGTATCTTTTTGGTGTGCTCTTTCCCTATGCGGCCATTCTCTTGTTTATCGGTGGTTTCTGTTATCGGATACTACATTGGGCCAAGGCTCCGGTACCGTTCAGGATTCCGACAACCTGCGGCCAGCAGCGATCCCTGTCCTTTATCAAACAGGACAGGCTTGAGGCACCAGACACCACTGCAGAGGTTGCCGCGCGCATGTTTTTTGAAGTTTTCCTGTTCCGTTCGCTCTGGAGAAACACCAAGGCCACGGCCTATGATGGCCCCAAACTCACCTACGAATCGAGCAAATGGCTGTGGCTCTTCGGTATCATGTTCCATTACAGCTTCCTCATTATCGTTATCCGGCACATGCGCATGTTCCTTGATCCGGTACCAGCAGTGATCACCTGGCTGGAGATGGGAGACGGTCTTATGCAGATCGGCGCTCCTGTCTGGTATGCGACCGATGTCTTCATCCTCCTGGGCCTGCTTTTTCTCTTTGGCCGCCGCCTGGTCAATCCCCAGGTGCGTTACCTTTCCCTGGCCAATGATTATTTTCCGCTGTTTCTCCTCCTCGCTATCGCGACAACCGGTGTACTCATGCGGTACTTCCTGCGTACAGATATAGACATCCAGAGTATTAAACAGCTGGCTGTCGGTCTGGTGACTCTGCATCCCACCATTCCTGCCAAAATCGGTACACTTTTCTATGTCCATCTGTTCCTGGTGTGTACACTGCTCGCCTATTTTCCTTTCAGCAAGCTGATGCATATGGGCGGTGTCTTTATGAGTCCTACTCGAAATATGGCCAACACGTCCAGGAGGATACGCCATATCAATCCGTGGAATCCGGCAATCAAGCCGCATTCGTACGCCTCGTACGAGGATGAGTTCCGGGAGGACATGATTGAGCAGGGTATCCCGGTGGAAAAAGAGGTGTCAGCTGCGGCCAACTAACCGGAGCGTCCCCAATATTCAGACAAGGATAGAGAGCAATGGCTGTCGTAAATGTAGAAAAATTGTCAAGGAGCGTTGTCGAAGGCCCGTCGCTGATGACCGGCTCCATTCCCACAAGAGAGTGGATGGATGTCCCTGCGGAGTTCAAGTCGGGCAACTATGCGTACCCGGCCAAGGTGGAGATTATTCAGTACCTGGACTCACAGTCGGGCATAAGCCAGCCCAATGCCAGGGAGTGGAACCCTGAGGAGGATGACTGGAAACTTCCGGAGAACTGGAAGGAGATCATCATCAACGGTATCGCTGACCGGCTCGAACGGTTTCGCAGTCTGAAGATCTTCATGGACTGTTGTGTCCGCTGTGGCGCCTGTGCTGATAAGTGTCACTTCTTTCTTGGAACCGGCGATCCCAAAAACATCCCGGCGATGCGGGCGGAGCTGTTACGGTCAGTCTATCGCAAGGAGTTCACCAAGGCCGGAAAAATTCTCGGTCGTCTGGTTGGTGGTCGTGAGCTCACCACGGAGGTGGTCAAGGAGTGGTTCATGTACGCGTACCAGTGTACAGAGTGTCGCCGTTGCTCTGTCTTCTGTCCCTACGGTATTGATACCGCTGAAATCACCATGATGCTGCGAGAGCTCCTGCACATGCTGGGGGTTGGGATCAACTGGGCCATGGAACCGGTTGCCAACTCCAACCGTACCGGTAACCACATGGGCTTGACACCGCAGGCGTTCAAGGGCAACGTCGACTTTCTCTGTGAGGACATTGAAAACCTCACCGGCGTCAAGGTCAATCCCAGCTTCAATCGCAAGGGCGCAGAGGTGCTCTTTATCACCCCTTCGGCTGATGTCTTTGCCGAACCAGGTATCTTTACCTGTATGGGGTATCTCCTCCTGTTTGAAGCCATTGGCCTCGATTATACCTGGTCAACATACGCCTCCGAGGGGGGAAATTTTGGCCTCTTTACCTCCAACGAGGTTATGAAGAAGCTCAACGGCAAGATGTATGCCGAGGCCAAGCGTCTTGGCGTGAAGTGGATTCTTGGCGGCGAGTGTGGCCACATGTGGCGGGTGATCCATCAGTACATGGACACCATGAACGGACCTGCCGATTTCCTTGAAGTACCGAAGTCACCCATCACCGGGACGGTCTTTGAGAACGCCGCCTCCACCAAGATGGTGCATATATCCGAGTTTACTGCCGATTTGATCGCCAACGGCAAGCTGAAGCTCGACAAGAGCCGTAATGCGCACGTCAAGGCGACTTTCCACGATTCCTGCAACCCGGCCCGGGCCATGGGCCTGCTGGATGAACCTCGTTATATTCTCGACCATGTCCTCGACGATTGGGTTGAGATGCCGGAAAATACCATCCGTGAGCGCACGTTCTGCTGCGGTTCAGGCACTGCGCTCAATACCGATGAAATCATGGAATTGCGCATGCGTTCCGGACTTCCCCGGGCCAACGCCGTGCGGTATGTCGCGGACAAGCACGGGGTGAACACCCTGGCCTGCGTCTGCGCCATTGATAGGGCAACCCTGACCACCCTCATGAATTATTGGGTTCCCGAGGTAGAGGTGGCTGGTCTCACCGAACTTGTCGCCAATGCCTTGGTTGTCGAAGGCGAGCAGCGACAGGAACTCACCGAAGGTCTGAGGACCTTGGTTTAATTTCCGGCGGGAATGGAGGAAGAGCAATGTATGACAGAAAAAAAATACTCGTGGGGCTGGGCATCTTTGTCCTGCTGGTGACGGTACCCATCTGGTACAACCATGGAGATGCGGGAGCCGCACCTGAGGTGGAACTCCCCGAGAATGCTGAGCACTGTGTGCTTTCCGCTGAAGAGATGCGAGCAAAGCATATGGTCTTGCTGAATAGGTGGCGCGATGATGTGCTTCGCGATGGCGACCGGGCCGGTATCGAAATTGACGGCAAGCATTACCCCAAAAGCCTGATGCTCACCTGTATGGGATGTCACACGAGCAAGGTTAAGTTCTGTGACAGATGTCACGAGTACGTTTCCGTGAAACCCTACTGTTGGGACTGCCATCTGGCACCCGTTGAGTGAGTGGCGAAGGAGGATAAAGGAGAATGGACAAAAAAAGAAGAGACTTTCTCAAAGTGGCCGGTATTTCGACACTGGCCGGGCTGGGTGGGAGTGCTGTCATCGGCAGGCTGGCAGACGGTTCCGTTCCTGCTGAAGCCAAGGCATCCTCAGGCAGCCATGGCCACGCAGGAGAAGGTCACCGTGAAGGCGCTCCGGCAAAGGGCAAGCGGTACGGGATGATCGTTGATTTGCGAAAATTTAAGGAAAATCCTGAACTGGGCGATATTGTCATGCGGGCCTGTATCAAGGCGCATAATATCCCGGAGTTTCCCGAGAAAAAAGATACAATCAAGTGGATATGGATGACCGGGTATGAAAACTGTTTCCCGGAAAAGAGTCATCTCTATAAGGATGAAGCCACGGAACAGCATCAGGTTCCAGTGCTGTGCAATCATTGCGATTCGCCACCCTGTGTTCGTGTCTGTCCCACAAAGGCCACCTTCAAGAATAAGGATGGCGTTGTTATCATGGATTTTCATCGGTGTATCGGCTGTCGTTTCTGTATGGCTGCCTGTCCCTATGGCATGCGGAGTTTTAACTGGCGAGATCCTCGTCCCTTTGTTGAGGAAATCAACCGTGAATTCCCTACACGGATGCGCGGTGTGGTTGAAAAATGCAACTTCTGCGCCGAGCGTATCGGTGTCGGCAAGCAACCGGCCTGTGTGGAAGCCTGCAAAGATAGCGGAGCCATGGTTTTCGGTGATCTCAATGATCCCGATTCGACCGTGCGAAAGATGCTGAAGGAGCACTATACAATTCAGCGCAAGCCTGCCCTGGGTACCCACCCGTCAGTCTTTTACATCGTATGAGGTAGCCATGTTTGAAAAAGCGCTTAAAGGAAACAAGTATTACTGGATATGGCTGGCCTTTCTCGGTTTTTTTGTTGCCATTGGGGCCATCTGTTACCTGCGTCAATATTTTTACGGCTTGGGGATGACCGGTATGAGCCGTGATATCTCCTGGGGACTCTACATCTCACAGTTCACCTTTCTGGTGGGAGTGGCAGCCGGAGGTGTGATGTTGGTGCTTCCCTATTACATCCATAATTTCAAGGTGTTTGGAAGGATCACCATTCTCGGGGAGTTCCTGGCCATCGCCTCGCTGGTGATGTGTCTGATGTTTATTATGGCTGACCTGGGCCAGCCCCTGCGTGGGCTGAACGTGCTGCTCTTCCCCACGCCCAATTCCATGCTGTTCTGGGATATGTGCGTGCTTTGGGGATATCTGTTGCTGAATGCGCTGTGCGGCTGGATAATCTTGACTGCGGAGCGCAAGCAGGTTGCCCCACCGAAGTGGATCTATTTCTTTGTTTACACCTCTATTCCCTTTGCTTTTTCGATTCACACCGTCACTGCCATGCTGTACTGTGGCCTGCCAGGTCGTCACTTCTGGCTGTCAGCAATCATCGCTCCCCGGTTTCTGGCATCAGCCTTTGCTGCCGGTCCGGCCCTGATAGTGGTTATGGCCCTGATTCTTAAGCGAGTTGCGCATTTTGACGCAGGCAAGGTGGCCATCGATAAGATTGTCACCATCATTATCTATGCCGGTATCGCCAACATGTTTTTCGTCTGTCTGGAGTTTTTTGTTGGCTTCTACTCTAACATTCCCGGTCACATGCATACACTGGTCTACCTGTTCTTCGGCATGGAGCATCACGGTCATGTGTACAATAACCTGGTGCCCTTCATGTGGATGTTCATTGCCCTGTTTTTCGTAGGAATTACCCTGCTCTGTTATCCTAAAACAAGGCGTGACAATGATCTTTGGCTGGGGATAGGTTGTGCCGCTATCTTTATCAGCTTCTGGCTGGACAAGGGTATCGGTTTTGTCCTTGGTGGGTTTGTACCCAATCCTCTTGAAGAGATCGTTGAATACTATCCAACCGCTAACGAGATTTTAATAACCCTTGGCATCTGGGCTGCCGGATTCTTTCTCCTGACGATTCTCTATAAAATTGCCCTTGGCGTCGAACACGAAGTGGAAGCTTGAGAGAGCAGGAGATCCTGTCAGGTAAAAATAAAAAAACCCCCGACGTGTTCGGGGGTTTTTTTATTTGCGTTTTTTGGCCATTGGCCTATTGTAGTTGATCACTGTGGAAACACCACCTAATGTTCTGTTTATCTATTACTCTTTCAGTCATCAGAGCAAAAACCTGCTCCATTTCATGGCGCGTGGCCTGGCCAGTGAAGGCGTGGAGGTTACCTGGGAAAAACTTGAGCCCCGCACTCCGTTGAAATTCCCTGTGGGGTCTGTTCCCGCCACTGTGCTGATGATGCTGAAGACTTTTTTTCGTCAACGTATACCCCTGTATGCGCCGTCAGCGCAGTGCTACCGCCATTGGGACCTGATCATTCTCGGTGGACCGACATGGTCCTACAATCCTTCAGGGCCGATACTGGCCCTCATGGACAACTATGGGCCTGCCATCTTTGCCAACCGCAAGGTAATCGTGCTGATCACCTGCCGGGGCTACTGGCGTCTGCATTTACGGTACCTGACTAAAAGACTGCAGCGATTTGGTACAACAGTCGTAAACCGGATAGTGTTTACGCATCTCAACCCTGAACCCTGGCGCACCTTGGGGGTTTTCTGGAAACTGGCTGGCGGCCAGCCGGAAAAAACGCCGGTATTTTCCCGTTATTATCGGCAATACGGGCATACTCTGGCGCAATTGGCACAGGCGAGAATGGTTGGTAAGCGTCTGGGCAAAGCGCTCGTAGAGGGCTCTTCCCTTGTGGGGCTGTGTCTTGATCCGGAGGATTATACGCCACCCATGGAGAGATAAGTGTACCAGAGGGTAAAGATCTGCTCCCGGAAAAAGAGGAAGAAGAGGGCGGCCACCGAAAGAAAAGGACCGAAGGGGATGCGGGTTTTTCCTCCCTTGCCTTGAATAATCATGACGATAACACCAACAACTGTTCCCAAAAGAGAGCTGGTAAAGATGACGAACAGCAGACTCTGCCAGCCAAGAAAAGCGCCGATCATGGCGAGAAGCTTGATGTCTCCACCGCCCATTCCCTCACGCCTGGTCAGCAGGTAGTATCCCAGGGCCACCGCATAGAGCATTGCTCCGCCAAGAAGAACTCCCATACCTGACTCTATCCAGGTAAGCGGGGTAGCGACAAAGGAACCGGCAAACCCGATGATGATACCGGGCAGACTGAGCAGATCTGGAATAATCTGGTGATGGATGTCAATAACGATGATGACCAACAAGGCCGCGCAGAAGATGAAGTAGTAGAAAAAGTCGAAACCGGGACCAAAGAGGGTGATCAGGCCGGCGGACAACAGTGCCATGCAGATTTCGACGATCGGGTACTGTATGGATATGGCCTCCTGACAGCTCCGACATTTGCCTCTGAGGATCAACCAGGAGACAACAGGAATGTTGTCGAACCAGTGGATGGGCGTCTGACAACGGGTGCAGTGTGAAGACGGAAAGGCTATGCTTTGCTGGGGATCGGGCAGGCGGAGGATGACAACATTGAGGAAAGAGCCAACCACGGCGCCCAACAGCAGGGCAAAGCTGAAAAAAATATTGTCCAAGGTGCTTTTCCAGGTGAAGTTTTTCTGGTAAATTTTTTCAATGCAATTCTTTTTATTTAGCGCGAACCATGCATGAATTCCAGGAAAAAGCGGTAGTTCTTGAAACAAAGGAACTCAGTCGAAATGTTGTTCGCTTGAGGGTCCGGTCGACAGGCATTGCCAGTGAAGCCCGGCCAGGGCAGTTTGTTATGGTGCGGATCGGCTCCTCGTCTACCCCTCTGTTGCGCCGCCCTTTTTCCATCCACAAGGTTAAAAAGAACAGTCTGTCGCTCCTCTATAAAGTGGTGGGGCAGGGAACCGAACAGTTGCGCCGTACTGCTCCGGGTGAGGAGCTTGACCTGCTCGGTCCGTTGGGTAGGGGATTTCCCCTGCCGGGCAAAGGAGAGAAGATCTGTCTTGTTGGTGGTGGCATGGGGATTGCCCCGCTGACCTTTCTTGCCCAGCGAATCGCCGCTATGAAGCGGGATTTTAGCAGTGACCGGGTACTGCTTGGTGCGGCCACAGCCAGTGAACTGCAGCCACTTGTCAGGGATTTTTCCGCGCTTGGTTTTCAGGTAAAAGAGGCCACAGATGACGGAAGCCTTGGATATAAGGGGGTTGTCACTGCGCTGCTGCCACCTTTGTTGAGCGATTGTCAACGGATCTATGTCTGCGGTCCTCATACCATGATGGCTGCAGCGGCTGGTCTCTGTCATACAGCCGGGGTAACCTGCCTGGTTTCACTGGAGACACATATGGCCTGCGGGCTCGGAGCCTGCCTGGGATGTACCATTTTTGCCAGTGATGGCTCGTATCGGCATGTGTGCAAAAATGGCCCGGTGTTTAATGCAAAGGAGGTGGCATGGATGCTGTAACGCCACACCAGGATGTCGATCTCCGCGTGCACATTGGTGCGCTCGAGCTACGGAATCCGGTGCTGACCGCCTCAGGTACCTTTGGTTATGCCCGTGAGTTTGCCGGCCTGCTGAATCTCAACCGCCTTGGCGGAGTGGTGACCAAAGGTATTTCACTCAACCCCCGAGCAGGTAATCCGCCGCCTAGAATCATTGAAACGGCGAGTGGCATGCTCAATGCCATTGGTTTAGAAAACGTTGGTGTCGCACGGTTCATTGATGAAAAGATGGCGTTCTTGCGTTCTATTGACGCTGCTGTCATCGTCAACATTCTGGGTGATTCCGTTGAGGAGTATGCCGAGCTGGCTCGCCGGCTCGATAAGGTCGATGGTGTTGACGCACTTGAGCTCAACATCTCCTGTCCGAATGTCCGCAAGGGTGGGGTTGCCTTTGGTACGGTTCCAGCCATGGCGGCCCAGGTGACTGAAGCGGTTCGAGGGGTGACCCGGCTGCCGATTATCGTCAAGCTCTCCCCCAATGTTACCGATATCTGTGAGATGGCCCTGGCGGTGGAGAGCGCAGGAGCTGACGGCATCAGCCTGGTGAACACCTTGATCGGCATGGCTGTGGATATCCGCAGGCGCCGTCCCTGTTTGGCCAATGTGGTCGGCGGTCTTTCAGGCCCTGCCATTAAACCAATAGCCCTACGTATGGTCTGGCAGGTGGCCAGCAGCGTCAACATTCCGGTGATAGGTATCGGCGGGATTGCCACGGCCGAGGATGCACTGGAGTTTTTGCTGGTTGGCGCTAGCTGTATTCAAGTGGGTACCGCCAACTTCTATGAGCCCAGAGCTGCAGAACAGGTGGTTGCCGGCATTGCCAGTTACCTCAGAGACCAGGGCGAAAAGCAGCTCGATGCGGTTGTCGGCGCCCTGCGGCTGGAGTAGCGAGATGCAGCGGGGAATGATCTGTGCGGCTCTGGGTGGTGACGACGCTGGGGTACTGGCATCAATGGTGGCGCCAGTTGAGCACATGGTTGATGTGGTGGAGGTACGCCTGGATCTGATGGTGCGCCCCGATGTCCGACGTTGTCTGGAGTGCATTGGTAAACCCCTGCTTTTCACCAATCGCCCCAGATGGGAAGGTGGTGGCTGGGGTGCCGGTGAAGATGAGCGGGTTGCCTTGCTACTGGAGGCCGCTGCCGCAGGCGCCGCATATGTGGATGTGGAACTGCAGACAGAAAAACGGCTTCGTCGTGCCTTGATGGAAGGTGCCAACAATACCCAGGTGATTCTCAGTAGTCATAATTTTACAGCCACCCCTCCCATCCACGAGCTTGAACGAACACTTGCCGAGATCATTGACAGCGGCGCTGATATCGGAAAAATTGTTACCACTGCCCATTGTCCGGCAGATGTGTTTGCTGTGTTGCTGTTACAGCAGAAGGCCCTGGAACGGGCTTTTCCTTTGAGTTGCTTTGCCATGGGCAGTTCCGGCAAGATCTCAAGGCTTGCCACCCTTTATCTGGGTGGCTTCATGAGTTACGTTGCAGTAACTACCGAGACGGCTCCCGGACAATTTACTGCGGGACATCTCCATGAACTGATATCGCTGTTCGAACAGCAACAAGAGTGAGTTCGGTTTGTTCTCTTGATGATTATTTCTTATTTTTTGATGCCATGAACATTAACGGTAAAACAAAGCTTTTTGGAATCCTCGGCAACCCGGTGACGCACTCCCTGAGCCCGACCATGCACAATGCCTGCTTTCGCTCTCTCGGGATCAACGGTGTCTATGTACCTCTGCCATCGACTGATGCGAAACAGGCGATTCGTGGTATGCGAAACCTCGGTGTCGCAGGTGCCTCGGTCACCTACCCGTTTAAGGAGGAAGTGATTGGCCATCTGGATGAAGTGGACCGGCTGGCCCGACAGATCGGGGCAGTGAATACCATTGTTTTTTCTCCGGGGGAGGATGGCCGCAGAACCGCCAAAGGGTACAATACTGACTGGCAAGGCTCCAACCGGGCCCTGGAGAGTACATTGGAGCTCAAGGGCAAAATCGCACTGGTGCTTGGTGCAGGAGGTGCGGCTAAGGCCGTTGGGTTTGGGCTCAAGGCGGCGGGAGCAGAGGTAATAATCTGCAATCGTACCGTAAAAAACGGGGTAGATCTTGCAAAATGGCTGGACTGTGGTTTTGTTGCCTCAGAGGAGTTGGATATGGTCCGGGCCGATATTCTTATCAACACGACGTCGGTGGGCATGGAACCTTATCCCCGTGATATCCCCATCAACCCGAGAATTCTTGATCGTTTTGAAACGGTCATGGATATCGTGTATGCGCCATTGACCACCCGCCTGCTTGAAGAAGCTGCAACTCGGGGCTGTCGTACCATTGATGGCCTAGCTATGCTGCTCCACCAGGGTGCAGCCCAGTTTGAGATCTGGACAGGGCAGCGACCTGAGGTGGCCGTAATGCGTAGGGCCATGCTCGAAGCACTCGAGTACCGCAGGTAGCCCAGTCCTGAGTATGGTCCTCGCAGATGAGGGGTGTTCCATCTGAGACTCAAGAGTCTGTGCTCTTGGTGATCTTCATCTCCTCTGTCGACAAAAGCGAAGCTGTCAGGTAGCATACTTTTACGGCTGCTCGCTGTTTCATGTGGGTAAATCGAACTGCAGCTTGCCCGCAATAAGATAAACTACCCCGCCGCAAGCAGCGGGGTAGTAGACCCATAGCTTCGCAATACATCATCGTGATAAGATTTCGTTTGGTTCGGTAACCGCGTGCTCAGGCCTTGGCAGCTTTCGTTTGGTTCGGTAACCGCGTGCTCAGGCCTTGGCAGCCTGTATAAGGCTATTGATTCCTTCCAGGATACCGTTGTTGATTTTTGATGTAAACCAGTGCAGAACAGTCCCAATGTCTTTTAATCGTGTAGGCGGCATCAATGATTGGTTTCAGGCGGCTGTGAGTTGCCCAGAAGTACCATTTCTTTAAAAAGGTCTCGGCTAAATCGTCTGGTTGCTGGCACACTTCCTGGAAATTGAGTTTGATATGATGGGCCCGGCTGGTTCTCAGATTGCGTTTTTTGATTGTCAATTGATCCAGCAGGTCGCTTTGTGAAGCCTTGAGACTGGATTGGTTCCTCAACCAGATATAGCTGCTGCCCTGATCGACGGCGTTGTTGAGAATCTTTATCACATGGAACCTGTCGAACGTCAGGTGTGCTTCTGGAAACTGCTCTTGAACACCGCTGATGAATGCAGGTGACATGTCGCAACACATCTTTTCAATGACACCAGGATTGCCACCGTGTTCAATCAGGTCGCGTTTAAGCCGTTAGACCGTGGAAGCATCCTTACCATCGGTGGCAAACAAAACCCTGGATTGTTCAAGATCCACGAACAGGCTCACAGAGTTGTGGCCGCGACGACGGGAGGTTTCATCTACGCCCACTTGTTTGACCTGACTATGGTCAGCCTTCTTCCGG
>PDTC01000001.1 GCA_002748735.1 Desulfobulbus propionicus | reverse complement strand
TATGGGGTGTGGGGGAACGGTGGTGCTGTCTTTGCCGTGGGGGCTAACGGTACTATTCTCCGCTACAATGACGGCATCGGCTGGAGCGCCATGACCTCGAACACGACAAAAGATCTTAAGGGTGTGTGGGGGAGCGACGCCAGTGATATCTTTGTGGTGGGAGAGGGGGCCGGTCCTCAGAAGTCTGATGACCATAGCACGATTCTCCACTATGATGGCAGCGGTTGGAGCCCCATGACTTCGGAAACAACAGTAACTCTCACTGGTGTCTGGGGGAGCAGTGGGAGTAACGTCTTTGCCGTGGGGGAACACGGCACGATTCTCCACTACAGTGACAGCGGCTGGAGTGCCATGACCTCTGGAACAATACATGCTCTTTATGGCGTGTGGGGGAGTGGCAGTGAGGTTGTTACTGTAGGCGATAGTGGCACCATTCTGCGTCGAGACATGACTACCACTACCAGCGATTTCCCCTGGGAGCTGTTTCTGCCCAAGAAAAGAAATTGAAAAAGTCCTTGGGACAAGGCCGAGCGCTGGCTGCGCTCGGCCTTTTGCTTTGGTCGCGTAGGGTTGCTGGATCGCGGCCCTTGCTGGAATGACTGGAGAGCGAATAGCGAGTTGAGTGGTTTACCGGCAGGTCGGCAGTGCTGTCATTTTTTCTTTGGATGGCAGGTGGTGCATCTGCCCAATACCTTTTTGTCCGTCCGGAAGTGGCATGCCTTGCACTTGGCATGGGCGGCTTTTTTAAAGGTATTTAATTTTTTGACCATTTGCGTGTTGCCAGTGTTGTGGCACGATTCGCATTTTTCTATTTTTTGACCGTCAGTATAGGGAATCTGTATGCCGTCGCTGTCTTTGCCATGGTGACATTCCCTGCAGGGCAGCATGCCCTGATGGGCGCCATGGGGAAAGATTGCCTGCTTGGGAGTAGGTGACCGGTTGATCGTCGATTCAAGAATCATCTCGGCCGGGCCATTATCGGTACCAGTAGCAGCATCGACAAGGCCGATGATACAGGCCATTATCATGACAAGTTTCTTCATCTTTTTTCCTTTGCTTGCAAGGTGGACAAGGGGGGGCCTGGTATGCTTTTCTGCTGGCACATCAGGCTGGCCAGTCTCCTTTGGGTTTTTTTGCCAGTTGATACGATGACGGCACCTGACCCTGTGCAGCTGTAGGTCAACTTGAACCGTAGCTGTGCAGGCCGCTGAGGAGAAAATTGACCCCAAAGTATGTAAACAGGACCGCGACAAAGCCGATGATCGACAACCAGGCGATGCGGGGGCCTGTCCACCCTCTGGTGAAGCGGGCGTGTAGCGTTAATGCATAAATAAACCAGGTGATGATCGACCAGGTTTCCTTGGGATCCCAGCTCCAATAGGTGCCCCAGGCCTCGTTGGCCCACACTGCTCCACTGATGATCCCTGCCGATAGCCACAGAAAACCGAAGATAATTGTTTTGTGAATAAGGTCATCAAGCACGTGCAGTTCGGGAAGCGAGACCTGTGATGCCCGGGAGGTGCCACGCTGATCAAGCCAGTAGCGGAACAGGTACATAAAGCCCAGGGCCCCTGCCACGGCAAAGGCGGCGTAACCGATGAAGCAGGTCATCACATGGCCAATCAGCCAGTTGGACTGTAAGGCCGGAATAAGCGGGGTGATCTCCTGATTTATACCGCCGGCAAAACTGGCATAGGCCATGGAAATAAAGGCAAAGGGCATGACAAACGCACCAATGATCCTGGTGTTGAACCTGGTCTCCAGCAACAGGTAGAACAGGGTGATACACCAGGCAAAGAAGACCAGGGATTCATACATATTGGTCAGGGGTGCGTGGCCGATGCCCTGCTCGTAGGACTCCCACCATCGCAGTCCCAGGGCCGCTGTCTGGCAGAGGAGGCCGATGAGGGCAACAGCCATGCCGGCAACGCCGAGCTGTCGTTTTTTGAAAAACAACAGCAACAGGTAAAGAGCTGTACTGAGCAGGTAAGCCAGAGTTGTCAAGCCGAAGAGCTGTGAGCTGTCCATACGCGCTGGTGTACTCCTAGGTGTCGTAAAAGGTTAGGGAGAGAGAGTTAACTCTCTAACGAATCGGTGAATTTTTTAAACGTCTTTGCAAATCCTGTTTTGTTCTTGTTGCTGGTCCCAGCAACAAATACCTGGGAGTCGTCCGTACTGGCCGTCACCTTGGCAAAGATCTTCTGATGCGAGAGAAAGAAGGCGACATACAGGCCAAAGAGCATAAGCGCGCAGCCGAAGTACACGAGCGGGACGCCAGGGTCCTTGGCCGCCTGCAGGCCAGTGGAGTACATCTGCTTGATCCGGATGCGGTAGGTGACCCCGGAGCCTTGCACAAGGGTTTCCTCACCCACCTTTACCCAAAGCGTTGATGGCGCACCCTTGCCGTCATTGAACCAGAGCTTAACCTTGCTGGCGACTTTGCTTGCCGATTCCACGTTGATAATTCCAAATTGAAGATCTTCTTCCTTCCAGGTGAGTTTACGGGCTACTGGCATCTCTGCCCGTGCTGTTGTTTTGCTTGTTGTGTTTTCTATTGTCAGGATGAACTCACTGTGGGGCTCGTAGCTTGCCTGGTAGAAGGTAACTCCCTTATAGGTGAGAGGGTTGTTGACGGTGATGTCAGCGTGCAGCTGCGCTGTTTCGCCGTGGAACACGGTAACTTTGCTCAGATAGGACTTGGGCATGCCGTTGGCATAATAATCGATGGTAAACGCTTCACATTTTACGGTAAAACCGAGGTCTATCTTTTTGCCTGAATCGGCAGCAAAGATGAAATCAGTCTGCCGGGTTTCGGGGAGCATGATCGACCCCTTGAAGGCAAATCCGGGCATGTGGAGTAGCCTAGCCAGAGACGGAGAACCTGCAAGTGCGCCGAGGAAGATAACCAGGATGGAGAGGTGAACGATATAGACACCAAAACGGGTCCATCCCCCTTTTTCTGCGAAAAAAAGTACGCTGCTGTCATCGCTTCGCATCAAGGGTTTCCAGCCGTTTTTTTTGAGCAGGTCCTGTACGTGTTGTCCTGTCGTTTTCAGGTCGCCGCTCATCTGTACTGTCTTTGCGGGGCGCATCCTCATCAGTTTTTCCGGGGTAATGGCAAGATTATCCCTTTGCAGAAGGCGTACGACCTTGGGGATGCGTTCGAGGCTGCAGACAACAAGGTTTATGGCAAACAGGGTCAGCAGGCCGAGGAACCACCATGCGTTGTACATGTCGCTGATCTGCAGCACCTCTATCAGGTGGGCGGTTTTGGCACCGAACTTGTCTATATAAAAGGCACTGGAGCTGTTCTGCGGGACGATGGTGCCGATAATCGAGGTGACAGCAAGGAAAAAAAGAAGCAGAAGAGCCAGTTTGACTGAGGCGAAGAAGGCTCGGAGCGAAGGTGAATGTCTGGTTGCCATAGGGTCGTTGCTGATGCCCGGTGATGATAGTGGTGAACGCTGGTTCTGTCAACCAGCTATGGATAAGGCCCTCACTTTACCGTAAAGTGGAAAGTTTGCCCAGGCTAATTCAATGCTGCTACTTGCCGTTTGGAGAGTTCACTGAAGAAGGGTGTGTCTCCTCTTCAGTGAACTGCGGTTTTTTTTAGGGCAGAGGATCAGTGCTGCCTGAGGAAAAAACTTGCTATTACTCAAGGGTTGGGGTAAATATTAAAGTTTGCAATAAACAAATGACCTTCCCCTGGAGGAGAGAATATCATGGCCAAGAAATGTGATATATGTGGAAAAGGCCCGGCCACCGGCAACAATGTCAGCCATGCGCATAACAAGACGCGTCGGCGTATGCTGCCCAACCTGCAGAAGGTCCGTACCGTCGATGGTGGAGGGGGGACGAAGCGGGTTACGGCCTGCACCCGGTGCATCCGGTCCGGCGCTGTCGTCAAACCGGCGGCCTGAGCTGTTCTGTACGCCGGGCTGGCAGCAAGGTCTGGCCCGGCTTCATTTTTTCTTACTCGACGATTCCGGTAACACCATGAGCAGTGAGGAGATCCGGTTTCTCTCCTATGAAGAGGCGCAGCGGATAGTCGCTGCCATCCAGGAAGAGGAAGACCCCCACGAGCCTGACCATCGCATCCTTATGGTCTATACCCATGAGGACAAAGAGATCTGCTGGTTCGATTTTGATGAGGTGATGGGAGAACTTGGTATCTCCAAGGCTGGCGAAGATGACCGTGCCAAAGTGACCGAATATATCCTCCATCGAATCCCGGACTGGGCCCTTGACAGCTGACCTGCACACTAGACGACGCCTTCAGGCATTTTTTGCACCTGTTCTCCTCCCAGGAGATAGCCTCCATCCATACGAATGACCGTTCCGGTCATAAAATCTCCTTTTTCAAGAAGGATGCCGACCAGCTCTGCCACCTCGGCTGGCTGTCCGGTTCGTCCCAGCAGGGTGTGATCAAGCAACGCCTTCCGCTGTTGGTCGGTGAGCAGGTCCCAGCCTCTGGTGCCGGGGCCGTGCCGGGTATCGATAAGGCCGAGCATCAGTTCCAGCACCCGTACTTCAGGGGCGGCGATCCTTGCCCATGTCTCGGTCAGGGCGGCAATTCCTCGGTTGGCGGCGGCATAGCCGTCGTTAAACAGGAGGCTGGCCGGGCCACTACGGCCGATTGCCCCGGCGATTGATGACAGGGTAATCACCGCGCCGTTGCCCGAGGCCTTTAACAGGGGGAGGCAGGCGTTGAAAACAAGGTGTTTGGCGTGCAGGGTGGTTGCCATCTCCAGCTGCCATTGATCCTGGTTGACTGGGCGCTCATAGCCACCATGGACCACTGGCATGCCGCCTCGCTCAATGTTGTTGATGAGAATATCCAGACCGCCAAGCTGCGCGGTAATCTCGCTGACCAGGCGATTGACCTCCTCGGGCCGGCGCAGGTCAGTTTGCGGCATGTAATGGCCGGCGAACCGGGTGAGCATCTCCTGACAAGAGTCTGGCCAGTCAAACCAGGGCAGGACTAGCCGGCATCCTGCTGCCTCGAGTTTGTCGGCAATGGCTCGACCGATACCCCTGCTCGCCCCGAGTATCAGTGCGTTTTTTTCAGACAGATCCATTGGGGTTCTCGTTTCTATGGTAAAGGTGTTTTTTACAGGAAACGTAGGGTAACAGCAAAAAGAACCTTTTTCCAGCGTAAGACGTTCTGCTCTCCAGGTGCCCCGTGTTTACCGCCACTGATGAGATTCTCGCAAGGTATCTGTAAGGTAAAAAAAAAGAAGTTTAAGCAAGATAAGCAGGGAATGTGTGCGGACAGGCTGCCTTGATCGGCTGTGCCAGCGTTAAACTACTTGACTTCTAGTTGATTTATTGTACTATTTGAATGTTTTCCTGGTTTTTCAGGTTTCAGTTCCGATGTGCGATTCTGCACCCTGACAGCCGTTTCACCCCTCCACACGTGTTGGAGAACACCCAAATTATCTACCAGAAGGAGAAGACGAATGAAAAACAGCGTATCCGTATTGACTGCCATGGCCCTCGGTGTCGCCGGTATCGTCGGTGTGGCTGCCACCTCTGTAAACGCTGCTGATCAAACGCTGATCACCATCGGTACCGGTGGCGTGACCGGGGTGTATTATCAGACAGGCGCCAACATTGCCCGACTGGTGAACAAGGGCACAGCAGAGCATGGCATCAAGGCCAATGCCGAGGCATCGGGTGGATCAGTCTATAACCTCAACGCCATTGCCGGCGGTGAGATCGAAATGGGCGTTGCCCAGTCAGACTGGCAGTACCATGCCTTCAATGGCACAAGCAAGTTTAAGGAAAAGGGCCCCAACAAGGATCTTCGGGCGGTCTTTTCTGTGCATCCCGAGCCCTTCACTGTGGTTGCCCGCAAAGATGCAGGTATTACCAAGTTTGCCGATTTGAAAGGTAAGCGGGTCAATGTCGGTAACCCTGGATCTGGCCAGCGTGGTACCATGGAGGTGCTTATGGATAAGCTGGGTTGGAGCTGGGATGACTTCAAACTGACTTCTGAGCTGAAGTCTGCCGAACAGGCCAGTGCCCTGTGCGATAACAAGGTTGACGCGATTATCTTTGTGGTCGGCCACCCCAACGGTTCTATCCAGGAGGCTACCACGGCCTGTGACTCTGTGCTCGTTCCCGTTGAAGGACCGGTTATTGCTGACCTGGTCAAGGCTAACGACTACTATCGCGAAGCCATTATCCCGGGGGGAATCTATCGTGGCAATGACGCTGATACCAAGACGTTTGGTGTTGGCGCCACCTTTGTCAGTTCAGCCAAGGTTCCCGAAGAGGTGATCTACACCGTGGTCAAGGCTGTTTTTGAGAATTTTGATCAGTTTAAGAAGTTCCACCCTGCCTTCAACAACCTGAAAAAAGAGGAGATGATTAAGGATAGCCTTTCCGCACCGTTACATGATGGTGCTGTCAAATACTACAAGGAAGCGGGCCTGATGTAGTTCTTTTTTCCTGCCTGGTCATGTGTGGCAGCACGCATGACCAGGATCGGTCCGTCGAGAGTCGCCATCCCGAGGCTCTTGTCTGTCAACCTCTACTCTTCCGTTCCTTCTCTGTCTTTTACCTGTTGTGCGTTAGGGGAGGATGTACGGAATTGTGTCGCTGTTGATCGGTCCACAGCGGCGTCTTGTACCTTTCTCTTCTCGCAGGTAGAGAGATCTCTTGCGGCTGAGAGCGCTTTTGTGTCGGCTGTTGTCCTGACCGACCCTTACCTGGAGGCTTCATGACCAAACCCAAGGAACAACCATTCACCCACGAACAGCTGGGACAGCTGACAGCCGCTGCCGATACCGGTGCCCGCAACCCCACAAACCCGGTGTCGAAAAAGGTCTTGTTTCTAGTTCCTCTGGTCTGGTCACTCTTTCAGCTCTGGTATGCCTCACCCTTGCCCTTCATGTTGAACTTTTTTGTTCTCAATGACACTATGGCGCGGTCAATTCACCTGGCCTTTGCCATGTTTCTTGCTTATACGGCCTTTCCCACCTTGAAGAGCTCCCCAAAACGACATATCCCCTTTCAGGACTGGATCATCGCCGCTATTGCTGCCTTTTGCGCCGGCTACCTCTTTCTTTTTTACGAGCAGCTTGCCGACAGACCGGGTGATCCCACCGGATTTGACCTGGTAGTCGGTGTTGTCGGGATCATTCTTCTCCTGGAGGCTACTCGGCGGGCCCTGGGGCCACCGCTCATGATTGTCGCCTCAGTGTTTATGCTATACGCTTTTTCAGGCCCATATATGCCTGAAATTATAATGCATAAAGGCGCAAGTCTGACCAAGGGCATGTCGCATTACTGGCTGAGCACCGAAGGTGTTTTCGGTGTTGCCCTGGGGGTGTCCACCTCCATGGTGTTCATGTTTGTCCTCTTTGGTTCTCTGCTTGAGTCTGCCGGCGCCGGTAACTATTTTATACGCACGGCCTTTGCTGGTCTGGGACACATGCGTGGTGGCCCGGCCAAGGCCGCCGTGGTCGCCTCGGGGATGACAGGTCTGGTTTCGGGCTCCTCGATTGCCAATGTCGTTACCACCGGAACCTTTACCATCCCTTTGATGAAAAAGGTCGGCTTTGCGCCGGAAAAGGCCGGTGCGGTCGAAGTGGCCTCATCCACCAATGGTCAGTTGACGCCACCGGTCATGGGCGCGGCCGCCTTTCTTATGGTCGAGTATGTGGGGATTTCCTACATTGAGGTCATCAAGCACGCCTTTTTGCCGGCAGTTATCTCCTATATTGCCCTTGTCTATATCGTTCACCTGGAGGCCTGCAAACTCAATCTCCAGGGACTGCCAAAGCCCACGAAAAAGACGTTCTCCCAGAGCCTGCTGGGGGGTGTCACCGCTCTGCTGGTCATGATCATTATCGGTGGCGCCACCTATTACGGATTGGGCTGGATCAAGACTGTTGCCGGTTCGGCAGCTATCTGGATCATTTGTGCCTTGCTGGTCGTCGCCTATCTGGTCCTCATACGGCTGGCCTGTCAGGTCCCGGAGCTGGATACCAGCCATGAAATAAACGAATTACCCGAACTGGGTCCGACAGCGCAGGCCGGGTATTATTTTCTCCTGCCCATTGTCGTACTCATGTGGTGTCTCACCGTGGAGCGCTTGTCACCATCGCTGTCCGCATTTTACGCGACCGTGCTGCTTGCCTGTATTGTCCTCACTCAGAAGCCACTCAAGGTTTTTTTTCGGAAGACTGACGGGGCAGGGGCGGGCTTCAGGCAGGGGATTGATGACCTGATCAATGGCCTGGTCACAGGTGCACGTAATATGATCGGCATTGGCGTCGCAACTGCCGCTGCCGGCATTGTTGTCGGCACGGTGACTCTCACCGGTATCGGTCTGGTCATGACCGAATTTGTCGAGTTTATCTCCGGCGGTAACCTGATGCTCATTCTCCTGTTTACCGCCGTTATCTCGCTTATCCTTGGCATGGGACTCCCCACCACAGCCAACTACATCGTTGTCTCTACCCTGATGGCGCCGGTGATCGTCAATCTTGGTGCCCAGAATGGCCTGTTGGTACCACTCATCGCCGTACATCTTTTTGTCTTCTATTTCGGTATTCTTGCCGATGATACGCCCCCGGTGGGGCTGGCCGCTTTTGCCGCCGCAGGTATCTCCGGCGGTGATCCCATCAGAACCGGCATTCAGGGGTTCACCTATGATATCCGTACTGCAATTCTGCCGTTCATCTTCATCTTTAACAACGAACTGCTGATGATCGGGGTCGGCTCACCGCTGCACTTTGTCGTAGTGGTGACTGCCGCTGTCCTGGCGATGCTCTGCTTTGCTGCAAGTACGCAGGGATTTTTGCTCGAGAGAAACAGGATCTGGGAAACACTGGCGCTTCTCCTGGTGGCCTTTATTCTGTTTAGACCAGGTTTCTTTTGGGACCGAATCTTTCCCGAACTCGAGGATAATCCGGCTTCTGCGTTGATCAAGGTGCTTGACAGCAAAGAGGCAGGTGAGCAGCTGCGCCTCAAGGTCAGGGGGCAGCGGCTGGACGGCTCGGAGTTCTCCTCGACAGTGATGGTCCCTGTTGGAGAGGGGGCTGATGGTCTGCAGCGGCTTCAGTCCATTGGCCTTGAAACCCGGGACGAAGCGGGCAGGGTTATCATTGACATGGTCATGTGGGGCAGTGCAGCCCATAAGGCGGAACTCGCAATGGATCAGGAGATCCTCAGCGTGCAAACCCTGCTGGAGCGTCCGCCAAAACAGTTGATGTTTATCCCGGCTTTGGCGCTGCTGGCCGTGGTCTGGGGCAGTCAACGGCGCCGGATACGCAGGAGATCTGTGGCTACAGCCTGATGACTGCTAAAAATAACAGGTGTTGCCGGGCTGTATCCGAAGAAGTATACTAAAATTTTGTGGGAATCTTCATCACGGATGCAACGATGATACAAAACATTATGGTACCGCTGGCATTCTCCAGGTACTCCCAGGGCCTTCTTGAGTATGCCGCAGATATGGCAACGTCTCTTGGCGCCCATCTTTATGTGGTAAACGTCATCAATGGACGTAACCTCGAAGCAGTGGAGTTAATCAATCACCATGGGTACAAGGTGGACAGCGAGAGTTACACCGAGTTGATTCTCGAGGACAGGCGCAGAAAAATGGATGAGATGCTCGCGCCGCTCACCCTGGATGACGAAAAAGTAACCATTGCCTTCAGGATTGGCGAACCTGCTGATGAACTGCTCCGTTTTGTCCTCGAAGAGCAGATCGACGTGGTTGTCATGGGGGTCAAGACGCGGGACATTCAGCACATGTTCACGGGGTCGGTGGCGGAACGGCTGTTTCGCAGGTGTCCCTGCACCATTGTGTCCTATCGTGATAAAGAGATCAGTCAGCGCTTGAAAAAACGTATCGAGCGGCATCTGCACCTCTGAGGCGAGGAGTAAACTCCTTGCAGGCAGGTTTTGGCCCGGTGGAAGACCGGGTTGCGTACTGTTTTTTTTCACTCTTTCCTCTCTTGAATGTCTTCGCAAAAAGAACTGCAGCGACGAAGCCTGGGGACCTTTTCCGGGGTATTCACGCCATCGATTCTCACCATCCTCGGTATTATTCTCTTTCTCCGACATGGCTATGTCGTAGGTGGGGCAGGCCTTGGCCATGCCCTGCTGATTCTTGCCCTGGCCAACCTGATCAGTCTCCTCACCAGCTTCAGCCTGGCAGCCATCGCCACCAACCTGAAAGTGAAAGGCGGCGGAGATTACTACCTGATCTCCCGTACCCTGGGCGTTGAATTTGGCGGCGCTTTGGGGCTTGTGCTTTTTCTTGCACAGTCGGTCTCCATTGCCTTTTACTGCATAGGCTTTGGAGAGGCTGTGCAGGGGCTCCTTCCGGGAGATCTTCACCTCCACCCGGGGATTGTTGCGGCAGCAGCGGTGGTGCTGCTCTTTCTCCTCGCCTGGATGGGGGCAGACCTTGCGACCCGGTTTCAGTTTCTCGTCATGGGGTTTCTGGTGTTGGCACTGCTGTCCTTTTATCTGGGAGGGCTGCAGGCCTGGGATAGGGAGATACTGCACGCCAACTGGCAAAAAGATCTCGATTTTCAGGAGTTCTGGCTGCTCTTTGCCCTGTTTTTTCCGGCAGCGACCGGTTTTACCCAAGGGGTGAGCATGTCGGGGGACCTCAAGGATCCGGCCAAGAGTCTGCCATGGGGGACCTTCCTGGCTGTAGGCGTCTCGCTGCTGATCTATCTGTCGGTGACTCTTGTTTTTGCCGGAGCCCGGCCTCTGGCGGAACTCCAGGCTGATTCCCGGGTGATGGCCGATATCTCCCGCTGGGACTGGTGTATAACGGCCGGGGTGATTGCGGCGACCCTGTCCTCGGCCCTGGCCTCTTTTCTTGGCGCTCCAAGGATTCTCCAGTCTCTGGCCCGGGATAAGGTGTTTTCTTTGTTAACCGTCTTTGCCAAAGGCGAGGGGTCGACCGACAACCCTCGCCGAGCCGTGCTGCTGGCCGGGGGCATTGCCCTTGCCACCATCGGCCTCGGTCAGCTGGACCTGATCGCGCGGCTGGTCTCCATGTTTTTCCTTATCTCCTATGGCCTGCTGAACTATGCCACCTACTTTGAAGCCAGGACCGCGAGCCCGTCGTTCAGACCGAGATTTCGCTGGTATCGCCCCTGGGTCAGCCTGACCGGTTTTTTGGCCTGCCTGGCGGTGATGTTTGCCATTGATCCACGGTCAGGGCTGGCAGCTGTGGCTATCCTCTTTGCCATTTATCAGTATGTCAAGCGAACTGCCGGTCCGGCGCGTTGGGCTGACAGCCAACGCTCCCGGCACCTGCAGACAGTGCGCGACAGTTTACTCGCTGCGGCAGCCGATCCAGAGCATCCCCGTGACTGGCGTCCGTATGTGCTGGCCCTGTATCGTCATCCACATCGCCTGGCGCCACTCCTGGAGTTCGCTGCCCTGCTTGAAGGCGGCAGCGGCATGACCACTGTGGTCAGGTTGTACACCGACAGTGAACGTCTCCTCCTGCGCAGAAGAGAGGAGGTGTCACGGGCATTTGTCCAGGACGTTCGGCAGGTGCGCCAGGATGTTTTTCCACTGATGATCACTGGTGATGAATCCCTGCCTACCTTTGCGACCCTGCTGCAGGCCCATGGCCTGGGACCGGTGCATACCAACACCCTGCTGGTGGACATTGATGATCTTTGCCTTGATGGTGCACCTGACGGCCAGGGGCTTGCCCTGGAGCATTTACGGGTGGCCCTGCGGCTGGGTTGTCATCTGTTGCTGTTCTCCTGTCCAAAAGGGTATTGGCATGATTTGGCGGCATTGCCGGAAAAGGAGCGGCGTTTTGATGTCTGGTGGAATGGAGACGCCACCTCCAGGCTGATGCTGCTGCTCGCTCATCTTATCACCAGGGATAGGCAATGGGATGAGAGTGTTCTTCGGGTAGTGGCGACAAATTACAGCAGTGACTCTCCTGAGAATCGTCAACAGCTGGAGGCTGAGCTCGAAGAGACCAGGATTCGTTGTGAAGCGGTGATCCTTGAGGGACCGCCATTGGCGGCCTTGCCCGGCCCGGATGACAGGGGCGTCATCTCTTTGCTGCCGCTGCAGCTGGACGCCACTGCCGGGGTACGGGTGTTTGCCGCCCCAGCAGATGATCTCCTTTTTTCAACTGGAATCTGTGTGCTGGTATTGGCTGGTGATGTAATCGATTTGGATGCCTCTCCTGAGGAAGGGGTCGCCGGTGAACTGGCCCAGGTTCTCGATACCCTGGAGCGGGCAGATCGCAGAGTGCAGCACGCAGAAAAGGCGGCGCAACAGGCTGCAGAACTGGCTGAGCGTTTGATGGAAGGGTTTTCCGGAGCAGGCAGTCTCATGGACGAGCAGCGCGCCGAGAAGATCAAGGCCCTGATTCAGGCACGGCACGAGGCCAGGGCCGCACGCCGCAAGGTTGCGGCCGAACAGGCAAAATCAGACGCTGCTGTCCATGAGGCCGAGGTCCTTGGGCTGGACGTTGACATCGTCGAAAAACAGCACGAATCCCGGCAGGCAGAGCCCCTGTTGCCGCAAGAGAGCACTGATGACCGGCAATTACCAGATAGTTGAGCGGGCCGGGTCAAGATGAGCTGCCAAAGAGGACATAGAGCACTGCAACCACACAGATGCCTGCGGTCCGAAACGACTGGCTGAAGAAAATCAGGCGGGTTGCCAGGGCCGGTTTGAAGATACCGGCATAGTAGGGGAACTGATGACGGATAGCCCGGACAGGAGAGGAGAGGATGTTTCCTACCAGGAGCGCGAGAATGACCTCACGCTGACTCATGGTCCCGTCAGCGAGCAGGGCTCCTGCCGCAGCCAGCCCGGCGGAAAATTCAGCCACCACATGCAGGGTGATGATCGACATGGCCTGGGGGGAAAGCCAGGAAAGGATACTGAGGTGATCGGTCATCAACTGTTCGAGCAGCGTAAAGAAATCCAGACGGTTGAGGAGGAAAAAAAGGGTGTAGATGGGGATGGTGAAGCGGATAATCTTGCGGATACGGCGCGTAAATCGTTTCCAGGTTTTTGTCCAGGCGTCGGCAAATGGTGTTGTCGTCGGAGGTTGGGTGATCTCTCCGGGTTGAGCGGGTGGCAGAAGAAAATGACTGAGCACGGTAATGCAGCATGTCCGTAGCACCGCAGCACCAAAGGTAAGGCAAATATAGATGACTGCCGCACCCTTAATCAGCGGCGCCATCATAAAAAAGGTCGTGGGAAGATGGAGGAAGTAGGTGGGTAGGCTGTTGAACAGATTAGCCAGTACCAGTTCCCTGCGGCTGATGATCTTTTGATCGTAGGCTTCGGCCAGCATGGTGTTGGCACTGACCCCAGAGAAAAAGGCCATGGAGAAGCTTGCTCCGGTTTGTGGACTCAGGTGCGCGATCCGGGTGAGGGGACGGGCTATGATTGAGGTCTTTCGGGTCCAACCCAGGGCTTCAATGAAGTTTGCCACCAGCAGGCCGGCACAGATGAAAAGAAGGAGGCGGATCAGGGGGAAGATCAGCTGGGTCCAAAGGATGATAAGAAATTCAGGCACGTTGGCTTGCTGTTTTTTTGAAGTGAAACGTCTCGTCAGGGTATCGAGTAAGGCCCCTGCTAGCCGGGAGACTCTTGCAAGGGGCTGGCCCTCTGTCAACGCATGAGTACCGTCTCCGGCAGCAGGCTGTGGGCATAGATGTGCGCAGGGTCACCGGACAGCAGCGGCATGACCGGTAGCTCTTTGAGTACGGCGTGCAGGCCTGTCGGCGTGGTTGTCGGGAAAAGCCGGGTCAGTATCTGTGCTTTCATCTGTGCCAGCAGGCCACTGAATGGCGATTGCTTGGTATGGAGATACTGGGTATCTTCCGGATCCAGGGCGGCGAGGTCTGCGGCCAGCTCAACAGCGGTGTTCAGCGTCCCCAGTTGATCAACAAGACCGTTTTCCAGAGCAGAGCGACCATCCCAGATGCGCCCCTGGGCGATCTTTTCTACGGCACTGACGCTCAGACTGCGGCTCTCGGCCACCGTGTCGATGAACTGTTGATAAATTCTGTCCACTGACAGTTGAAAGATCCGCTGCTCAGCAGGAGACATGGCCCGAAAGGGATTGCCCTTGTCAGCCATTGTCGTTGTTGTGATACCGTCGCCGTGGACTCCCAGTCGTTTCAGGGTCTCTTCAAAGGTTGGCAGGGCTCCAAAGACCCCGATGGAGCCTGTCAGGGTCACCGGAGAAGCAACGATACGATCGGCAGCGGTTGAGATCCAGTAGCCGCCGGAAGCGGCAACTCCACCCATGGACACCACAACGGGTTTCCCCGCTTTTTTTATCTCGAGAAGTTCTCTGCGGATCTGTTCCGACGCAAAGGCGCTGCCTCCTCCAGAGTTGAGGCGAAGGACAAGGGCGCCAATCCGGTCGCTTTTCCGGATATTGCGGAGCTGGCGCATCAGGCTCTCGTCACCGATCTGAGAGACAGTCCCCTGACCGCTGACAATGACACCTTCAGCCACCAGTATCCCGATGTGCTGGGCTGTGTCATCATCTTTTTCTGCGAAGAAAGAAGGAGTAGGGGTACCTTTTGTGAGGTATTGCTGAAAACTTATCTGACGAAAACCCCGCCGGGCATCATCACCGACTATGCCCGCCAGGTATGTCTCGAATTCATGGAGACTCTTGATGCCGTCGATCAGTCCCATACCCAGAGCCATTCTGGCGTGATCACCTTGGGCAGCTGTGAGGCGTTCATCGAGATTGTTGATGGCGTTTGTGAGAAAATCCGGGCTGAGTCCACGGTGTGTTGCCATTTCTTCACTGACCTCCTTCCAGATATTGTTCAACCAGTAGAAGTTGGCCTCTTTGGCGGCCGCTGACATGTCGTTGCGGGTAAAGGGTTCCATGGCCGACTTGTAGGCACCGGCCCTGAAGACGTTGACGTCGATGGCAAGTTTTTCGAGCATGTCCCGCATGTAGATCTGGTAGATACCAAAGCCGTGCAGATCAACGCCGCCCATGGGATCAAGGTAAACCTCGTCAGCCCAGGAGGCGAGATAGTACTGGGTCTGGTTGAAGTTGTTGCCCCTGGCAATGATCACCTTGTCTGCCTGTTTGAATCTTTCCAGGGCCTCGCCCACGGCTTTGATCTGGTCGAGCCGGATGGCGTGCAGGTGGTCGGTTGCCAGAACCATCACCTTGATTCTTGGGTCATAGGCCGCGGTGTCAACGGCATCAATGATATCCTGGAGCAGGGTTTCTTCGTGGATAGAGCCTCCACCGGTCAGCCGGTTCACCAGGCGATTAGTCGGGGTGACCAGGGTGGGCTGTTCCACGATTTTGCCCGTAGGGGCGAGAACAAGGGCGGAATTTTCAGGGATCTTCACCTGTGGCTGATGAAAGAGGGCAAACAGGACCAGTGCCAGACAGCTCAGGAAAATCAGGTTGACAAAGACGGAGACGCCGGTGCTCAGAAATTTCCATATCCATTTGCAGAGCTTAGCAAAGAAGACAGCAACGGAAATAATGATATTCATGGGATATACGCTTAAAAGGGTTGTTTCGGCAGGTTCCCTGCAAAAGACCTTGACATGGGGAACAGTGCGGGTTTTTCGAGATTGCTCGTCAGGTGCAGACCAACAGTAGAGGATTTCTCAGTGGATTTCAAGCTTAACGGCTTGGCCGAGTTCCTTGAGGCTGTATGGCTTGGTGATAAACTGTCGAATTCCGAGTTTTTTTGCCTTTTCAATGTGTTCGGTGTCCGAATAGCCGCTGGTGATAATAGCTGGGAGCCCTGGTTTGACCCTGATGAGCTGTTCATAGGTTTCGCAGCCGTTGATTCCCGCATCCATGATCATATCAAGAACAACCAGAGCAACACTTTGGGTGCTGATAAAGGTGATAGCCTCTTCACCACTTTTCACGGTATGGGGTAAATAGCCCAGCTTGGAGAGCAGTCGTTTGGCAATTTCCCGCTGGTTCTCCTGGTCATCGACAACGAGGACAGATTGTCCGTTGCCCATATACGGATGTACGGAAAGAAGCTCTGGCTTGCTGCTTGTTACTTGTTCTGGGGTTGCTGGCAGGTAGAGATGAAAACTTGAGCCGTTTTTTCCCGTCTCGATATCGATAAAGCCCTGATGTGCATGGATGGTGTTCCAGACGACCGCAAGTCCTAGGCCCGTGCCGCTGCGCCCCATGTTTTTTTTCGAATAAAAGGGAGTGAAGATCTGTTGCAGGTCGTGCTCCGGGATACCCGGGCCGTTGTCAGAAACTGAGAGGATCACGTATTCACCAGGTTCGACTGTTTCGTACCCGTGGATGGCAGTGGTGACCGACTGATTGCGGGTGGCGAGGGATATCTTGCCCGTGCCGGCAAGGGCTTCGGCAGCATTGTTCACCAGGTTGATAATGACCTTGAGGAGATGCACTGCTGAGCATTTGGTGTTTTTAAGTGTACCGTCCAGAGAGGTGGCAACATCGACACCGGGAAATCGTTTTGTTACCTCCTTAAACTCTAGAGAATTCCAGTAGGATGTAATGAGCTGGTTCAGGTTATGTGGCTCTTTTTTGCAGTTGGCGCAGCGGGTTACGGTGAGGAGATCGTTGACTACGGCGGCAGCACGTTTGCCGGCATCGCGGATCATCTCCAGTTCTTCCCGATGGTTGAAGTCGCTGTCTGTATCCAAGAGCAACAGGTCGGGGAAGGCGATCAGTGCTGCCATGATGTTGTTGAGATCGTGTGCTACAGAGCTGGCCATTACTCCCAGAGCTTCGGTACGCTTGGCCTCCATCAGCTTTTCCCGGAGTTTGGCCTGCTGCTCAAGCGCTTTTTTGCCAACAGAGACATCACGGATTGCTGCCACCTGTACCTGGCGATCAGCATAGTCTATATGCCTGATCCGAAGTTCCACCGGGAAAAAGGTACCATCTTTTTTTCGTCCCTGCCCTTCAAAGGGACCGATGGTGTCATTACCAGGCTGCATGTGCAGTAATCTGAGGCTTTCCCGGTCAAGGAGCAGGTCAAAAATGGGCCCGTCGCCGAGCTCCTCAATGCTGTAGCCAAACATTTCACAGATCTGATTATTGGCTTCCAGCAACTTTCCATGGTCGTAAATGAGCAAGCCTTCCCAGGTTGCCTGAAAAAGCTGACGAAATCTTTTTTCACTGTTCGCTAGTTCCTGCTTGAGACGGTGATGTTCAATGCCCCGGGCAACCGTACGTAGAACAACGTCTGGATCACAAGGTTTGCGCAGGTAGTCATAGACGTCACAGTGCAGTGCTTCTACAGCGGTTTCTAGGCTGGCGTTACCGATCAGGATGATAATCGCCGTGCCAGGGCAGTGTTTGCTGACATGGGTGGTGAGCTCGTTGCCGGCAATGTCGGGGAGCCCCATGTCGATAACAATAGCGTCATACTGCAGCTGTTTGAGCTGGAAGAGCGCTGCGTAGCCGTTGTACGCAAGATCGACGTCATATCCCTGTGCCGTAAAAACCACCTCAAGGCTATGGCAGTGGTTGGGTTCGTCGACGATAAAGATACGTGGTTTCATGCCTGGGGAACAGGAGTAAGGGGGAGAGTCCTCATCAGCGCAAGGAGTTTCTTTGCATAGACTACCGCAAGGTAGGCCAGAGAGACATTATGGCAACGATATGACCTTTAATATAATTAGATCTGGCAAAAAAATATAACGTCACTTATTGATATCATAAAAAAATATGAGAAAAGGTCAAAGAAAAAAGATAATTCGTCCAAGGTTGAGCACAGTGTAGTAAAGCAATTGACGAGCTGGAGTACGTTGGCATTGAAGCCCATGGCAGGCATCGATCAGATGCGCTAGCATCTGGGGCATACCGGGGAGGTTGCTCGAAGTGTTGCGGGCACAAAAGATAGAAGGTGCTGCTGTCACCTATGGTAATGGCGCTGCTAACCTAATGAAACTCTTTATATAATAGCAAAGAGAGAGATACGTAGCCAGAAAACATCAGGAAAAGTATGATGATTGTCGTAATATCAGGGGCAAGCGATACCGACAGTAACCTGAAAAGGCTCTGCTTTCGATATTTTAACTTGCCCGGAAGATATCAATTAGGTAGAGTCGTTGCATGATTGTCACAGCCTAAATTACGGGAAAAAAATGAGGTGAATGATGCGTGTGTGCACGACTATCGTCAAAGGAGGAATCGGTCTGTTCCTGGCCTGCGTTCTCGCGACCCAGGTTGGTTGCGCCAGGAAAAAAACCTATGGTGCCATCGAGGTGGTCACTGATCCACCCGGTGCCGAGGTGATAGACCTCAAGGATGATACCCATAAGGGCCGGACTCCTGTCAAGGTGGTCTGGGAGGGGGAGCAAGGCAGACCAGAGTATGTGACGCTTCAGATGCGCAAGAAGGGATACCGTGAAGAGATCACGTCTGTTTGGGTAAATACCCGTCATAAGAGCCGCGAAGCTGCCATGACAAACCCCCAGCCGGTCACCGTCGAACTCAGGGAAAGGAAGAAATAACATGCTAACATCAGAACATTTTTTGGTAAAAACCGTAGCGTTGGCTGCGGGATGCGCTGCCCTGTTGCTGCTGGGTGGGTGCAGCAGTATGGTCTCTGTTCCTTACAAGATCAATGCCGAGCCTGAAGGTTCTTATCTGCTCATGCAGGTCACCGGTGACGACGAAGAGGTGCCCTGCGTCAATGAGTGGGTTTATCTGGGGCAGACGCCGGTCCAGGGGATACGTCAATTTGACTCTTCGGTGCTGAAGAAGATCGACAAGGTCACCCTTAAGGTCATGCATGATGGCTTTGTCGGCCAGATCAGGGAGTGGGACGGCGAGGGGTTCTGGCGCGAGGCTGAGGGAAAAGGTGCGATTTACTGGACGCCTGAACTGGTGGAAACCGGCAATTGAATCTGTGAGGAAGGCGCCGTTAGACGGTGGCAGGGCTCATGCTCGTTGACGGTATCCACCGGCGGACAATCTGGTTGGCAGACGATGGCCGGCAGGTCGAGATTATTGATCAGACACGTCTGCCCCATGAGTTTACTGTCTGCCGCCTTTCCTGCCTAGCAGATGCTGTTCGGGCAATTCGTGACATGCAGGTCCGTGGTGCCCCACTCATAGGGGCAACTGCCGCCTACGGGATCTGCCTCGGGCTCCTTGAGGGAGCGGAGACACAACAGATGGCGGCGATCGCCGCCACCATCCTTGCCTGCCGGCCCACCGCCGTTAACCTGCGCTGGGCCGTTGAGCGCATGATGACTGTCTTACGTGATGTCCCCGAAGACGAGCGGGTCGATGTTGCTTATCGTGAGGCCGCTGCCATCTGTGAGGAGGATGTGCGAACCTGTGAGGCCCTTGGGGTACACGGGATGGCGCTGATTCGTGACGCCTGGCAACAAAAGGGGCAGAGCGGCCCTGTACAGATCCTTACCCACTGCAACGCAGGCTGGCTCGCCGCCGTCGACTGGGGCACAGCGCTGGCACCGGTGTATAAGGCTGCAGCTGCCGGTATCCCGGTGCATGTCCTCGTCGATGAGACCCGGCCACGTAATCAGGGCGCGCACCTGACCGCCTGGGAGCTGGGAGCCGCAGGCATCAGCCACCATCTGCTCGCCGACAACAGCGGCGGCCATCTTATGAGGCGGCAACAGGTTGACCTGTGCATTGTTGGTACAGACCGGACCGCAGCCAATGGCGATGTCTGCAATAAGATCGGCACCTACCTGAAAGCGCTGGCCGCCCGTGACAACAATATCCCTTTCTATGTGGCGCTGCCAGCTTCGACCATTGACTGGACCATGCCTTCTGGTGCGGACATTCCCATTGAGGAGCGCGAACAGGACGAGGTGCTGTTCGTGCAGGGCCTGGATGCTTCCGGCGCTGTTGCTCGGATTCGCATCGCCCCGCAGGCTACCCCTGCACTCAATCCCGCCTTTGATGTTACCCCGGCCCGGCTGGTCACCGCTCTGATCACCGAACGGGGAATCTGCCCGGCAAGCCGGGCCGGTCTTGCCAGTCTCTACCCAGAACGGCAGCCATGAGCAGCGGGGAAATCCTGCAACAACAGCTGCTGGCAACGGCCAGGGCCATGAACAGCCAGGGGCTCAATCAGGGAACGTCAGGCAATGTCAGCGTCCGGGCCAACACCGGTACAGCCTTCTTTATCACCCCCTCGGCACTACCCTATGAACGGTGCCAGCCTGAGGATATGGTGCGGGTGGACGATGATGGTTCCTTTGCGGGTCGCCTTCGCCCCTCTTCAGAGTGGCAGCTCCATGCTGCCCTGTATAAGCGGTTCAATGAGGCCGGAGCAGTGCTGCATGCCCATGCCCCCTGGTGTACGGTGCTGGCCTGTCTACAACGCAGTATTCCCGCCTTTCACTACATGGTTGCCGTGGCCGGCGGTAGCTCGATCCCCTGTACCGACTATGCCCCCTTTGGCAGCAGTGCGTTGGCCGAGCTCACCGTGAAGGCCCTTGATGGACGGCGTGCCTGTCTGCTTGCCCATCACGGCATGGTCTGTTACGCTGCTGATCTCGAGGCCGTCTTTGCCCTGGCCATGGAGGTGGAAAACCTGGCCAGAACCTACTGCCGTATCTTACAGGTGGGTGAACCGCAGCTCCTGGATGACCGGGAGATGGCAGACATACTGGCGCGGTTTGCCGCATACCGCCCTTGACAGGTGCTCCTTCCGGGCTAACATTTTTACAAGAATGCACTTCCTGGAGCACCATGGAAACCAACGATACCTTTACCCACAGCACAGACGCCACCGAGATTATCCTTGAGTCCATCTCTGACGGGGTCTTCACCGTCAACCACGAATGGCGGATCACCAGCTTTAATCGTGCTGCCGAGGAGATCACCGGTATTCCCAGGGAAGAGGCCATCGGCCGTTATTGCTGGGAGGTTTTCCGCGCCAATATGTGTGAGGGTGACTGTGCTCTGAAAAAGACCATGAAGGAAGGGCGCTCCTTTGTCTCTTCTTCTACCTATATCATCAACGCCGGCCGCCAGCGGATTCCCATTACAGCGTCAACCTCACTGTTGAAGGATAGTGGTGGCAAGATTCTTGGCGGAGTGGAGACGTTTCGCGACAATACCCTGGTGGAAGAGCTGCGTCGAGAGCTGAAAGGTGGCTTTCGCCATGACGATATGGTCAGCCGTAGTCCTGCCATGGAGAAGATCTTTGCCCTGCTCCCCAAGGTGGCTGCGAGTGAGGCGACAGTGCTCATCGAAGGGGAGACCGGTACGGGCAAGGAGATGCTGGCCCGGGCCCTGCACTCTCTTTCTCCGCGCCGTGATCGGCCCTTTGTGGCGATCAACTGCGGGGCGCTGCCCGACACCCTGCTTGAATCGGAGCTGTTCGGCTACCGTGCCGGAGCGTTTACCGGTGCTGACCGCGATAAAGCCGGCCTCTTTGCTGCCGGTACTGGTGGTACCCTTTTTCTTGATGAGATCGGTGAGACCAGCCAGGCCTTTCAGGTCAAGTTGCTGCGAGTGCTTGAAGAGCGTGAATTTACACCGCTGGGCAGCGTCAGGCCCGAGCCTGCTGACGTTCGTATCATCGCCGCCACCAACCGTGACCTCGAGGCTGAGGTGGAGAAAGGTGGCTTTCGCAAGGATCTTTTTTTCCGGATCAACATCGTCCGGTTGCAGCTGCCCCGTCTGAGTGAGCGACGTGAGGACATCCCCCTGTTGATTGAGCATTTTATCGACCGCTTGAACAGCCTTCAGGGCAAGGCTGTCCAGGGGGTTGATTCCCAGACATTGACCCTGCTTATGCACTACCCTTTCCCGGGTAACATCCGCGAGCTCGAAAACATCATCGAGCACACCTTCATTCTCTGCGGTCATGGTGATATCAGGCCGGAGCATCTCCCCGCCCATGTACAGGGCAAGCAAGGTCCAGGCCGCGATAGTGGCGGAGACGCACGCATGAGCACCGCTGTGGAAAACACAGAGGCCATGCAGATCTTTAATGCACTGGCGCGTAACAACAATAACCGCACCCTGGCCGCCCAGGAACTGGGTATGCACAAAAGTACTTTTTTTCGCAAAGTGAAAAAGCTTGGGCTTGAACTTCCGGCCGATGATGGCCGCTCACAGACCTCTCCACGGCCATAGTTCCAGGTAGAGCGACTCTGTGCGACGCTCTACCGTCGCACAGAGTCGCAATAGTGCGCCTTTTGCCGGCGACGCAGCGGCGTCTTTTTTTTAGCTTGACTGGAACTTCCTGAAAATAATAAAGATTTTTTTATATTGGATGTTTTTGTTTTTTGGTCTGAGTCTTGCTTTATTCTGGAAAAGCAAGGAGCGATCAGGATGCAGATAGCTGTGACAGTATGGGAAGACCGGATTTCACCGGTATTTGATGCCGCGAAAACGCTGCTGGTGGCAGACGTCAGTGCCTCGGGTATCAACAGGCAGGGGCTGCTGGCCTTTGATCCTGAAGATATTGAGGGCCTGCTCTACATCCTCAGAAGCCGGAGGGTGCAGACCCTGATCTGCGGTGCTGTCTCGGAGTTTCCCGCCAGCAGGATTGAGGCCTCTGGAGTGCAGCTGGTATCGTTCATCGCCGGCAAGGTCGATGAGGTGCTCAAGAGATGTTGTGGCCGCGATCCTGCCTGGGGCACCATGAGGATGCCTGGCTGCGGTAAGTCCATCTGTTGTTGCGGCCGGATACGGCAAGGCCATGAGCTGATCCCGGTGGTCAGCGGATCGGCAACTTTGATTGATGGCCCTGTCTCTTCGGTCAGTGGGACAAGGTGGGCCCTGGAAAATGCAGGGCAACAGAAAAAGAACTAAGCCAGACACCTGGAGGAGAGCGTGTTTTTTATACTTGTGTGTGTCGAGAAAGAACGTTTTCAATCGTTGGAGACCTTCCTGCGAGAACATGACGATGTCGAGGTGCTTACGGTCAGTTCTGCCAGCGACGCCCTGCAGGTCCTTGCTGCAAGGCCGGTAGACGTCGCGGTCGTCGATGAACAGCTAGGCGAAGTAAGTGGTCTCGCCTTCATTGCACAGTTGGTTCGGCACAATCCGTTTCTCAACTGTGCCTTGGTCAGTGAGCTTGCTGCTGACGATTTTCACGAAGTTACCGAAGGGTATGGAGTGTTTATGCAGCTGCCACCGCAGCCGGCACGACAAGACGGGCAGCAACTCCTGGAGAACTGCCGCAGGATTACACGCATGCTCGGTGAAACTGGCACCCACAAGGTGACGCCATGATTATCAGTGTTGCCAGCGGCAAGGGAGGTACCGGCAAGACCACGATTGCCACCAATCTTGCCTGCAGTTTTGATACCGAGACCGTCGAGCTCCTTGACTGCGATGTCGAAGAGCCCAATGCCCATCTGTTTCTCAAACCGGAAATAACTGGCTGTGAAACGGTTTCCACGCCGGTACCGCTGGTGGATGAACAACAGTGTACGGGATGCCGGAAATGTTCTGCCATCTGCCGGTTCAACGCTATCACGGTGGTGGGCCAGAAAGTACTGGTGTTTCCGGAGCTCTGTCATGGTTGCGGTGGCTGTATGGAAGTCTGTCCCGAGGCAGCGATAACCGAACAGTCCAGAAATCTCGGGATCGTCGAGTTTGGTCGTCGGGGAGCGTTAACGGCCGTTAGTGGCCGGCTGCGGGTGGGAGAAGCCATGAGTCCACCGTTGATCAAGGCGGTGCGGGCACAGGCCGGCAAGCGGCCACTTACCATCATTGACGCACCGCCTGGCACCAGCTGTCCGGTGATCTCTGCCATGAAAGGCACAGACTTTGTGGTTCTGGTGACCGAGCCCACACCCTTTGGGCTCCATGATCTTGTCCTCGCCCATGAAGCGGTGAAGCTCCTGGGTATTCCCTGTGGGCTGGTGATCAACCGCGCTGGTATGGGGGATGACCGGACCCATGCCTATGCCGAGACAAGCGGCCTGCCTATCCTCATGGAGATTCCCTTTGATCGGCGGATTGCCGAGTGCTACTCCCGTGGTCAACTGATGGTGAAAGCGTTGCCTGAATGGTCTGGGCGTTTCAGGACCATGTATGGCAGGATTGAACAGTTGGTGCACGAGCAGGGAGGTACAGCATGAAGGAACTGGTTATTGTCAGCGGTAAGGGCGGGACAGGTAAGACCAGCCTCACCGCAGCCTTTGCCTCTCTGGCAGAAAATGCCCTGCTCTGTGATGCCGATGTGGACGCCGCTGATCTGCATCTGCTGATGGATCCTGAGGTGAAGGTGAGCAACGCCTTTATGGGGGGGGCTATCGCGGCAATCGATGCGAAACGGTGTATCGGCTGTGGGAGATGTCTGGAGCTGTGCAGGTTCGAGGCAATTTCCGAGACCTTTATCGTTGATCCTCTTGATTGCGAGGGATGCGGCGTCTGTGTCGATCTCTGTCCGGAGCAGGCCATTGATTTTCCTGTGCAGAAGTGTGGGGAGTGGTTCACCTCGACAACCCGGTTCGGCCCCATGGTGCATGCCCGACTCGGTATCGCTGAAGAGAACTCTGGCCGGTTGGTGAGTGTCATTCGTAAAGCTGCTCGGGAGCTTGCCGAAGAGCAGGGGCTGGATGTTATCCTTACCGATGGCCCACCGGGCATCGGCTGTCCGGTGATTGCCTCTATCACCGGGGCGACGGCGCTTGTCATCGTTGTCGAACCTACTGTTTCAGGATGTCACGATATGGAGAGAGTTGCCGATCTGGCCGCTCACTTCAAGCTGCCGGGGATGGTCCTGATAAACAAGTACGATCTCAATCCAGAGATGAGTGCAACCATCGAAGATGTTGCCACCCGGCGAAATCTGGAGGTGGTGGGGCGGATTCCCTTTGATCCGGTGTTTACCCAGGCAATGGTTCAGGGGAAAAATGTCCTTGAATACCCTGGTAACGCTCCTGTTCAGGGGATTATTCGTGAACTATGGAAGAACATTATTAACTCGCCTGCAATGAACGATACGAGGATCGTTGATTTGAAGGCGATTCTTCAATAACCAGCAAAAAGGAAAGATATGAGTACAATGCGAATTGCAATTCCCTCCGAGGGAGAGGGCGGTCTCGACGGGGTTCGGGCCGGTCATTTTGGTCACTGTGATGTCTTCACGCTTGTGGACTGTGAAGATGGTGAGATCAAGGAGGTCCATACTGTTGCCAACGGCGAGCATGTGCAGGGCGGGTGTATGGTGCCGGTAAATCTGCTTGCCCAGCACCAGGTCAATGCGCTTATTGTCGGTGGGATCGGGATGCGACCGTTGATGGGGTTCAGGCAGGTGGGTATTGAGGTCTACCATAACGCCACCGAACGTCGGATCAGACCGGTGGTCGAGGAGATGCTTGCCGGCAGGATTCCGAAGATCAGCGACAATGACGTGTGTGGTGGCGGTGGCCGTTAAGAACAGAGCACTCCAGTAAAAAAACATCCGTGCCGTGGCTGTTGCGGCCATACGGCACGGATATCAGGAGATATTATCATGAAAGTAGCTGTAACCAGCCAGGGACAAACCCTGGAATCTGCGGTTGATCCGCGTTTTGGCCGGGCTGCCTATATCCTGGTGGTGGACCCGGAAACCAAGGAGTTTGAAGTGCTGGACAATGCGTCCAATGCCAACGCTTTTAAAGGTGCTGGTATCCAGGCGGCCACCATGGTTGCTGACCGGGGTGCGGAGGTCCTGATGACCGGATACTGTGGGCCCAAGGCGTTTCAGACCATTCAGGCCGCAGGTATCAAGGTGGTTAACGATGTCAGCGGCACGGTGGCCGAGGCTGTGGCACAGTTTAAGCGCGGTGACGTGGTATACACTGACAGTGCTAACGCTGATGCTCACTGGTAGGTAACTCCTGCTGCCTTTTCCGCCGTTTTATACAGACATTTCTGAGGCAGGTTCTGGTTTTCGGTCAAGCTGTTTTTCCTGCTTGTTGTCGTCGAGAATACCATCCCTGTAACCAGGCCTGCCATGCTTGAAACCTCCAGCACCAGGTGCTGCTGTTGTCTTCCGAATCTGCCCCACCCTTGATGTGATACAACGCCTGTGTTCTCTGCGTCAGAGAACTGCTCGCCTGTCTCGGTGAGTTTTCCCCCCGAGATCTATCAGCCAAACGGAACAGATGTCCCACCAGGGGGTATCTTCTCCTTTCTGCCTCGCCACGGTTGCTGGCGATAACGCCAGCAGAAAAGCAAGGGATACCTCCAGGCAGGTTCCTGAGAATTTTTTTTCTTCATCTGCAAAAAAGGTGTTACACTGGCCTGGCAAAGGTGTTCCCCTGTATCCCAGCCAAAACGTGTGCAGCTCAGTGGCGTTATTGAAAAGAGGCTCTGTGGCCCTCGAGGGGATCAGCGGGAATGTTTACCATGCTGTTTAAACAATGTTAACTGAGAGCCAACAGGACACGTCCCATGTACAGATACACAACCATTGCCGCGTTTTTCTTTTTTCTGGCCGCACTCCTTGCTCCCCCTGCGGTAGCGGAAAAATCCGCGTCTACACAATCCCCATCGCTTACCACCAGCACAAAAAAAACTGAAGAGCAGGAGCTCGCCCGCAACAAGGAGGAACAGATGCTTCTCTCTATCCATCAGTTGCGGCAGATGATAGAGAAACAGATTGCCAGCAAGAACCGTCAGATGGAGCAGACCAATTCTTCCGATACAAAGGCAGCATTGCAGGAGGAGCTGGTGGAGTTGCAGAAGTCACTGCAGGCGGCTGAAAGCGATTTTGAGAAGATGGCCACTGGTGTGGATACGTCGATTTTCAACGCCCAAGAGGAAGAGGGGGCGTTTAACTGGAAACAGGAACTCTTTGATCTGGTCAAGCCGGGGATCATGGAGCTCAAACAGCTCACCGTCGAAGCCAGGCGTAAGGCAGCCCTTCTCGACAAGCAGTCAAGATATCAGGAGTTGCTACCCGTCGCCCATGAGGCCAATGCCAACCTCAAAGCCTTGTTTGCCTCCACAGAGGCGGAGGTGCTGAAGGAGCAGATCGAAGCCCTTCAGCCCCAGTGGGAGAGTCTGGAGAAGCAGTTGATCAGCGGCCTCGACATCACCAATATTGAGCTGGCAAAAATGGATAACAATCAGCAGAGTCTCTGGGAGAGAAGCAGGGCTTCGCTGCTGAGGTTTCTCCATACCCGCGGCCTCTACCTTACCATCGCGGTGGTGGCCTGTCTCCTGGTAATTCTGCTGATGGGCCTGCTTCATCGGGTGGTTCGCCGCATGGTTCCGGGCCACGACAGAACGTGGCGGCCATTCCATATCCGTGCTATTGACCTGGGCTTTCAGGTGGCAACGGTGCTTGTCGCCCTTTTCTCCTTTATCATTGTCTTTTATGTGGTGGAGGACTGGGTACTACTCTCCTTTGCCGTCATTATCCTTCTTGGTCTTGCCTGGATGACCAAGACCGCCCTGCCCAGATTCTGGAAACAGAGTCAGATGATGCTCAACGCCGGCCCGGTACGGGAGGGAGAGCGGGTCATCCTTTACGGGGTGCCGTGGCTGGTGGAAAATATCAATCTGCGCACTACCCTTACTAACCCTGACCTCGACCTGACCTTCAAGGTCATGATCTATGACCTGTTTGACAAAACATCGCGCCCCTTTGGTGCACATGAACAGTGGTTCCCCTGCCGCAAAGACGACTGGGTGATCCTTGCTGATGGTACCCGTGGCGGAGTGGTTGACCTCTCCCATGAAAGAGTTGAGCTGGTACTGCGTGGCGGCGCGCACAAGACCTATCAAACCCCGGATTTTCTCTCTCTTGCGCCGGTGAATCTGTCGCGCAACTTCCGCATCAAGGAAATTTTCGGCATCGGCTACTGCCATCAACAAGAAGCGACAGGTGTTATTCTCAAACAGCTTGAGGCGTTCCTGCTGGAGAGGTTTACTGCCGAGGAGTACAGCGACGAGATGCTCAACCTACGGGTGGAGTTCACCAGCGCTGGGGCCTCTTCCCTCGATCTGGTGGTGATTGCTGATTTCAAGGGTAGTGCAGCTCCTATTTACAACCGTCTGCGCCGGGCAATTCAGCGCTGGTGTGTAGATGCGGCAACCCAGTACGGCTGGGATATTCCCTTCCCGCAGCTCACCGTTCACCGGGGAGACACCGCGGCTGTTTTAGAGGAGGAGAACAACGGCTGATTTGAGGCCTCCTGAGTTGTTCGGTATCACCGGCAAACGACGGGGAGGGGATATCTGATCTTAGAGCTTTGACGTCGGTTTTTACCTGTATTGTCGGAGATTCGCTTTAAATAGACATCGTGCCCGAATTCCTCTCGTATTGCCAATGACATATTGATTAACACTGTTCATTCGCATCATTATTCCACCAGTAAGATGCGGATTCGTTGGATTGGTCGAGTGTATATCATATATTGTGCTATTCACATAGTAGACATCCTCTTGCTCACCAAGGTCGGCATTACCGACACCAACACCTTACTGGCAGTCATGAATTCTATTATGAATAAACCAGAATTTCAGCCCCGTATACTGGTAACCGGTGCAAGCACCACTGGAAGAATCGCTCGGGCTCCATATCATATTATGATTACTCGAAACAATGGCATCACTGGCATGTTTAATCTATATTCCAGTTTGCTTGTTGTTTGATATTGTATTATTACCCACATAAACATGGTGAATCGAGTCGGCCCTTCTTATGTGTTGAGCCTCAACTTGAACACCATCTCCAGATCTTCTTGTCATGGTGCTGTTAACGATCCAGATATTTTGCGAGTTATCCGAAACCGTGACACCATGACCATCCTGATCAAAATTTACAGTCATATCAACAATGCCGTGAATATTAAAACGGTTAAGCACGACGTTGTCCACCACATCTGAACCAGTATAACCCCAGTTGCCTATACCAACACCGCCGGTTTTATACTTATTGTCAATATCACTGATTTCAGCATCTCGAACAGCAACATGATGAGCGCTTCTCTTGAGCTTTAATTAAGAAGCATCAACTCAACCTCAACCTCAACATTTTTGTCGACAATGCCCATGTCCGCGAATCTTCCGTCGCCAACATTGTATTCAAGACGGTCTACAGTGAATTTACCTGATAGGCCGGCAACTTTTGTTCCTTTTCCAGAAGGATGATCTTTTACACCATAAAAGGTTACTGGTATGGTAATCTTTTTGCTCACCCCTTTCATTGTCATAGTGCCGTTCAGGTTATACCCGGTATCAGAGACCTTTTCGATGCTGCTTGATTTGAAGGTGATTTTCGGATAATCGTTTGCACTGAAAAAGTCCTCTGACAGAAGGTGCTTATCCCGTTTTGCATTATTGGTAAAAATTGACTTAACAGTAACTTCTATGAAA
>PDTC01000009.1 GCA_002748735.1 Desulfobulbus propionicus | reverse complement strand
AAACTTGTTACCTTTAGCCAGAAAATCAATCTTCTCCTTTTCAAGACTACGGCGCAACCATTCACGGCCATTCAAACAAACCTGGATGTGGTAAGGGAAACATGTTTGCAATCGAATAGTTATGAAACCAAAATCAGGATCATCAAAGTAAAAGTACAGGTGCTTGCAACGAGTTTGATACTTTTGCAATTGCGGATACCCTGCTGTCCGACAATACCTGGCGCGATAGGAGGAACCCGCTTCCAGACACGACCATATACCGATCAATCCACTGTCGATCTGTTGTTGCCGTTCGTGGGTCAGTGATTCTTTTCTGGTACGCCAGGTCGGGAGATAGGTTATGCCATTACCGCAGTTGTCCTTTGCATACTGCTTGGCGTGGTCAATTATCTTCTTTGTCTGAGCCATCATCCACGATTTGTACTCTTTGTTGAGCACACCTTGAGCTGTGTAAAACTGCATTACTTGTTTGGCAGACATCAATAGTAGGATAAATCCTTTGAAGACGATACGATCAAAACAAGTTATTGACCCCTTGACTAGACCTGAAAACTTTTCTATAAGTTTTTTCATGAGTCGCTCCCTTTTGTATTTTTGAAAATTGTCGTGAATTTCCAATGTACAAAAAATGCGACTCTTTTTGTTGAAATTGTTGGGTTGCGGGCGTTAGCACCGCGTTAGATGATGTGCTATGTGTGCCAACCTTGCAATCTCTGTCCGAAAAACTCGATTTTTTTGTTGTCGCTATCGATGCTGATCAGATGCCAGCCCTGGTGGACGAGGTGCTTGAGCTCGATTGTGCCAACGCTGTGATGCTGATTCCTGGCAATATGGGGGAGAATGACCAGAGTAGAGAAAGGGCAACCCAACTTATTGCCAGGATCAATGAGGTACATGCCAGCGAAAGGGGCGGACCGGTTTTTCTTGGCGCCAACTGCATGGGCGTTATCTCCCATCCCGGAGGATATGACACCTGGTTCATTCCCGAGGAAAAACTCCCCAAAAACAGCAGGGAGAAGATTCACCGCGCAGCCTTTGTCAGTCAGAGCGGCGCGTTTATGCTGCACCGTCTGAGTCAATGTCCAGAGTTGGCACCTGCATATCTGGTCTCCATGGGTAATCAGACTGACCTTTCCCTTGGTGATATGATCAAATACTTCAAAGATTCAGACGAGGTTGACGTTATTGCCGTTTACGCGGAAGGGTTTAAGGATCTGGACGGGCTTGAATTTGCCAGGGCTGTTCGCGAGGCGATCTTGCTGGGTAAAGAGGTGGTGTTTTACAAGGCGGGACGCACGACAGAAGGTCAGCGGGCAACCAGCGGCCACACTGCCTCCCTTGCCGGTGACTATATGGTCTGCGAGAGTTGTATCCGCCAGGCTGGAGCCATTGTCACCGGATCGTTCACTGAATTCCAGGACGTGTTTCTGCTTGCCAAGGTTGTCAACGACAGCGAGATTCCGGTCGTTGGGGTTGTTGATGGTGGCAGAATGTTTGATCCGCTCAGGGATGCCCTTCTCCGGCAGGGCATCCCTGTGTTTCCGGTCTGCGACCGTGCCGTGGCCTCACTTTCCCTGTACATGGAAAACCGCTTGTACACCGATAGCCTTAGGGATGGTCTACATCGGTAGTGCTTGGTCAACTCACCTGGTAGCGCCCCTGTCGCTGCCAGCCAGAAAAACTGCACTGACTCGCAGCAAACAGGCGTCTGGAACATGCAGACGAAACGTACCATCCTCTTTGTGATCATGCACTCCGGAAGAGCTCAGGCCCTGGAGCCCCCAGCAGTTTGCCGACCATCTGCTGCTTGAACTGCTGGTAGGCCGCCTCCTCTGCCGGGGTATTCTCGCCGGGTTGATACCTGCGGACCATCTCCAGGAAGGTCTCGTCAAAGAGCCCCGGGGCAGGCCAGTAGGCGCGACGCCGCCCGTTGATCTCCAGTTCAAAGTAAAATCTGCCTTTCGGTGCTCTCGGGGCATCCTCCGGACCTGCCTCGGTATCGATAATCAGGCGATCGGGTCCGTGGGTGCGTGCCCGGGTCACGTATTCGATGCAATCGAGGATTCCAGGGCCGGGAAAGGCGACAAGCGTCGAAAAGGCTGTCCTTTCCGGGGGCGTTTCAGGAGAAAGATCAGTGATCGCCCGCCTGAACAACCGGAACATCAGGGCGGTGGCAATGATCTGTGATGGACCACTGTACAGGGTCAGCTGTTCTCGGGTGACCGGGATGTGGCGGCCCCGTTCGGCGACGGTGAAAGAGAGTGACATATCAGGCCTCTTCTCACTTGACAGCGCCAGGGAGACAGATTTCCTCCGGGTTGACATCGTTTTTCAGCATGTTATTGGCCTTGAGGAACTTGACATCTTCACGCATGGAGTCCAGGTCAGCAGGCAAGAGATGATCGGTGAAACCGGCCCAGTCGGCAAGGGTCTGCCCGTCTTTTTTCGAGATCCCATGTTCATTGATGCCGATGGCGAGCGCTTCATCCCAATGGGTATCGATGAACTGCATCGTTGCCATAAAAACCTTGCGGTAGCGCTTGATTACGTCCGGGTGCTCGGCGGCAAAGGCACCACTGGCTGCCGACACCAGTTTTGGGGTGACCAGACCGTCGGCAGTGGTAATCACATGGGCGCCGGCATCCACAGATTTAATCACCAGGCTGGCGGCAAGCAGGGCTGCGTCGATTTTGCCGGCCAGCATCGCTGTTCTCGCCTGCGGGAGTTTCATGGAGATGAAGTTGACGTCGTCAATGGTCATGCCCTTGCTGTCCAGGGCGGCAACAAGCAGCTGGTGCAGCACGGTGCCCTTGGGCCCGGCAATGGAGGCACCCTTGAGCTCTTCAACGGTGGTGGGGCCGTTTTTGCGGGCGACGATGGCAAAGGTCTTGGAGGGTCTGCTGACGCCATTGATGATCCGTATCGGATTGCCTGCCGCGTTGGCAAGCAGGACCGAGGTGGTGTTCATCACCGAGCCAATGTCAAGGGAGCCGGCAGCCATTGCCTGGGCCTGTTTGGCCCCCGAGGTGATCTCGTGCCAGTTAATGGTAATACCGTCCCCCGCAAATTCCTTTTCCAGCAGCCGCTGGTTTTTCATGACCATGACCTGCAGGTTAAAAGGAGATTTAACGTAGGAGATGTTGATTTCCTTCAGTGGCGTGCCCTGGGCGGCGGTGGCTGCATACAGGATGAGGGTGGTGCCGATGACAAGAAGTCGTTTGATGTAGTGCATCATTGGTTCTCCTTTACCCCCCTAGGGGATAGGATAAGGTTGAAAATGTCCCGGCGCAGGGGGACCAGCTGCGGATCATCTTCCGCCCGGGGGCGCCGGAGGTGAATGTCAATCTGATCGGTGATCCGGCCTGATCGCATGATCATGACCCTGTCGGCGAGCTGCACTGCCTCGCCGATGTCATGGGTGATAAACAGCACGGTCATGGATTGCCGGGAGCAGATCATCGCCAGTTCACGCTGGAGCAGCATGCGGGTCAGGGCGTCAAGGGCACCGAAAGGCTCGTCCAGCAAGAGGAGATGCGGATCCCTGCAGAGGGCTCGGGCCAGGGCGACCCGTTGCGCCATTCCACCGGAGAGTTCACGGGGGTAGGCCTCGGCAAAGTCGTCGAGCCCGACAAGGGCCAGGGCTTCGGCTCTTTTTCGCTGCTGTACGGCAGGGGGGAAACCATGGAGGGCAAGTTCGACGTTTGCCGCAACCGTAAGCCAGGGAAGCAGCCGTGGCTCCTGAAAGACGACACCGAGCCGGACACGGTCTTGTTGCTGGCTCTCAGCCGGCCGCTGGAAATTGATGGTACCGCTGTCTGGCTGTTCAAGACCGGCAATATGGCGGAGCAGGGTGGTTTTGCCGCAACCACTGTAGCCAATGATGGCGACAAAGGTTCCTGCCTCAATGACGAGATCAATGGCGTTGAGTGCCTGTACGTTGGTACCGCCAGTACAATAGTTTTTGCTGAGTGCTGTAAGGATGACGCGTATCACCTTAATTGTCCTGTTGAAAGTTCCAGGCGTCTGCTGATGCTGGTTGCAGCTTTTAAAAAAAGCGTATCAAAGAGATAACCAAGCAAACCAATGAGGAGGATGCCCACAAAGACACGGTCTGTCCGGGCCAGTTCTTCAGCATCAAGAATCATATACCCAAGACCGCTGGCAGCGGCGATCAGCTCTGCGCCGATCAGGGCGCGCCAGGAATAGCCAAAGCCCAGGCGAAGACCGGTGATGATCATTGGCAGGGCTGCTGGGAGCTTGATGAAGCGGAACTGTTTCCATGGAGAGAGCTCAATGGTGGCGCCCATTTCCAGTAGATTGTCATCGACATTTCGCAGTCCGTTAAGAGCGCTGAGAAAGACCGGAAAAAAGCTGGCAAGAATAATCAGGGCCAGCTTGGAGCCTTCCCCGATACCAAACCAGAGGATCAGCAGGGGGATGGCAGCCAGGGGTGGAGTGATGCGGATAAACTCCAGCGGAACACTGACAATGCGTTCGAGAAGAGGCCAGGCTGCGATACTGCATGCCAGAGGTAGGGCGAAGAGGCAGGTCAGACTGAAGCCGCAGAAAACCCTGCCGAGGCTGACACTGGCGTGTTTGAACAGTTCACCGCTGACAAGGCCTTCGAGGCCAGCGGCAAAGACCATTTCAGGAGCGGGAAAAAGGTAGGTATTGAGGGCATCGACACGGCCAAACAGCCACCAGGTGAAAAGCAGAAACAACGGTAACAGGAACCGCTGCAGGGTTGGCTGGCGAAGCCATGAAACAGGAAACCTGTTGGGTAAACCGGACATGTGTGCTTGAAAAACCCTCTATCAGGATGGAAAAGTACCGCAGTCTCATACAGGCGATACAACGACCACGGCAAAAAGATACATCACGTCTCTAGCGTACTCTAAAAAAATTGTCAATTTTAAATTTTTATTTGAAGACCTATCATAATAGCTATTGATGAGCACTGGAAATGCTTGCAATTACAGGACAGCATTGCTATTGTAAAATTGTTGCAGGGGGGAGAATTTTTGTCCAGGTCAGGTGGAAGCGCCTTACAGGCCTTTACCGTGACTCTTCTCTTCCAGCTAGCATCCTCACCTTAACCTTCGAGGAAAGTCATGGGTACAGACGCTGTAGATGTTAAACTCACCGCCAGCCAGGAAGATTACCTGGAAGCCATTTATCAGATTTCTGAACAAAAGATGGCTGCCAAAGCCAAAGATATATCTAACTACTTGAATGTCAGGGCTTCTTCGGTAACTGTCGCCTTGCGTACCTTAGGGTCGCTCGGCTTGATTAACTATGCCCCATACGACCTCGTCACCTTGACGGATAAAGGCAGGGTCGTGGCCAAGGAGATTGTCCGCCGCCACAAGGCGTTGGAACGTTTTCTTGTGAACGTCCTCGGCATTGACGGTCAGGAGGCGGATGAGGCCGCCTGTAAGATGGAGCATTCCGTGCCCAAGGCCATTGTTGATCGACTGGTTCAGTATGCTGAATATGTGGAGAAGTGTCCCAAGAGTGGGATTAACTGGGATTCAGGTTTTGGGTATTACTGCAAACATGGCTGCGCCAATGTTTCCTGTAAGTACTGTGCGACAGAGACAGAGGAGTGACGGCGCTTGCCGTGAGCTGACAACCCGGCAGGATGTTGCAAAGAAAACAGAGGTGATGTCAGCGACAAAAAGGCCGCCCCTTTTTCAAGGGAGCGGCCTTTTTGTCTGCTGGCTTCTGCTCAGGAAGAGAATGGTGGTTTTTTGCTGCTGAAAACCGGCAATCCTCTGATACCCCGATGGGTGTCCCGCCAGGTCTTGTGCAGGCCGGTGACGATTGCCAGTGTCACGACAAGTACAGAGAAAGCAGCCATCATCTCGAGCCCACTCAATCCCAGAAGGTTACCGCCGGTGTAGATACCGGTGGCCACCAGAAAACCCAAGGTGGTGGGAAAGAGCATGGAAAATATCATCCACTTATACGAGCCTGTCTGGACTTTGATCATAATGGTGGTGGCAAGGCAGGGCGGGTATAGGGCAAAGAAGACCATGATCGCCAGGGCGTGCAGGGGGGTAATGTTGCCGCCGCTCTCGTCACTTTCTCTTTTCACGCGCTCTTCGAGTTCTTTGTTCTCCTCGGCACCCTGCTGGTAGAGTACACCGATGGTGGCGACGCTTGATTCACGGGCAGCAAAGCTTGAGAGAATAGCGATATTGATTTTCCAGTTGAAACCAGCCCATTGGGTTATCGGTTCGAGGCTGCGCCCCACATGGCCAAGAAAACTGGCCTCGATGTGTTCTTCCTTGATGGTGCGGCGCAGGGATTTACGCGTTTTGGTCAGCCTTCGCAGCGCCTTGTTGACTATTTTGGCCTCGTTGTCTTTTTTGGGTTTAAGAAAGACGAAGAGTTCCGGATAGTTTTTCTGATAATTGGCGTCAAGTGCTTTGCTGGCCTCGGCATTACTGATGTTGAGCTTGGCAGCCTTGTAGGCGGTGTAAATATTGATGAGCCTGATCAGTGAGGCCTCATCCTGGAACTGCGAGGCATAGGTACTCTTCTCGGTTTTTTTGAAAAATTTCTCTACCGCCTGATTCATCTGGGTGTTGTAGTACGCCATGCGTTCATCACTGAGCCCAGGAAACTGCAGGAGAGTGAAGACGCAGACGGAAACCGCAACCACAATAGAGCCAACTTTTTTGATGTACTGCCATGTCCGCTCAATGGCCCGTTGGCCGACACCGAACAGGGTTGGTGGGTGGTAATTGGGCAGCTCCATAACAAAGGGGGCGGTTTCCATGGGCTTAAGCAGGGTGGCTGTCAGCAACCTTGCCACTAGCAGTGCCACAAAGATGGTGATGGTGGAGAGAAACAGCATGACCCAGGATTTGTGCTGCGCAAAGAAAACGTTGACCAGCAGTGTGTAAAAGGGGATTTTGGCCAGACAGTTCATGTACGGTACGGTGAGGATGGTGGCCATGCGTGAACGTTCGTCAGGGATTCCCTTGGTTGCCATGACCCCGGGAACAGCGCAGCCACCCGCAAAGACTCCTCCGAGAATGTAGGGCAGGGTCGATTGTCCATGTAGGCCAAAGGCATGGAAAAGTTTATCGAGAATAAAGGCAATTCTCGCCATATATCCCGAGTCTTCAAGGATGGCGATGAGGCTGAACAGAATGAGAAAGATGGGAATATAGTTCAGCAGGGCATTGGCGGAATCGACCATCCAGAGTCCCATGGAGCGAATGTAGGGGTCTTCCACCAGGCCCGCATCCGGAAGAATCGAGGCGACAATGGCACGGACGTTGGCCAGTACTGGCCACCAGTACTGGGTGAGCTCGTATCCCTTGACGATTGACAGCTGGTAGATAACAAAGACGGTGCCCACCAGAAAGAAGGGGGCTGCAAGGCGATTGAGCACCAGGGAGTCTATGTGCTCGGAGATGTTCTTTCTGTTGTTTTTTGTCTTGCTGACGCAGGTCTCGATAACGGAGGCGGCAAGTGTGTCGCGGCAGCTGACCATGAAGTCGGCGACAGAGAGGTGATGCCCTTCCTCAAACCTTTGCCTGAGTTCTGCCGCTATTGTCAGGGCAGGGCTTGATGGCCCCATTTCTTCGGTGACGATGCGTTCTGCTTCGCTGTCACCCTCGGCAAGTTTTACCGCCAGCCAGCGGGCAGGATGCGTCTTTGCCCACTCGCTCCGGCCAATTTCTGCAGTGAGAGCTGTCAGCTGGGGCTCCAGTTGGCCATACGAGATCTCCAGAGGCTGCGCTTCTTTTTGGGTCGCGGCAGCAAGAATAGCGTCGCGCAGTTCCTTTTTACCTTTGCGGCGACGGCCCACTGTGGGGATGACCTGAACACCAAGGTGTTGTTGCAGGCGCTCAGTGTCGATTTGCACACCATTACGTCTGGCCACATCCATCATGTTGAGGGCGACCACCAGAGGATATCCCATCTCCAGAAGCTGGAAGGTGAAATACAGACTGCGTTTAAGCGAGGAGGCGTCGACGACGTTGACCAGCACATCGGGCTGTTCTCGGATAAGAAAATCGCGGGTGACCCTTTCTTCAAGGGAAAAGGAGGAGAGGCTGTAGGTACCGGGCAGGTCAACGGTTTCCACCTTGACCCCCTTGGAGGTGTAGGTGCCCGATTTTTTGTCAACCGTTACACCCGGATAATTGGCGACATGCTGATTCGCGCCGGTCAGCATGTTGAAGACGGTCGACTTGCCGGTATTCTGTTGACCGGCAAGGCCGACCAGCAACGTTTTTTGCGTGAAGGATTCTGTCATGGGAAAATCACGTACAGATAGCAGTCTTTCCCGTAATGCTGGCACGTTACAGTCAGTCTTCTTCTATCTCGATGAGCGCTGCTTCTGTTTTTCGCAGGGTAACGTTATAGCCTGCCACCCTGCATTGAACGGGGTCGCCCAGGGGTGCTCGGCGGACAACAGTTACCAGTTTTCCCGGAATAAACCCCAGATCAAGGAGGCGTTGTCGTACAGCACCCTTAGCGTGGTGGCGTTTTATTGTGGCCTGTTTGCCCGGCGGCACACTGTCGAGCATACAGCGGCATATGAGTTCCTGGTGGATGTGGGCCTCCTCATGGAAAAGTACATTGTTCATACTCTCTAAGAACAGGCGAATGTACGGTACAGGAAGGTACAAGGATGTACATTGTGACTGTAAAGAAATACTCTTTCCCTGTCAATGGTTTGTCCTGTTGATCGACAGCGTCTGGGGCTGCTGAAGGCTGGAGATCGAGCTTTGTTTCTTTTTTGCAGGTGAAAAAAGTATTGACAAACGGGACCAGTGCTGTAACATCGTATTTGTTAGTTTTCCCTAAATATTAGCGAGTTCTAAGGGGTTCCCATGCGTGTAACAAGTTGTTTTTTGACGATGTCAATACTTCTTTTCACCGCTGTTATTGCACAGGCGCATACGCCGCTGTGTTCCTGCTTTGATAACGGTGATGGAACCATTACCTGCGAGGGTGGTTTTTCTGATGGCTCTTCTGCCAGCGGGGTTACCATGCGCGTTGAAACACCTGATGGCAAGGTTCTGTTCGAAGGGAAGATGGGCGAAGACTCAGATTTTTCCTTTGATAAACCCAAAGAAGACTATGTCGTCATGTTTGATGCTGGCGAAGGCCACCAGATTCAGGTACCAGGCAAGGAAATAGTCGAGTAGCTTTCTTCCACTTTTGTGTGGTGTGGGCGGCGAGCAACAGACGTTACCTTGTCTGCTCGTACCTACTGCTGTCTCGTGGCCTGATGGACATGGCAGTGTCAAGGGCACGGCCGTTTTCCTGGTGCCGCTCCGCGATTTTTCGTCTGGGTCTCTTGCGGAGGTGAGCAATGCAATGGTGGGATTATTTACTTACGGGTGCGGTGGTGGTTGGGGCAATCTGGTACCTGTACCGCGTCTTTGTGGTGAACAGGGGGTGCTCCTGTGGTTCGTGTTCACGCTCTTCCCAGACCGAGAGTTCGAAAGGAGCGACCAAGGAAGAGTAGCATGAATTTCAGAAAAAGCGTGAAATGACGCTGGGAAAAAAATTGTATGTCTTGATTTTACTTGAAAAACCGAATAACTCAGGTTTTTCTGAACTGTTGAAGAGAATCGGTGGTATAACAGTCCAGCCGGACTAAACGTTAACATTTTTTGTCGAGGTCACCATGGCCAAAAAATCCGGATTGAGTGCCAGCTCTGAAGACTATCTTGAGGCAATTTATCTTGTTTGTCAGGATAAGGGAGCTGCACGATCCAAGGATATTATGGAACGATTGAAAGTCACTGGCCCTTCGGTGACCGAGGCTCTGCGAATGCTTAGCGAGAAGGGACTCGTCAACTATGCCCCTTATGAAGCGATTACCCTGACCAAGAAGGGAAAGGTTGCTGCGCAAAAAGTTCTTTATCGCCATGTGGCGTTGCGAGATTTTTTTATTGAGGTTTTGGGCATCGACCACGACACTGCTGATGAGGGGGCGTGCAAGATGGAGCATGTCGCCTCCAGCGGTATCATTGAACGCATGATCAAGTATACAGAATTTCTGCGGCACGAGTGTCCGGATCAGGGGTGCGATAAGTACGAATGCTTTGAGAAATACCTCAAAAAAGTTGAGGAATCAGAGCGTTGATAGGTGATTTCATGGCAGCCCCTCCTGGAGGGACGGCTGGATATCCGGGCAACGCTGCACCAGGTATGCAGTTAGTACCGTCAACCGGCGCCTTACAGCAGAACGTCCCTGTCACAACTATTGCCACGGGCCTTGCCATTTCCAGTGCAGTTGCCATCGGTTCCAACCTGGTCAGTGTCAGCCGGGGGACGATGACCCTACCGCAGGCCCTCGTCAACGGCCTTGCTAAGGGAGCCCTCTCCTCGATTATTCTCGCACAAACCAGGCGAACCACGATCCCGGAAATTGTCGGCACAGCGGGGATTCTCGTTGCTGCCGGCTATGCCATTGATTCTCTCACCAAAAAAAGTGCAACCACTTCCCCTCACATGGAAGAGCTGGAGGATCATTCACTGTGAGGTGTGGGGAGAACTCGGCAGTTACCATAGTTCATGAATTACAGCACAGAATTCGTCTACGCTCGCCAGTCCTCTGCCATCAGGAACTGGACGCCACCTACCTTGAAGCGACCCTGGAAAACATTTCCGGGGTAGATTTGGCCCGTGTCAACACCAGGGCGAGGTGCGTGGTCATCCACTACGACGGCTGTCAGCAGACCCGTAGCGCCTTGCTGAGCTGTCTTGCCCAAGTCCCGCGTAATGTTCTCACCGGCAATGGCGTGGAAAAGACCCTGCAGTCGCCGCTTTCCCTTGTTGGGCGTGGTGTGGCGAGTCTGTCACTTTTACTGCTGCCGTCAGTGGTGGCTGGGCCTTTTGCCTTGGCGCTGTGCCTGCCCGTGCTTGCAGAGGGCGTCACGACCCTGTGGACCCGGGGGGTCAAGGTTGAAGTCCTTGATGCCTCTGCGGTACTGTTTTCTCTGGTCTGCGGTAGTTATGTCACTGCCACCTCCATCGTCTTTCTCCTTTCCCTGGGAGAGTATATTGAAGATCTCAGTGAGAATCAGACCACCGGTCTGCTGAAGAGTCTACTGAAACCGCAGGTGGAAAAGCTCTGGGTAGAGATCGACGGCCATGAGATGGAGATCCCTCTCCAGGATGCCCGTATCGGTGACCGGGTCGTCTGCGGCGCCGGCGAGCTCATTCCCCTTGACGGTATTGTCGTTGAAGGGGAGGCCTCGGTGAATACCAGCTCCATCACCGGCGAGTCTGTGCCGGTCCATGTGGAACCGGGGGCTGAAGTCCTCTCTGGATCGATAGTTGAGGAGGGGCGCCTTGTTTTTGAGGCGGTGCGAGTAGGGGCTGAGACCTCCATGGCCAGGATATCCACCTTCCTGGAAAACTCACTGCGCTACCAGTCAGAGAGCCAGAAAAAGAGCGACGAGCTTGCCGATAAACTCGTCCCAGTCACCTTTGGGCTCGGCCTTGGTCTGCTCGCCCTTACGCGTGACCTGCAAAAGGCCGCCGCTGTCCTCACGGTTGACTATTCCTGTGCCATAAAACTGGCAACCCCTGTTGCCGTTAAAGTGGCCATGTACACGGCTGCCCGGCATGGAGTTTTGCTCAAAGGTGCGCAGGCCATGGACGGACTTTCCAGAGTGAATACGCTGGTCTTTGACAAGACAGGAACATTGACCAAAGGCCAGCTCAGAGTCACGGATATTTATGGGTTGAACGGCTACGATGGCGATGGCCTCCTGCGCTTGGCAGCCAGCGCTGAGGAGCATTACAGTCATCCCGTGGCCGGGGCAGTGGTTCAGGCAGCACGTGATCGAGGGCTACACCTGCCCCGCACCAGCCAGGTAGACTTTATTGTTGCCCATGGTGTTTCCGCGTATATCGACGGGGAAAACGTACTGGTGGGTAGCCGGCATTTTATCGAACATGACGAGGGTATTGATTGCAGCGGTGTTGACCAGGAGGTGACAGCGCTCCAGGAAGACGGCAAGAGCCTCTTGTACGTGAGCTGCGCCGGCAAACTGGTCGGGGTGATCGGACTGCGTGATGAACTGCGGCCGGAGACCGGGGAGATACTCCATGGTCTCAAACAGAGCGGGATAGAAAAGATCGTTATCCTCACCGGTGATGCCAGGCGGACCGCCTTGGCCCTGGCCGCACAGCTTCCCTGCGTCGATGAGGTACACTGGGAACTCAAACCCGAGGACAAGGCCAGAATTGTCGCGGAACTCAAAGAAGATGGGCAGCGGGTCGGTTTTGTCGGTGATGGTGTCAATGACGCTCCTGCACTGGTCTCAGCCGATGTGGGCATCTGCCTCCCCGATGGGGCTGATCTCGCCAAAGAGTCTTCTCAGGTGATTTTGTTGCGAGATGATCTTCGCTGTTTACTGATTGGGCGACACATTGCCCAGCGCAGTGAAACAACGATTAAACAGTCTTTTGTCGCTGCAGTTGGCCTGAATTCTACGTTTTTACTGCTTGCCACCTTTGGGGGTATCCCACCAGTGGCAGCAGCCCTGCTCCATAATCTCAGTACGGTGGGGATTCTTGGATATGCAGGGATACGGGGCAGAAAGGCGGAGTAACCTTTTTCGAGGACATGCAGAGATGTATTCAGCGCTGATAGATGCACCCGTCAATACCGACTTGGAACTGCTGGAAGTGGTCGACGCTGCATTGGGTTCCTGGCTGCAGCGCTTGGGACTGTTTCCCGGCAGCCACCTGTTGCGGCTTGATGATGAGATCAGTTTTAATCCTGTGCGGGTACGGGGAACCAAGGGAGACGTGGTGGTGCCCGCTGGTCTGGGAATCAAGGTGCTGGTGCACTCCGACAGTGCTGGCGAGCGTAAACCCCTGGTGGAGTTAGAGCGAGGTGAGACCGGCCACATTGAGACGACAACCTGTGGAAGAGGATGCACCAAGGCACTGGAGCATCTTGGCCTGGTCCTTGATGGCCCTGTAACCATGATCAGGAGTCTGCCGCACATGGATTATATAACGATTGTCGACCGGCAGACACGCACCAGGCTGTCGGAGGGCGAGGCGGCCCGCCTCTGGGGATATCCCCGAGGAGGTGAACCAACACAGTTTTATTTTGCCCGACGCCGGGAGGAGTTTTTCCTTCAGGAAATCATCGGCGGTAAAAAGATACAGCTCCATTTAAAGACCCATGGGATTCGGGCAGGGTGCTCCCTGTTTCTCGAGTCCATAGAGCAGACGCAGGAACTGCACAAACCGGTATCGCAGCCAGTAACGATCAGCAGTGCTGGCGGGCTCCGCCTGTATCTCACACCGACACAGGCGGGTCAGGTCATTGTCCGAAGTGAGGCAAACGATAGTGACCCGTTGACAGGGCAACAACAGTGACGGTTATGCCTCTCCTTCCAGCTCATTGCGGGCTTCCTGCCACATGCCAGAGTACTTTTCCCTGGTCTTTGTCAGCGAAGTGTCAACCTTCTTTTTGGTCTTGTACGCGGTTTTCATGGCGCCCTTTATGGTCCGGTCGGCAAGGTTTTCGCGTTCGACCTGTTGGTCGCTTTTTTGGCCCGATTTTTTCCCGGCGCGGTAAGCCAGATAGCCAGCTGTGCCCAGCACGGCCCAACCAACGGGATTGCTCCCTAACAGGGGGATGTAGCCTATGGGATGTGCCATCATCTGTCTCCTTTTTTCTCCTCGACTGTTGCCGTCTGCGTAAGAGAGGCAGGAACACGAGGAATTTCAGTGGAGGTAACTTCTTTTTCACCCTTCTTTTTACCAGCCTTGTACAGGGCATAGCCGCCGGCGCCAAGGATGAGCCAGCCAAGGGGATGTGCCGTCAGGGGTACGTAGAGCATGATGTCTCCTTTGTCCATGGTGAATCAAACGGGTACCTTTTCTTGGTCAAGAAACCCAGTCGTTATGTTTACTGGTATTGTAATGGCGATGTGATTCGCTGTCAACTATCTAAAATCATTATATTTTATTTGCTTTTGACAACTTATTTTTTACCTCCTAAGATGTGATGAACTCAGCACCGTGTGGAGGTGGCCCTGGGGGGCAATAGTGTATGGACGTCTCTTCACCTCATGGAAAAACCAGGCTTACACCAGGACTTTTGCACAAGGCTGGGGTGAAGGTCAAACAGTCGATGCCCGGACGTTTCCGGGTACGGGTCACTGATCTTTGCCGCCGTCGCAGGCAGCAGACCTGGATGAAAACCCGTCTCACTGGTGTAACCGGTGTTTCCAGCGTGGAGACGAGGTTTGCCACCGGCTCGGTGATTGTCATCTATGATGATGAACGCACGCAGATGCGCACCCTTCTCCTGGAAATAGTCGAGCAGGTGCTACAGCCAGTCATCTATCCGGAAGCCCCGCCGCTACTCTCCAGGCAGCTACAATCGTGTGATACCTGTCTTACCGATTCGCAGCAGTCATTTTCTCAAAAACGCAACCGGGTGATCTGGTTGAGCGGCTTTATGGCCTATGTTGGTCTGCGTAGCTGGATGTTCAAACTGCCGCTTCTCCAGAGCCCGTTAAGCCTGATTGGCGTGGTGGCCATGGCCGGTATCATGCCGCTTTTAAAGGAGGCAGCAGACGACACTTTTACCTGCCATAAGATGACAGTCAAACCACTTTTGGCCTGTGGAGCAGTGATTACTATTGCCATGGGGGAGGCCTTTTCGGCACTGCAGATCCTCTGGATCTACAATGTGGCCGAACTCACCGAAGAGTATGTGGCACAGCGTTCCAGGCAGGCTATCCGTGATATGTTGGAGGTTGCTCCAGCAAATGCCTATGTGATGGTCGATGGCATGGAACTGGAAACCCCGGTGGCTGACATTCGTCCCGGTGACGTTGTCGCAGTGCATACCGGTGAAAAACTTCCTGTGGACGGGGTTGTTACCGATGGCGAGGCCCTGGTGGATGAGGCCACCATAAACGGCAGGGCAGAGGCTGTGCTTCGCTCTTCAGGAGATGTCGTCTATGCAGGCACCTCCGTCAGTCAGGGTATCTTGTTTATCAAGACCACAAAGACCGGGGAAGATACCTACCTTGCCCATATCATGCAAATGGTCGAGGACAGCCTGGTCAACCGGGCACCCGTGGAACAGCGCGCCGATCAGCTTGCCGCCCGGCTGTTGAAGATCGGGGTCGCCGCCACGGCGATGACCCTGCTGCTGACCGGTGATCCACTCCGGGCTCTGACGGTGATGCTGGTCATGTCTTGCCCCTGCGCTACTGTACTGGCCGCCTCTTCTGCGGTCACGGCCGCCCTCGCCAATGCCGCCAAAAACTCGATCTTGATCAAGGGAGGGCTGTACCTTGAGGCTGTGGGTAAGGCCGAGGTGTACTGTTTTGACAAGACCGGCACCCTGACAACTGAACAGCCGAAGATCGTCCGTATCATCGGCAGGACGCCGACGATCACTGAAGAGGCCCTTCTGGTTATGGCCGCTACCGCCGAGTCACATAATCAGCATCCCATGGCCAAGGCCATCCTTGCCGAGGCCCAGGCCCGTGAGTTGCTGCCTGATCGTCACGCCGTCTGTGAGTTCAAACCAGGCCGCGGGGTTCTCTGCACGGTGGGTGGAGATGCTGTGATTTTGGTGGGGAATAAGCAGTTTATGGAGGAGCATCAGGTTGATGTACGTTGGTTTGACAGGGCCTCAACCACTCTTCGAGAGGCGGGAAACACGGTTGTCTACATTTCTCGCAATGGCAAGGCACAGGGCATGATGGCCGTGGCCAACCCGATCCGCGTCGAAGCCGTCTCAACCCTTCATTCGCTGATACGTGACGGTGTCAAGCAGGTACACCTGGTTACCGGTGACAGTGATGACGTGGCCAGATCCTTGCTGCAGGCCTTTCCCTTTGATGATTGCCGTTCAGCGCTGATGCCCGAAGCGAAGGCGGCCTGGATAAAGGAGATCCAGCAGGCTGGTCAGCACGTTGTTATGGTGGGAGATGGTGTCAACGATGCCTTGGCCCTGGCCTGTGCAGATATCGGGGTTGCCATGGGGGCTGCCGGCGCTGAAGTGGCCATGGAGGCTGCGGATATTGCCCTGGCTGATTCGAACCTTGAGGGCTTGATGAAGGTACGCAATCTGAGCCATAAAACCATGGCCGTGATTGACCAGAATCACTATCTGGCGATTGGTACCGACCTTTTTGGTGCAGCTCTGGGAATGGCGGGCGTACTCTCTCCGATTCTCGCAGGGATGATTCATATTTTTCACACCGGAGGTATCCTCATCAATTCCAGCAGGCTGTTGTCCTGGGAACCTCCGGTAGAACCGTTGAAGCGTGAGTAGCACTGCACGGTAGCAAAATGCATACTGAGAGGGGTATTTCACCCTTAACCAACATCTCAGGTTGCTTTTTCCATGCATGAATGCAGAGAATTCAGTAAAGTCATCCCGAAGCAGGATCGCCTGAGGGCTGTAGGGATGCTCAGGCAGGTTGAGCGTTGATGCGGGCCAGGCTGACGCTGAGGTCCCGGTGACAGAGGGGAAGCGATGATGGAGTACAGTAACGATGAGGTGGTGGACGCCTTTCTTGATCATGTCCGCCACCTACAGATTGCCCACCATGTTCGGGGACGGATCCGGATCAAGGCGAAATGGAGCAAGCTCAAGGATCTTGCCGCTGTTGAGCAGCAAGATATCGAAGAGCTTGTTGCGAGAATTCCTGGTGTGCAGGGTTTCCGGGTGAACCGTAAAGCCCTGTCTGTGGTCATCGACTATGACCCGTCGCTGCTCCCGTTCGATCTCTGGGAAGAGATCGGGACCTTGCATAAGTATCCGTTGCAGCGGGAACCGGTCAGGGCAAAATTGCTCGCATTGCTGGACCAGCAGAAATAGAGGAGAAGCGGTATGGACAAGGAGATTGCCAGTCAGGATCAGGGCCTGCAAGAGGGTGCTGAAACAACGGGGGAGGATACTCCGGCAGGCGAGACGGTCAGTGGTACTGATTATCAGGCTGCTGCGGGGCAGCCGCCTGGTGATGGGCCTCAAGTCGCCGCCTCCACAGCTCCCCCCCGGGCTGAATACCCGGGACAATGGCCACCGTTGCCGCCAGGATACCTCCTTGATCCTGCTACAGGACAGCCTGTGTTTGTCGGCTGGCAGCCTCCGTATACTGCCCCGGGGCCGGTGTATGTGCACCCCCCACCACCTACAGCGGAGGAACTTGCCGCCCAGCAGGCGGCAGCCCAGCAACGCTATGGCCAGATTGTCAGTAGTGTCGAACAGTTCATCAATGGTGAGGCTAATGTTGGTGAGGTGGTCAAGACCCTGTATACAAATACAGCCCAGGATGAGCAGTTCTGGAAAGGGCTCCTGGTCGGTGCTGCAGCATCAGTGCTGCTCTCCAGCGAACCGGTGAGAAATGCCATGGGCAAGAATTTCGGAGGGCTGTTTCCTGGCCTGAAGAAGAACGAGGAACAGGGCCCTGCCCCCGCAAAGCCACAACAGGGTGATACACCTTCGGGAAGGGAGTAGAACCATGCAAACACAACAGGTCCCCGGTCCCGGAACCATGCCCCAGATGACTACGCAGGTTACAGAACCGCTCCATCAGTACGTACCGCTTGCTTCGCCGCTCTATGGTCTCCCACCACAGGCTCCGATGCCCGGACACGTTCAACCGCAAACACTCGCTGCTCCCCCGGCGAGCACCGCTTCTCCTGCCCTGGCAGCAGGGGTCTTCGGCCTGATTGTCGCCGGAACCGGTACTATGGGGGCAAACCTGCACAAGGTTGAGGCTGGCGAGATGAGTGTGGGAGCGGCTGTGGCTGACAGCCTTGTCAGGGGTGCGGCCGGCGGTATGGCGGCTGCGGCTGCCACTGCTGCTGCCAACGGCCTGACCAGCGGAGGGATTGCCGGGCTTGCTGTCACTTTGGCAACGGCAACCGGAGTCAGCTATCTGCTGGAAAAATAACATCTGTCCGTTCAGGGTGTTGCCGCGATTAATCGTCCGGTGGCAAAGATATATGCACATTACTACACAAGGAAGATAACGGTTATGGATCAGAATACAGTACCAGTTCAACCTCTCAACTACCAGACAGCCCAGGCAACGGCACCAATGTATCAGCAGCCAGTTTATCCGACCGCCACCAGCCTGCTGGGCCTTGATGTCAGCGACACCAAGTTTTGGAAAGGCGCGCTTGTTGGAGCAGCCATCACTTTGCTGTTGACGAACGAGTCAGTACAAAAGGGTGTTGTCAAGTCTGTCTCCAGGCTCACCGCTGCAGCTCAGAGTGGTATTGAGGAGATGAAGGAGAAGTTCGAAGATGCCAGAGCCGAGGCCGAGGCCGAGGCAGTGGGTAAGTCTGCTGCGGAGTAATTTTTTGTCTTTTGGCAGCTCACCTGCAAGAAAAGTGGCTGTCGTGTTTGGCCAGCGGCACTGCGTGGGAGAGCCCAGCTCTGGACCCTGCAGGTATTGGTCTTTTTCATCGCTTGTGAGCGGTTTCGGTCTTGTTATCATTGCAGATACTCTTTTTGCCTGTACTGAACACGAGGTTCTTTCATGGTCTTGCAGGGGGGAGCCAGTAGTTACCCGGACAAGGAGAAAAACATGCAACAGGAAAAATTGTACCAAGGCCAACAGGGCAAAGCCCTTCCCGATGCGGGGAGCAGTTTTTGCAGCAGATTGAGGTGCCCGGCAATCATCGGGGGTTGTCTGCTGGCGGCAGTGATTATACTGGCGCCGGTTTTTCTTTCCGCACATTCGCTCTATATTCAATCGGGACGGTTCAAGGTGGCGGAGGGAAGAGGTACGCCTCTTTTCTTCTGCTTCGGACATCATTTTCCGGTGGATGGCGCGTTGCGCAGAAAAAAACTTCACAGTGTCAAGGTGATACATCCGGATGGCAGTGTAGACCACGTGCAGCTACGGGATGAAAAATCCCTGCATTCCTACCTGGTTACCTATGAACAACCTGGAACCTATACGCTGGTCGCAGAGACTGTGCCTGGCTATTTTGCCATGTATACTGATAAAAAAGGGCGCAAACGCCACTCCTTGAAACCATTGAATACCTTTGTCGAGGAGGCTGTAGAGATCAGCTCCAGTATGCGCAGCAGTCAATGGGCAAAGACATACGTCGTCTCAGGAGAACCCAGCGCTCAGTTTCCTGCAGTTGTTGGCCTGCCCTTGGAACTGGTACCAGTTCGTGATGTTTCGGCGTTGAAGGAAGGAGAAAAACTGGAAATTCAGATCTACGAAAATGGCAAGCCATTTATCGGAGAAGGTGTCTGGGATGCAACCTACAGCGGTTTTTCCACGGAAGCTGAAGACATGTATATTCCGCAGACCCAGATAGCGAAGGGAAAGTTTACCGTACCCCTGGATGTCGGTGGACGATGGTTTATCCGTTTTTTTGTGAAAACAGAGGCTCCTGAAAAATTTCGCGAGCAGTACCTCATGGAGAAGCGAACGGCCACCTTGGTCGTTGAGGCTCGCAATGAGCGGCGGCGGCCCAGGGTGGAAAGTGAATAATATCGGCTGTGGCCCTCAGAAAACGACTGCAGAAAATTTTGTGAGCCGCCAGTCGTCAGTGCAGGTGTGTTGTGGGGGGATCATCTAAGGGCGCTGTTAAGCTTGTTGCCTGCTGTGAACTTCACTGTTTTTCTTGCGGGAATGGCGATCGTTTTGCCGGTTTGGGGATTTCGCCCCACCCGTGGGGCCCGTTTGATGCTAGAGAATGAGCCAAAGCCGACCAGTCGTACGTTTTCACCTGAGGCGACTGTTTTAGTGATGCACTCAAGCAGGGCATCTATAACTTTGGTGACCTCATTTTTTGATGTGTCGCAGTGGTTGGCCACCATGGCGACGAGTTCTCCTTTATTCATATCTGCCTCCCTGCCACAGGGTTTTTTTCAGTTGGTTACTGGCTGGTCAGCGTCTTTCCGGTCAGGCCTTCTTGCCGTTACAGAGGTATCCTGAGAGGCCCTTCCTGGGGAATTGCCGCTGGCCTTTTCCGGCGGATCTCGATCTTGATTGAACTAATGATCAAGATGCGTTTCCCTGTTTTCCTTGTCCTTTAGTGAGATATCGCGGGGTTCACCCACCTTGGAATGTGCATCTTGTTCGTTTTCCACGGGCATTGCAATTAAAAATTTTAACATGTAAAATTAAATTAGTCTAAGCTAATTCGTGATGTAGCGATGGGTCCAGTCTGAGCCTTTGTGAGGTTTTGCTGGTGCAAAGGAATAGAGTCCTGTTTTCTGGCAGGAGAGAATTTCAGCTGAGCATGTACGCCAACACCATGAAACTCAATTGCTGACTTCCAGTGATATGCCTGTCATAAAAAACTATCGTTGACAATAAACTTAGTTTTTACTAAAAATATGGAGGAATACGTAAGAGTGGTGAGCGTTGGCCGACTTTTTCACGAGTAACCAGAGCGTTGATCGCAGAAAAAAGTGTTCAGTCTGCGTGGCGAAACGCTTTGAAGAGCAGTTGCTGTTTGTGGCCTTTTCTCAGAAACAGCCGTACAGGAGTGCTGGTTCCGAGGCAGAGAGCGGTAGCCGTGGGCGGTATCGCTCTTCATTCTGTGCGTGCAGAAAAGGGCAGAAATATCGACACCACAGAGCTGGCAGATCTCTGCCTCAATAAAGGGATTGACGGAGGAGATCGCTATTTTTTGAAGCTGGTGGTGTTGGTGTGGGTGGGTATCTGTTATCGGGTCATGGCAGATACCTGCCCAGTTTTATCGCCAAGGGCGTACGCTTTCGGGCTATCCAAACAAACGTACGCATGACATGACTGTCCATGATACCAGAAACACAGGTGAATGACATGTTGAAAAGAGCGTTTGGCCAGATGTTGATTTTTACGTTGGTATGCCTGGTGGCTTTGGCGTGGGGGGCTGTGGCCGTTGCCAGTACTGGCAAGATGCGGGCAAAACCACCGGAAGTTCGGCAGGTCATCATGATTGGCGATCGTCTGGTGGACGTAGCCCATGAGCTGGGTGTCTTGCCTGTCGCCATGTCTGTTCGTGGCTCTTTGTGGCCAAAGGCTAAACAACTCAAAACGGCAAGCCAGATCCTTGGTTGTCCGAACTATGTGACAAAGAAGAACAAGGAAGCCGTACCCGAAGCCCTGAAGCGTTACCCGGATGTTCAACGTCTGCTCGTTGAAAAAAGCGAGAATTTCTGTCTGTATCGGCCAGCAGTTAAACCCACAGACATTGCCGCTATCGTCGGTGATACCGTTGCCGTAGAATATGTCGATTTTACCCAGGGAGTGGGGCCTGCAATCCTAGAGGTCGGCAAGGTCCTCGGGCTGGAGGAAAAGGCCGAGAAACTTGCCGGCAAGTACAGGGAAGCAACAGATCGACTTGAGGCGCTGAAAAAGAAAGTGGGCAAGCTTGGCCTCAATGTTGTTGTGATTAATGGTGTATTGAGCAAAGCCGGGAAAAAGTTTCTACGGGTTGAGACACCGGGTGGATACTCCGATCGTTTTATGCTTGAACCGCTTGGCTGCAAGAACGTAGGCGATGGCCTCACTGCCGGGAAAAAACCGGAAAAAGGGCATGTGACAATTCGATCTTTGCGCAAGCTTCTTGAGATAAAACCGGACGCACTGGTCATTACCGGGGATGCCGCAGCTGTACAGATGGCTCTCCACCAGGCAGTTGTTGAGACCCCTGAGCTGGCCGAGTTACCACTCATTACACAGCAGGCAGTGTATGCGCTGCCCGCATACTACGATAGTGGTGTTCTCGAGTATCCCGAGATCTTTACCGTTTGGGCAACTGTTCTGTCGGCTCAGGCCGGTACCGGTAACTAGACCGGTATACTGTAAGTGGTTTTTTGAAAGAACGGGAATAGCTGCTCCCTCGCCACCGCAGTATTGCTGGCCTGGAGTCCAGGACGGTCTGACTCAGCGAGTATTTCACCGGAGGGGCTCGGCATAGTGCCATTACCGTTCATCAAAAAAGTGGATTTTTTTTATTTTTTATGTTAGTCTTGACAAATAATATTGAGACTAACTAAAAGCCAGAGGCTGTTATGACCCATGAAGTTATGAAATTTATTGAATCTCTTCAAGGTGAAGATGCTGGTTGTGGACAAATACTAAAAGGCGAACCAGAGGCACTGCCAGTGTCGGGAGAGACAGGGCGGAAGCGCAAGAAGCTTTGGGAGATCAAGAAAGGATATCACTGTTCGGTCATGGGCATTTGTCTGCGTCGCCAGGATCTGCGCAGGATTGCCAAAAAGAAGGTGTTCTGTCTTGATACGGGGTACTCAGACTATGAGGTACACTCCTTTCTCTCCTCCTATTCCTCGTCAAGGACCCCCAAGACCAGGGCTCTTCAAAAGATACTTGATACGAAATATCGGGTGAGTCTGAAGCGCTACGCTGTGGCTAGCGATGATGATGAACTGCGTACTCTGTGGCAGGAGGATGTGCAGAAAAAAAACATTGCCGGGGCGTACTGGGCGGTCATGACCCATCCAGCTGCGAGCAAGGAACTTATAGATCATGTCTATGGCCAGTCGCATATGATCAGCTTTGATATCTTTGGCGATCAGCAGCGTGAGCGTAAACGCATTGATGATCTGCAGGCGCGTGAGACTATGCTTTCTGAGGTCCTCGGCTCGGAGCGCCAGATGTATCTGGAAGAGAAAACCCGGCTCGAACAAGAGCTCGAAAGGCTACAGGTAGAGGCTGAAAAGGCGAGACAGTTCGTCACTGACAATGAACAGTTGCGAAAGCGTTGCGAGGCGTTGGAATCGGGTAGCACCTTGAACAGCGTTGCTGAAAAAAATGAAGCGCTACAGGAGATGATCTCCGGCCTGCAGGCGAAAAATACTGAATTATCTAGCATGAAGGATGCCGCCCAAAACGAGCTTGGGAAACTGTCGGCACAGCTTGAGCAGCTTCAGGAGCAGGTGCAGGCCTTAGAGGCTGAAAAAATTGCCTGGCAGGAGACAGACACAGAGCATCGCCACGAAATTGCCGCCCTGGAAACAGCCCTGATGCAGCGTTCTCCTGTTACGTCCTGCTGCGGTAATGAAAACTGTGCCGACCTTGACACTGAACGGTGTCCTGGTCCGGATTTATGTGGAAAAACAGTTCTGTATGTTGGTGGCCTGCACAGATTGGTCTCGCATTACCGCATTCTTGTTGAGCAGCATGGGGGGCAGTTCATGCACCATGACGGTGGCAAGGAGGCGGCCCGGAGTATGCTGCCGAAGATGCTGGCAACAGCCGATGTTGTGCTGTGTCCTGTGGACTGCGTCAGCCATAATGCATGTACCTGCGTGAAGAAGATGTGCAAGAGGTACCAGAAACCCTTTGTTATGATGCGTAGCTCAGGCTTGTCCTCACTAATGAAAGGTCTGACAGACGTCGTTCAATAACGGAAAGGGTCTGCCGCACGGAAAAAGCAAGAGATCTAGACATCCGGAGACTGCAATGTCACTGATGCCTGCTGTAGGGTTTGATATTCCAGCTTGAGTCATTTTGCTAAAATGTATTGCAGGTATTTACGATACAGTCCGGTAAAGGACAGGAGAAAAATTTTTCCAGTATTGTCATCGTGACGGGGCGCTCAGTTTTTTCCCGCAAAACTTGCCCATGGTAACTAAAAAAATATTCCAGAAAATTTTCTGATTCTTTCATAGAGATCTGTACTCTCTCTCCTTCCCACCTTCCAACACGTAAGAAAAACAGATAAGCAGACTCAGCTATGGTTATATGGTGAATGCTGAAAGCCTGCCTCACCTTTGTCGAATATAAGGCTGTTGGTAACGCTTGGGGTGGGCCTGCCTTGCCGCTAACGGCTCGAAGTGGTATATTTACAGGTTTTGCACCGGGTGGTTATTAACTGGCAATCACACCTTCAGGAACAAGGAGGAGGAACAGTGGAACAGACATTTGCGATCATCAAACCTGACGCCTTTGCTGCCGGGCATGCTGGAGCTATCCTTGCCAGAATTTACGAGGAAGGGTTTATTGTTCGCGGCTTAAAAAAAATTCTCATGACCAAGAGTCAGGCCGAAGGCTTTTACCATGTACATGCAGACAGACCTTTTTTTGATGATGTCACCACTTTTATGAGCAGCGCTCCCTGTCTTGTCATGGTACTTGAAGCAGAAAACGCAATCAAAAAGTGGCGCAACCTGATGGGGGCAACCAATCCTGTAGACGCGGATAACGGTACGCTACGCAGACTTTACGGCACATCGGTGGGGACAAACGCGACCCACGGATCTGACGCTCCGGAAACCGCTGCCTTTGAGATACACTATTTTTTTTCTGGCCTGGAACTGATGTGAGTGCAGTAGCAGGGGAAAACCATGCGTCCACAGGGGGCAAGATTTCCTCTCTGTGGACGATTTTTTTCAGGGCAAAGGTTCAGTGGCATCGTCAACCAGGTAGAGAATGGAGCGATACGGGATGCCGCCGTGCAGAGAGAGGCCTACCTCACAGGTTTTACTCGTTGAATACCCTGCCTCGCAGGTACAGACGTGTTCCTTGAGTCCCTGCAGTGCGGCCTTGTTTAACTCTGGAAAGTTGAAGCCGCGGTCACCGGCAAAGCCGCAACAGTAGATATCGTCGGGCATAATCACTTCGCGGGCGCAGGCCCTTGCCAGTTCTTCCAGTTTTTTCTCCAGCCCCATCTTACGTGTTGAGCAGGTGGGGTGGACGGCCACCCGAACGTCCTGCTGGGTGAATGTAAGGCGTGACATAAGGAAGTTGAGGACAAACTCGATCGGCTCGTACAACTCCAGGCGCGGGTCCAGGGTGGCGCGCATTCGGTAGAGACAGGGGCTGGTATCGCAGAGAACCGGGAGCCTGCCATTGTCGGTTGCCTTGAGGAGTTCATCGGAGAGTTCACCGGATTTACGGTCGGCTTGGGCCATGAACCCCTTGCTTTCAAAGGCCTGGCCACAGCACAGCCGGTCAAGATTTGCCGGATACCGCACCTGGTAGCCGGCCTTGAGTAAAAGAGATCTTGTCTTTTCCGGCAGGGCGGCCCGCTCAGACTCCTGGCGTGCCGGGCCGCCCATAGCCCTGCTGGCACAGCTGGGAAAGTAGACCACCTGGAGTGGGTGGTCGCTGTTGACTGGTTGTGGCGTGATTTTGGCCACCCCGCCGGGCATCTCTTTATTCCAGAGCGGCAGCCGTCCCAGGGTCGCCTTGCGGGCTATCCCTGATGCAGCATCCATGAAGGGGGTGCCCGTGATTTTGTGGAGGGTATCGACACCCTTTAAGGTGTGGCTGATGGTTCTGGCAATGGTGCCAAAATGGAAGGCCGTGGCATCGGCTATCTTGTTGGCCAGCGGGCCGTTTGCCTCCTCGCGAAGGGCTTTGACCATTTTGCCGGTGTCGATGCCAACCGGACATTTGGTGGCACAGAGGCTGTCGGCGGCGCAGGTATCTTTTCCGGGGTAGACGTAGGCCTTGAAGAGTTTTTTCAGGTCACTGGTCGTTGTCTTGGTGGCCAGCCGTCGGGAAAGTTCGCGGCGGCCGACAATACGCTGGCGAGGGGTAAAGGTCAGATTTCTTGACGGACAGACAGGCTCGCAGAATCCGCATTCGATACATTTGTCGACAATTTCGTGTGTCGCTGGCAGCGGTTTGAGATTTTTTATATGGGCTTCAGCATCGGAGTTCAAAATGACGCCCGGATTGAGGAGACAGTCGGGATCAAAGAGGGCCTTGATCTCCTTCATCAACGCGTAAGCAGCCTCGCCCCACTCTTTTTCAACAAAGGGCGCCATGTTGCGGCCGGTTCCATGTTCGGCTTTGAGCGACCCGTCATATTTTTCCACCACCATATGGACAACTTCGTCCATAAAATTGCGATAGCGGATAACCTCTTCCTCCCGGGAAAAATCCTGGGTAAAGACAAAGTGAAAATTACCGGCCAGGGCATGTCCGAAAATAATGGCTTCTGTGTAGTGATATTTCTGGAACAGGTCTTGTAAGTCGAGGGCGGCAGTGGCCAGATGTTCGATGGGAAAGGCGACGTCTTCAATAATTACGGTGGTTCCGGTTTTTCTCACGGCGCCGACAGCAGGGAAGAGGCCTTTTCGTATCTTCCACAGTGCATTGAATTCATCGGGAATGTTCGTGAAATGAAGCGGTGTTACTGTTGGTAAGGCACTCATTGCAGCGGTGATGGCGTTGATCTGCTCCTGAAGAGATTCGCCATCCATGGCCCTGGTTTCCACGAGAAGGGCGGTCACCGTATCACCGAGTGAGGAGAGGTAATCGGGCATACCCGGCTTGCCTTCCACTGAAGCCAGACCGGCACGGTCCATGAGCTCGGCGGCAGCTACCGGCTGCTGCTGAAGAATGGGGATGGCCCGGCAGGCGGTTTCCACGTCTGGATAGAGAATCAAGGCGCTGGCTTTGTGGGGGTGCTCGATTACGGTGCGGTAGACAACATCCGAGATGAAGGCCAGTGTTCCTTCAGAGCCAATCATCAGGTGCTGCAGGATGTCATAGGGGTCTGTAAAATCAATCAGGGCGTTCAGGGCGTACCCGGTGGTGTTCTTGATTTTGAACTTGTAACGAATGCGCTCTTCAAGAGTGGGGTTGTCAAGGATGTCCTGGCGAAGCCGGGTAAGACCATCGAGAATATGCCCATGTGTTCGCTTGAAAGCTGCCCGACTCTTGTCTTCCGCTGTATCAAGAACGGTTCCGTCCATCAGCACCACCCGCATGGAATCGAGAGTCTGGTAACTGTTTTCCTCGGTACCACAACACATGCCACTGGCGTTGTTTGCCAGAATGCCGCCAATCTTTGCGGAATCAATAGAGGCTGGATCAGGTCCGATTTTTTTGTCAAATTCGGCGAGGATGGCGTTTGCCCGGCTGCCAATAATACCAGGCTCCAGTTGAATCTTTTTTGCATTATCGAACACTCGCCACTTCTCCCAGCCATTTCCCAGGCGTACCAGAATGGAGTCACTGATCGCCTGCCCTGACAGGCTCGTTCCAGCAGCCCGAAAGGTGACCGCTAATTTTAGCCGATTTGCGGTACGCAGAATGAGCTGGACTTCAGTTTCATTCTCGACGTTGATGACAATTTTGGGGATAAGTCGGTAAAAGCTGGCATCTGTACCGAAGATGATCGTTCGCAAGGGGTCGGTGATGAGATTGTCTTGTGCAATCTCAGGGCTGATACTGTCAAGGAAAGCCTGATATTCTCGGGGCAGCATAAGAGGAGTCCTCATTCCTGGGGTGCGCAGGCGGGCATATGCCAAAATGGCTCGCTCTTTTCTGAAACGAGAGAGCACGGGCCTGGGGAGATGTGAGTTTTAGCGGGTTTATCTCAGAACAAGAAAAATATCAAGAGAGGGGTAATGACTGGGGGAGGAGAAACGCTGTCTTGCGGAAAGCAGCTGATATCGACAGCTCTTTGTAACTATTTAAAAAAAAGGAAATTGTTCTCCGTAATTTTTTTTTCATTTCCTGACAGTGCTCTTGATCGGTTGAAAGAAAGAGCATCCACGGAGACCGGCGATGAATGTACATTTTAATTGCGGGGAATTTTCGTTTTTATTAGGGTAGTGCAGATATTTCATGGTATTTTGGTTGATTTTTTCACAAGTCCTGCATTGCTGGGGCTTTTGTCGTTGATACTTACGGGTTGTCAAACAATTCCTTCTGGGAAACAGTCGTGCTGGAGCTCTTTTTAAGGAAGGCCTTTTTCCTGTATAAACAGGGAGGGAGTTTCCAAAAGAGAGTTCCCCCTGATTTCAAGAAGGTTGTCGTTGTTGAGGAGGATACTGCAGTCAGCTGTCGCGGAGAGGCACCTTTTTCAACGGTGCTTTTCTGGCAGTGATCAGCTTTGGCAGCTATCCGGCAAGTTCCGCGGCCTTGTGGCCACGGATGTACCAGGTGTCATCGTAGTCTGACGCCGAGATCAAGTATCATAAGGAGGGCAGGAGAAAAGATGGAAACTTTAGATGCCATTGTTGGAAAAATCAATGCCTTTGCATGGGGACCACCTATGCTCATTTTGCTGGTTGGCACAGGGATTTGGCTGACCATTAACCTGAAGGGCATTCAGTTTACCAAGTTGGGCTATGCGCTGTATCTTGCCCTGATCAAGCGTAAGGAAGATGGCGATGAGCCAGGTGATATTTCACACTTTCAGGCCCTGATGACGGCGATGGCTGCCACTGTGGGGACAGGAAATATCGCCGGTGTCGCCACAGCCATCGCCCTTGGTGGACCTGGGGCACTTTTCTGGATGTGGATCACCGGACTGGTTGGTATGGCCACCAAATATGCCGAGGCCATCCTTGCCGTCAAGTACCGCGTTGTTGACGAGAACGGTGAGATGAGCGGTGGGCCCATGTACTATATCTCCAAAGGACTGAATATGCCGTGGCTGGGCGCTGTCTTTGCCTTTTTTGCCGCCTGTGCCGCCTTTGGTATTGGCAATATGGTCCAGGCTAATTCGGTGGCAGATGCCGTTAACGCGACCTTTCATGTGCCATTCTGGCTCACCGGCGCTGTCTTGATGGTGCTGACCGCCATCGTAGTTCTTGGCGGGATCAAGTCCATTGCCCGGGTCACCAGTTTGTTGGTGCCGGTTATGGTGGTTTTTTACATCTGTGCTGCCTGCTACATTATCTTCACGAATATTGGCGAGGTGCCGGGCGCCCTTGTTCTTATCGTCAAACAGGCCTTTTCACCGACCGCTGCTGTTGGTGGTTTTGCTGGTGCAACAGTGATGATGGCTATCCGCTTTGGTGTTGCCCGCGGTGTTTTTTCTAACGAGTCCGGCCTTGGTTCCGCTCCGATTGCCGCTGCCGCTGCCAAGACCAAACATCCGACATCCCAGGCCCTGGTCTCCATGACACAAACCTTCATCGATACCATTGTCGTCTGCTCCATGACCGGACTGGTACTGGTGCTCACGGGTGCGTGGTCCAATGGGCAGACAGGTGCTGAGTTGACCACCACCGCCTTTGAGGCTGGTATGCCGGGTGGAGGGTACATCGTTACAATTGGTATTATTCTGTTTGCGTACTCTACCATCCTTGGCTGGTGCTACTATGGTGAAAAGTCCATGGAGTATCTCTTTGGTGTCAAGTCAGTTATGGCCTACCGGGTGGTTTTTGTCGCGGTTATTGGCGTTGGTGCTGTGGCCAAGCTGAGTCTGGTCTGGAATATCTCTGATACCCTGAACGGGTTGATGGCGGTTCCCAACCTTATCGGCCTGCTCCTTCTGACGCCTGTTATTGTCCAGGAGACAAAGAGCTATTTCTCACAGTTGAAGTAAGTTTTTTGGGGTATCCCTAAAGAAGGAGAGTGGTTGTTCAAGAGCAAGGTCTGTGAGAAAATTTTCCGAGGATATTTTTCTTGCAGACCAAAGCGATTGGGTGAGCAGGCAAGTCTGGAGGATGCCCTGATGATGAGCTGTTGTCAGCGTATATCTCCCCGGTAGGTTCTACCGGGGAGTTTTTTTTATCGTACAGAGAGGGGATACCCGACAGGGCTGGGGGTGAATATGGATTGAACCCTGTAGACTGTCGTCAAAATCAAAGGCTACTCTCAGCGGTTTGAGCGACTTGGCGGCAGGCTGGCAGAGGAGATCTGCCGAGGCTGACGGGAAGCACGCCGGAATAATTGATAGTCGTTGTTTGCACAGCTTGTGCCGAATCGTCGAACCATTGATATATTTATCGTATCGTTTATAGATATCTTTTTGGAGGCTGAATTGCGAGTTTTGATGCTGAAATTTTTTTGTGCATTTTGGGGAGTACTTTTTGTGCAGTTGTCGGGGGGAGTTTCCTGTTCATGGTCGTCTGAGGATGAAGTGGTATCTTCTTCGGAGATTTCAGAACAGGTAATGGAAGAACAGAGGTGGTACAATCGATTTCAACAGGGCTATCTGATGTTTGACGGCTGGCAGGAGATCGAGAAGACAGTTTTAACGGTGACACCAGTCGAAGAGCGAGAAGCGCGGCAGGCTCGGCTCAATGAACTGGGGAAAAAAATCGGCAAGGAGTGGAGCCGGGATAATGAGGTGCGGCGTATTGATACAGCAATGATAAAAAATTGGGGCAAGATTTTGAAAAATGCTGTTGAGAGTGAACCAGAAAAAATTAAAGAGGTGCTTGCTCAGATCAGCAGTGAAGTAGATTCCTTGTTACGATGACCCCTTCTCCGATGTGTAAAAAAACTATTTCCCTGTGAAGTGTAGCTAAAAGATTGCAAGCTATTTTTGTCGGGATATTTTCTAGATATAATTTTAGAGTTGTTACAGGGGTGTTCTGTTTATAAATAAAAAATTTACATAAAATACAATGAAGAGTTGTTATTACAGGTTAAATTTTAAATTCCTAAAGAGAAAATAATTAGTCGACCTTGAAAAAAGCCTTTTTTTCAAGGTCGACTATTCTAAACTCTACGACAAAAGCGGCTGAGGAGGAAAATCTCAGCCGCTTTTGTCGTTGGATTGGAAAGGTTGGATATCTTCAACGCGTTGCAATTTTTTGAAAGTTATTCTTTTTTATAAGTGGATTCAACACGGAAACAAGCGTTTCTTGCTCGTCTTCAGGTGGTTCTTCTCTTTTCCAAAATTTGTGCTGGTTAAAAGATAGTTCAAGCACTTAGGCTGGCGTGAAATCGCTCAACCATTTGGATTAACTCTGAAAACTAACCAGAATAACTGATTTTTTGTACATCATTGTAGATGGTTAATGTAATTTTTTACCTGGGCACCATTAGAAAATATGAGGTGCCAGCCCATAAAATCTCTGGACACTATACGCGCATCATGCTAAATATCTTCGTTCCTTTTAACGGGAGCGAACCGTTAGAGGCAATACCCGGGAAACCTTTCTTTTTATCCTGTATTCCATAGAACAAAAGGAAAACTCTCAAGAGACAAATACAGATCGGGAAGTGGCTCAGTCTGGTAGAGCACAGCGTTCGGGACGCTGGGGTCGGAGGTTCGAATCCTCTCTTCCCGACCAGTTACGATAATCTTTCCTGGGGCATATATTTTTTTATGCCCCAGGAAAGATTACGCTTCAAGAGAGCCCAGCTTTTTCGTTTACCCCCTTAGTTGCAACCTTGCCCCCACGCAGTAGCCTGCCGATTGGTGAAACCTGCATCTCTCGTTGGCCAGGAGCACGTCCGCCCTGTCGACCAAACGCTCTTTTATCCTCTCCAGTTTTTTTTTGCACTTTCTTGAATAATTCTCTGACTTGTCAGATAATACTCTTGGTTTCTGAAAGGAAGAATTGGGAAAGGGGAAGATGAGCCTGGCAGTTCAACAGCGCCGAGGTGCGTTGGTATGCTCGAACGTGGAGGCCTTTGCTGATTTTTCCATTTTTCGTGTTGCCTTGCCGGTACAGGCTATGAACAGGTGATGTGGGGCTATATTTTCAAAGAAATTTTGGGCCCTGATTATTCGGCGTCATGAACATCCCAGCCCCGGAGGTACCCTGTTGTTAGAAAATGTTACGCAGTATCCGGATTCACGGTTTCTCGATAAGGTGCTCCGATGGGAGCTGATTTATCGTATTTGCGATGAGCTGCGGCAGTTGTTCCTGCCTACCCCTTTTGGTGAAGATATGAAAATCATTGAGGAGGAGACAGCGGTCAATCTCTTTGTCAGGGCTGTCAGGAGGTAAATGTGCTTCCCTATCAGTCAATAGCTTCTGATAGCTTTACAACAGAGGTAGATCAGCTTTTCTATAGGCGCACCATTATCTGCCTGTGGATGGCCGCTGTTTTTTTTCTGCTCTTTTCCCTACTGGATTATGTCTGTTGCCGGGAGCAGTTCGTCTATTTTTTCTGCCTGCGTCTGAGTTATGCTGGCGTGATGCTTATCTTCCTTTTGCTGCTGCGCCTGCCTATGGTGCAGAAGAGATATGTCAAAGTGCTCATGTTTGGCGCCTTGTTACTCGGCACCTTGGACATCTCCTTGATGACTGTGCAACTCGGAGGATTTACGTCAGACTACTATGTGGGCATTCTCTTGATGATAGTAGGAGCATTCTCGATCCTGCCGCTTGGTTTACACAGCGCCCTGGGATTTGGCCTGGCCATGCTCGCTGTCTATCTGGTGACTGTCCTCGCAGGTACGGGTGGTTTCCGTGATACTTCTCTTGGCGATCTTATCAATAACTGCTTCTTCTTTCTCTCTACTCTCGGCATTGCCACCATACAGTGTTTTGATGACCTGCGTATGCAGGTGAAATCGTTTGCAGCCAAAAGGCAACTTGAAGACATTTACAGTGAAGTCACTCTGTATACAGAGGATTTGGAATCTCTTGTTGACCAGCGCATCGAGCAGTTGGAAGAGGCTGTCCTCAGGTTCAGGTATCTGTACGATAGTCTGCTGGACATGGTGCTTCTTGTCGATCCTTCCGGAAACATCGCAATGACTAACCGTTATGGCGAGGAATATGCGGGGTTGCCTGCCAAAGAGTTGGTCGGCATGAACGTGGTGAGTTTGCTCAAGATCGATCAAGCGGATCAACCAGCGGTTCAAGGATTCAATATCGTTGAGCGCCTCTGTCGTGACGACGACATCACCGGGTTGCAAGCCCGGTTATATCGGGGCAGATCAGAGAATAACCCCCTTTGGGTGGAAATTAATGCTAACCGTGTAACCTTTGGGGATCAACAATATTTCCAGCTGACTATTCGTGATATCAGTCAGCAAAAGGTGATAGAGCGGAAGGTCCTTGAATCAAAGAAACTTATTGACAACTCCAGGCAGGCAGCCATTTTTGGTCTGGCGCGCCTGGTCGAATGTCGGGACAACGAGACCGGTGCTCATCTTCTCCGTATACGCGACTACACCCGGATACTCGCAGAGGAGCTGGCCAAAAATCCGAGGTATGCTGCAACGATTACCGAAAAGTTTATTGAAAATATCTCTTCTTCATCGATCCTTCATGATATCGGGAAGATTGGTGTGGGCGACCATGTGTTGCAAAAATCCGGCAAGCTTACACCTGAGGAATTCCGGCTCATGCAGTACCATTGTGAGTATGGGAGTCAGGTCCTTGGTTCTGTAAAAGACCCGGATGGCGGCCAGGGATTCCTTTCCATGGCAAAAAATATCGCCCGGTCTCATCATGAATGGTGGGATGGTAGCGGCTACCCGGATGGTATCGTCGGCGAAGCGATACCCCTGGTCGCACGGATTGTTGCCCTGGCTGACGTTTACGATGCTCTCACCTCAAAAAGGATCTATAAGCCGGCGTTTTCTCACGAGAAGGCAACGGCGATGATCAAGGCTGATTCTGGTACGCATTTTGACCCTAGCGTAGTTCGGGCCTTTCTTAAAGTGCAAGGTCTGTTTCGCGCCATCTGTAACACACCTGAGAAAGAGAGTAGTTCGTGAACAACCAGGGATATATCCAAGAACTCAATGCCCTGCATCACCGCAGGGTCTACCTGATTATTGCCTTTGGCCTTGGCCTTTTCGTGTCGTACGCCATCCTTGAGTACCTCGTTGTCCCCGAATTTTTTACAGTTTTGCTTTTTTATCGGCTCGTGGCACTGGCAATTGGCATAGTGTTAGTTGTTGCTAATGCCCTTGATCGCCAGGGACGCAGGGCCCTGTTTATCGGTTTTACCGCCTATGTGGGGATAGGGCTTATCACCTTGAATATGTTGTTTTTTTACCAGGAGCTTGCCGTACCCTATTATGTTGGTCTCCTTGTGGCCATAGGACTGTATATTGGTTTTGCGCCACTGACCCTGGCACAGGCCCTTGGCAGTGGTTTTTTGCTTGTTTTTGCCTATGTCGCTTGCCTGTTGCTCCAGGTGCCTCCCCCCTTGACCAGTGTAGTTTTTCCGTACAGCAAAGTTTTTTTTATGGTCTGTTTTGTCTTGGTTGTCTCTGTAAAGAGTCGGCTAGATACCTCGCTTCGACGGCAGGAATTTTCTCTTCGCAGTAAGGTCCAGGAGGGTACTGATCGGGTTGAACGACATGCCCAGCATCTGGAGGCAGAGGTAAAACGGCGCAGCGAGGAAAAAGAGGTCGCTGACAGGCAGTATCAACTGCTCTTTGACCAGCTCGCTGATGATGTGGTGGTGATTGATTCCCAGGGAAAGATTCTTCAGGCCAATGCCAGTTTTATCCGGCATTTTGGCAGCACGGCCGCTGAGGAGAGCTGGGTCGTGTACGATCTCCTCGACGAGGACAAGCGAAAAGTTTTGCAGGAGGAACTGGAACAGGTGCTGGTCTCTGGCAACCCGGCAATCGCTATACCAGTTTTTTTGCGGGCCAGAAACGGGAAGTTAATTGATGCAGAGGTGAGCGGGACCCTCCTGCGTCGTCGAAATGCACTGTTAGGAATTCAGTTGGTCATCCGCGATATAGGTGTACGCCGGGTTCTTGAACAGCAACTGGTTGCATCACTTGAAACAGTCAAACAGACAGAAATTGCCACAATTCTTGCTCTGGCAAGACTCAGTGAATTCCGGGTGGTCACCCCGGGCAGACATTTGGAACGGATACGGGCGTACTGTAAAGAGCTGGCGCGGTACCTGCAGTTTCATCAATCTACAGCTGCCGTGGTCGACGAAGCCTATATTGAGGATATCTATCATGGTGCTATCCTTCACGATATTGGCAAAGTTGCCATACCGGACCATATTCTCGAAAAGAGTGGCGAACTGAGCGACAAGGAACGTGATGTCATGCGACAGCACACCAGAATCGGTGGCAACGTTATCCGGGATATGGGCAAGGATAGTCCAACAAGCGGTTTTCTGGCTGTGGCCGCTGAAATTGCCTATTTCCATCACGAGCGGTGGGATGGAACAGGATATCCCTATGGCCTCAGTGGTCTTGATATCCCCTTGTCAGCGAGAATTATGGCGGTGGCCGATCATTATGAGGAGCTGACCACCGGGGTGGCCGACAAGGTGAGGATCCCCCATGACGAAGCGGTGCGCATCGTTGCCGGGAATTCGGGTACCGGTTTTGACCCCTTGATTGTTGAAGCGTTTGAGGCTAGCGAGGCTGAGTTCCTGCGGATCAGCAACCGGTTACGAAATGACGAGATGGGAGAGTTGTACATGGGAGCAACCAGGCCTCTGTAGAGAAGCAGCGCCCGCTGGTGGCCTGGGAAGAGAAGCCGGAACAGCATCTGGTAATCATTACCTGAGACCTTTGCGTTGCCAAACGCCATGTAAGTTCCTACATTGGAGGATGGTAGCGTTACACACAGACGACGACAGGCAGTGCAGCTTGCCAAGGAGGTCAACATGGGAATATTTGGGGGAATGACGCTGACAGTGATCGCCGGGCTGATGATGCATGTCACGCCACTGCACAGCGCTGAAATAAAAAAAGCGGTGTTTGCCGGCGGTTGTTTCTGGTGCATGGAACCGCCCTTTGAGCAAACCACCGGGGTCCAGGAGGTGACCGTCGGGTATATCGGTGGTTCCACCGAGAACCCGACCTATGAGGAGGTTACTTCCGGAAAAACCGGTCATTATGAAGCCGTGGAAGTAATATATGATCCGGCTCAGGTCAGCTATGCGCAACTGCTGGATATCTTTTGGCGCCAGATCGACCCCACCGATGGTGGGGGGCAGTTTGCTGATCGTGGTACACAGTACCGCACCGCCATCTTTGTTGAGGATGACGAGCAGCGGGCAGCAGCTGAAGCCTCGAAACGCCGTCTTGAGCAGTCTGGTAAGTTTACCCGGCCCGTGGCTACTGCCATTCTTGATATGGCGCCGTTTTACCGGGCCGAAGAGTATCATCAGGATTACTTTCGCAAGAACATGGCCCATTACACCAGGTACAAGGTGGGCTCAGGCAGGGCCGGCTATTTGGCGAAAACCTGGGGTGATGAACAAAAAAAAGGGGAGGCGGACGGCAGGTTCACGAAGCCCCCTGATGAACAACTCCGCCAGAGTCTCACGCCCCTACAGTACAAGGTGACCCAGAAACAAGGAACCGAGCCGCCCTTTGCTAACGAGTTCTGGAAGGAAAAGCGTGAGGGAATCTATGTCGACGTCGTCAGCGGTGAGCCTCTTTTCTCCTCCCGGGACAAATTTGATTCAGGGACAGGGTGGCCCAGCTTCAGTAAGCCGTTGAAAGATGAGCATATTGTTGAACGCGAAGATAGCAGCCTGTTCACCACCCGCACAGAGGTGCGTTCAAGACATGGAGACTCTCATTTGGGACATGTTTTTTCCGACGGTCCTGCACCAGGCGGCCGCCGCTACTGCATTAACTCGGCGGCACTACGCTTTATTCCCCGTGAGGACCTTGAGCAGGAGGGATATGGAGAGTTCGCAAAGGAGTTTGCAGAGTAGCTGAGAGACGTTTTGCCGTTGTTATCGCTTGTGAAGCCTGCGCTAATTTTTTTTGAGCGCAGGCTTTTTTTTAAGGGCGGGCAGAATACCCCAGGTCCCTGTTACCGCTGTGATGCTGCCGAAACATTGTACCGGCTCAGTACGCGAAAGAGCATATCAGGCAGGTCGTTTTCCTGGCGTGAGCTTCGTTGGATCTGTTTGAGCATCTTGTCAAAGGTGAGGCGTTCGTTGAGGAACAGGTGCCGGAGTAACAGGCTGATCAACCGGGTAATGGTGGTGAGGTTGGAGATTCTGTTTTGCAGCTCGTGGTCCCTGTCAAAGGCGGTCGACGCAAAAATTTCCACGGGGTTCCCTTCCAGTTCGCTTACAGAGAGGTACCATGTGTTACGGTCCCGGTCCATTGTCCGGTAGCGGGTGCCTTCGAGAACGTCAGGCAGTTCGATATCCGAAGTGATGACCCGGGAGTCCTGCTCGAGGAGAATCGGCTCATCCTGTAGCTCTCGCCAGAGGGTTTTCACCACCTGGGGGGCATTGCGGATCGCTGTTGTCAGGTTACGGCAGCTTCGGCAGACCTGGCGGTTGTCGTGGTGTTCGGTCTTTCGTTTTTTTCCGCACAGAGCGCATTTTTGAGGAAATCGTGACATATTGGCTCCTTGGTTGGTGGCGGCAGCAGCGAATGTTGTCATGGAGTGTCCCTCTGGGGAGCGTACAGCGTGGGGAAAAAAAGAACAACTGTCCAAAAAAGGTCGCTTGCACCACAAGAGGGCAGGTACACGGACCGGCCTCATCAGTACCGTTATTGTTTTGTCGACCGGCTCCTCCCGTTACCGTTGTTTCCACCCGTCACTACCTTTTCTTTTCTCTTGCAACTTGATGTGAGGTTGGTAAAATTAACACTTTTCCCAAAATTTTACCTTTTCTTTTAACCTTGTCCTGTAAGAGACTTTTCATGGATTACAAGGATTCACTCAATCTGCCCAAAACCAACTTCAAGATGAAGGCCAACTTGACGCAGCGGGAACCGATGATTCTGCAACGCTGGCACAGGGAAGGGCTTTATGAGAAGATCCAGGAGGCCCACGCCGGCCGGCCGCTTTTCGTCCTTCATGACGGCCCTCCCTATGCCAACGGCAATATCCATCTGGGGACAGCCTTCAATAAGGTACTCAAGGACATCGTTCTTCGCAGTCGACGAATGGACGGCTTTAACGCCCCCTATATCCCCGGCTGGGATTGCCATGGGCTGCCGATTGAGCACAATGTCGATAAGGAGCTGGGGGCCAAGAAAAAAGAGATTCCTACACTGTCCAAGCGGCGCGCCTGCCGTAAGTATGCCGAGAAATGGATCAAGGTCCAGCGGCAGCAGTTTACGCGACTGGGGGTACTTGGAGACTGGGAGGCCCCCTACTTAACCATGAATTACGCCTATGAGGCTGTCATCGCCAGAGAGTTCAACAGGCTTTTGCTTTCCGGCGCGGTGGTTCGCTCGAAAAAACCGGTGTACTGGTGTTCCACCTGCGGTACAGCTCTTGCCGAGGCTGAAGTGGACTATGCCGATCACACCTCGCCGTCCATCTATGTCAAGTTTCCGGTGGTCAGCGACCTTAAAGATGTGGCCCCGCAGTTTGCCGGGAAAAAGGTGTATGCCCTCATCTGGACGACCACTCCCTGGACGCTGCCTGCCAATCTTGCCGTCGCCTTTCATCCCGACCTTGAGTACAGCGGTGTTCAGGTGGGCGACGAGGTATGGTTGCTGGCCAAGGATCTGGTGGAGCCCTGCCTTGAAGAGTTCGGGATTGAACAGTACACCGTCCTTGCCGACTTTTCTGCCCGTACCCTGGAGCACCGGCGGTGTCGTCACCCCTTTATGGCACGTGATTCATTGATGGTACTGGCCGACTATGTAACCACTGATGCGGGCACCGGCTGCGTACATACGGCGCCCGGCCACGGCACCGACGACTATCTTACCGGCTTGCGCTACGGCCTGGAGATCCTCTCGCCTGTCAATGATGCCGGCCAATACACGGCTGAGGCTGGAAAGTATGAGGGACGGTCCATTCCAGATGTCAACAGCGACATCACCGCTGATCTTGGTGCAGCAGGCTTTTTGATCAAGGAGATGGCTATCAGTCACAGCTATCCTCACTGCTGGCGCTGCAAGCTGCCGGTGATGTACCGGGCCACAGAGCAGTGGTTCGTCTCCATGGCCCAGAATGATCTTCGTAAAAAAGCGTTGAAGGCCATTGAAGAGGTTACCTGGACTCCAGCCTGGGGCCAGCAGCGAATTTTCGGCATGGTTGCGGCACGACCGGACTGGTGCCTGTCCCGCCAGCGTTCATGGGGCGTACCGGTCACGGTCTTGACCTGTGATGACTGCGGTGAGGTGCTGAAAAGCTCGGAGGTGTGCGACCGGATTGATGAGCTTTTCGGCAAAGAGGGGGCAGATGCCTGGTTCCGGCACGAGGCGGCTGCCTTTGTTCCGGAAAATGTCAGGTGCGCCTGTGGCTGCCGGTCATTCACCAAGGAATCGGATATTCTCGACGTCTGGTTCGACTCCGGGACCAGTCATGCCGCCGTCCTGGAACCTCACCCGGAGCTGCAGTCACCAGCAGACCTCTACCTGGAAGGATCGGATCAGCATCGGGGCTGGTTTCAATCCAGCCTGCTCAGTGCCGTGGGCACTCGGGGACAAGCCCCTTACCGGAGTGTCTTGACCCATGGCTATGTGGTGGACGGCCAGGGCAAAAAAATGTCCAAATCCGTGGGGAATGTTGTGGCGCCCCAGGAGGTTATCGACCAGTACGGTGCTGAGGTGCTCCGCCTGTGGGTTGCCAGTGAGAATTACCAGGATGATGTCAAGGTCAGCGCCGAGATCCTCAAGCATGTCAGTGACGCCTATCGCAAGATCCGTAACACCATCCGTTTTCTCCTGGGAAATCTTTATGATTTCGATCCAGGGCGGCACCAGGTCCCCCTGGACGAACTGGGTGAACTGGATACCTGGGCGCTGATACGCTACGCCGAGATGTCTGAACGGGTTCTCCGCGCCTATCGTCAGTATGAGTTTCATACTGTGTATCACCGCTTGCACAACTTCTGCACAACCACTATCTCTAATATCTATCTGGATGTATGCAAAGACCGCCTTTACTGCTCTGCCCCTGATTCGCGCGAGCGGCGGGCAGCTCAGACCGTGATTCATCGCATCCTTGATGGCCTGCTTCGCCTGATGGCGCCAATACTTTGCTTTACCGCCGGCGAGGCCTGGGAGTCTTTTCGCGGGATGCAGCAGAACAGCCCCCTGGAAGAGTCCATTTACCTGCAGGATTTTCAGGTCGTCGATGATATAGGCAGAAACGCCGCACTGATGGAGCGCTGGGACCGGCTGCTGGCAGTGCGTAGCGAGATCACGCGGATGCTGGAAGCGGCCCGCCGCGATAAACGCATCGGCCTGGCCCTGGATGCAGAGGTCGTGCTCAGGGCAGAAGGAGAGACACTCACCTTTCTGCAGGGGAAGGAGGAGTTACTGCGTGAGCTGTGTATTGTCTCTTCCTTGGTGCTGGAAAGTGAGGGTGCTGAAACTGTTGAACAGGCAGAGCAGGTACCGGGACTGGCCATTGCCATACGTCAGGCCCCGGGAAAGAAATGTGACCGATGCTGGACCCTGAGCCGTTCTGTCGGTGAAGACCAGGAGCATCGGCAGCTGTGTCAGCGCTGTGTTCACGTGGTGCGGGAACTGTAGTTCGTGTACTTTCGTTTTTTGTTGATCGCCGCTGTGGTGATCCTCCTTGATCAGCTGACCAAGCTGTGGATTGTCAGAGAGTTTGTCCTGTATGAGTCCAGGGTTGTCGTGCCGGGGCTTTTTAACCTGACGTACCTGACCAACAATGGCGCTGCCTTTTCCATGCTTGCCGGTACTCCGGCCCTGTGGCGCCAGGTGCTGTTCATCACTATAGCCCTTGTTGCCCTTATACTCCTTGTGATCGCCCATCACCGTTTTGGCCGACAGTCTGCCTGGTACACTGTGGGCATGGCCTTGATCGCCGGAGGTGCGGTTGGCAACCTGATTGACCGGGTGCGTCAGGGAGCGGTGATCGACTTTCTTGATGTGTATGTTGGCGATCATCATTGGCCGGCGTTTAATGTTGCCGATGCAGGAATCACTATCGGCGTGACCGTGTTTATTTTTGTCAGCGTACTTTTTGACCGCGCGGACAGGCAGCAACAGGTGGGTGACAGATGAAAAAAACAGCTATACTTTTTCCGGGGCAGGGGTCCCAGTATGTGGGTATGGGTGCCCCGTTTCTTGATGACGTCGAAGCCGCTGAGCTCCTTGAGCGGGCTGAGAAGATCAGCGGGTATCCCCTGGTCCGCTTGACTCAGGAGGGGCCGCTGGAAGAGCTGACCCGCGGGATTCATCTGCAACCGGCGCTGACAGCGATCAACCTTATCTGCTGGCAGCAACTGCAGAAGCGGCTGCCCGGTTTCAAGCCTGTCTGTAGTGCCGGGCACAGCCTTGGTGAGTACTCAGCGCTTTTCTGTGCCGGAGTCTTCGCGGAAGATGATGCCCTGCGCCTGGTCACCCGGCGGGGCGAGCTCATGGAGCGTGAAGGGACGGCTCGGCCCGGAGGCATGCACGCCGTTCTTGGACTGGATATCGCAACGATTGAACGGCTTCTCAACGAGTATGAGGGCGAGGGCGTTGTCGTTGTCGCCAACCACAACACGCCGCAGCAGATTGTTATTTCCGGAGACGAAAAAGGGCTTGAAGGACTTGGAGCCCTGTGCCGCGAAGAGGGCGGCAAGTGTATTCCCCTGCCCGTGAGTCTTGCCAACCACAGCCCGCTGGTTGCAGGTGCTGTCGAAGATTTCAGGAGTTTTATCGATACGGTTGAAGTCCATCCACCGGCATTGCCGGTGTTCTTTAATATAACAGCGAGTACTGAGCAGAGACCTGACGAGATCCGCCGGATAATGGCCGAACAGGTCGTTTCGAGAGTGCGGTGGGTAGACAGCATTGCCGCTATGGTTGATGCCGGTGTTGAGATATTTGTGGAGCTGGGCCCCAAGAGCGTCCTCACTGGTATGATGAAAAAACTGTTGCCGCGAAAATCCGGGATTGTCTGCCTGCAGGCAGATACACCGGATGCCATGGACAGGGTGGCCCGGGCCATTGCAGCGTAGACAGGCGCCTTGCGCCCTGATGGCCCATGCTTGACAAGAACGATACAGTAGGGTATCTATTATCGTTTGCGCTTTACGGGAGTCTTGCACAGAAGTTTTTCAATCTCTGCGGTATGGCTAACTGTTATTGCCGGAAGACGAGCTGCGTACCGGTGATAGGCAGTGCTGCCTGCCTTGGTTGTACCCCCGAAAACTTCACGTTTCCCTTCAGTGATCAGGGCAACGTCGTGGGCACCCTGTTATTGAATAGCTCATCGTATGAAATGAACTATGTTTGAGAATCTGACAGACCGGCTTGATGCTGTTTTTAAAAAGCTGCGCGGCCACGGCACCCTGACTGAAGAGAATATCGCCGACGCCATGCGAGAGGTGCGCACTGCCCTGCTTGAGGCGGATGTCAACTTTAGCGTGGTCAAGGAGTTTATTGCCGCGGTTACCGAAAAGGCCGTGGGGAAGGAGGTGCTGGCAAGTCTTGCGCCAGGACAGCAGGTCATCAAGCTCGTCCATGACGAGCTGGTGAGACTCCTGGGAAGTCAGGCTGAGCCGCTGCGCCTTGATGGCCGTCAGCCGGTGGTGATCATGATGGCTGGCCTGCAGGGCAGCGGTAAGACAACCACGACCGCCAAACTGGCAAAAATGCTGCTGAGTAAGGGGCGCCGTCCCCTTATGGTGCCTGCCGACGTCTACCGACCGGCTGCCATTGATCAGCTGCATGTACTCGGCGAACAGATAGGCGTTCCGGTCTTCCCTTCCTCAACAGACCAGCATCCGGTTGATATTGCCCGTAGCGCTGTTCAACAGGCAACCCAGGGCAATCATGACACCGTGTTAATCGATACGGCTGGCCGGTTGCATGTTGATCAGGAGCTGATGGATGAGCTCCGGAAGATCGCGGCCACGGTTGAGCTTTCCGAGGTTCTGTTCGTCGCTGACGCCATGACCGGCCAGGATGCGGTAACAGTGGCTGACGCCTTTAATAAGGAGCTCGAGATAACCGGTGTCGTCCTCACCAAGATGGAAGGTGATGCCCGCGGAGGCGCGGCGCTTTCCGTCAAAAATGTTACTGGCAAGCCCGTGAAGTTTGTCGGTGTCGGCGAAGCTGTAGATGCCCTTGAAGTCTTTCATCCGGAACGGGTTGCCTCACGTATCCTTGGTATGGGAGATGTTCTCAGCCTTATTGAAAAGGCCGAGGCGGTAGTGGATCAGAAGGAAGCCAAACGGCTGGCACGGAAGATCCAGAAAAACGCTTTTACCCTGGAAGATTTTCTTGATCAGATTCAGCAGATCAAGAAAATGGGAAATCTTGGCGAGTTGATGAACATGATCCCAGGGATAAACAAGCTTAAGCAGCTCAAGGACGCACCGCAGCCGGACGAAAAAGAGCTGAAAAAAACCGAGGCGATTATCCGCTCGATGACTGCAAAGGAGCGGGGCAATCACCGGATCATCAATGCGAGCCGACGGCAGCGCATTGCCAGGGGCTCGGGTACTTCGGTGGCCGAGGTCAACCGGGTGCTTAAAAGTTATTCGATGATGTTGAAAATGATGAAAAAACTCAAGGGCAAAGCGGCGGTACGCGGTGGTAAACGCCGTAAGCTGCCCAAGGGATTACGGCGTTAATTGTAAAAAAGTAGCACATACCCCAGATAAACTGTCGAGATACCGCACTCCACAGGAGGAGAATGCACATGGCTGTACGTATTCGCTTGACCAGAAAGGGTCGCAAGAAGAAACCGTTTTACCGTATTGTTGTCGCCAACAGTGAATCACCCCGTGATGGAAAGTTTTTGGACATCGTCGGGACCTATGACCCCATGCAGGAACCAGCTGCCATCACGCTTGACACCGAAAAACTCAACGACTGGCTGGCCAAAGGTGCCAAACCTTCAGGAACTGTGACAAGCCTGATCAAGAAGGCTGTCCCGGCGGCTCCGTTGACCGAGGCCTAGAGCCATGGATGAGCTGGCTCGGTTTATGGCGTCCCGCCTGGTGGACAATCCCGATGCTGTAGACGTGAGCATGGTGGAAACGGACGACCTGTGCACCATCCAGTTGCGTGTGGCCAAGGAGGATCTGGGCAAGGTCATCGGCAAGCAGGGACGGACTGCCAGGGCGATGCGCTCATTGCTCGCCGCAGTGGCGGCTCAAGAGAAAAAACAGTCCCGCCTCGAAATCGTCGAGTAGGGTCATGCAGCAGGGGAGCAGCGGTGAAAACCGGTATCTCCTGTTGGGTAAGGTTGTCAAGGCGCACGGAATTCGAGGAGAGATCAAGGTCTTTGCCGATTCCGGTCAACCTGAAAACTTTCGGGATTACCCCAGAGTCTTTCTGGGCGAGGCTGAAGCATTTCCCGAAAAAGCGTATACTGTGCGGCAGGTTCGGCCACAGGGGCGGATGGTACTGCTGGGGCTGCACGAAATCGACCACAGAAATGCGGCAGAACACCTGGTGGGCAGAAGCGTCTGGCTACACCTCGATGATCTGCCAGCTAATGGCCGGTTGTACCTGCATGAGCTTGAAGGAAAGCTTGCCCATAGCGCAGATGGTCGGGTTCTTGGGAGGGTATCGGGCTTTCTCCAGCGTCCCGGCCAGGATGTGATGCGGATTTTTGCCGGTGACCGAGAATATCTCGTGCCGGTTGTGGCGGAATTTATTCTGCAGATAGATGAAGAACGGGTTGTCTTGGAACTGCCGCCTGGGCTCCTTGAGATAAATCGCCCGGAACGCGTATGATCTTCGACATTGTAACGATTTTCCCGGGGCTGTTCACCGGTCCGCTCGAGGAAGGGATTATCCGGCGTGCTGTCGCCGATAGGGCTGTCCAGATACACCTGCACAATATCCGGGATTTCGCCCTGGACAGACAGCGGACCACCGATGACCGCCCGTTTGGGGGGGGCGAAGGGATGGTCATGAAACCTGAGCCTCTGGTCGCCTGCCTGCGGCAGGTTCGGCAAACCGGAGTAAAGGGTCGGGTGGTGCTGTTGACGCCCGCAGGTACCCGATATAACCAGAACAAGGCCGAGGAGTTATCTGGATGTGAGCGGTTGATTCTCGTGTGCGGCCGGTATGAAGGTGTTGATGAACGTTTTCGGCGTCACCATGTGGATGAGGAAATTTCCATCGGCGATTATATCCTGACCGGCGGTGAGCTGGCGGCCATGGTCCTGGTCGATTCGATTATCCGACTGTTGCCGGGTGTGCTCGGATGTGCCGACAGTGCTGAAAATGACACCTTCAGTTGTGGTCTGCTCAAACATGGCCAGTACACGCGACCGCGTGATTTTGAGGGAGACAGGGTCCCCGAGGTGCTGCTCAGCGGTGACCATGAAAAAATTGCCGCGTACAGATTGGTGGAGTCAGTGCGGTTGACCCTGCAGCGTCGGCCAGAACTGTTGCGTAATCCAGGGTTTTCTCAGGCCGAGGAAAAGGTGCTGGAAGAGGCTGGGCTCCTTGATGAGCTCCGCCGTCTCGGCCACAGAGACTGATGGGTATCGAACCAAAGGTAGATGTCGCCTTGCTCCACTATCCAGTGGTCAACCGACAGGGCGAGGTCATCTGTTCTTCGGTGACCAATCTGGATATACACGATATAGCCAGAGCTGCCTGTACCTATGGTATCGGTACCTACTGGATTGTCACTCCGCATGGTGAACAGCAGCGACTGGCACAGGACATCATTGATCACTGGGTCGAAGGGTTGGGCAGGCGAGTCAATCCTGACAGACGGACAGCCCTGGCGCGAATTGCCATCGCCAGCGACCTGGCAGAGGTTGTCACAAAGATGACCGGTGAAAAAGACGAACAACCGCTTGTGGTTGCAACCAGTGCAAGACGTACTGAGCTGGCGTTTGCCCATGATGCCCTGCGGGTGCAGATCAGCCGGGGCAGACAGATACTCCTTCTGCTGGGGACGGCATGGGGACTTGCCCCGGATGTGTTGTCCCAGGCGGACATGGTACTTGAACCGCTGCAGGGTGGAGGCCGGTATAATCACCTTTCTGTGAGGTCGGCCGCTGCCATTATAATGGACCGGTTGCTGGCTTCATGACCCTGGTGCAAAAAGATGGTTTCAGTTTTTGAGGTATTGAGGTAAAGCAGTTGTCTTTGTAACCAGCAGGTATAGCCTGTTTTTTGTTTTTGTGTAAACGAGTTCTCCATTCATACAGTGGAGCACCGGACAGTACTCAGGAGTGACGTGCGTCACTGGCTGTGGGTACCTAAACGCTATAGCATGGATGAACCGGAGGCATCCATCGGGCCTGGCCAATATCACTTTTTTCAGCCCGTAAATTCGAGAACAATGAGTATGTCTATTATTGATAGGATTGACAGGGAGCAGTTGCGCTTCGATCACCCCGAGTTTCGTCCCGGGGATAAAGTAAAGGTCCATATTCGAATTATCGAGGGGACGAAAGAGCGTGTACAGGTGTTTGAGGGTGTGGTTATCAAGCGTAAGCGTGGGATGATGAACGCCAGCTTCACCGTTCGTAAAATCAGCCATGGCGTCGGTGTGGAGAAGACCTTTGCCCTGCACTCTCCGCGCCTGGAGAAGATAGAGGTGGTCACCAGGGGCCGGGTTCGCCGCTCACGGCTGTACTACCTGCGGCAACGTCGCGGTAAGGCTGCCCGCATCAAGGAGCGTGGTGTTCGTTAGTTGTATCTCGCTGCCGCCCTGGTGTTGATGAATACCAGGGTGGCAGCGTTGGACAGTGAGAATGGCCAGCGGGATACCTTCCGCCTGGAGCGGCAGCTCACCGAGCGGGGGTACACCTGCATTGCCGGAGTGGATGAAGCCGGGCGTGGTCCGCTGGCCGGACCTGTAGTTGCAGGCTGTGTTGTCCTTGCTCCCGGAGACGAGCCTTCCCTGTACCAGGACTCGAAGACGCTCTCGGCAGCCCGTCGGGAAAAACTTTTTGCGCAGTTGACGTCAGGAGCGGCGATGATTGGTGTTGGTTCTGTCTCTGCAAGAGAGATAGAGACGTACAATATCCTGAGGGCATCGCTGTTGGCCATGGAACGGGCCGTTGCCGACTGCATCCACACCTGCCGGTGCCGTCCCGACTTTCTTCTTGTTGACGGCAAGTTCACCACCTCCCTTGATATCGACCAGCAGGCCCTGATCAAGGGAGAGTCAAAGAGTGCCTCCATCGCCGCCGCTTCCATCGTTGCCAAGGTCACCAGGGACCGAATTATGGCACAATTGCACGAACGATATCCCCAGTACAACTTCAGACGCAACCAGGGCTATCCTACCAGAGAGCACCGACAGGCAGTGGCCACCTATGGGCCCTGTGCAGAACACCGCCGCACCTTTAAAGGGGTGAGAGAATACTTTGTCACTGAACCTGGAGGTGCCAGGGAACAGCAGAGGTTGTGGTAGCCCATGAACACTGCAGGTACCTTCACCGTCAACCCTCAGGCTTTCACCCCAGGCGACCCGGGAGGAGGAGCTGGAGCCTCCTCCATGGGAAGGTGGTGGCCGGGCCAGCGGTTCTGTAACCCTTTTGGGTGCTGGAGCAACGAACGGTAGCGTAGCCATGTGGTGGGATCGGCAGCAGAAACGACCGGGGGCAACCAGGGACATTGGTCTGCGCGGTGAGAAACTTGCGGCCCAGTACCTGAAAAAGAGAGGGTATACGCTGTTGGAACGCAACTATCGCGAGCGCTGTGGAGAGATTGATCTGATTGCCCGGCAGGGTGACTGTCTGGTTTTCATAGAGGTCAAGACCCGCACCAGCAGACGATTTGGTGATCCTGCCGAGGCTGTTGATGTCCGTAAGCAGCGACAGCTTGGCCGATTGGCGCTCAGCTATCTGGGACGGCATAATTTGCTTGATACTTTCGTACGTTTTGATGTAGTCAGTGTTGACTTGGAACGTACTGACGATCCGGTGATTGAACTCTATCAGAATGCCTTTGAGCTGACAGATGACTAACACGCCTGTCTTTCCTCTGCACGGAAACCTTCCCTGTCTCACGATGGGCTGCCCCGTGGGGATAGGGCCTGAGCTTGTTCTCCGTTTGATGCACAGACGTCTGGAGAAAGGGCTGAAACTCCCCTTGGTTGTTGGTGATATCGGGGTTCTTGAAAAGGCGGCTGCTGTGGTTGGGCTCGCCCTGACGTTTCATCCCTGGAACACCGGCAGCGTGCCGACAACCCACGACATCCAGGTCGTTGAGGCGAGTCGTCTTGATGCCTCTGCTCTGCAGTGGGGTGAGCCAAACCAGCAGACCGGCAAGGCAATGGGCGCCTATATCGAGACAGCTGTTCGCTTGATCAGCCAGGGAAGAGTTGCTGGGATGGTCACCTGTCCCATTACCAAGACCAGCCTCAACCTGGCCGGCTACCCCTTCCCTGGTCATACGGAGATGCTGGCGTCACTCACCGGAACCAAGCAGTTTCGTATGATGATGGCCGGGCCACGGCTCAAGGTGGTGTTGGTCACTATTCACCTGCCGTTGGCTGATGTTGCCACCTGTTTGCATACCAGGGCGGTACTGGACTGTATTACCATGACAGTGAATTCCCTCAGGGAAGATTTTGCTGTACAGGCCCCCAGGGTAGCAGTGGCTGGGCTGAACCCTCATGCCGGAGAACGTGGACTGTTTGGCAGAGAAGAGGAAACGGTCATCACTCCGGCAATCAAGGCCTATCAGGGGCCGGGGCAGATCAGTGGACCCTGGCCTCCGGATACCGTTTTTTTACAGGCGCATGCAGGAGAGTTTGACGCTGTGGTGGCCATGTATCATGACCAGGGCTTGATTCCTTTCAAGCTCGTGCACTTCAGTGATGGCGTTAATGTAACCCTGGGCCTGCCGATCGTGAGAACCTCAGTGGATCATGGCACGGCCTATGATATCGCCGGCCAGGCTGTTGCAAGCGAAGAAAGCCTGGTTGCCGCCTTTGATCTTGCTGTTGAAATCATTGCCAACCGCAAGCGAGGCATGAAAGGAGGCAAGGCATGTGTGGCGGACTGCTGATCGTCTTTGAGGGCATAGACGGTACAGGGAAAACCACCCAGCTCCATAGCCTGGCCGCATATCTTAAGGAGCTTGGTCGTGAGGTCACCATCACCCGTGAACCTACAGATGGCCCGTACGGAAAAAAACTGCGGGAGCATTTTTCCCGTCGTCACCAGCTTGATCCAGACGAGGAACTGGCGCTGTTTATCAACGATCGCCGCCAGCATGTCCATGAGCTGATCATGCCTGATCTGCGGCGTGGTCGGATTATCCTCACAGATCGGTACTATTTTTCTTCTGCCGCATACCAGGGGGCTGCCGGCGGAGATCCCGAGGCGATTTTTGCCCGGCACGGGTTTGCCCCTGAGCCGCATCTGGTCCTGTTGCTGGTACTCAGCCCTGAGGAAGCGGTGCAGCGCATCCGTGTCAGCCGCGGTGACAGATTAAATGATTTTGAACAGTTGACTCAGCTGCGGCGGGTAGCGGAGCTGTATCAACGTTTCACCCATCCCTGCATCCACCGTCTAGACGCCTCTGCTCCTTTTGACCACGTGCAGGCCGCTATCCGTCAGGCGGTTCAACCCCTGCTTGAAGGAGGTCCAAGGTGAGCCGGCCGCTGTGCTGTCTTCTGTTCTGCGTCATGCTCGTGCAGGCCTGCTCACCTGTTGCTCCTCCTCCCCAAGCTCAGGTGGAAGAGGCACCTGCTTCCGGTGGAGAAGAACCTGATCTTGGCTGTGCCAGTTATTACTTTCTCTGCGGTAGATATGCCGAGTTAAGTCTTCAGTTTGAAGAAGCTCTGGAGTACTATCAGAAGGCGATGATCTGTGACCCGCAAGCCTCGTTTGTGGCTGGACGGGTACCCCTTCTTCTTGTTCGCCTGGAGCGACCCGATGAGGCATTGCAGTGGCTGGAGACGCAGCTGGCAGAGCATCCAGAGGACCGACATATACGGCTGTTGTATGCGGGGATTCTTGTGCAGCGTAAGGCGTATGACAAGGCCGTGGAGCAGTACCGCATCGTCTTTGCCCAGTCCCCTGAGGACCCGGCGCCACTGCTGCTGCTCGCCGAACTTTTTATGGGCCGTGGTCTCCTGGATCAGGCAGAAAAGAGTCTGTTGCAGGTCCTTGAGATTGACCCGAACGCCCATATCGCCCTGGTTCAACTTGCCCGGCTGTTGAGGATGTCATCGCGGCCCGACGCAGCAGTTGCCCGGTACAAAAGAGCCCTTGAGGTAGACTGGTCTGCCGAACTTGTTCTCGAGACCGCCCAGTTCCTCGCCAGCCAGGAGCGTTTTACCGAAGCCGCTGCCATGTACCGGGAAGTTCTCAAAGCCGAACGGGACAACGAAGAGGTCAGGATTGCCCTGATCTATACGTTGCTGCTCCAGGATCAGGAAGACGAGGCTCTTGAGGAACTTCAACAACTGAAGGCCGTGACCGGGCGTTCTCAGCAGGTTGATGTGACAATTGCCCGGTTGTATGCCCGCAAGAAGCAGTATGGCAAGGCTGCCGCTGTCCTGGAAAAGTTTTTAGAACTCAACGACTCAAGTCAGGCCCGCTATCTGCTCGCAATCATTTACTTTCAAAAGCAGGAATATGCGTGGGCCCTGGCACAACTTCACCGTATTGACAACCAGGCAGAAGAATACGAGGATGCCCTGTTTTTGCAGGCGCGTATCTACCAGATTACTGATCGTGTCGACATTGCCGTACAGATGATGGAGGCGGCCATCGCTAAGGAGGCGTCGAGAACTCCTGAAATGTTTGCCCTGCTGGCGACCCTATACCAGCTTTTGGGAGAGGGGCAGAAACGTGCAGATGCCTATTTCCAGGGACTTTCCCTTTTTCCTGAAGATGACGGCCTTCTCTACGAGTTCGGGCTCTTTCTCGAACAGAAAGGCGATCACCTGGAGGCCATGAAAGTCATGCAGCAGGTTATCACCTTGAAGCCTGACAATGCCGGAGCCCTCAATTTTGTCGGATATACCTGGGCAGATAAAAAAATTCATCTTGACCAGGCGCTGGAATATATCCAGCGAGCCATGGAGCTGCAGCCGGATAATGGCTATATCCGTGACAGCCTTGGATGGGTGCATTACCGACTGGGAAACCTGGAGCTGGCTCTGGAACATCTGCAGGAGGCGGTCCGTCTTGTTGATGACGCCTATGACATCTATGACCATCTTGGTGATGTCTATCTGGAGATGGGTATGGTGGACAAGGCCAGAGGAGCTTACGAGAAAGGACTTGCTCTTCTCGATGATGCAGCCGAGGGCCGGGCCCTGCTGCTCCAGAAACTGAAAATCATCCGCGACCACGAGGAACACTGATGGTGCTTCGACTTGCGGTGGTGCTGCTCATACTCGCTCAGGTACAGGGATGTGCCATCCCCCCCTCGGTGTTGACCCTTACCCCAGAAGAGGCTGGTGAAGCCCGGGACCTGCTGACCCGTTTTACCACACTGGAGCGGCCTGTGGCCCTGGATGCAGATGTGCATCTGAGCTGGGAGACACTCACCGGCACACAAAGCGTTGATGCCACTGTGCAGGCGGTGTTGCCGGACAAGCTGCGACTTTCCCTGCTGGATCCGCTGGGCAGACCTTTTTTTATCCTGGCTTCAGACGGCACCACATACCGTGCCCTTGATATATCAGAAGCGATCATTCATACCGGTACTGTGGCTTCAGGGTCGTGGCAGGAATACTTTCCAGTGGATATCCCTGCAGAGCTACTGGTCAGTACCATGCTGGGCACTCTGTGCCAGGAGCAGACCGAGTTGACCCCGGCAGGCCGTGACCAGGCGGGGAACTACTGGTATGATGGACGCAGTAGCGGCCAGGATGTGCGGGTACTGCTTGATCGACACAGTGCCCGGCTCAAGACCTTACAGCTGCCGAAACAAAAGGGAATGGAGATGCGTTACACAGGAGAGATTACAGGCGCAGGTGGGCAACTGTTCCCCCGGCAGATAGAGGTTGACATGAGCGGTGCCCTCAGACTGGTGTTTCAGCATATCTACCCAATCAACGGGCCCTTTGGTGCTACTGTTTTCCAGCCAGAGGCGCCGGCACATTTTCGGGAAGAGAAGCGGCGGTAGCCCTCTCTATTCAGCTTGTCCTTTGGATTTCGCCGATGCCGGCGGAAGCTCCTTGATGGTGTTGACAATGATAACGAACAGGTTATCCTCGCGAAAAAAGACCTGTTGCAGATCATAGTTGTGATGAGGCTCAAGATCGAGAACAACCCGGACTTTCTGGGGGCTGGCGTGTTGCCCGACCCGAATGGAACGGACATAGTGGCCATCGGCTGCGATGGTTCCCTTGACCTTGGCGCTGACAGTCGTATCCTTGAAGTCGCAGACAACCCGGGGGGAATCCTCTTCGATACCGAAGACCACCGGCGGGTAAAAGTCATTGAGTTTGAAGAGCACCATCTCTCCCTTGCTGGAAGAGTCGTCAAATCTAACTGACTCAAGGAAGGGCTGGGCCTTGTCGTTGTGTACAGTATCGGCAGGTTTGGTTGCCTGTTGTTCAGCAGCACCGGCGCTGACCGCTGGAGCCGTTGTTTCCTTGGCCGTGCCCTCGGGCTCAGCCGCAGGGGTACCCTTTGAAGCCGAGGTGTCGATCTTGGCATCCGGGGCTGGCTGTTGCCCAGGGGAATCACCGACAGATGGAGCGGTCTCTTCTGAATATTCGGGTACATCAGCGGGGTTGGGCATGGCCTCGGGGTTGAACAGATGAACGTTGAGCTGTTTTTTCCGGGGATCAGCCTGCATCTCAAAGGCCACCTTGCTGTTGGGTTGAAGATCGACAACAATCCGGGCCTTGGGGGAAGAGCCCTTGTGTACACCAACGCGGATACGGCGGACTAAGCGGCCATGAGTATTTGTCAGGCTGGGGACGGTGCTGGCAACACCCACATCAAAAAAGTCAAAGACGATGCGGGGCCGTTCTCCCTTGATGGTGAACGGTTTAGGGGTATACGAGCCATTGAGCTGAAACGATATCCATTCGTTATCTGCGTCCAGAGCGGTAAACTTGATATTGCTGATGATAAGCGGTTCTGCGGCCAGGACCGGTCCGGCAAGGCAGCAGAACAGGGCGATTATGGCAACATGCAGGTTGTAGCGTATCATTGGGTGCTCGGCGGGTGGACGTGAAAAAATACTTTCTTTTCTAAGAGATACCTCGTAACAAAGGATAATGTCAACACAATTTAGGCAAAGGGCGTAGTTGCCTTTATACTCGCATGAGCAGGGAAGTCACGATTGACACCATCCTTCCCCTGGTACGTAAACCGGGGCGATACATTGGTGGTGAGCGAAATACGGTGTCCGGCGAATGGCCTGGGCAGGATCTCAAGTTCTGTCTGGCCTTCCCCGATCTGTACGAGATCGGCATGGCGCATCAGGGGCTCCAGATCCTCTACCATATCCTCAATCGACAACAGGGTATGCTTGCACATCGATGCTTTGCACCGGATCTGGACATGGAGAAGCATCTGCGGCAAGCCGGCGTGCCCCTATTTTCTCTGGAGGCCAGAAAACCGCTTTGTGCCTATGACGTGGTCGGTATTACCCTGCCATATGAGTTGTGTTTCACCAACATTCTGACGCTGCTGGACCTTGGTGGCATCCCCCTCCGGGCAACGCAGCGGACAACTGCTGATCCGCTGGTGATTGGTGGCGGTTCCTGTTCCTTTAATCCCGAACCTGTTGCCCCCTTTTTTGATGCCATTGTCATTGGCGACGGGGAAGAGGCAGTGGTGGAACTGGGAAAAGCACTCATAATTGGCCGGCAACCTGGAGTGTCACGGCATGAGGTCTTACAGACCCTTGCGGGACTTGACGGTGTCTATGTGCCCTCGCTGTATACACCGACCGACAATGGCACCAGGTTCACCGGGATGACCCCTGGCCCAGGTGCACCCCCCAAGGTCAGGCGCCGGGTGCTGCCAAGCCTTGAGGCTGGGGGGCAGGTGCCCTCTCCTATTGTCCCGGTAGTCAAGCCCGTGCATGATCGACTTGGTATTGAGATTGCCCGCGGTTGCACCCGGGGCTGTCGGTTCTGCCAGGCAGGCATGATCTACCGACCCGTGCGTGAGCGCAACATAGATGAGATTTTGCGCATTGCTGAGGAGGGCATCAGGGATTCGGGTTTTGATGAGCTGGCCCTGTTGTCATTGTCGACAGGTGACTATTCCTGTATCAATGACCTGATTACCGGACTGATGCGGAAGTACAGTGCCGAGCATGTCTCCGTCTCCATGCCCTCCATGCGGGTGGGAACCCTGACCCCTGAGATCATGGAGGAGATCCGGCAGGTGCGCAAAACCGGTTTTACGGTAGCACCCGAGGCCGGCACAGATCGGCTTAGGGAAGTGATCAACAAGGGGATCACCGAGGAAGATCTGCTGACCACCTGCGCTGATGCCTTTCGCCTCGGCTGGCGACTCATCAAGTTCTATTTCATGATCGGTCTGCCCACTGAAACCCCGGAAGATATCCAGGCTATCATCGATCTTGCACAGAAGGCCAGAGCCATGGCACCAGGTGGTCGATCCGTGCAGATAAACGTCTCCATCTCCACCTTTGTTCCCAAGCCGCATACGCCGTTTCAGTGGCACAGGCAGCTGCGCATGGAGGAGGCGGCGGCAAAGATCGATTACCTGAAACAGCACCTGCCGCGTAAAGGCTTCAAGCTCAAATGGCACGACCCGAGAATGTCTTTTATGGAGGGTGTTTTCAGTCGTGGTGACCGTACACTCGCTGCTCTTATCGAGTCGGCCTGGCGTCGAGGAGCCCGCCTTGATGGCTGGGCAGAGCATTTTGACCTGCGCACCTGGGAGCAAGCGGCTGATGACTGTGGGCTTGAGCTGATAACCTTCCTGAGAGAGCGGCAGCTGGATGAGGTGCTACCGTGGAGTCACGTCGACTGTGGTGTGGATCCAGATTTTCTTCACCAGGAGTTAAGCCGGGCCCTGGCGCGAGAGTATACGCCGGACTGCCGGGTGCATGGCTGCCAAGGCTGTGGTCTTTGTGATTTCAAGACGGTCAGGCCGCTGGTGAGCAAAAACCCTGCGAGCCCTCCTTCTGTGCCGGTACAGCGTACAGACGCCCCTGTCGAGGAACAGCAAACCTTTACATACCGGATTTGGTACAGCAGGGTGGAGAGTGCCCGTTTTTACGGCCATCTTGAGGTACTGCAGCTGGTCTTTCGCGCCCTTGCCCGTACCGGATTGCCGCTGAGATTCTCCCAGGGATACAACCCCTCGCCCAAGGTGAGCTTCAGCCCGGCGCTTGGTGTTGGCATCGAAAGCCAGGCAGAGTATTTTGACATGGAGCTTTCGCGTCCCCTGAAGGCCTCGGAGAACTGCGCGGTTCTCCTCAACAAGGGGTTCCCTGAGGGTATCCGGGTACAGCGGGTGGAGCCGTCTGCCGGTCGTCCACCACAGGCCTATCTCTTTACCTATGAAATACGCCTGCCAGCCCCTTTAGAGGATGTCTTGCCAGCAAGGATCAGAGAATTTCTCAGCCAGGAGAGTTATCTGCTTGAACAGGTGCGCAAAAAAAAGCGTCGACACGTCGATGCTCGTTCGCTGATAACAGCCATGGAGTTTCGGCAGGGCTCTCTCCACCTGGATCTTATCAGCCCTGTGGCCAAGGCAGGTGTCAGTCCCAGGGAGATACTCGAAAAGATCCTGCAGATCAATCCGCAGCAGGTCCTTGAGGCAAGAATTATGAAAACCAGGTGCCGGGAGTTGAGCTCTTGAACAGACTGTTTCATCTCACACGCTCTCCTTTACAGAAAACAGTGCTCCTGGCCATGGCACTACTTCTGGTCGGGAGTACTGCATCTGCAAGCTGTGCTGACTTTGCCGATGTTATTGATCAGGGAGCCTACGGGGTTGCCGATATCGGAGGAACGGTTCGCCAGGGGTGCAACCTGGATACCCCTTTCATTCCTGCCAGTCTTCTCAAAATCTCCACAGCACTGGCCGCTCTTGAGGTGCTTGGCCCGAACTACCGGTTTCGAACCGAATTTTTTCTGGACAGGTCTGGAAATCTTTTTATCAGAGGATTTGGTGATCCCCTCCTGGTCTCCGAGGAGGTCGCCCTGATTGCTGCGGTGTTACGGGAAAGGGGTCTTGATCAGGTGGACGCTGTTTTCATCGACGATCAGGCCTATCATCTCGAAGGTCCTGTTCCCGGGAGTGAGCACAGCACCAACCCCTATGATGCGCCTGTGGCGCCGACGTCGGTGAACTTCAACTCTGTTCCCTTTAATATCGGCACAGATGGGACGATGTCCTCGGGTGAATCACAAACGCCAATGCTGCCGTTGATGCGAGAATTTGCCGCTGGGAGGTCTCCTGGCAGGTACCGGATCAATATCTGTTATGATGGTGCTGATGCCGCAACCAGGGCGGCCCGATATGCTGCCGAACTGTTCAGCGAGATACTGCGCCAGCAGGGGAGCAGTGTCATCGGCAGGGTCGGCCGTGGCCGTGTACCGCCGGGAGCGAAGCGCGTCCATGTGCATGAAAGTACGAGGAGCCTGGAGGAAACCTGCAGTATCATGCTCCGATATTCCAGCAACTTCATCGCCAATCAGCTCTACCTGACAATCGGCGCTGAGACCTTTGGCTACCCAGCCACCTGGGATAAGGCGAAGAGAGCTGTGGCTGCTGTGTTGCGCAGACATCTTGGTAAAGAGGTTGCCGCCGGTATCATTCAGCAGGAGGGTGCCGGCCTTTCCCGAGAGAATCGTCTGGACGCGAGAACCATGCTTGCCCTGCTTGGTGCCTTCAAACCCTTTGCCCGGCTGCTGCACCCCCGGGAAAATGTGCTGCTCAAGACAGGAACCATGGAGAATATCTACAATTTTGCCGGCTACCTGGAGGATGGCAGCCCCTTTGTGATTCTGCTCAACCAGGAGGCCAACACCCGCACTGCAGTACTCAGGAGATTGCGGCAGGCCGCTGGCCGTACTGACACTTCTGTCCGGGAGACAACAGCGCTGTCCGCAGAGAAGGCCGGTATGCAGTAGTGAATCCTGTCGTTGATGTGCCGGCCGCTTCTTTTTGCTGAACCCGGTTGCGATGCTTTCGGGTTAGGGGTATTTTGCAGATGTCGTGGCAATGATCCGGTTTCCTTGAACAAGACGCAAGAGCAGTATCCATCGTATAATGGACATCCCTTTTCAGCTTGTCAGCAGTTTTACCCCTTCCGGTGATCAGCCCCAGGCCATTGATCGGCTTGTTGCCGGAATTGAAGATGGTCGCAAACACCAGGTACTGCTGGGTGTCACCGGTTCGGGCAAGACCTATACCATGGCCCAGGTCGTCGCCAGGGTGCAGCGGCCCAGCCTGATCCTCGCCCCCAACAAGACGCTGGCTGCGCAGCTGTTCTCCGAGTTTCGTGAACTGTTCCCGCATAATGCCGTGGAGTTTTTTGTCAGCTATTATGACTATTATCAACCAGAAGCCTACATCCCCGCCTCGGATACCTATATTGAAAAAGACTCCTCAATCAATGATGCCATCGACAAGATGCGGCACTCCGCCACCCGCAGCCTGCTCACTCGACGCGACGTCCTGATCGTCGCCTCGGTCAGTTGTATCTATGGTCTCGGTTCACCTGAGGAGTACAAATCCATGCATCTCTTTCTTACCGTCGGAGAAGAGTACCCCATGGAAGAGGTGCAGCGACGGCTTGCCTTCATGCTGTATGAGCGTAATGAGTACTCGTTTCATCGGGGGACATTCCGGGTACGCGGCGATGTCCTCGACATCTTTCCGGCATACGAAGAGGAGAGGGCTGTTCGCGTCGAGTTCTTTGGTGATACTGTCGAGGCGGTCACGATTATTGATCCTCTTCGTGGAGAAATTCTGGAGGAGGTCGATGAGTTGACCGTCTTTCCCTCAAGTCATTTTGTCACCGGCAAGGAGAACCTCAACCGGGCCATGAGAACCATCAAGGAGGAACTCAAGGACCGACTTGCCGAACTTCAGACAGACAATCGGCTCGTGGAGGTGCAGCGCCTGGAGCAGCGGACCATGTTTGACCTGGAGATGATCGCTGAACTCGGGTACTGCAACGGCATTGAGAACTACAGCCGCCATCTTACCGGTAAACCGCCCGGGGTGCCGCCACCCAACCTGCTCGACTATTTTCCCGAAGATTATCTGTTGTTTATTGATGAGTCTCATATTGCCGTACCGCAGATTGGCGGCATGTACAATGGCGACCGTTCCCGTAAACAGACGCTGGTGGATTTTGGCTTTCGCCTGCCCTCGGCACTGGACAACCGGCCACTTCGTTTTGATGAGTTCGAGGAGCGGGTTCATCAGGCCGTGTATGTCTCGGCAACGCCAGGAGACTATGAACTGGAGCAGGCCGGCGATGAAGTGGTGGAGCAGCTGATCCGGCCGACCGGTCTCCTCGATCCCCTCATTGAGGTACGGCCGGCCGTCCATCAGGTGGATGACCTGCTCGCCGAGATTCGTGAACGGGCTGCCCGCAACGAGGCTGTGCTGGTGACCACACTGACCAAGCGCATGGCTGAAGATCTCACCCGCCACTATGAGGAGGTTGGTGTCCGGGTTCGTTATCTGCACTCAGATATCAATACCCTGGAACGGGTGGAACTCATCCAGGGACTCCGCAGTCGCGACTTTGATGTGCTGGTGGGTATTAATCTGCTGCGTGAGGGGCTTGATCTGCCTGAAGTCAGCCTGGTGGCGATTCTCGATGCAGACAAGGAAGGCTTTCTTCGTTCGCGGCGTTCTCTGGTGCAGACCTGTGGCCGTGCCGCCCGCAATGCCTCGGGCAAGGTGTTGCTGTATGCGGACGATATAACCGGATCCATGGAATACACCATCAAGGAGACCAATCGGCGGCGTACCATTCAGGAAACCTTTAACCGGGAACACGGGATTGTGCCGACTACTGTGGTTTCAGAGATCAAGGATTCCATGGCTCAACATTTAAGGGCGTCAGGCTGGCTATCCCGTGATGAGGATGAAGAGAGCAGGATGGCTGGACTCACCACGGCAGAACCCGAAGCGACGTTTGCCAGTCTTGCGGACCTGCGCAATCAGATTCATGAACTGGAGCAGCAGATGCGCACCGCAGCCGACGCCCTGGAGTTCGAGGATGCGGCCCGATACCGGGACCGAATAAAGGACCTTAAGCTGATGGAGCTGGAACTTGGCTGATCTACGTCGGTATCTCATGGGTCCGGTGACCCGGGTCGTGTATCTGCTGACCAGGGTATGGTTCCTCTCCTGCCGATTGACCGGGACAGGCAAGGAACAGATACAGAGCGCTGTGGCTGACGGTCCGGTTATCGGGGTATTCTGGCACTACAGTTTTGCCTTTATTCTTCACCTTGTACGCGGCAACAGTGCCGCGGTTATGGTGAGCGCGTCCCGGGATGGTGAGTATATTGCGCGGATAGCCAGGTTGTATGCCTATGTTCCTGTGCGTGGCTCATCCAATCGGCTGGGAGCCTCAGCACTCAGGGGGTTGATTCGCCAGCTCCGCAAGGGAAGGCATGCCGCACTTGTGGGCGATGGCTCCCAGGGGCCGGCCCGCAAGCTCCAGGCTGGTGTCGTGCTCCTGGCGGCAAAGACCGGGGCTCCGATCTTGCCGATGACCTGGGCGGCCAAACGTTACCTTACCTTTAACAGCTGGGATCGCACTGTGCTGCCATTGCCATTCACCCGTGTTCATTTTATCATGGGAGAGCCCGTCTATGTTCCTGCTGATAGTGGTAAGGAGACACTCGAGTTGTATCGGCAACAGGTGGAAGAGGCCTTGAACAGCCTTTATGCAAAGGCCTGGGCAGCCGTTGGCCAGGGGCCCCATGACCGGACAGGGGAACAGCGTCCATGACACGCTCCATCGTGGTTGCAGGGGTCGGCGGTGGTACCGGGAAATCTGTGGTGACCATCGGTCTGCTCACTGTCCTGGCCAGCAGGGGCAGGGTGATTCCTTTTAAAAAAGGACCCGACTATATCGATGCAGGATGGTTGGCAAGGGCGGCAAGGCATCCCTGCTATAATCTTGACCCCTATCTCATGGATGCGGCAACGCTCACGGCCTGTTTTTTTAACAGGCTTGATGGTGAATATGCCGTGATCGAGGGAAACCGGGGTATGTACGATGGTGTCAGTGCCAGGGGGGAATATTCAACAGCTGAACTGGCATTGCAGCTCGATCTCCCGGTTCTCCTGGTGGTGAACTGTGCCAAGACAACCCGGACTGTTGCCGCCATGGTGTTGGGGTGCTGTCATCTTGATACCCGGATACAGATTGCCGGGGTGATCCTCAACCAGATAGCCACCCCCCGGCATGAGCGAGTTGTTCGGCAAAGTGTTGAGACCCTGACCGGGGTTCCTGTTGTCGGTGTCATGCCGAGACTTCCCCAGGACATACTGCCCATGCGTCACCTTGGGGTCACCCCTCATCAGGAATATGACGAGGTCGAACCAATGCTTGCACGTTTGCACGATATCTGCAGCAAACGTTTTGAGATGGAGGCCATTGTTGCAGCAATGAAGCCAACGGTCTGTACCGCTGGGGTAAAAACGGACAGTTTGCCTGCAACGGTACGTCCTGCCAGGGTGAAGGTTGTGGCCAGGGTACGGATAGGAATCCTCAGGGATGAGGCTTTTCAGTTTTACTATGAAGAAAATCTGAAGGCCCTCAGTAATGGGGGGGGGGAGTTGGTTGAAATCGATGCCCTGCGTGATCAATGCCTGCCTGACGAGCTCGACGCTCTCTATATTGGCGGCGGCTTCCCGGAAACCAGTGCCCCGGCACTTGCTGCAAATGTAGGGTTCCGGCGCTCCGTCAAAGAGCAGGCCCAAGCCGGACTTCCCATCTATGCCGAGTGCGGCGGTCTGATCTTTCTCGGCCAGTCCATTACCCTGGACAAAAAAGAATATCCCCTGGCTGGCGTGTTTCCTGTACGTTTTTCCATGGGGAAAAAGCCCCAGGCCCATGGGTATTCGCGTTGTGTTGTTGAAAGGCAAAATGCCTTTTATGCGCCAGGAACTGTCGTGACAGGTCATGAGTTCAGGTATTCGTTGGTGGACAGCTGGGACGGTGAGCCCCACCAGCTTGCGATGCGCATGGAACGGGGAACCGGATTTGCCGATAACCGGGACGGGTTATGGTACAACAATGTGCTTGCCCTGTATACCCACGTGCTGGCACCGGCCTTGCCCCAGTGGTCTGAAGGGGTGCTCAGGGCGGCTGCTCTCCATCAGGGTCTGGTCTGAAAAGGCCCTTTTCTTGGCCGCTGATTTTTCCGTAACAGCTTCGTGATCCACTGCAGATCTCTGTGGTGGTGTCACGTCGTTTCACTATCAGCGTCCTCTCTCTAAAAACAACTCAACAACGACGTCTGGGCAAGATGGTTGAGCGGCCGGCACAACCAATGGTTTTTTCTGGTTGTGCCGGCGAGGAGAAGCCTAACGTTACAGGTGGTTGAAAAGAAAAGCCTTGACAGCAGCTTGCCTCTCGCGAGCGTTTGTCCAGCTGAGCTCTTGCAGGAGCAATGGCTCAATCCTTTGCCAAAGCCGTTACTTTGCGGGCGGTACCGATAAAATCATCGGTGAACTCCTCGACGAGCTGTTCCCATTCCATACCGAAACGGTAGAAGGCCATGGCCGCAAGTTTTTTCGTAAGAATGGCGTTGCGATAACTCATCAGCTCAGGGGAAGAGAGCAGTGCCAGAATTTTTTCCCTGCCAAGGACTCGGACCAGCACAGGTGGAATATACCTGACCAGTACCTGCCAGACGAGTTCAGGGTCACCGAGAAATTCATCAAGTCGCTGCTCTGCCAAGGCTTGCAGGGAAAAGATCTGCTCGCTGGTAAGCTCGGAGAGTTCAAACAGCGGAACTTTGGGGTCACGCTTGTGCAACGTCAACAACATGGCGGTTTCGGCACGGGCATACTCCTCGACGCTGGTGATGATGTCACGGATCAGGGACCAGCGGATTTTCTGATCATTGAGCAGTTTTTCTTCGTATTGATTGCCCAGGAGAAAGGCGGTGAGTACCTCGGCGACCGAGCTGCTGTACACGCCTCCCTTGTTGGCAGAGGAGTCTTTGATCTGCAGGATACCAGCCTGGGCGATGGTGCGCCTGGCTGCATCGTCGAAAAAGACGTTTGCTCCCTCAACAATAAACCTGAGCTCCTGAAACAGCTCGAGGAAGGGGTTGACATTACTGCGGTTAATGGTGTCTTTGAAACCGCCGCAGGGAATAAAGGCGCCAATACCCGCCTGGGCAATCCATTTGCGATTGGCCGGGTTGGTGAGAAAATCACGGTGAAAGACCGTACCGTCATCGATCACCGAGCCGTCGGGCAGGTGGACGTTGCGTGCGCCCAGGGGCACGCGGAATCCGCCCTCGCCAATGAGCTCTGCCGGAAAGGCCATGGAGTTGTCCCTTGGCTGAGTGTGGCGGGAGAAGGCAAGGCGACTCAGTGCTTCGCGGTTTAAGCCGGCAGGGTCGAAGAGGACCGAGCCACCGTCTATTATCAGGCAGATTTTGCCCCGGTAGCACTGGATCTCGTTGGCACCCAGGTCGCCATCCGGGCCACCGGTCATCATCAGGTTCAGGTCCTCCTCTTTGACGCCGGCGTGCTCGATCAGGGTACGAAAGGAGCTCATGATACTGGTGGTGGTCATGCCGCTGGTGGCAACCTGCCCACCGATTCGCTTCCAGATGGTTTCAGGATCGGTGCAGGTGCAGAATGTTTCACCGTTAATCTGCAGTTCTGTTCCGCTCGCTCCCTGGTCCTTCAGGCCGAACAGGTCACCGTTGTCCAGGAGACCGTAGGCGTCGTGAGGGATGCCAAAGCTCTTGCCGGTGGTGATGGTGCGCCAGTACGTGTAGTCACGTGCCCTGGCGTTGTAGGCTACATTGTCCATCAGCGGCGCCGTCCCTTCGTCAGGGCCGAAAAAGATCATCTCCGGTTGCCCCAGGTCGTCAATGATTTCGCTGTTGGGCAGCATCAGGTCTATGATACCCTGGGTATAGTCATTGACGGCATCATGGCCGCACTTGGCATACATTGGATGAGGAACGATAACCCCCTTGGAACCGGACTCGCAGATGTCCTTGTGTTTGAGGCGCTGCGCCTTGGGGCCGAGCGCATAGTTGAGTAGCACAGCGTTATCCAGCTCACGGTCGTGGTTGGAGTTGGTCACCCGGATGAGGCGAAGGCCTCCGCGGGCAATATCTGCAGCCCGCAGGTGGGTACCGCAGGCATAGTGGCCGTTGACAAAAAATATACCGTGGACAGTTTTGCTGAAGACCAGGGGGTCGAGGATGGTTGTATCGAAGCGGAAGGCAAAACTGCGTTTTTCCACCATGAAGAAGTTGGTTTTCCTGGTGCTCATCACCAGTTTGTAAATGAACTGGAAGATTTCATACCCGTACAGGTAGTCGATAAATCGTGAGGTGGCCAGGGCATTGAACTCCTGGTAGAGCGCAGCGATCTCCTCGTCGGTGATACGGTGCTTGCTTGCGGGATCAAAGCGACCGGCAAAGATTTTGTACAGTAATTTAATCAGATCCGGGTTGCTGCAGACCACCGCATTGATCACTTTCGGGGTATAGGTGGAGCGGTTGGCGTTGTGGACCCTGGCCGCAAATGACTCCCGGAGATCCTGGCACTCAAGGCTTGCCATGATCTCGCGGTCGATGGGGTTGTCTCTCTCCTTGTAGATGAACATCCGGGCACAGTCGATGAAGTTGCCGGCAAAGAGCATCTCCTGGAACGTCAGTTTTCCCTGGACAAAAAGCTCGGTAACTTCACCGACGTGGAAGGAAAGATAGGACCTGAGTGAGGCAAGCAGCGCATCTTCGGTTCGGCGAGTTACTCCACCCTGAACGTAGATGGAGCAGATGGACGACGGCACGCCGACGGCACCGCAAAAGGGCTCCCAGTAGGCCCGCCGCAGCAGCAGATCGTGATCTTCAATGAGCTTGCGCATCACAGGCATCTGAGAAACCCCGAAATCGCTTTTGAAGACGATACGGGTCTCGTCGGTTTCCGAGAGGTTGTAGACCTCAATTAGTGGTAATGTCGAGGTTTCCGATTTTATGAGAAACTTTTCATACCGCAGTCGAGTGGCTTCCACTGTTCTCGAATAATCGTCAGAGAAGCTGAAAAGAAATCGTGAATCATGAAAGGCTTCTTGGGGAAAATCGGCGACGGTCTTTGGGCTAATGAGATAGGTGTGATACCCGCTTTTGGGGCTGAAGTAGTACTCCCGGCGATGACCGGTGATAAGATCACCAAGCGCCGCTTCCATGGAGTCTCGGGTTTCTGCGGTGGCAATACGAACCCGCTGCACATTTTTCCGGCGTTCCAGATTGAAGTCAACGTTGGCCACAGAGCCGTACAGCGTTGGCGTACCGTCTTTGAAGCCGATGGAGGTGGCGATGGAAGCCAGGATATTTTTTAACGAGTCTTTTTCAATATTGGTAAAAAAATACCGGGGAAGTCCCAAGTCCTGGAGAAAAATACCGGCAGCCAGGTTGATAGAGCTTGCCGTGAGTAGTCCTTCAGCGGACAGGTCGATGACAGCTTCGTAGAGAATCCGGGGGTCAAGGCCCACCTTTTCGGCACTGGATATGATGAGATGCCCCTGGGTAAGCGCGCGGCAGTTTGGTGTCTCCATAAATCAACTCCACAGGTAGAGGTAGCGAGAAGGTACTTAAAAAATGATCACGTTTTCCATTTGTTATGTCAAGAGATGATGGGACATGACAGAAAAAATTGTGGCAGGAGGAACCGCCGGTACAGCTCAGCCTGGAGTAATGAGAAAAAATCCGCCAACGCTGACCGCTGTTCCTTCGTTGATTTTTGGAGTGTTTAGGGCAATCCAGCAGCCATTTTGGCAGACTGTAGCGTGTTTTTCATGAGCATGGTGATGGTCATGGGGCCGACACCACCAGGTACAGGAGTGATGCAGGAAGCCTTCTCTTTCAGGTTGTCAAAGTCGACGTCTCCGCAGAGTATCGCCTTGCCCGATGGAGACATCCCGATACGGTTGACCCCCACGTCGATAACCACAGCGCCGTCTTTGACCATGTCTGCCGTGACCAGGCGGGGTACACCGGCAGCGGCAATAATGATATCAGCACGGCGACAGTGCTCTGCCATGTCCTTTGTGCGGGTGTGACAAACGGTGACCGTGGCATTACCGGCATCTCGTTTCTGGAGCATCAGATTGGCTATGGGTTTGCCTACGATATTGCTTCGGCCAAGAACTACCACCTCCGCGCCGCTGGTGTTGACCTCGCTGCGAGTCAGTATTTCCAGGATACCGTGGGGCGTGCAGGGGAGAAAACATTGTTCACCGAGGACCATCCGGCCGATATTGACTGGATGAAAACCGTCGACATCCTTGTCAGGGGCGATGGCATTGAGGATCTTACTCTCGTTGATGTGGCCGGGAAGAGGCAACTGTACGAGAATTCCGTTTATTTTGTCGTCTCTGTTATACCTGTCAACCCTGGCGAGCAGGTCCTCCTCACTGGTTTCAGCGGGCAGGGTGACCTGCTCAGAGTGAATACCCAGGGCGTGGGCAGTCTTGTTTTTGGCGGCAACGTACGACTGTGATGCCGGATTATCACCAACGAGGATGGTCACCAGTCCTGGGATGATGTTGTGCTGCTCTTTCAGTCGGGTGACCTCTTTCTGCAGTTCTGCTTTGATCGTTTTGGCAATTTCGATCCCACTGATAATTTTTGCTGTCATTTCCTCTCCCTGGTGTTGGTGGCATCTGCTAAAAATTTTTAAAAAATCTACAGGTCGCTCTCTTCTCTCGCGTAGTTATCTGTTAGGGCATTTCTCTGCGTAATGCAATCGAGAGTACCAGTTTTTTTCGTAAAAAAACACGAGATATTTTACGATACAGTGTCAACAGTGCCGCTGTTGCCACGACTACTTTGCCCGGCATCAAAAATACTTGTTAAAAGACGGAACGTACATCAGTGATGAGAAAAAAAGAAGAGCCTGTACCATGACAGTGCCCAGGCTGCGCGCAGCGATTCTTGCCGACAGAGATCGCCAGGCAAGTACACTTCATAGAGAAAAGAGTACGAAGATCGGCAATACCCTGCTTTCGCTGCTTCAGGTTATCCACAGTCGACATGTTTTCATCTATGTGAGTTTTCGCAGCGAAGTTGCCACCCACACCATTATTGACGCCCTGCTGGCAATGGGCAAGGAGGTGTCGGTGCCTGTTATCAGCAGCAAAGGAAAATGTCTGGAGAGTATCCGGATTACTGATCCAGAGACTCAGCTGGCCCCGGGCCATTGGGGGATTCCTGAGCCCCTCGAAACAGTCTGTGCGGTGAACCGCGTTGATTTGGAGCGCCTCGACTGTATTGTCTTGCCGGGGGCAGTGTTTGATGAACGGGGGGGCAGGTTCGGCTATGGTGGCGGTTATTATGACCGGTTGCTGGCGAGGGTGCCCGGGGCCCCCCGCATTGGCCTGGCCTTTGAGCTGCAGGTAACCTCCCGGATTCCCCTGGCTCCCCATGATGAGCTGCTTGATCTGGTGGTGACCGAAAAACGAGTGATTACCGGCACGAGAAAGGGCGGTTGTGCTCGATGAAAAAAGCGGTATCCAGGGGCAACTCTTGTTGTCTGGCCCCTGTCTTTTCCAAGGGGTGTGGTTAGGTGCCCAGAGGTTTCCCCTGCTTCACCGGTGGTTTTGGCATGAGATTTCGTAACTGATCACTCTCCGGATTGACAGCGTCCTGTTCAATGAGAATCTGTCGGGGCAGAACTGAGCGGCCGTAATACCTGTAGTTCCAGTCGTGGCGAGGTTTGATTAGCGCCCCCTCAATGCTGATGCCACCGAACGCTCCTTTGGAACGTCCAAAGGCGAGAATATCGGCCGTTTGCGCCTTGGCAGTGCCGCCCATGGGGCCCGCCGCCACCGTTACATCGCCACCAAGGGTAAATTCTGTTTCCAGTAGGGCGTCGAGTCCCTTTTCTGTCATGATCATCAAGATGATTTCCGAAGCTTCGGCGCCTATCTGAAATCCGAGGCTCACTGAACCCATGGAATAAAAGGCGGGATAGCTCCATCTGCCGGTAGTGAAATCCTGGGCAAGGAGTACTCCGGATCCTCCCGAGCCGCCAACAATAAAGCCGCCCCTCAGCATCTGCGGGACAATGAGAATACCTTTGGCATAGGGGACGTTGGCCCGAAACCAGCCCATGCTCGGGTCAGCCATAAAACTCTGATATATGGTGGTGGCTTTGGCCACCAGTTCCTGGGTTTTCCCAAATGGCGCCGCAACCAGTTGCATCGAGGAGACTAGAGAAAAAACCAGGGCAAGAAGGGTAACGCGGATGAAGTGGAAGAGCATTGGCATCTCTGGAGGAAAGGGGAGAAGAAAACTTCATAGCCGAGCGAGTGCTCCAGCCGGTGCCTGTGACCGGCTGGAGTCAGGATCTGTCGTCCTGGCGTTTACTCATCTGCAGGGTAGAAGAATTCCTTTTCTGCACCACATTTGGGGCAGACCCAGTCGTCGGGCAAATCTTCCCAGGGAGTGCCAGGTTCAATACCGTTATCGGGATCGCCCTCTTCCGGATCGTACACATATCCGCAGGGACATTCATATTTTTCCATTGGACTACCTCATTGGTTAAAGTATTGGTGCACACTGGAAATAAGAGTACTTTTTCTTCCGGTTCGTTTCAAGCGTTTTATAGGTGTGCGTATTCTGTCTTTTCTGGTCAGGAGGGGTTTGGTTCCCGGTAAATTTCCTCTGACTGCAAAGAACATCTTGACATTCTCAGAAGATCAGTGTTTATTGACTGCTTACGCAAAAAATCAGTGTCTTTGAAGATATTCAGGAGGCATCCCATGTATGCAATTATTCGTACCGGTGGAAAACAGTATCAGGTCGCTGCCGGCGAAACACTGCGTGTGGAAAAACTGCCAGGAGAAGTTGGCGATACAGTCGAGCTTGATGATATCTTGATGGTCGTCGATGGTGAAACCGTCAAGATCGGCCGACCAGTTGTGGAAGGAGCCAAGGTGGTGGCGAAAATCGCGGAACAGGGACGGCACAAAAAAGTGGTTGTCTTTAAGAAGAAGCGTCGTAAAAGCTACCAGGTCAAAAAAGGTCACCGTCAGATGTATACAGCGCTGACCATAGAAGAAATTACGCTGTAACTAGCAGTCGCATTGGAGAGATAACCATGGCTCATAAAAAAGCGGGCGGCAGTTCACGCAACGGGAGAGATAGTGCTGGTCAACGGCGTGGTGTCAAGTGTTTCGGGGGCGAGAACGTCAAAGCCGGAAATATCCTTGTACGTCAGCTCGGCACCCGGATTCATCCCGGCACCAATGTCGGATGTGGCCGAGATTACACCTTGTTTGCCAAGGTTGACGGGATCGTCAAGTATGAGGCCTTTGGCAAAGACAAGAAACGGGTCTCTGTGTATCCGGACTAAACACGGTTTCTGGCCTGGCCCAGCTCAACGGCAGGGACCACTAGCAGCGTCGATTCAACCCGGCACCGTTTTCTGGTACCGGGTTTTTTTTCTTTTGTACCCAACGCCTCTTGGTCGTCACTGACACAGTAAACGTATGGGATTTGCCGACGAATCCAGATTCTTTGTCAAAGCCGGTGATGGCGGTAACGGTTGTGTGAGTTTTCGCCGGGAGAAGTACGTCCCCAAAGGTGGTCCCAATGGGGGGGACGGCGGAGATGGCGGTTCGGTATACCTCATCGCTGCGAAGCAGCTTCACTCCCTGATCGATTTCAGATACCGTAGTCATTTCAAGGCTGAACGGGGTGCCAACGGCATGGGCAGCGATCGCCACGGTAAGTCGGGCAAGGACTGTTTTGTCAAGGTGCCGTTGGGCTCTACAATCCACGACGCCGAAACCGACAGCCTGCTGGTTGACCTCGTGGAAGACGGCCAGCAGTGGCTGGCGGCTCAAGGCGGCAGAGGGGGGCTCGGCAACGCCCGGTTCGCGACGTCCACCAACCGGGCGCCACGAAAGGCAACCCCAGGGAAGCCAGGAGAGGAGCGCTGGTTGAAGATAGAGTTGAAGCTCCTTGCCGATATCGGCCTCATTGGCCTGCCCAACGCCGGAAAATCAACACTGCTTTCACAGCTGTCAGCCGCTAACCCAAAGATTGCCTCCTACCCGTTCACCACTCTGGAGCCGCAGCTTGGCGTCCTGCAGTTCGAGGACCGTGACCCGTGTATCATCGCCGACATCCCCGGCCTGATTGAGGGCGCCCATAAGGGGGTTGGCCTGGGACACCAGTTTCTTCGGCATGTTGAACGGACAGCTATCCTCCTGCACCTCGTTGACGCCTCTACTCCGAAAGAACAGCCTGTTACCGAGTACAAAGTGCTCATGAGGGAGCTGCAGGCCTATAAAGAAGAACTGGCGGACCGTCAGCATCTTCTTCTGCTCAACAAGGTGGACTTGATTGATAACAGGCGCCTGGCGGCACTCAGACAGGTCTTTCTTGATCAGGGGCTAGAATCCCTTGCCATATCCGCGCGTGAAGGTTACGGCTTGGACACCCTAAAAATGCGCATTGCCGCGTTGCTAGAAGAAAAGTATCGGTCCCATGACCTTGCAGACGAGTAAAGAAGAGGGACTGTACCTACGGCAGACCTTTTTTGATCAGGCAAAGCGGGTAGTGGTCAAGGTGGGGTCGGCAGTACTGACCAGCGCTGGTGGTCTTAATCTGGAAACGGTTGACAACCTTGCGCGCCAGATAGCCTTTCTCTGGTCCACCGGCCGAGAGGTTATTCTGGTGAGTTCCGGCGCCGTGGCGGCCGGTCGCCAGCGCCTCGGGGTCGTCAGGTCTGCACATGAGCCACTTCGGGTCAAACAGGCCCTCGCTGCGACCGGTCAGGGGTTACTCATGCAGGCGTATGAACAGGCCTTTGCCCGTCAGGAGCGTGTCGTCGCCCAGGTGCTGCTGACCCACTCCGACCTGTCACATCGACGCCGGTATTTAAACGTTCGTAATACCATCCAGACACTGTTTGCGTTCGACACACTTCCCATTATCAATGAAAACGATACAGTCAGCACCAAGGAACTCAAGTTCAGTGATAATGACACGCTCGGCGCCATGATCGCCAACATGATCGGTGCTGATATGTATATTATCCTCTCTGACGTCGAGTGTCTGTACACAGGCGACCCTGCCAGGGATGCATCGGCTCGTCCTGTCCCCACCGTGAAACGGATCACCCGTGCAATCGAAGCCATGGCCGGTCGTGAAGGCAATGCCGCGGGAACCGGCGGCATGCTGACCAAGATCCAGGCAGCAAAAATGGTCTCGGCATCGGGGTGTTCGTGCTTTATCGGTTCCGGCCGTGCTCCTGATATCCTCACCGACCTGCTTTCCAGCAAGATGGCAGGGACCTTTTTTCTCCCTTCCGGAGACCGGCTTAACAGTCGTAAACACTGGATCGCCTACGTGCTTAAACCAGAGGGCGCACTGGTTCTTGATGACGGCGCATGCCGGGCACTCAGGGAAAAGGGCACCAGTCTCCTGCCTTCGGGAATTGTTGAGGTGCAGGGGAGCTTTCCGGTTGGCTCTCCTGTGCACTGCCTCGACGCTGCCGGAACAGTTGTCGCTGCTGGGCTGTCTAATTACAGCGCTGCTGATGTGCAGAAGATCAAGGGGTGCAGGAGTGCACATATCGAGCAGATTCTTGGTTTCAGGGATGCAGACGAGGTCATCCATCGTGATAATCTTGTGCTCATGCACGATTCGCCTGTGGAGGGCTAATTCGGGCCACCCTCAGAGTTACCCTTTTTTTTCCTTTTTTTCTCTGCTATTGTTTGCCGATTTCAGCACCCAGTTCAGCAGTGTCTGGACACAATATTTTTCAGGGAACCGATAACGGAGAGACCATGGAACAGGTGATGCGGATAGGTGAAATGACTGCGGCGGCAAAGGCCGCCTCCCGTGAACTTGCAGCCGTGACAACCGCCCAAAAAAATGCGACCCTGGTGGAGATTGCGCAACGCTTAGAGCACCAGCGGCAGGCGATTATCGAGGCCAATGCCCTTGATCTGGCTGCCGCCAAGGGTAAGGGACTGAGCCCGGCCATGCTCAACCGTCTGCAGCTCGACGATGCCGCGATCAAGGCGATGATTGAGGGACTCAACGAGGTGGTCGCGCTCGCTGATCCGGTAGGAGAGATCGAAGAGATGTGCCGACGGCCCAGCGGTATCCTGGTCGGCCGCATGCGGGTACCCCTTGGTGTCATTCTGATGATCTACGAATCCCGTCCCACTGTGACCATCGATGCTGCCGCCCTTTGTCTCAAAGCCGGCAACGCCGTTATTTTGCGGGGCGGCTCAGAAGCATTTCATTCCAACCAGCTTCTCAGCGGTATCATGCAGCAGGCCTTTATCAGCCAAGGTTTGCCTGAACCTGCCGTGCAGGTGGTGCCCTTTACTGATCGTGCCTGCATTGAAGAGCTCCTTGTCCTTGAAGAGTACATCGACCTGGTCATTCCCCGCGGAGGTGAGGGCCTGATCCGTATGGTCAGCGAAAAATCGAGGATTCCGGTGTTGAAGCACTACAAGGGCGTCTGCCATATGTTTGTCGACGCAACCGCTGATGTACAGATGGCTGTGGCCATTGCCCTGAACGGCAAGACCCAGCGCCCTGGCGTGTGCAACGCCCTTGAAGGCATTCTTGTCCATCGTGATGCTGCGGCCATGGTTCCTGTCCTGGCTGAAGCTCTTCACCGTGCGGGTGTACAGGTACTGGGCTGCGCCGCCAGTTGCCAACTTGCCACCACTATCCAGCGGGCCAGCGATGAGGATTGGGGCCAGGAGTTTCTCGATCTGAAGTTGGTACTTCGCGTGGTTGATTCGATGGCAGAGGCTATGGCATACATTGCTCGATACGGATCACAGCATACGGAAATCATGGTCACAGATTCCCATGCCCGTGCCCAGCGTTTTCTCCGGGAAGTTGACGCCTCGGCAGTGATGATCAATGCGTCAAGCCGATTCAATGATGGTGGCCAGTTCGGACTGGGGGCAGAGATCGGTATTTCGACAACCAAGTTGCATGCCTATGGCCCCATGGGGCTCCGGGAACTCACCACGCGTAAGTTCATTGTTTACGGTGATGGCCATATCAGGGAGTAAACATCTGCCCGGCCTGTGATGTAACGCGTCAACCATGACAGATTTTTCAGAAAATATCGGCATACTGGGCGGAACCTTTGATCCTGTACATGAAGGCCATCTTGCCATGGCACGCCTGGTGCTGCAGCGACAACTGGTGGACCGGATACTCTTTATTCCAGCGGCGAAGCCTGTGCATAAACAGGCCCCGGCCGCTGGTTTTGAACATCGGTTCGCCATGCTCAAACTGATGGTTACCGATGAACAGGGAATGAGCGTGAGCAGGGTGGAGAGAGAACTGGCAGGCCCTTCCTATACCATCAGGACAGTCCGCGAACTCATGCGGCGCAATGAAAAGGCACGGTTTACCATGATCATCGGTGCTGACTCGCTCCTTGAGCTGCATCGCTGGTACCGGCATGAGGAACTGCTGGCGCTTGTGGCGTGGATTGTCGCGGCTCGGGCTGACATCACTGCTGCGCAGGTGACCCAGGCGATAGCCCTTCTGGGTGGCACTCCGGTCGTGGAAAACTCTCCTCACCACACCTTCTTGCTGCCCGGCGGGCATACACTTGCATATCTGGCTGATTTTTCCTGTCAGGCTGCCTCTTCGAACCTGCGTATGAAACCCCAACAAAGAGACATGCTGGCCTCGGCAGTGCATGCCTATATCCGCCGTCATCGCTTGTATGGCCTCTCTGGTGAGCAACAATGAGATACATCGCCGATCTGCACGTGCACGGAAGGTATTCGCGCGCCACCAGTAAAAACTGCACACTGCAGGGACTTGCTGCCTGGGGCGCGGTCAAGGGGATTCAGGTGATAGGGACCGGTGATTTTACTCACCCTGCGTGGTTTAGTCATCTCAGTGAAAACCTGGAAGAGGCGGAGCCAGGTTTTTTTCGGCTCAAAAAAGACTGTCGTCAGCTTGACCCCTCCCTGCTGCCACCGGGGCTTGACGTTAGCGTTGATGACATCCGCTTTGTTCTCACCTCTGAGATCAGCTCGATTTACAAGCGGGGCGGCCGGGTGCGCAAGGTGCATAACCTGCTGTTCGCTCCTGATTTTGCAGGGGTGCAGCGGGTGAACCGGTCGCTTGCCGCTGTCGGCAATATCGAATCTGATGGCCGGCCTATTCTTGGCCTTGATTCCCGAGACCTCCTTGAGATTACCCTGGAACAGGTATCGGGAGGTTTTTTTGTTCCAGCCCATATCTGGACGCCCTGGTTTTCCCTGTTTGGCTCAAAATCAGGTTTTGATGCCATTGAGGAGTGTTTTGCCGATCTGAGCGGCGAGGTTTTTGCCCTGGAGACCGGACTTTCTTCTGATCCGGAGATGAACCGCCGTATCTCAGCCCTGGATCGTTTTACTCTCATCTCCAATTCCGATTGTCATTCGCCGGCAAAACTGGGCCGCGAGGCCAATGTGTTTGATACAGGTTTTGATTTTTTCTCGATGAAAGAGGCCATCAGGTCTCCCCTTGACCAGCAGGGGAACCAATGTTTTGCCGCCACCATAGAGTTTTATCCTGAAGAAGGTAAATATCACTGCGATGGTCATCGTAAGTGCGGTATATGCCTGGATCCGTCCCAGTCTCGTGTCCATGATGGCCGTTGCCCCTCCTGCGGAAAACCACTCACCATCGGGGTGCTGCACCGGGTTCTCGAGTTGGCGGACCGGGAGCAGCCTGATTACCCTGGCGGGTCGCCTGCAGTGCATAGCCTGGTCCCGCTTCCCGAGGTCCTCGGTGAGCTGCTCAGCGTCGGCCCGACATCGAAGAAGGTGATGCGTGCCTATGTTGAGCTGATCCAAACCTTTGGCTCGGAGTTCAACCTGCTGCTCAATGTGTCAGCCGCTGATATCCACGAGGGCGGCTCGGCCCTGCTCGCCGAAGCAGTGCAGCGCATCCGTAAAAACAGTGTGTACCGGCAGCCTGGCTTTGACGGCGAGTTCGGCGTAATCCGTGTTTTCAGCCCCGGAGAAAAGGATCTGCTCGCCGGACAGCTCGAACTCTTTGCCGGTAGTCGTCCCAAAAAGCGGAAAAAATCACGGCAACCTCTGGAGGCAGGGGCGGATGCCCAGGCTGGGAATAGGCCGCGGACGGCTGCTGTTACCGGGGGTGAAGACCACGCAAAAAAAGGTATCAATCCCGAACAGGAAGGTGCGGTAACCAGTGATGCCCCGGTGATTGTTGTCCAGGCAGGGCCTGGTACCGGTAAGACGCATACCCTTGTCAGCCGGGTTCTGCGCCTTGCAGGCAGAGGTGTACGTCCCTGCACGGTAATCACCTTCACCAACAAGGCTGTTGATGAGGTGGCTGCCCGCATAGAACAGGCGCTGGGAAGCGGTCATGGCATAGATGTCACCACGTTTCATCGTTTTTGCCTGCGCTGGATCTGCTTACGCTCGCCAAAGATGACTGTTGCCGGTCCCGAGCTTCGCCGCAGTGTCCTGGGTCGGCTGGTGGCTGGGATTGACCGGGCCGGAGTTGCGGAGCTTGACCAGGAGATCACCTCTTTTTTGCTCAACGGCCAGCGTCGTATACCCCACGCCCGGATTCGGGCCTATTTTCAGGAGCTGGATAAACATTATCTTATTGATATTGAAGCTGTTATTCCCTGTCTAGTTCGATTCATGCAAAACGATCCCGAGTTTGCCGATGTGGTCCGCAGCGGCACAGGGCAGCTGTTTGTGGATGAATTTCAAGACCTGAACCGCAGTCAGTATGACCTGATTTGCCTGCTGGCCAAAACCTGCCCGCTTTTCGCCATCGGTGATCCAGATCAGGCTATCTATGGTTTTCGTGGCGCTGACGCAGCGTATTTTCAGCGTTGTATTGACGAGCTTCAGGCAGAGGTTCATGGCCTGGTCCGCAACTATCGTAGTGGCGCTGTCATTCTTGCGGCTGCCGGTGCGGTTATCCGTCACAACCGCCTGCCTGAGCGCAGCACCATGCAGGCAAAATCCCCGGCAAGTGGTCAGGTTTTCCTTTGTCCGCAAGCTGGTCCTGCGACTGAGGCCCGTTTTATCGCCAGCGAAATAGAACGGCTGGTGGGGGGGACCTCTCACCGCAAACTTGAGCAACTGCCCTCACTGAGCCACCCCCCCATGGGCTTTAGTGATATCGGCGTACTGTACCGGACCGGTCGTCAGGCCAAGAGGATTGTCGAGGCCCTTCAGGATATTCCCCTGCAGACGGTCAACCATCAGGCATTCTATACCACCGGCGTCTGCCGTCCCTTCTATCTGTGGCTGCTGGTGCTTGCCGGACGGGCTGACAACGGCATGCTCCTGGAGCTGCTGGGCAGGGAAAAGGGTATGGGCAAGGTGACCCTGGGCAGTCTCGAGCAGGTGCTTGACGGTAACAGCAGCATGGAGGATGTACTGAGCGTCGCTGCTGCCGCGTCGTCATCATCGGCCAGAGCCGCTGGCGCCCATGTCGGCAGATTGTACCAGGAGTTGCTGCGCAAAGCCGAACTTGAGGGTACCAGTGCGGTGCTGGCCGTGCTTGCTGAAGATCTTGGTGCAGATGCTGAAGATATTTCCGGGGAGATTCAGCGATTGTACCGGCTGGTGAATTCTGTGGACGGGTCATTACGGCAAGTGGCGGATCATCTCCTTCGTTTCAGCGATTCGGTGTGGTACGATGAGGCAGGTGATGCCGTAACGCTTGCCACCATGCATGCTGCAAAAGGACTTGAGTTTAGAGCGGTGTTTCTCGTTGGCCTGGAGGAAGATCTTTGCCCGCTGGCACCGGGAGCCTGTTTGGACAATGAGCAGCTCGCCCGGCACATTGAGGAAGAACGGCGACTTTTTTATGTGGGGATGACCAGGGCGGTGGAGTACCTGTACCTGAGCTGGTGTGTGCGCCGCAGCGTCAACGGCAAGAACGTCGATCGAACAGTATCTCGCTTTGTCAGGGAGATACCAGTAACGCTTAACAACGTGGAGGAACGTCTGCTCGAGCAGCAACAGCCGAGAAGAACGCAGCGGCAATTGCGCCTGTTTTGAGCAGTGGTATCAGAAAATTCAGAGAAGTGATGACAGCAGAGAAACAGGATACAACGCCCACTGATGCACGACAAGCTTCTGAAAATCTTCAGGCCAGGATACAGCGACTCGAGGTAGAGAACAGGGAGCTTGGCGACAAGGCCAAACTCGCCGATTCCGCTAATAAGGCCAAGTCTGATTTTCTTGCTATGATCAGCCACGAGATCCGTACACCGATGAACGGTGTGATTGGCCTCAGCGAATTGCTCCTGGATACCGAACTTAACGACAAACAGCAGCAGTTTGCCAATCTGATTCGTACCTCGGCACAGAGCTTGCTGACGCTGATTAACAGTCTGCTTGATTTCAGTAAAATTGAAGCAGACAAGATGATTATTGAAAAGACAGCGTTTAACCTTGCAGGGCTTTTGGAGGAACTAGTCGAACTCTATAATCTTTCAGAGAGCCGTAAAGGGGTAAACGTGCACCTGGTAATGGACAAAAAGCTCAAGGGGAGGTTCATCGGTGACGAGTCTCGCATCCGGCAGATCCTCGTCAATCTCCTGGGTAATGCCATCAAGTTTACCGAGCAGGGGAAGATCGAAGTTCAGGTAACCGGGGAAACTGCAGATGATGACCGCGTACAGGTGCATTTTGCGGTGATTGATACCGGTATTGGTATTCCGGAAGACCGGCAGGGCGAGCTGTTTGTGCCGTTCAGCCAGGTTGATACCTCCTCCAGCCGGCGTTTCGGAGGCTCTGGTCTTGGTCTCTCCATATGTGCCAAGCTGGTAGAGCTGATGGACGGTGAGATAGGTCTTCACAGCGTTGTCGGAGAGGGGTCGACCTTCTGGTTTACCCTCCTGTTGCCCCGGGCAGAGAACCTCCCAGAGGAGTTACCCTCCGACAAACCCGTCCAAAGGGACCCCCTGCAGCTGTCGTTGCCTGCCGCTCTTCCTGCAGCACAATCCCAGGAGGTTCTTGTCGTCGATGATGAAGAGACCAACCGAATTGTCATGGTGGAGGCCTTTGCAAAAGGGGGACTTGTCCCTGTTGTTGCCAGAAGCGGGTTCGAAGCCTGTGAGCTGTGCCAAAGCAATGCGTTTCGGCTGATCTTTATGGACTGCCAGATGCCTGTCATGGACGGATATGAAGCCACCCAAAAAATCCTTGACCACTGCCGATGTAACAATCGCGTTCCGCCTGTCATCATCGCCCTCACCGCTGACGCAACCACTGCAGCTCGCAAGCGCTGTCGGGAGGTGGGAATGACCGACTATCTGGTGAAGCCCATTGATTTTCAACAGATCCAGACGATACTGCGCACCTTTCTCCAGGCGTCCTATACCGGGTCTATCGTTGCAGATCGAAAGACTTCGGACAGCAAGACCGAGGCGGATGAATCACAGATAATCAACACGATGGTGCTGGAGAGCCTCCAGGAAAATGTCGGGTCACTTCACAGGGTGGGTAAAATTTTTCTTACCTCTTTACGCGCGAGGTGTAACGAACTGGGCGTCAGCGTTGCAGAACGTGATGCCCGAAGCATTGACAAAGTGGCCCACACAATGAAAGGCAGCAGCAGTCAATTTGGTGCGGAGCAGCTAACGCAGTTGTGTGCCCAGATGGAGGCCATGGGCAAAAACAACAATCTTGAAGTGGTGGATCAGGTCTACAGTGAAATATGTGCCGCCGTCGAAGATGTCGAGAATTTTTTGGCGGCATTCTTGGCTAATTGAGTTGTCTGTCGTACAATACGGATAAGCCAAGCAGTTCTGGAGTCTGTATGCCAACTTCTTTTTTCACCGAACGTTCGCCTCGCCTGCTCGTCGTTGACGACGATGAGGTCATGCGTTTTCTCCTCCGTCAGTTTTTCGAAAGTGAAGGCTATACTGTGGCTGAGGCGGAAAATGGTATGCGCGCCCTTCAAGTTGCTGCTGAAGAGCCCTTTGATCTGGTCATCCTCGATATCGCCATGCCCGAGCTGGATGGTCCGTCTGTGTGTGAATACATCTGTTCTTCACTGGAGGACCCTCCACCAATATTCATGATTACTGCCCTCAACGATGAGCAGACCGTGGAGCGTTCTTTCGAAGCAGGTGCTCAGGATTATCTCTGTAAACCCATTCGTTGGCCGGTATTGAAAAACCGTGTCCGTTCCATCATTGATTCTCACCGGTCACAGCAAAATCTGACGCAGTTAAGCAGAAATTATGAGATGATCCTTGATGCTGCAGCCAATGGGATCTGCGGGGTTAATGACGTGCGTGAGATCAGTTATGCCAATCCAGCTGCGGAGAACATGCTCGGATATTCAAGAGATGAACTCATCGGTCAGTACTATGCCGATATTTTCAGGCTATCTCTGCCGGGAAGTGACGATTTTAAACTCGAGTGCTTTCCTTTTTTCAACCGGAAAGATGTTACAGAGCCTATACAGTTTGCCGAAGCGCGGCTGTTGAAAAAAGACGGCACAAGTTTTCCTGTGGATTTTTGGGCAACACCAATTCGCCGCAACAGAAAGAAAGTGACAGGAGGTGTGCTGATTTTTCAGGACATCACCGAACGGCTTGAGGCTGCAGAGCTTATTCGCTACCTTGCCAATCATGATTCTCTGACCAACCTTCCCAATCGCAACTACTTCCGCAAACGACTCCCCCAGGCGATCTCTCTGGCTAAACGGCACAACCACAGGCTCTGCTTACTTTTTGTCGATCTCGACCGTTTCAAGCCTATCAACGATGTTTATGGACATGGGGTCGGTGACAAGGTCCTGATTCAGGTGGCGCAACGGCTCAGCGATTTGCTGAGAAAGTCAGACTCTGTTTGTCGACTCGGTGGTGATGAATTTGTGATTCTTATTGAGAGTACAGAAACCCTTGAGGGGGCCATTCATGTTGCGGAGAAAGTTATCGCCTCGCTCAATGAGCCCATAGACGTTCATGACCATATCTGTTATATCGGCGCGTCCATAGGCATCTGTGTCTTTCCTGATGATTGTAGTGACGCCGAATCTATGCTGCGTATGGCCGATATTGCCATGTATGAGGCCAAAAAGCGTGGTCGTAACTGCTGGGCAAGGGCAGATATCTCAGGAAACAGGAAAAAGGGTGCTCACGTAGAACCTGGCTCCTAACCTGGGTTGTCAAGGGTGTGTTTAACGCTATCTGTTTTATGATCGAGAAGGGGACGCAGTCCTAGAAGCCAGCTTTTGCTCACCTGGCTGGATACTGCCAAGTACCCGGCTGATCTCCTCGGCTACCTCTGTCGCAAGGAAGCCGGCAGGGCGGTCACAGCTGAGCCGGTCAGCAGCGAGGCCGTGGAGATAAACACCCATGCATGCCGATTTCCAGGGTGAATATCCCTGTGCTGTCAGGCTGGCGATCAGCCCTGCCAGTACATCTCCCATTCCTCCAGTGGCCATACCAGGGTTGCCGGTGGTATTCAGCGCCCAGCGGCCAGTGGTGTCACTGACCACTGTGCCGGCCCCCTTGAGTACGGTAACCAGGGCATGGGCGCAGTCAGTGCCACTTTTCCAGGAGGCGGCACCAATTCGGTCGTGCTGGATTTCACGGGAAGTTTTGCCAATGAGCCGTGCCATTTCTCCGGGGTGCGGCGTAAGAATGCGCACTCCACCCGGTTCATCGATAATCTGTGGTTGTTGCGCCAGCAGGTTGAGGGCATCGGCATCGACGACCATCGGTTGTTTCACTTCGCGATACAATCGGTGTACGAGCTCACGGGTGCGTTGCTTGGTCCCCAGTCCCGGCCCGATAACGCAGGCGTCCTTTCCTTCAAGCAGCTCAAAGATGAGGTCATCATCGTCAATATCCAGATATTCCGATGAATTAGGTAGAGGGACCGTCATCGCTTCCACCAGGCCTGCCTCGAAGACCATCTGCAGTGCGGCGGGAACAGCCAGGGTCACCAGGCCAATACCGCTGTGGAGGGCACCACGGGCACAGAGCAACGCTGCTCCGGTCTTACCGGTTGAGCCGGCCAGGATGAGGAGGTGACCGTTGGATCCTTTGTGGGCGGTGATCGGTTTGGGGTGAAGTTTGGTCTTGACGGTCGCGGTGATCAGCCGCCCTTTCAGGTCAGCCGACTCCACGAGATGGCCGGGAATACCGATGGGGATGACCTCCACCTGACCCGTGGTGGCAGGACCATGGAGGTAATGTACCGGCTTGGGCAGGCCATAGGCCGTGGTCAAATCGGCGTTGATTGCTACTCCATGTACCACAGCGGTATCTGTGTTCAACCCGGAAGGAACGTCGGCGGCGATGATCGGCCAGCCACGTTCACGGCGCAGCTGATTGCAGGCCAGCACAGTTGCACGAAAGACCCCTTTGAGGTCACGGCGCAGACCTGTACCAAATATTGCATCCACCATGCAATGGACCTTGTTGCAGCCCACTGCGTCAAGAATCTGCGTTATAATGCTCTGTTCCGAATCACCCTCGAGCTGAGTGGCAGGCAGTCCGCAGCGAATGACAATTTCACAGTTTGTCCGGGCATCTCCCTGGAGATTGTCCGGAGAGGTCAGGAAAAAAATCAGGGGAATTCCTCCGAGCTCATGGACGGCACGGGCGATCACCAGTCCATCACCACCGTTGTTGCCTGGCCCCACAAAGATGGGCAGGGCTGTGCCAGTCACCGGGCCAAAATGGTTGACTATGGTCTGGACCGTACCTCGACCGGCATTTTCCATGAGCACCATGCCCGGGATCAAACAATCATGTATGGCCTGTTTATCAAGATGTTGCATCTCCTGTGCTTGAGCTACTTGCATCGGGTGATTTCTCCTGTTGTTGGACGCGAGGTTGAATGATTTTAGTCTGCTTGCAGGGATGAGCACCTGTGCTTGACCGCATACGGTTCAGTTTTCACGTTGATGGCGGGTATTCCGGATGTCGTTTTCGACTTGTGGCTGCCAGCGAAGCCCCCCTTTGAAGCCGTATCCACGGAAAAGGTAGTAGGTCTGGATCAGTTGCTTACCAAACCATGGTGAGTGACGATACAGATGGATGGTCTTTACTGGGGCAGACCGCTCAAAGAGTGGCGCCAGGCGTTTTTCCATACCTTTCCAGATGTAGATGCCAACAGCGTCTTTACCCAATACATCCTGATCGTTGAACCAAAAGTCATAAACATTGGGCCGAGTCCAGCGATTCATCGAGACAGTCTCTTTTTGCCCGGGCATGTAAAAGGCCAGCTCACTGGCGGTCTGATATCGAAGACCGAAAACAAAGGTTTTTGAGGGAGACTCCATCTCCTGAAGTTCCTGATGAACGTGGGTGGCTAACGTTTTCCAGCCACAGGTTTCTCTGGCAACACGATCAAGCTTTATCGGTAGCGGCAATACCGGATAAAGGAGTTGGAGTATCACCGGTAAGGTTATAAAAAATGCTGTCCCTATACCAATGCGCCATAACCGCGAAGAGCCTGATGTAGGTATGTCGTCCCGATGGATGGCGATGAGTATCAGTGCTGTGCAGTATGCAGGTGCAGGCCAGTTACCATAAATACGTACATGAAAACTGAGGATCAGAAAAAGAATGAAGACAAACAGGGAATTCCATTGGAGGTAGCGAAATCTGTCTCTTTCCAAAGGGGAGGTTTTGATGGGCCTGAGCCAGGTTCGGACGAGAAGGCCGGCAAAGACTGGTGAAATGAGGAGGATCTGGACAAGAAGGTAGTCGCCCAAAAAGCGAAGCGTGAGCGTGGTGGTGCTGCCCATTCCTCCCTGGTAGAGGACATGACGAAATGTTGTCCATTCGTTGTTGGCGTTCCATATGAGCACGGGACTAAAGACAATTATCGAGAGAAGAAGCCCCAGCCAAGGCCAGGGGTGGAGAAGCTCTTGGCGAGAGGTTTTGCTGAACAGCAGAAAGAAAAAAAGACCAGGCAAGAACAGCAGCATGGTATACTTGGAGAGCATGCCTAGGCCAAACCAGAGCCCGGTCATCAACCAATGCCGACGACTGCCCTGTTCCACTGCGACGATAGCGTGGTAGCAGGCAGCTGCCCAGCAGGGAAGCAGCAGGCCGTCGGGAGTAGCAATCAGGGCTGAGCCATTGATCATCAACGGCAACTGACTGGCCAGGGCAAGAGCTCGTGCATCTGTCCAGTTGGAGAATCGTGCTGTCAACAGGGCCATGTACACTGAAGCTGCAGTGATACCGAGTATGGTTGGGAGTCGAACAGCAAGTTCGGTCTGTCCCAAAGCCATGGTAGACAGGCGAATAAGCCAGGCGATCATGGGGGGATGGTCATGATACCCCAGGGCTAGGTGACGGCTCCACTGCCAGTAGTTTGCCTCATCCGGTACCAGAAGAAAATGTGGGGCAAGGAGCAGCCGAGTAAAGAGTGCGAAGAGCAGAATCCACCAAACCTGAGCAGGGTGGGAAAAAAAACAGGGGATTGTGCTGGTTGTGGCACGATTCATCGGAGGAGAATTAGAGTTGTCTTGACCGGGATAGTCACCGGGTGAATTTTTTTGTATCATACTCCAGATACGGTGTCTTCATCTCTACAGTGTTTTGCCTGCCTTGACAACTAACGGTTGCAAAAGATGGTCAGCCGGATATTTTCTGTACTTTCTGTGTCTACTTGTGGAGGAGTTTTTGTGTTGAGACGGATGTGTGAAATCTTCCTTGTGCTTGGCTGTTTACTCATCGTCACCTGGTTGATCAACCTGACCAATTTCGATATACGGCTGTCAGGCTTTTTTTATACGCCGGGGCAGCCGTGGCCACCTGGTGCCGGATGGCTGGGGACAGAGGATGCCTTCTGGCTCTTTGTCTACAGGTGGGCGGGTATACCGGCGCTGCTGCTGGCCGTGAGTTGCCTGGCTGTTGTGTTTGCCTCGGCCTGGTACAAGCAGTTGCGCCCACACAGAGCCGCCGCTCTTTTTTTGCTCATCCTTTTGATTGTTGGGCCTGGCCTGGTGGTCAATTATATCCTTAAAGATAATCTGGGCAGGCCAAGACCTCAGGAGATCGTTTCCTTTGGCGGTAAATATCCCTATACGTCAGCCTGGCAGGCTGGCCCTGCTGCTCGGAACAGCTCTTTTCCTTCGGGCCATGCTTCTGTCGCCTTCTATCTTATGGGGCCATGGTTTATCTGGCGGCGTTCCAGACCAACCCTGGCGAGGGTTGGTCTGGCCAGTGGTCTCGGTTATGGCTGCCTCGTGGGGACAGCAAGGATCCTCCAGGGCGGACATTTTGTCAGTGATGTGCTCTGGGCCGGGGGGTTAGTTTACCTGAGCGGCGCCCTGCTTGCCATGCTGTTTCACTTTGATGATCCTGCTGATATTGTCAGGAGTGCTGATACCGTCGCCTAAGCGCCTCGTTCGTAACTATTTTCCACAGTAATGACCGGCAGCCGGTTTTCCTGTGGACCCAGGAAGATGTGGTGCTTGAAGGTCGAGGGGCGTCAGCAGGGGAGCACTCTCTGTCGTAAGGCAGCAGCCTGCCGAATTGCTGGGAAACATCAGCTTACTTACAGTAGGTACGTCAAATCCCCTGCCTGGTCTCGCTGCTCTTTTACCAGGTGTATCGGTAATCATCCAGCGTCTCTTGTACGCAAGGGGATGCTGTGATCAGGAAGCTGGCGTTTGTTTCGTCTCCAATAAGGTCTTGCAGAATCTGCATGGCTCGAATCCTGCCTTGACAGCGATGTCCGCATCTTTGAATTCAATGGTGCAGTGTTTACAGTCATACTGACTGCATTCGGGAAAATGGAATTCGCGACTGAAGCTGTTGCCGTGCAGCTGTGGTTCTCTGGGGCGTTCCAACGCAGACGCTGCACTATGGCCGTCTTGTTGTTTGCCAGGTCGTCGTGCCAACGTCTTTACCAGAGCCGCGATGGTTACGTCATAGACATCGGCAAGACGATTGTTCACGTATTCGGGCAGGAGAGGACGTTCGCGGTCAACTCGCCAGAAGATATAGATGGTGACGAGAAAAAACAGAGCGTTGGGTCCCCACATGCCGAGCAGAAGAGGCAGGGTCAGATTTTCGACCATGATCTCGCCAAAGGTGGTGGCTACATAGTAGAGAAAGAAGAACGCCAGCCCCAGCGGAATGCCTACTGCCCTTTTCCCTGGCCCTGCTTGCAAGCCAAGAGGGATTCCCAGTATTCCGAGAATGAAGCAGCCGACAGGGAGGACCAGGCGGTGGTGGTATTCGGTGAGATAGTCTAGCCCTTTGGGGGTTTCCCGACCCCATTTTTCCGCGGCTGACAATAGCTGGTTCAGGGTCATTTGTGGTTTACCGATAGTGGTGACATCATCGCCATCAATGTGTGTGGGAGGTCTGATCGGAATCTGTAGCTGGTACCGTTTGAAACGGATAATCTGGCTGTCGATGCCCTGGGCATTGTGCAGGGTACCGTCCTCGAGAACAATCGTCACCAGCATCCGGTCAATATCAGCCTCCATGGACCCGAGCCGGGAGACAGTAATAATCGGCTGGTCTCTATTGCGCATGTCCGAGACATACACGCCATGCCAGAACTCCTGCTCGTCGATGGAGTCAACGTAGACAACCAGATCACCCAGGGCCTCGGTAAATGTTTTTTCCTTGAGTCCCTTGTCGATTTTTTCCTTGGCCAGCGTGAACATTAATCGTTGTAGACCAAGTTCACCGGCAGGGATAAGAGTTACAGAAAAGTAGGCAGTTAAGATCGCTATGACTGCGCTTATGAGCATAATAGGCGGCACGATCGAGCGCAGACTGAGCCCACAGGCCTTGAGAGCCAGTATTTCCCGGTCATTTGTCAGGCGTGTGACACCAACAATAATTCCCGCCATACAGGCCATGGGAATGACATAAAGTAACATGTGCGGGAAAATATAGGCAAAAAGCCGGATAAAGTCTGCAGCACCGATGCGCAGGTCGAGCACGACTTCCAGCAGAGGGATCAGGCGAACGAGAAGAAAGGCGCCATACAGAACGAGGAGGCTGGCAAAGAAGGGTGCCAGCATCTCTGAGGCGATATAACTGTACAGGAGTAGTGGCAGACGGGGAAGATGCATATATGGAGTGTCGATAAACTGTTATGGACAGTTGCGGTTGCCTCAGAGACGGTGATCGTTGAGTATGTCAGTAATATTGGCGTCAATCCAATGCTGGTCCCACCACTCTATGGGAGTGACAAAGATACCATGTATCAGCATGGAGAAGTGGAGGTGATCGCCCCCTGCCATGCCGCTGGAGCCGGTCCGGCCAATCTGCTCATCTTTCTTGACCATATCTCCCGGGTGTTTGGTCATGGAGCTGAGATGAGAATAGAGGCTGAAGATGCCCTGGCCATGATCGATGACGATCATGTTGCCATAGATACCTAGATAATCGGCAAAGATCACCTTGCCATGATTGGCGGCCCGCACCTCTGCCCGTGCCGTTGAGGCCAGGTCGATGCCCAGGTGGGTCTGGTGGTCGACCACCTGTCCCTGGTAGGTGTAGGTCCGCTGGTCAGCAAACCCGGCACGGGTTGCTCCTGGCATACGCAGGAAGCGGTCCTGCCACATACGATCTGGAGCTGGATTGGCGCAGATCTCTTTTATCTTATCGGCATTTTGCCTGCGAACCTGCTGGTTTGCATAGAGAAATGTCTTGATCAGTGAATCCTGGGTGCCGGTAATGTGCGAGGATAACTCCGGCATTTTTTTATTGAGGAACCCGTCACTGATGGCAATCCGGTCCTTCTTTTCTCTGGCAGGTTTAAAGTGCATGACAAAGGGGGTAAAACCCTCGTTACCCGCTTCATCAACGGCAAAGACCCCTGTTTTTTCAGGTCGCTTACTGTCCCAGGGAAGGCCAATATAGGCGATCTTGGTCTGGCTGCCCTCACTCAGGGAAAATCCCGGGAAAGAATGATTGTCGATGCGTACCCCGTGCTGGCGACTGTCTTCAGAAATGCTGTAGAGGACAATGCCGCTCCCACCCCCCTGAATATAGAGTTGAGCGTGTTCCACGGTTACTCTCGGTGGTTTGGTATCAATGGAGACCGTGGCACGTTTTTCCGTGCTGTTTCCCCGGAGAAAGCCCATCAGAGAGAAGTCGTTACCAACCGCTACCAGCTCTGCCTCACCATCCTTGAAACCAAGGGCGGCAATATCAGCGGCAACCACCTCTTCGAACCTTTCCGGGCCAGCCTTTTTCAGCCAGGATTGTCGCGGGAACATTCGATCCAGGAGAATGGCCTCTTTGTCATCCTGCTTGAGAAAAACTCGAAGATACCGCAGGCCGCTGCGGTGATCAGCCGCCTTGAGAGGAAGAGCAAGCTTTGCACCGATAACGCGTGGCGTCGTCTGCAGGCTGACCTCTGGATGTTCGGTTTCAAAGAGGATGTAGACCAGGACCGCCACTGCGGTGATGGTGAGTGCCATGAGGGTCAGCAGAAAATTTTTGCCAAGGTTGGATTTCCTGCTCGATGATCTGCGCAGTTTGTTTCGTTTAGCCATAGCTCTTAGCGGTTATGCGTTCCAGGTGATATCGAACTGTCTGATATGCATATCAGGATTGGCAATGATGGTAAACCGTTTTTGCAGCTGGCGTTCCAATTCCTGAAAATGCAGGGATTCTTCACCCAGGAGCATCTCGGCTATTTTTGGGTGTGTCCGAAGGGTGGCGCCTGCTGCACCCACCTTGTCAGCATCGCGGGTCAGCGTGCGGAAAATTTCATAACAGATGGTGCGGGCTGATTTAATAAATCCGTCACCACCGCAGTAATGACAAGGCTCACAGAGAAGCTGTGTCAGGCTTTCACTCTGTCGTTTGCGGGTCATCTGGATCAGGCCGAACTCAGAGAGTTTGAGGATGTTGACCTTACTCTTGTCCCTGCGCATGGCCTCCTGAAAGCTTGCATAGAGCTCCTCACGGTTGTTCTCACTTTCCATGTCAATGAAATCAATGATGATAATCCCGCCAATATTGCGCAGCTTAAGCTGATAGGCGATCTCCTTGACCGCCTCCATGTTGGTTTTGAAGATGGTTGCCTCCAGGTCGGTTTTACCAACATAACGCCCTGTATTTACATCTATGACTGTCAGTGCCTCAGTAGTTTCAATAATGATATAGCCGCCGGAGCGCAGCCAGACCTTTTTGTCCAGGGCGCGGTTGATGTCCATTTCGATCGAGTAGGCCTCGAACAGCGGCAGTGGATCTTTGTACAGGGTAATACGATGCCGGAGTTTGGGGGCAAAGGAGGAGATGAACTCGATGAGACTGTCGTAGGCGGCCTGCGAGTCAATAACCAGTTCGTTCACCTGGTCAGTGAACAGATCACGGACACTGCGATGAATGATGTCCAGATCTTTGTGAACGAGGCTCGGGATCTTGGCCTTGGCCGCCCGGGTCAAGACCTCTTCCCAGAGGAGCAGCAGAAACTCCATATCAGCCTTCAGCTCTGCTTCGGAGATATTTTCAGCCACAGTTCGGACAATAAAACCGCTCCCGTTGGGGCGGAGCTGTTCCATCATCTCCCTGAGTCTGGTTCTGGACACTTCATCCTCGATTTTTCGGCTGACGCCAATATGATCGGTCAAGGGCATAAAAACCAGGTTACGGCCAGGCAGGGTAATGTGGCAGGTGAGACGAGCGCCTTTGCTGCCAATGGGATCTTTGGAGATCTGGACGAGAACCTCCTGCCCCTCACGAAGCAGGGTGTCAATGGCAGGTTGTGCATCCGTGGCGGTAGCCTCACGGGGAACAGTGTCGACACCATCTAAAAAATCCTGGTGGTAACGGTCCAGGTTAGTGAGCGTGTCAAGGACGTCGTCCACATAGAGAAAACCGGTGCGCTCCAGGCCGATATCAACAAAGGCGGCCTGCATGCCCGGAAGTACACGCACCACACGGCCTCGGTAGATATTACCGACCAGCCCCTTTTCGGCGGGGCGTTCTATAAAAAACTCAAGGAGCTGGCCGTGATCCACCAGGGCGACCCGGTTTTCATAGTTAGTTGCGTTGATGAGGATGTCTGTGTACATACTATGCTGAAGTCAGGCATGCCGCGGTTACCCAGGGCGCCAGACTGTACGTGGTACGGGGTCGTAAAAAATGTTCAGCTGGGGTCGGGCGTCTGTACCCTTTTTCGTCGGTTCACCTCCGGCAAGCGCTGTTGAAGCTGCTGCGCTTGTTGGCGGGCTGCCCTGTCATACTGAACAGTGGTGCATGCCTTTGCCCACATGCATGACGATACCTGTAAGTTGTGCCAAGTGTGTGACGCATCCTACACTACAGTGCCGTCAGGTCGCTACCGTTAATTCAACCAGGCCTTAATTCATGGGAGCATCTCGCGAGACGGTTTCGGTGATCTTGCCGACCTATAACCGTGCCGCCTTCATTGACAAGGCGATAGGGTCTGTCGTTGCGCAGGGCAGGCGCTGTGATGAGCTGATCGTTGTTGATGATGGCTCGACCGACAGTACCCCGCAACTATTGCATAGATGGTCGACCGTCTGTCCTCAGCTCAGGGTCCTCAGGCAGGGAAACCGGGGTGCGGCTGCGGCTCGCAACACCGGTATCAGGGCTGCCTGCGGGCAACTGCTGGCCTTTCTCGACTCCGACGACCAGTGGCATCCCGACAAACTCGAGGTGCAATTGAGGGCAATGCAGGTGAATCCCGCTTATGGCGTATCACATACCCTGGAAACGTGGTATCGTCATGGTCGGCGTGTCCACCAGAAAAAAAAGCATCGCCCGGCCCATGGTGATGTGTTTGCCCGTAGCCTGGCCATGTGCGTTATCGGCATGTCCACGGCCATCGTCCGCAGGCAGGTCTTTGAACGTTACGGTCTTTTCGATGAATCACTGCCCTGCTGCGAAGATTATGAATTCTGGCTGCGGGTGGGAGTGAGGGAGCGGTTTCTTCGTGTCGATCAGGCATTGACCATCAAGGATGGTGGGCGCAGCGACCAGTTGAGCAACCGGTATAGGGTGGGTATGGATGTGTATCGAATCCGGGCGCTGCAAACCCTGTTGCAGGGAGAGGAGCTGAATACCGGACAACGGCAACTTGCGTCCCGTGAGCTTTTGCGTAAATGCCGGATCTATGCCGGGGGCTGCCGTAAGCACGGCAGACCTGAGGAAGCGGCATACTACCTGCGTCTTGCCGGGCAATACCAGTCGTGGCAGGAAAACTCGAGTATTGAACAGGAAGGAGTAGGATAGAGGTGATAAAGGGCGGTGATCCAGCTGCGTTTGTACAGCATCTGTATGTGGAAAGGGGATGTCTTGATCTGCCCATGACAGAGGATATTCTTAAGCGTTGGGGCAAGGGCTATAGCGTTATCGGCGACAGTGGCGTTCCTGCCATTCCGGGCGGTTATCCGGACAACCTAAGCAAGGGAAAGCGCTGTCTGCTGCTCACCAAAAACCGGGGCCGTTTTTTTAAGCCCTGTCCAGGCACCAGGGAGTATCGCTGTTGTGGGTACCAGGTGCTCAATATCGGTATGAATTGCCCCATGGACTGTGTGTACTGTATCCTGCAGGCCTATCTCAATAATCCCTGGCTCAGTTTTTATGTGAATGTCGATGATATGTTTGCGGAGATGGATCGGGATCTGGACCGTGACCCGGGAAGTTTTTTTCGGATCGGTACCGGTGAATTCACCGACAGTCTGGCCCTGGACAGCCTTACCGGATTAAGTCCGCTGCTGGTCAGGTACATGGCAGGAAAATCTAATGCTGTTCTGGAGTTGAAGAGTAAATGTGTGGCCATCGATAACCTGGAACATCTCGACCATAATCAGAGAACCGTGGTTGCCTGGAGTCTCAACAGTGACGAAATTATGCACAGGGAAGAGCTACGGGCTTCAACTCTTGAAAAACGTCTGGAAGCGGCGGCTCGTTGCGCTGGTTGGGGGTATCACCTGGCATTTCATTTTGACCCTGTCATTTTCCATACCGGCTGGGAGGAGGGCTATGAAGCTACCATAGAACGACTTTTTGCAAAGGTACCGGCCGAAGCCATCGTCTGGATCAGTCTTGGAGCGCTGCGGTATCTGCCTGCATTGAAAGGCATCGCCGGTGAACGTTTTCCTCACTCCAGCATTTTTTACCAGGAGTTTGTCGAAGGTCTGGATGGCAAGGCTCGGTATTTTCGAGAACACAGGGAGGTCATGTACCGACACCTGGCCGGATTGCTGATGCGTCACGCCGATCCTGATACCTGCCTGTATTTTTGTATGGAGTCTGATCACATCTGGCGCTCGGTTTTCGGGTTTATTCCGGAGGAAAAGGGGGGAATTGCGGCGATGCTCGATCAGGCTATCCAGAAAAAACTGCACTCCTCTGGGAAAATGATGCCGAGAAAATGAGAGGTATCGATCAAAATATATTTTATTTTTTCAGTAAGATAATCCAAATACTTCATAACCGTTGGCCAAGGTTTATCCTGTACTTTTTGCCATGTCCGGGTATAGTATCAGCTGCTTGGACAAACCCTTCAACCCAAAAGGTGAAATATGATCAACAAGGCGATACTTATCGGTAATCTTGGGGCAGATCCGGAAATCCGCTACACCCAGAATGGTGTTCCTGTGGCCACGTTCAACATTGCCACGTCAGAGCGGTGGAAAGGGCAGGACGGCCAGATGCAGGAGCAGACCGAATGGCACCGCATCGTTGCCTGGAGAAAGCTTGCCGAGATATGTGGCCAGTACCTCTCTAAAGGATCACGTGTATACATTGAAGGGCGTATCCAGACCCGAAAATGGCAAGACCAGAACGGGAATGACCGTTATACCACCGAGATTCAGGCCCGGGAGATGAAGATGCTCTCGCCTCGGCAGAGCAGTGAAGGTGGCGGTCAGGAGTATGGGGGCAGTGGTGGCAGTCTTGGCGGCGGCGATTACGGCTACAATAATCCTCCTCCAAGCGAGGACGATGTGCCGTTCTGATTGCCGCGGTAAACCACGTCCCTGCTTCTGTACGTCCGCCATTCGTGTTTTTTCTCTGGACTCCAGCCGCCACCAGGAGGTGCCCCTTAAGGCATGGTCTCCTCTTGGTTCTGCCTGAGCCGACAGGCATCACCTTTGCGAGTACCTGTTGATGAGGTCCAGAAGTGCTTCGCTGTCTGCGCTTTCAGTAATGGCCTGACGGATGGCGGTTGCGCCGTGAATACCGTGAAGGTAGCGGTGGGCCTGATTTTTCAGGCGATGAATGATACGTTTTTCAGGTAAGAGCCGACGGGCAAGCTGGATATGGCGTTCCAGCATGGGGAGACGCTGTACAAGCGTTTGAGGACGGCCTTCTTTCTGGAAAACCCAGGGGTTGCCCAGGGCGCCACGACCGATCATGACAGCGTCACATCCGGTTTGCTGCATCATGGCGAGGCCGTCATTGTAGGTGAGAATATCACCATTGCCGATAACCGGAATGGAGACCGTTGCCTTAACCGCAGCAATGGCGCGCAGGTTGACCTGGCCGCTAAAACCCTGTGCCCAGGTCCTGCCGTGCACAGTTATCGCCGCTGCGCCGGCCTGTTCCGCCATCTGGGCAAAGGCGGGGGCAGTGCATTCATCGGCCCCCCAGCCCACCCTGGTTTTCACCGTTACAGGCAGAGAAGTCCGGGCGCACACCGCGCGAATAATGGCCTCTGCTCTGGGTGGATCTCTCATCAGAGATGCGCCGGCACCTCGTTTGACCACCTTTCGTACCGGACATCCCATGTTCAGGTCTATTCCATCTATGGGTAGCCTGTTGATAACTGTTGTCGCCTCACCCATGATTTCCGGGTCATCGCCAAAGAGTTGCAGGATTACCGGGCGTTCTTCCGTGCAGGTCCGGGTGAGGTCAAGGGTGTTCTGCTGGTCGTGGATGACACCGTGACAGCTGATCATCTCGGTGAAGCAGCCTGCCGCACCGGCTTCTCTGCAGAGCAGCCTGAAGGCGATATCACTGTATCCGGCTAGGGGGGCAAGCAGGAAGGGGTGGTCACGCAGAAGGTCCATGAGGACGTCGGTAGTGGTCTGTCTGGAAGACTGTCGTCGTGGTTGTCTGTCTTCACCGCGACGGGAGAGGGCTATACTACCGTCGCGGTGAACACCCTGGTACGGGGAAATTATGTGCCGGTGGTTGTCGTTTCAGCCTGAGGTTGAAGATTCTGTCGTCGGATTCGATCCAGCACGCCAATATAGATCTTTTCAGAAAGATCATTGATAATGGTTTCCAGCGCTTCGTTTTCCGCAGTGGCATTGACTGTTTTGGCGTTGTAGTCTTCTGCCCATCTTTCTCTGGGCACCTCCCAGAGAAGTTCGCCGGTGTGCTGATCTTTGAGAACATAGCGAACTTCCAAGGTGGCTTTTACGTCAACAGTCTTGGCATTGCTGCCCCAGGTGACGCTCGGCAGGTCAAGGCTGATGATTTCACCGGCCAGAACAACGTCAGCACCTTCTTTCTTTTTGGTGATGGAAATGGCTTCAGATTTCTGGAACCAGTGGGCAAGGCTCTGGTAAATTTGCGAGTCCAGGCCGAGTTTGTTGCTCCGGTTTTTCCAGTTCGGCATGTATACGGATTTTTGTGGCCCATCGTACACATGGGGAAAGTAGTACCCCCCACATCCGGAGAGTATCAGGGCAAGGAGGAGAAAAGTGGATAACTTGGCACTGTTCACAGGTGACTCCTTATCGGGCATACGGGGTTAATGTAAGGAAAAAATTTAAATAACGATATTAACAAGTTTCTTTTTTACGACAATAATTTTCTTTGGTGTCTTCTTGTCAAGGAAATTCTTCACTTTTGGTTCTTCAAGGGCAAGTGCCTTGAGGGTGTCGTCATCAATATCGGCATTGACTTGCAGACGGCCACGAACCTTGCCGTTTACCTGAACAACAATGGTCAATTGCTGTTCGCGTGCAGCCTCAACATCGAACATCGGCCAGGAAACAGTTGCCAGCCGGTTTGCATGTCCCGTCATCTCCCACAGCTCCTCACTGAAATGGGGCACCATGGGAAAAAGGAGGATAATCGTGGTTTCCAGGGCCTCCTGCAGTACAGAACTGTCGAGTGCCACATCTTTGCCAAGCTGAGCGCTGATGAGATTGACCAGTTCCATAACACCGGCGATGGCGGTGTTGAAATGAAAATTATTTTCAATGGAGTTGGTGACCCGCTGGATCGTCTGGTGCGTTTTTCGGTGCAGGTCCCTTGAGGCTTCATCCAGGGAGGCCGATTCGATCTGGGCCTGGTCTGTAAAGCAGGCAATGTTCTGCCCCACCAGTCGGTAGACCCTGCCGAGAAAACGATGACAGCCCTCAACCCCTTGGGCGTTCCATTCGAGATCCTTTTGCGGTGGTGCCGCGAACAGGGAGAACAGGCGTACGGTGTCAGCACCGTATATACCGATCAGCTCATCCGGGTCCACCACGTTCCCCTTGGATTTAGACATCTTGGCGCCGTCTTTGGTGACCATTCCCTGGGTGAGCAGGTTCGTGAAGGGTTCGTCGATCTGGAGGTAGCCGAGATCTCGTAAGACCTTGGTGAAGAAGCGGGCATAGAGCAGATGAAGGATGGCATGCTCAACTCCGCCGATGTACTGGTCGACGGCCATCCAGTAGTTTGCGGCTTCCGGTTGAACCGGTGTGGAGGTCTCCTGCGGGCTGGTGAATCTGGCAAAATACCAGGAAGACTCGACAAAGGTATCCATGGTGTCAGTTTCGCGCCGCGCTGGTTTTCCGCAGGTCGGGCAGGTTGTTGTGATAAACGCTTCCTGCTGGTGGAGAGGTGTGTGTTCCCCCTGGTCGGTGTCCGTGCCGGGCAGTTCGACAGGTAACTGCTCTTCGGGCACAAGTACCATGCCGCAGGAGGAACAGTGGATAACAGGAATAGGGGCGCCCCAGTAACGTTGCCGGGAGATACCCCAGTCACGGAGACGGTAGGTGGTATGTTCGTCACCAAATCCCTGCTGCTGTGCATGTTCAATTATAGCACCTTTTGCGGTTTCAGAGTCCAGACCGGTAAACCTTCCGGAATTGATGAGTACACCGGGGGCTTCACAAGCACTCTCCAGGGGGTTCACCTGCAGGTCTGCATCGCCGGCCTGAATCACCGGTCTGATCGGCAGGTCGTATTTACGGGCAAACTCAAAGTCACGCTGGTCGTGGGCGGGCACCGCCATTACTGCTCCCGTGCCGTATTCCATAAGGACAAAATTGGCGACATAAATGGGAACCCGTTCACCGTTGTAGGGGTTTATGCAGTAGGCTCCGGTAAAGACCCCGTGCTTTTCCTGCTCTTCATCCAGGGCGCCTCGCTGTTTTTCCACCCGGGTACGTTCAATGAACTCCTCAACAGCGGCCGCCTCTTTTCTGGCCTCGATCAGTGAGGGAATCAGTGGGTGTTCAATGGCCAGGGACATGAAGGTAACCCCGAAAATAGTATCTGGTCGGGTGGTGAAGATGGTGATGACCTCGTCGCTGCCCTCTACCTGGAAGTCACAGGCCAGACCACGGCTCTTGCCAATCCAGTTGCGTTGCATGGTCACGACTTTTTCCGGCCAGCCGGTAAGGGTATCCAGATCGGTCAGTAGTTCTTCGACGTAGTCGGTAATTTTGAAGAACCAGCCATGCATCACCTTGGGCAGCACCAGTTGGTCGCATCGCCAGCAGGCGCCGTCAATGACCTGCTCCCGGGCGAGTACTGTTTTGCAGTCGTCACACCAGTTGACCGTGGTTTCCTTCCGGTACACAAGCCCCTTTTCGAACATCTTCAAAAAGAGCAGCTGCTCCCAGCGATAGTAGTCGGCATGGCAGGTGGCAAATTCCCGCTCCCAATCGTAGCTCAGCCCCATGGCCTTGAGCTGGGTGCGCATATACGAAATATTGTCATTGGTCCAGGCTGCGGGATGGACACCTCGTTGTAAGGCGGCGTTTTCTGCAGGCAGGCCAAAGGCATCCCAGCCCATGGGATGAATGACGTTGAATCCTCGCATACGCTTATACCTGGCAATGACATCACCGATGGAGTAGTTGCGCACATGCCCCATATGGATACGACCGGAAGGGTAGGGGAACATCTCCAGGACATAGTATTTGGGACGTGACAGATCAACGACGGCGCGGTCAGGTGCCTCGTCCTGCCATCGTTGTTGCCATGTGCTCTCAATGCGCTTGAAGTCGTACTTGTCTGTATGCTGCATGGTGTATCCCGTGTTCAGAAAGCGAGCGATATGTTTAACAACGTTGTATGCCTGGGTTACTGCACTGTTGGTTCTGGAGGGGGCAATCGGTCCGAATAGCTTTCAAAGAGGGTGTATTCGCCAAGAAATGTCAGTAAGACCACGCCCGTAGGTCCATTGCGCTGCTTGCCGATGATGAGCTCAGCCTTCCCCTTGTTGGGGCTCTCCGGTTTTTTGTTGTAGACCTCATCTCGGTAGATGAACATGATGACGTCGGCATCCTGCTCAATTGCACCTGATTCTCGAAGGTCAGCCAGTTGAGGGCGTTTGTCACTGCGATTCTCCAGGGAGCGATTTAACTGACTAAGAGCGATGACCGGAACGTTGAGTTCCTTGGCCATTGCCTTAAGGGCCCGGGAGATCTCAGAGATCTCCTGGGCACGATTTTCAGTGGAAGCCCTGCCCTGCATCAGCTGGAGGTAATCGACGATGATGAGCCCCAGGTCATGTTCTGATTTAAGTCGTCTCGCCTTGGCCCGCATCTCCAGGGCAGTGAGACCGGCGGCGTCGTCAATAAAGATGGGGGCATCGGCCAGGATTCCGGTAGCTCGCGTCAGTTTTGGCCAGTCGCTTTCGCGGAGATGGCCGGTCCTGATTCGTTGGGAGTCAATATGTCCCATGGAACAGAGCATGCGCAGGGCAAGTGATTCCATGGACATCTCAAGGCTGAAGATCGCCGTCGGTACCTTGGAGATGATCGCAGCATGCTGGGCAATATTGAGGGCCAGCGCTGTCTTGCCCATGGAAGGCCGGGCCGCCAGGATAATCAAGTCGGCCTGCTGGAGTCCGGCAGTCATCCTGTCCAGCTCCTCATACCCGGTGGGAACCCCGGTTATGTGCTCCTGGCGGTCAAAAAGGCTGGTAATACGATCAAAGGCTCTGGGCACAATGGAAGACATTGGCTGAAAGCCCTGGTTTTTTTTCGACTGGGCAATTTCAAAAATCGTTTTTTCGGCGTCATCCACCAGGGTTGCTATGTCATCCTGGGCTTCATAGCAGCGTGATGCAACATCAGAGGCGGTACGGATCAGCTTGCGAAGGATAGATTTCTCCCGGATAATCCGGGCATGATGGGTCAGGCTACCGGAAAAGGGAATAACTTCCGTGAGCGAGGAGATATAGGCTGCTCCTCCGATTTCCTCTAGCTTGTTCTGGTTGCCAAGATGGTTACAGACAGTGACCAGGTCGTGGGGTTCCCGTCGTTCAAACAGCGCGATCATCGCCCGGAAGATAGTACTGTGGGCATCCCGGTAGAAGTCATCGGGCTCAAGGATGTCGACAACCTTGAGCAGGGTCTTTTCCTGAAGGAGAATCGTCCCCAGTACAGTCTGCTCCGCTTCCAGATTGTGGGGCGGCAGTATTTTGGAGATATGGGCTAGCGGAGCTCCTTTCTGTGACTGCATTGTTTGCCGTTGTCTGTGAGAAAAAGTGAGTCTTGGGAAAGGATAAGATAACCGCATTCATCCTTATTGCACACTGAAAAAAAGAGCGCCCGGGAGAATGTGATCTCTCGGGCGTGCAACAAACGGGATGGAGAGCGGTGAGCGTGTCCGGGAGTGCTATTGCGTATCTCCAGTACTCTCGGGAATAACCTGAACCGTTATCTGGGCCATAGCCTGGTATCCGACCTTGACACTGACCTGGTACTCGCCTAACGCCTTGATAGGCTCAGCTATTTTGATGGTTTTACGATCCACCGTGCAGCCTTTGGCCTCAAGAACTTCAGCGATATCTGCGGCTGTCACTGAGCCGAACAGTCGATCTTCCTCACCGACTTTACGGGCTATCTGTACTACCTTACCGTTAACATGCTCCATCAGTTTGGCGGTGAGCTCCTGCTGCTCCTGCAGACGGGCGGCAATAGCGGCCTGTTCCTGCTTGAGTCTGGCAAGACTCGCCTTGTTGACCAGCACAGCTTTTTGCTGGGGGATAAGGAAGTTACGGGCGAAACCCGGTTTAACCTTGACGATTTCGCCTTCCTGGCCCAGGGTGTCGATGGTTTCTTTCAAGATGACGTCCATTGGGGTACCTCTTCGTTTTTTCACTGTTGCACCGGGGTCTGCTGTCAGCGGTACAACTGGTTATTGTTCAGGTGTTTTTTTTGTTTGGTTGAGCTTTCTGAAATCGGCCCAAACATCGGCTACTCCAACTATGGCGAGCAGCAACAGGCTGTAATAGGCCTGAAACAGTAACAGAATATATAGGCCTAAACGCAAAAAGAGCGGGGTGTTCCACCGGTACAAAAAAGAGAGAAACACGGCAAACCCCTGCAGGCAATAAAGCAATCCGCTGAGCATCAGCAGGCTTATCCCCATATCCTGGAAAAAGCCGTCTGTCAGCACACTCAGGATACCGGCAATAATGGCAACCCAGACAAGTTGGTCGGGGAGTGTCCATTCCCTGTATGGTGGCCAACCGGGACGCTCGGGCCAGTACGTCCTGAGTAGGCGGCTGCTTCCCACCAGATTCATCCAGGCGGTAAAGACGAGCATACAGGCGATCAGTCCCGGCATGATCCTCGGCAGGAACGCCCGTATCTGGTGGATAGTCTCCTCTAGATTGAGGAGGTATTCAAGGGGAAGTTCTGCCTCTTTTGCGTACATTTCATAGGTGCTGGCAAACCCGGCATCAAGCAGGGCAAGGAGCTGGCGGTAGGGATTGATCTCCTCAAGTGTTGCCAGGAGTACCCAGAAAACAAGCCAGCTGAGGACCAGAACCATTACCCCGCGGCCGCCACTCGATGCAGGACTCTCTCCTCGGTCCGCGCACCCCTGATAGGTAAAACCCAGCGGTAGCATGGTCAGGGAAAAGAGAAAAATTTCCATTCTCTCGAGCAATAGCGCACATAATCCGGCAAGGAAGAGACCATTGCGGATGATGACCGTGCCTTTCTTTCTACCTGCTGCCATGAGTACGAAAAAAACAGGCAGACCAAGCAGGCTGTACAGCCACCCCATGATGCTAGGCAGTAAGGTGGGTAGCAGGTAAGTCCCGCCTACAAATATTCCTAGAGCAGCCATACCGAAGCGATTCGCCGGGAATTCTGATCGGGTTGCGTTCATACGCTGACTCTCTTTACCTCCCTGCCTGCGTTCTTTAGAGGCCGGGCTCACACACGTCATCAGTGCTTGACCGCGAGGGGTGACACTGTCTGCTGCGAAAAGCGATGTTTTTTACCACCTCTTGCGCTGTTAATACTGGGTGTTGCCGCTGTAGGGCAGGAGGGCAAGCTGTCTGGCCCTTTTTACTGCCTCGTTGAGCTGGCGTTGATGGCTGGCGCAGGTTCCGTAGATCCGTCGAGGGATAATTTTGCCGCGCTCCGTGACGAAATTTCGTAGCGACTTGGCATCCTTATAGTTGATTTCAAGCTCTTTGTCTGTACAGAAACGGCAGACGCGACGCCGGGAGAAAAATTTTTTTCGTTGAGTCATGGAGGTGCTCCTCTGCAAGAATTAGTGGGCCTTGTTATTCAGCGTCAGACGTGGCAGGTTGTTCCTGCTTGGGGGCGGAAGCTTCTTCCTCCTCAGCTTGCTGCTCAGTCTCGGCATCAGCCTCTTCCTGCGCAGCGGCCTCTTCTGCTGCAGCTATGGCGGCAATGCGTTCTTTTTCCGCCTCAATATCAGCTTCTCCGATCTTGTCACTGAGCTTGATGGTCAGGAAACGGAGGAGACGGTCATCAAGCTTGAAAATTCGCTCTATTTCGGCAATTATCTCGCCGCTGGCAGCGTAATTCACATGGACATAATAACCCTGAATCTCTTTTTTGATCTCATAGGCCAGGCGTTTGATACCCCAGCGTTCAAGACTGATAATAGCGCCGCCGCTGGCAGTGATAATGCCGTTGGTCCGGTCAATGATCTCGGTGAAAATTTCTTCGCCCAGGTTTGGGCGCAGAATATAGGTGGTTTCGTAGTGACGCATAAAAGCCTCCTCACGGTCGAATGGCCCTCGCTTCCTTTTTCTGGGGAGAGCGAGAAGGGTATGGGTTGCAAAAAATATCTTTTAAACAAAAAAAAGGGTGGATTGTCAAGGGAAATCCAGGAACACGTCAGGGGGATTGCTTTTCTTCTGTTTTAATCCGTTGCCACTGTTCCCGCAGAGACTGCTCGTCGGTCACCTCAGCGTTCCCAAAGACATGAGGGTGCCGGCGAATCATCTTTGCAACAATTTTTTCGAGGGCATCTGTAAAGGTAAAGGCTTGCTGATTTTCAAAGCACTCAAGGAGGGAAACCAAGATGAACAATAGGTCACCCCATTCTTCGCAGACATGGGCAGTGTCACCTGACTGTATGGCCTCGACCAGTTCCGCACCCTCTTCTTCAAGGTATTTTACAAGTGTTTTCGGGGTTTGTCGGGCATCCCACGGACAGCCACCAGGTCCACGTAGGGTGCGGACAATCTCCACCAGCGGTGCCAGCGAATAGCTGGAAGACGGTAAGGTGTTTGAACTCTTCCTTGCAGTCGCAGGTCCTTTTGACGAGGTACTCTCTTTTTTTTCTCGGATTTTTTTGGGGGTGCTCATGGTGGTCTCCGGCAGTCGTCCAGGTCGGTTTACGCCACTATTCAGAGTTCCCTGCAGCGCAAGGATGACCTCTGTCTCGAAAATGCCGGTCAGCCTCTCTCCTGTAATGTCAATATGTGCTGAAACATCCAGAACATTCTTTGCAGTCGTCGCTGAATATTCGTTTTTTTATTGAAGCCTCGGAGTTAATAGCCTGCCCCTTGGGGCACTCAAATTTGTAATCTTATGGTTTGGTAAGCTTTTTCTAAGGCATCGAATAACCTGCTGCTTGCGGAGGGGGTAGTGTATGTAGGATTTCCTCAGAAAGTCTCTGCGTTTCTAAGAGATATTCCTGGCAAGCAAGTTGGCACAAGAAATTGGTAAACAAAAGCCTCCAATTTTTTCATCCATGACAGCCTGCAGGGAAAAGCACAAAAAAATGGCAGGAGTTTTCCCCATATCTTCAACAGAACCATCAGATTCATTACCAGAAAGATACAGTTGATCCATGCTCTCATTAAACGCATCTCGGCCAATCCTGTCGACAAAAGCGAACCCATCGGCCGTCATACTCACACTGATCGATGCTCTAGATTCAGTGCTCTTTCTTGCCTTGGACGAACATGATCTTGAGAGACAATCCGATCCTCACCGCGCCTCTCTTTGTTCTGATACATCCCTTTCTGTTGATCATACAGTAACTGGATGATCCAGTAGTGCCGCTGCAGCCTGTACTCCAATGGTAAGGGAGGACAACCAGCCGCATCAAGCAGCTTCTCGATAGGAGAAAAGTTGCGCCGCAGATACTGCAGCTGAAACCGAAGGGCACTGGGGCGGACAGAGGCTGTCATTTTCTTGTTTTTGGCCTGTTTCAGGTACTCCCTACGGGCACGGTGCCGATAGGTGCTAAGTTGTACGTAATAGTTTGTAAAAATCCTCAATTTGTTCTTTATTCCCTATTTCTTTTGCAATTTTTTCGATGAGTGAATTTTTTTGATAAATATTTTCTTCTGGACTGTAGCATTTTTCAAAAATAAAATGACCAACTGGACCCATTACCTGGTTAAGTGCTTCTGTAATTATTTTGATGTCGTCATTATAAATGCCGATTTCTCTTGTTATATTTTCATTACTGCTTATTTTTTCAAAAAAACTTCTGATTTCTGTGATTTTGTAAATATTATCAACCTTATGCATTTTAACTGAACATATCACTTTGCTGGTAATTTCCTTGGTAAAAACAAAGATTTTTTTGCTGGGAAAAATTTTATCGGCGACTTTTGCAAGTAAAATGTACCCATCAGTTATCCTTGGAATTGTCAAAGTCATAGCAAGGTAATCAATATTTTTGTTTTTCTTGAGCCTTTCTAAGGCGCTTAAGCGATTATTTTCTGTTAAAATTTCTATTTTTAGAGAATTTTGCCGGATTATCTCTTTAGCATTATCGAGAAGAGACGGATCGTTATTAACAATCAAGATTGTTTGGGACATGGTCCAGCTTCTCCTTGGCGTGTCATTGTGTAGCCCTTCATCGTCAGTTTCTTTGAGGATGGTTGCCACCTTATCTCGAAAAAAAGTGATGTGAATCCACCTCTGTGTCTCGAAGTGCATCCCCTGGAAAAGATAAAAACCTTTGTTACCAGCTTGTGTTCACTGGATGGTAGTGCTTGATCATCGAGTTGTAGCTGTTATCTGTTTCCAGGTATGCTCGTCGCGTCTCCAGGGGCGTTTTATCTAACTGTCTTTTTATCCATTTTTTGTGGGGCTGGGTGGTGCGCAGGTCGGAGCCGGTTTGCCGGCCTATCGCTAACGCTCTCAGCTTATTGTTATCCCTAGGAAGTCCTCTGGAGGATAGTAGGTATATGGTGCGGTAATTTTCTCGCAGGCTTTGAGTGAAAAAGAGCATTCTTCAAGACTCCTTCGGGGTTGTCTCTCTTTTTTTGAGTTTTTCGATGGCAAAGTTGATACTGACTCCCAAACGTTGAATCGCCTTTGCCATTAAGCCGATTTCATCGTTGCGCTCTGTTCCATCAATATTGACATCAAGTTTACCGAGGCTGATTTCATCGGCAGATTTTGTGAGTTCCACAAGGGGCTTGAGTAACAGGTGATTCAAGGCTAAATACAAGGCAAGTGAGGTGATCAACGAACCAAGTACGGCCAGAACAAGAGCAATGACCTTAAACGCCTCTGTTTCTGCCATAATTTTTTTGGGGTCGATCGCTACACCGATCATTAAGTTTGTGTCTCTGTTTTTGAGCTCCATCGGCGTAAACTTGAGGAGTACAGCCTTGTCCTGAGTAGTTGTTTTTATGAATTCTTTACCTGTTGTTGGCGCGCTTATCGCAAAAACAGTACTTATCGTTTTACCGTTAAAACTCGTGTCAGGGTGGCTGATTATGGTACCATTCTTATCAAGAAGGAAGGCATACCCTTTTTGGTTAAAATCCACCTCATTGATGACATCGGCAATGGTTTGCAACTCTATATCACCGCCAAAAGACCCTTTGAATGTTTTTTGATCTTTAATTGTTGCTACAGCCGAAATAAGAAGTCGTCCTGTTGCCGAATCATTGTATGGCGGGGTAAACACGGCCTGCTCTGCAGCGCGTGCCTGGGAATACCATGGACGTTTACGCCCATCCCAGTCTTTACCAGGATTCCAGCTGGGGGTGTTTGAAATTGGCTTACCATCTTCTTCGAGAGCGCCAAAAATGAGAACAAACTGATCCTTAAGAAGAGGGATGTCCATCACCTCTTGTAGATGTGTAACGCTATAGTTTGTAGATATATAAGTGGCCATCATATCAATGATAGCCAGTTTGCCGTCAAGCCATTCGGCAGCATAGTTAGAAACCGCTTTTGATGTTTCAGTGACATTGTTTAACCAGGTTGAATAAATGGCATCCCTTACCACTTTGTATTGAATTGAACTCAGCGTGAAAAAAAATACGAGAATAATAGCGGAGGCTAATAGCGGCACCTTGGTTGTGATTTTCATCGCACAACTCCATAATTTAACCGATAAAAAGCAGTTATGGGGAGGTCTTTAATTTTTTTTCGTCACTCTCCTCAAGCCCATAGCTCAAGTCTATAGGCAAACGAGATCCAATGTCAATATTTCACGCTGTTGGGTGCCAGAAAGTTGCCGTGAATATCGCTGATAAACAGGATGCGTAGCCGTTTTTTTTCCGGCTAGAGGAGTGGCGCTACCAGCAGCGCCGTGTTTTCCTTGAGTCGTTCCCAGAAGGGTTGTTTTTGCGTGGCATCCCGGCGGATCTGTCGACAATTTTTCAGGTATCCCGTCTGCATTTCCCGGACCCAGCAGGTGAATTCTTTTTCGTAGATAAATAACGTCATCTCAAAATTGATCCAGAAGCTGCGCATATCGAGATTCAGTGAACCGAAGGTACAGAAGTCGCTGTCAACGGTGATGGTTTTGGCATGCAAAAGGCCGCCATGATAAGCCATGATTTTCACTCCTGCAGCAGTAAGTGCTTCGAAGCGGGCACGACTGGCGTAGTGAACCAGTTTCGAATCATTTTTTTCAGGGAGAATGATGATGACATCGACACCGCGTTGCGCTGCTGAGGAGAGGGCCGCCAGCATGGCTTTATCCGGGACAAAGTAAGGGGTTGTCAGTATCAGCTCGTGCCGCGCCGCATAGATCGTGGTGAGGAGCAGGTTATGAATGACATCTTCGCCATATCCCGGACCGGAAGGTGCAATCTGTACCCGGGCATTGCCGACTGGCTCCACTGGGTGGATGTCCGATGTGGCCAGCAGTTGTTTCAGGTTGCCGTCCGTCTCCTGTGCCCAGTCATAGATAAAACTGGCGGTGAGTGCTTCCACGGCCGGTCCTCGCAGCCGGACCATGGTGTCCACCCATTCGCCGACACCTTCATCCTGTCTGAAATATTTGGGGTCTACCAGATTCTGACTGCCGGTATAGGCGATGCGGCCGTCAATGGTGATAACCTTGCGGTGGTTACGCAGATCCAGGCGAACGAATAAAGCACGAAAGATGCCTGCAGGGAGAGCTTCCACCAGTTCTATGCCGCTTTGGCGCATGAGTCTGGTCATGGATGAGTGCAGAAACTGCCTGGAACCGATGGAATCCAGTAAAACGCGGCACGTAACGCCACGGCGGCAGGCCCGTATAAGGGCCTGGAGCACTTCGTCCGCTGCGCCTCCCTGATTCCAGATGTAAAATTCGAGGTAGCAGCTTGATGTCGCCTGGTCAATATCTCTTACCAGTGAACGGAAAAAAGCGTCGGGCGTCTCGATGAGTTCCAGGCTGTTATCCGGCATGGCGGGCGCGGTGATGGTGGCGTCAATCTGCCGGGCAATGGGGAGACACTCCGGATTGACGTGCTCCCAGTTTACCTCTGTGCGTTGTCGAAGCTCCTTGAGCCACGCGGTGATAACGGGAAGATCCTCGACAAACTTTCTCCCGCGCCGTTCGCCGAGACGTTTTTCTCCAAGCAATAAATAGATGATGGCGCCAGCGAAGGGAAGCAGCAGGATAACCACCAGCCAGGCAAGGCTTACCGATGCTGCCCGCTTACGCATGATAATCCTCAGCGACAGGCCGACACGAATGGCCAGATCGGCGACGACAACGGCGGTCGTATAGGACCAGTAGACTCGATCCATAAGGCAGGATGATCGGAATGTACGGAAAAGAGAGGTGTTTTTTTAAGCAAATTCAATTTGCTATCTTTTCTTCATACTCCGGTTATGCTGAAATTGCCCGGCTTTTCCTGCACACCTGTTTTTCTTTTCCGTCTGATCTGTTACAGTATGGCGATAGATAATCTGTTGCCACGGGAGGATATTGTCATGCGGGTACGTGGTTTTTCTGCTGCGGCTGTCCAGGCGGGTATCAAATATAAAGATAGGTTGGATCTGGGGCTTATCTTTTCCGAGGTGCCGGCGGTGGCGGCTGGTGTGTTTACGACCAACAGGGTCAAAGCTGCTCCAGTACTCCTGAGCATGGAGCGCTTACGGGGGGGGCGAGTTCAGGCGGTGCTGGTGAACTCCGGCAATGCCAACGCCTGTACAGGAGAACAGGGTATGGACATTGCCGTGGCCACAAGTGCTTTGGCTGCCGAAGCCCTGGAGATTGATGAGGAGCAGGTACAGGTGGCCTCCACTGGTGTGATAGGGTTGCCCATGCCCAGCGAGCCTTTTGCCCGGTCCATGAAGGAATTGGTGGGGGCCCTGTCGCCGGATGGATTTGACGATTTTGCCCAGGCGATTATGACTACCGATACCAGGCAGAAGACTGCCATGGCCCAGGTGGATATCAATGGAGTCTGTGTTTCCATTCTTGGGGTAGCCAAGGGCTCGGGGATGATCATGCCCGATATGGCGACCATGCTCTGTTTCGTGGTCACCGATGCGCAGATTGTCTTTCCGGTGCTGAACAATGCCCTGCGTACCGGGGTAAATCACAGTTTTAACCGAATCACCGTCGATGGTGACACCTCGACCAATGACATGGTACTGATATTGGCCAATGGCGCTGCTGACAACGACTGGATTGACGAGGAGTCTCTGGAGGCTGCCGCATGTTTTACAGAGGCGCTGCAAGGGGTTCTCAAAGATCTTGCCCTGCAGATAGTGGCCGACGGGGAAGGAGCGACCAAGTTGGTGACTGTTCGGGTTGTGGGCGCTAGAGAGATAGAAGGGGCTATGAATGCGGCGCAGACGATCGCCAACTCCGCCCTGGTCAAGACGGCATTTTTCGGCGAAGATCCAAACTGGGGCCGTATCCTCGCCGCGCTGGGTCGATCAGACTGTGTGTTCAATCCCGAGCTTGTCTCCATTGCCTTTGATGACGTCTTCCTTGTACATAAGGGGATAACCGTGGGTATTGAGGCGGAACAGCAGGCCCAGGAAGTCATGCATCGTGACCAGTTCACCGTCACAGTGGATCTCCACGAAGGCATGGCTGAAGCCGAGGTCTTTACCTGCGACCTTACCTGTGATTACGTCAAGATCAACGCAGACTACCGCAGTTGAGTTAAAAAAAAACGATGACGATCTGGACCACGTGGACTGTCTCTGCCACCACCGTGACAGTGATTGAGGAGGAGCTGGCCAGGGCCTTCCCAGTGCTGTTTGACGGTGAGAGAACAAGTAACCGTCGGCTATATGATTCCTTTGACTGGCGGTTATACACCGCCGGCTACATGCTGTGGGGCAGTGGCAGGGAATGGGTGCTGCAAGGACTTGACCCGGAGACCTCGAAAGTACAGGGAACCGGGCCTGTCCCTGGTAAACGTCTTTTTAGCTGGGACTTCGCAGCATCGGAGCTCAAGGACCGGTTAGAGCCGATTTTGCAGAAACGAGCGGTCTTGCCCCTGGCTGCCGTACAGTCAAAAACGCGCAGTTTACGGGTCCTCAACAAGGATGAGAAGACGGTCGTCCTTGTCTGTCTGGAGCAGCTGCACACCGAAAAAACAGAGAATACCCGTTCACTTGTCCATCTTGGTGAGGTTCGTGGCTATGGGAAAGAGTTACGCCGGGTGCGGACCTGTCTTCACAAAAAACTTGTAGGCGAGCCGGTCCAGGATATCCCTGCTTTTACCTTGGCGCTTGATGCCGTTGGCAGACAGCCCGGTGACTACTCCTCCACGTTCGTCCTTGAGCTTAACGCCGAACAGAGCGCCAGAGAAGCGATGGTCGCAATATACCTTGAGCTGCTCAAAACATTACGAGACAATCTGGATGGGGTGTGCAGGGATCTGGACTCAGAGTTTCTTCATGACCTCAGGGTGGCGGTGCGACGCACCCGCTCCGGCCAGGCATTGAGTAAAGGTGTTCTTCCCGGCGAGGTGGTGGCACGATTCAGAGAAGAGTTTGCCTGGGTGAGCTCCATCACCGGACCTACCCGGGATCTGGATGTCTGCCTCTTGAGCGAAAAAGAGTATGCTAAGAGGTTACCCGTTGTCCTTCAACCGGGACTGAAGACCTTTTTTGAAGATGTTCGACAACGTCGCGCCCGGGTAAAGGCAGCCATGGTCCGGGCCTTGAAAACTCCCAGGTTTGCGCAACTGCTCGACGATTGGGAGGCGGTACTCACTGGGGAGCGTATGGCGCAATCGGCCTGTGCGGATATACCGGTGCTGGACCTGGCGCGTAAGGTGATCTGGAAACGTTACCGGCGAGTACTTCGTGACGGCCTCGCCATCACTGCCGACACTCCAGATGCGGAGCTGCATCGGTTGCGGATTCAAGGGAAAAAACTCAGGTACGCCATAGAGTTTTTCAGCTCACTTTTCCCCCAAAAGGGGGTGGAGCAAGCGATTCGGCGCCTCAAGGTCCTGCAGAAAAATCTGGGTGACTTTAACGACCTCTCCGTGCAGCAGGAGATGCTCACAGCATATCTTGCTCAGCTTGACCCTGGATCTCGAACTCGATTGATGCTCGGGGCAGCCGTTGGCGGCCTGATGAGCAGCCTTAACTCGCAGCAGCTCCAGGTGCGCCGCAATTTCGCCAACACCTTTGCTGATTTTTCAGGAGAGCAAACGACAACCCTCTTTCATCGTCTGTTCAGTAATGCGAGGTCGTTATGAGTGTTGTCGCTGTTTACAGTATCAAGGGTGGCGTGGGGAAGACGGCTGCGGCTGTCAATTTGTCGTATCTCTGCGCCAATGAGGGCAAGAAGACGCTGCTTTGTGACATGGACCCTCAGGGTGCAGCCTCCTACTACCTGCGAATCCGTCCACCCAAGGGCTTGTCCGCAGAAAGGCTGCTCGGCGGTAAGAAGATCAGCCGGCAGATTCGCGGAACAGATTATCCTGGTCTGGATCTTCTGCCTGCGGATTTCTCGTATCGCAATATTGATATCGGCCTCGACGATTTCAAAAAATCCACCACCCGTCTCCGCAAGGTTTTTACACCGCTGCTTGATGAGTTCGACCATATGTTCATTGACTGTCCGCCTAACCTGACCCTGCTTTCGGAAAACATCTTTCGTGCCGCAGACTGGGTTCTGGTGCCGATCATCCCGACAATGCTGAGTATCAATGCGTTAGCGCAGCTGTTTGCCTTCTTGGATGAGGTGAAGATCAACCGAAAGAAGGTCCTCGTCTTTTTTTCCATGGCCGAACGGCGTAAAAAGATGCATTTGCAGCTCATGGCCAGGCTGGCAAAGAAGCGGCGAGTGCTGAAAACACCTGTCCCCTATATGGCCGATGTGGAGAAGATGGGAGTCTTTCGACAGCCTGTCCCGGCCGCTCTGCCAAAATCTCCGGCAACCAGCGCGTACAGGCAGCTATGGGGGGAGATCAAGAGATACCTGGAGCAGGGAGGATGAAGACCCTGATCCTTTTGCGTCACGCCAAATCGAGCTGGAAAGATCCCGGGATAAAGGATCGTGATCGTCCCCTGAATAAACGAGGGAAGCGTGATGCCCCGTTTATGGGGCGGCGACTGGCTTCGCGTGCATTGCCGGTTGACCTGATACTCACCAGTCCGGCAAAACGTGCCCGCCAGACGGCCGGCTACGTTGCCCGTGAGCTCGGGTACCCCGAAGAGGAGATCCTGCTGGTCGAGCGGTTGTACGCTGCAGACGGGGATGACCTGCTGGCAGTGCTCAACGATGTTGAGGATCAGGTTCAATGCCTGATGCTGGTCGGACATAATCCCGAGTTCACGCTTCTTGCCAGCCAGCTGGCAGGCCTGGAGATCGCTACCATCCCCACCAGCGGGATGATTGGCCTCACCTTTCCGGTGGATTCATGGCATCATCTTGGCACAGGCATAAGTACTCAGCTATTTGTTGATTTTCCAAAAAATTCCGAACACGGGACAGGTATAGAAACATATGAGCCGTAACGCCGTCAGCACGTTTCTTGACAAACATCCACCGCCGGAAGGACTTCTCTCCCTGACTCTCAGCGTTATCCTTGGCGCCTGTACCGGGTTGGGAGCGGTCGCCTTTATTCACCTGATCGCGTTCGTCCAAAATACTCTTTTTGGTATAGCTGAATATCTGCCTGCACTTGGGCGTCTGGCCTATATGGCGGTGCCTGTGATCGGTGCCCTGCTCGCGGGGTGGCTGATCGCCAATTTTGCCATGGAGGCGAAGGGACACGGAGTACCTGAGGTCATGCAGGCGCTGGTCATTCGTGGCGGCCGCATCCGGGCGAGGGTGGCGTCGGCAAAGATCCTTGCCTCGGCACTGTGCATTGGCAGCGGTGGTTCGGCTGGGCGGGAGGGACCCATTATCCAGGTGGGGGCGGCCCTGGGATCGTTCATGGGACAGAGCCTTCAGCTTTCCGACGAGCGTATCAAAAACATGGTGGCCTGCGGTGCTGCTGCCGGTATCGCTGCCACCTTTAATGCTCCTATCGCCGGAGTTACCTTTGCCATTGAAGTCCTGATGAGCGAGATAGGTGCTTCCATGTTCGGCAATGTGGTGATCTCGGCAGTGTCCGCCTCCATTGTCAGTCAGATGTTTCTCGGTAATCATCCGGCCTTTTCCGTTCCTTACTACACCATGGAGTCGTCCTTAAGTATCCTGCTCTATCTGGTACTTGGGCTGGGATCAGCGCTGGTGGGGGTGATGTTCATCCGTATGCTGGACAAAACCGAGCGGCTTTTTGACCAGTGGAGTTTTCCTCTGGTACTCAAGCCGGCGGTCGGGGCTGTCCTGCTTGGGATTATCGGTATACTCTATCTTTTTGTGCCCGGCACCTCGCCCTATCCGGCCAGTGCTGAAACCGGCAACGCTCTTGTCGACAGTATGCCGCATGTCTATTCATCGGGCTTTCTTTTTATCGAACAGACCCTGCGAGGTGAGGTCAATGTCTGGCTGCTGGTCTGCCTGGTTCTGCTTAAACCGGTGGCTACCTGCTGTACGCTGGGATCGGGTAACTCCGGGGGAGTCTTTGCACCATCGCTTTTCGTTGGCGCCATGTTTGGTGGTGCCATGGGATGGCTGTTCAACACCTGGTTTCCCGGTATAGCCGATGCCCCCGGCGCGTACGCACTGGTGGGAATGGCTGCGGTCTTTGCCGCCTGTGCCCACGCGCCATTGACGGCACTGCTGATAGTTTTTGAGATGAGCAGTGACTACTCCATGATTCTCCCGTTGATGGTGGCAGCTGTGACCGCCTCGAATCTGGCCCGTTTTCTTTACAAGGAGTCTATTTATACCACCAAGCTGACCCGTCGTGGCATCCGTTTTGTTCAAGGGCGCGATATGGATATCATGCAGGGCGTGATGGTTCGTGAGGTAATGAATCACAACCCCATTGTCATCCGTACCAGTGCGCCGCTGGCTGAGCTGTATCAGAAATTTCAGGAGACACATTTCCTTGGGTTTCCGGTGGTCGATGAGCATGGAAACCTGCATGGCATTGTCACCCTCCAGGACATGGAGAAGAAACTTGGTGAAGAGGAGCTCTCCTTCCGGGAATTGACTGTTGGCGACGTCACTACTCCGGACCCGGTGACTGTTTATGCCGATGAACCTATCTGGACTGCGATTCAGAAAATGTCACCCAGGGATCTCGCTCGCCTGCCGGTGGTCAGCCGCAGCAATGACAAAACCCTGATCGGTCTGATCAGTCGTTCCAATATCCTGCGGGCCTACGATGTGGGGATGGTGCGCAAGCAGAGGGGCCAGATGCTTGCAGAGCAGTTTGCTTTGCGTAAGGAGCAGCACAACGGATTTATAGAGTTTCGTCTTCTCGGGGATGAAAGGGCGGTGGGGACGCGACTCTCGGAGTTGCAGTTTTCTAAAAACGTCTCTGTGGTGTCGATTGAACGCAACGGTGCGCTGATTATTCCCCGGGGAGAGACCCGCTTTTTTCCCGGGGACGTGGTGACCCTCTTTGCCCGAAAAGAGGATCTGGAAGCAGTAAAGCAGGAGTTCATGGTAAGGCCGGACAAGGAGTGAACAGTTGCGGAGAAGGGCGAAGATCGCGAGCGACAGGTGAAGATCCCGTATCAAGAAAAGGAACAGGATATGGGTTCCAGCCGTTTTTTCTGTCTATGTTAGGGCGTTCATCAGCGAGGCCGGTTTTCGAATAATTCCGGGTGAAGAGGATAACCTCTACCATCAAGGTGGTGTTATGATCAGCAAGTGGACGAGCATAGCGGTGATTCTTGCGGCAACGGTCAGTAGTGTCCAGGGAGGCTGCCTGGAAGGCGACTGTGTCAACGGCCGGGGCAGGCTTGCAAGTGAGGATGGCCGTGTGTTTGAGGGTGGTTTCAAGGATGGGCTGCTGTCCGGAGAAGGGGTGCTTACGTTTTCCGATGGCAGTCGCTATACGGGTGGCTTTTCTCGCGGCCGTTTCCAGGGAAAGGGCGTTCTAATGTGGACAGATGGACGCCGGTATACAGGTGAATTCAAAAATGGCGTGATTGAGGGAAAAGGTACCTTGACCTATCCGGACGGAACAGAGTACACCGGTGAATTTATTTTGGGACGGTATAACGGTACTGGCAGCCTCTTTTTGCCTGACGGGCGTGAGTACACCGGTGATTTTCGCAATAACATGATCCAGGGCCAGGGTAAGCTTATCTATGCCGACGGCTCAAGTTTTGAGGGGGCGTTCATCAACGGCAAACCCGACGGTGAGGGAGTGCGTCGTTATCTGGACGGTTCGGTCTACACCGGTACGTACAAGGACAATGCCCGTGAAGGATACGGTGTGTTGGAAGGAGGTGTTCCCGGCCGTTATGAGGGCGAGTTCGCCCATGATCTGTTTCACGGCAAGGGAAGATTGACATGGCCTGATGGCCAGGAGTACATGGGGGCCTTTTCCGAGGGGATCATCGTCGGGACAGGAACGATGATTTGGCCTGATGGTCGTGAGTATACAGGGGCTTTTGCTGGTGGTCAGCCGCAGGGACTGGGAATCATGCGCTACCCTGACACAAGTACCTATGAGGGACAGTGGCAGGCCGGTGAGTGGGAAGGGCCTGGTGTACTGGTGTATGCCGATGGGAGTCGCTATGAAGGTACATTCAAGGGAGGGCATCTGGAAGGAGAGGGAACCCTGGAAAAGAGTGATGGTACCAGTTTCAGCGGTACTTTTGTCAATGGTCAGCCGCTAAAACCATCAGCACTGGTCGAAGCCGACAGGGAGGCTGCCGGTGACCTGGCCAAGAGCGGCCAACAGCGGCGTGGGGGTTCGCCTCGGGCAATCGTTTCAAATGGAGGCCAGGCCTATGACAAGGGCATCCTCTATACAGATAAGACCTACAGGCAACGTTTTTCTGGTTTTTCTGTGATTGAGCTGCCTGAAGGGACCTATGATGGTCAATTCGAAGATGGGGTTATGGACGGTACGGGTCTTCTCAAACTGAAGGATGGCAGCCGTTACGAAGGGGAGTTTGTCGACGGTGAGATGAGTGGTCGGGGAATATACGCGTACCGCGATGGCCGCCGCTATGAAGGGGGTTTTCGTAATGGCCTCCCTGATGGCGAAGGGATACTTACCTATCCCGATACTTCGCAGTATAGCGGTGGGTTTAGGCAGGGACTTTTTGCTGGTAAGGGGCGTTATACCTTCAACGACGGCTCAGTGTATGAAGGAGAGTTCCGTAACGGTCGTTTTTCCGGGTTAGGTAACCTGCGCTACAGTGATGGAAAAAAATATGCAGGCACTTTTGCCAACGATCTTCCGGAGGGCTACGGCTCGCTTGAATCTCCTGACGGATCCGTGTACGAGGGTGGCTTTCACCTGGGGCGTCGCAGTGGCAAAGGAAAGATCGTTTATCCGGACGGCAAAGAGATCAGTGGTACTTTTAAGGATGATCAGTTGATTCAGCAGTGAGGGCAATGATGCGCTGGTACTACAGAACCATTCTGTTTGAGTTTGCCAAAGACGGTTTGCTCGGAGAAAGATATATCAATGATGAAGAAGTAGAGGCAACCCTCAATGAGCAGGGGGGGCAGGGCTGGGAACTGGTGAGTACTGGCGTGCTCAACGATGGGTTACTGGCCATCCTCAAACGTGGCAGCCAGGAAGAGGAAGATACTCATTCGCTCTCTTTCAAGGAAAGCAGACAGGCATCGACCAAGAAACCTGCCGCTGCTCCCAAACGAGGGAACGAGGCGTTTTCCGTCCGGCAACTGCAAGAGGAAGAGGCGCAACATATCCGTCGACTGGAGCAACAGCGAAGTCGGGTGATGAAGGAACAGAACAAGGTGGGTGACATCAAAATTCGCTGATCCTGGTCTGTTCCACAGATGTTCATGGAATCTATCTCCGTTGTCCGAAGGAGGGACGCATGGTACGTATCAACGACAGCCTGCTCAACAAGATGCGGCGTATTCGCCGGGATATTCATCAGTATCCCGAACTGAACTATCAGGAGTTTCGTACCGCTTCACTGATCAAGAGAGAACTGGATCGACTCGATATTACCTGGTCCGATGGCCTTGCCATCACAGGTATTCGTGCGGAAATTAACGGGAAAAGCCAACATAGCCGGCGACAACCAGTGATAGCCCTGCGTACCGATATGGATGCGCTGCCCTTGGAGGAGGACACCGGCCATGCGTACAGTTCGAAAAATCCCGGCGTTATGCATGCCTGCGGTCATGATGGCCATGTGGCCATGCTGCTGGGGGCCGCCGAACTACTTCGGGCGGGTCAATTCCCGGGCACTGTCGTTTTGTTGTTTCAGCCCGCCGAGGAGGCCGGTAACGGTGCTGAGCAGATGATCAGGGATGGCGCTCTCAACGGTGTCGATATGGTGTTTGGCGGCCATCTGGATACACATTACCCCACAGGTTGGGTAACTGTGGATGAGGGGATGATCTGTTCCTTTTGTGATGCCTTTTCCCTGCGGATTGTCGGGCGTGGCGGTCATGCCTCCAAACCCCATGAGGCTGTCGATTGTGTGGTGATTGCCGCGTCCCTGGTGACGAGTATACAGCAGCTGGTCTCCCGTTTCATTGATCCCAGATTTCCCGGGGTGGTGACGGTGGGACGAATGATTTCCGGGACAGCACGTAACGTTATCGCTGACCAGGCCCTACTCGAGGGTACCATTCGCAGTGGTAGCCAGGAAATCAGAACGGTGATTATCAGAGGGCTGCAACAGATGGTCGATGGCCTTGCTACAATGTACGGTGCCACAATAGAGCTGGAATTTCAGGAGCATCTTCCTGCAGTCATCAATGATCCCCTCGCTGCAGATCTGGCACGACGGGCAGCACTGAGCATCACCGGCGAGGCCCAGGTCATCGAGCAGAGAGTACCGAGCCTTGGCGGCGAGGATTTTGCTTTTTACCAGCAGCAGATACCAGGATGTATGGTCCGGTTCGGGGCCCAGCCCCCAGACAGAGAGGTTGGCCCGGCTCATTCGCCCCAGTTTGATTTTGATGAACAGGCCCTGGGCTGGGGGTCGGCTTGGCTGGCCAGGGTCGCTGTTCAGGCGCTGGAGCATCTGAGCGGACAAGATTCGAAGAACGACAACGCCTGATACCTATGGGATTGATTACCTTTAGTTCCAGTTCTCCCTATACACTCGGGGTCGAGATTGAATTTCAGTTGCTAGAAGCACAGAGCCTTGACCTAGCGCCCTGCGCCGGTTCTGTGATGGCTGCCGTGCCCGAGCGTTTTCGCAACAGACTGGTCGAGGAATTTCTTCAGTCCATTCTCGAGATTCGTACCGGGATTTGCGCATCGGTGGATGAGGTCGCCATGGATCTGCAGAGCACCATAGAGATCGTTGACACTATTGCCCAAGCCCAGGGACTTCGCCTCTATGCCGCCAGTCTTCACCCGTTTGCTGATCCAGGCAGGCAGGTGCTGAGTCATGGCGAACGCTATCAACGGATTATGAAGGAATTACAATACGTTGGTCGTCAGTTTATCTGTCAGGGGCTGCACGTCCATGTGGGCCTTGATGACCGAGATACTGCGATCAGGGTCTGTGACGGTATCCAGGTCTACCTGCCCCTTTTACTGGCCTTGAGTGGTTCTTCTCCATACTTTCGTGGTGAAGATACAGGGTTCGCCTCCTACCGGACTAAGCTTTTCGAGGTTCTGCCCCTGGCCGGACTCACCTCTTTCCACGGGACATGGAAAAATCTCGAAACAGAGGTTGCAATGCTGGTGGATTTCGATCTCATCAAGGAGTTTCGTGATCTGTGGTGGGACGTTCGGCCAAGCCCTGCCTTTGGCACCGTGGAGATCCGTATCTGTGACCTGCCCTCACGCTTTCAGCATATCCTGGTTCTGACAACTTTGGTACAAGCCCTGGTCGCCGCCCTGGCCGAAGAGATTATTGACGTGAAACAGGTGAGTCTTCAGGTGTTGGACTGCAATAAATGGCAGGCCGCTCGTCATGGACTTGAGGGAAGGTTCACTGATCCATTGGCTCTGCTGGAGACAGGGACGCTGCCCATGCGCCGAGCGGTTGCCCTGCTGGTTGATCGACTTGCTCCCTGGATTGAACGGTTTGGCAGTGCTTCGTATCTGGGGCAGATGGACAGCCTGCTCGATGGTGGAACAAGTGCTGAAGTACAGCGTAGGTATGTTCGCGATGCAGGAGGATTTACCGGTATGATTGATCGGCTTGGCAGGGAGTTTTGGGTATGAAACATTTGAAAAAGGGCATTGTTGCCAGTGGTCATCCCTTGGTGAGTGCTGCTGCTGCCGAGATTTTACGTGCAGGAGGAAATGCCTTTGATGCGGTGGTCTGTGCCGGGTTTGCCGGGGCGGCTGTCGAGATGTGCCTGACCAGTCTTGGCGGCGGCGGTTTCCTGCTTGCCCGCACCGGCGGAGAGGAGGGGCCTTGTCAGGAGATTTTTTTTGATTTTTTTGTCGACACTCCGGGTCGAGGACGTCTCCTGGCAGGTACACCACATTTTTATCCGATAACGGTAGCCTTTGGGGGAACAGATCAGCAGTTCAACATCGGGCTTGGCTCTGTGGCGGTACCTGGAACCCTCAAGGGGCTTCTCCATGTGCATCGGCGACTGGGCTGTTTACCGCTGAAGGAAATCCTTGCCCCGGCGATCATCTTGGCAAGGGAGCACGAGGTCAATGCTTTTCAGGCAATGTTTTTTGATATGCTCAGGCCGATCATGCTGATGAGTGCCACTGGAAAAAGATTGCTGCAGCCCGGGAAACAGTATGTCCGTCAGGGTGGGACCCTGCGAAACCTTGAACTCGCAGCCTTTCTCGAAGACCTGCCCAGTGATCAGGGCCGTTCGTTTTATGAAGGTGAAGTGGCAGGTCGTATGGCGGCGGAGATGACTTCTGACGGAGGCCTGTTGAGTGCCGCCGATCTCGCTGCCTACACCGTGTATGAGCGGCCACCGCTTAAAGTGCCCTATCGCGATAGAATCCTCCTCACCTGTCCGCCGCCTTCCCTTGGTGGGACGCTGATCGGGATGTCCCTTTTGCTCTCTTCGCGGTTGCCTCGGGTAGAGACCTGGGGCTCTGGCGAGTACCTGCTGAGAACCACCAAGCAGATGCAGGAGGTGGAGCGACTCCGTGAACAGGGGATAACCAGTCCGGAGAGGTTGGAGGCATTTCTTGCCACTGGAGAAGTTCAGCAGGCTGCCGAGACTATCCGACAGTTCAGCCGGGGGACCACCCATGTGAGCGTCGCTGATCGTCAAGGCAATGTCGCCTCAATGACCTGCTCCAATGGGGAAGGGTCAGGGTATTTTGCCCCAGGTACCGGGATTATGCTCAACAACATGATGGGGGAGGATGATCTCCATCCTGAAGGTTTCCACAGCGCACCTCCCGGTGAACGGGTGGGGTCAATGATGTCACCGTCGGTACTGGTGGGAGCGGACGGGGCAAACGAGGCGGTGATTGGCTCGGGGGGGTCCAAGCGGATCCGTACCGCCATTATTCAGGTGCTGACCCAACTCGTTGACTTTGAGCGGCCAGTGGCCGAGGCTGTTCAGGCGCCAAGAACCTACTGGGACGGCGAATGTCTGCAAATGGAACCCGGGTTTACCGAGGAGGCGATTCGCGCCATCAGGGCGCAGGTTCCCGTGAACCTGTGGCAGGAGAAGAACGTCTATTTTGGCGGCGTTCACACGGTACTGCCTGGCGTTACTGGTGCAGGAGACGACCGGCGCGGTGGCGCGGTTGAGGTAGTTGAATGATCACCTACGTGATCAAACGCCTGTTGTTGATGCTTCCCACCCTTTTTGGGGTGATGCTCATCACCTTTCTGGTGACGCAGTTCGTGCCGGGGGGGCCAGTGGAACAACTGGTGGCGCAGCTTGAAGGCGCAGGGAATGGCGGAGAGGCCGTCGTCAGTGGCGGTGGTCTCTACCAGGGGGGGAGCGGCCTTGACCGGGAACGTCTTGATCAGCTTCGTGCCCTGTACGGTTTTGACAGGCCCCCCCTGGAGCGTTTTGTTCAGATGATGGCCAGCTATCTGGTGTTCGATTTTGGTGAATCCTATCATCATCGTGCCCCGGTGACAGCGTTGCTGATCTCCAGGCTGCCGGTTTCCATGTCATTGGGACTCTGGACCTTTTTCATTGTCTATCTGACCTGTATCCCCCTGGGTATTGCCAAGGCTACACGCAATGGCAGTCGCTTTGATGTCTTCACGAGCACCGTCATTCTCGTGGGATATGCCATCCCGGGGTTTGTCCTGGGGATTGTTCTGCTTGTCCTTTTTGGTGGCGGCTCCTTTCTCGATCTCTTCCCCTTGCGGGGGCTGATCTCTGACAACTGGCAGGAAATGGGGGCCATGGAGAAGATTCTCGACTACCTCTGGCACATGGTTTTGCCGATTACAGCCTCCACAGTGGGCAGCCTGGCCGTGATGACCCTGCTCACCAAAAATTCGTTTCTCGAAGAGATCGGCAAGCAGTATGTCCTTACCGCTCGCGCCAAGGGGGCCAGCGAGCGACGGGTCTTGTATGGCCATGTCTTCAGAAATGCCATTATTCCGATCATCACCGGTTTTCCCGGATCTTTCATCACTGCTTTTTTTACAGGGAGTCTATTGATCGAAACCATTTTTTCCCTGGATGGCATGGGACTGCTGGCGTATGAGTCAGTGATGAACCGTGACTATCCGGTCGTGCTGGGGACCCTGTATTTTTTCACGATCATAGGCCTGATAAGTCGGCTCCTGTCGGACCTGTCGTATGTGCTGGTGGACCCACGAATAACCTTTACAGGTGTGGAGTGAACGGGCGACAGGCAGGTGGTAGCGGTCCGGCCCAGCGGCGCTGGCAGGTCTTTCGTCGTCATCGGCGGGGATATTATTCCCTGGTACTGTTTAGCCTGCTTTTTGGCCTCAGTCTGTTTGCCGAGGTGTTGAGCAACGATAAGCCGCTGCTGGTGCGGTATAATAAAAGGCTGTATTTCCCCTTGATTAATGCGTACCCGGAGACAGTTTTTGGCGGCGACTTCGAGACCGAGACCGATTACCGGGATCCCTACATCAGGGAGATATTGAGCCGGAAAGGGCATTTCATGCTGTTCCCCCCCAATCCACACAGTTACAACTCCATGAACATGGAATTGGGGCAGCCAGTGCCGTCGCCGCCAACCCGCGAGAATCTGCTGGGAACTGATGACCGGGGACGGGATGTGCTGGCGCGATTGATTTACGGTTTTCGTCTGAGTATTCTGTTTGGACTGGTGCTGACGAGCATCGGTACGTTGCTGGGGATCGCCGCTGGTGCCTTGCAGGGATATTTCGGCGGTCGTACCGATCTCGTCTTTCAACGCTTTATAGAGATCTGGGGTGCCATGCCGGAGCTGTACCTCTTGATTATCTTTGCCTCGATTTTTAAACCGAGCGTTCTCCTGCTACTCGTACTTCTGTCACTGTTTAGCTGGATGGGACTTTCCGACTATGTGCGGGCTGAATTCCTCAAGGGCAGAAATATGGAATATGTTAAGGCCGCCAAGGCCCTGGGAGTGGGCAACCTGACGATTATGTATCGTCATCTCCTGCCCAATGCGATGACTCCGGTAATCACTTTTTTGCCTTTTCGGATGTCTGGTGCGATTCTCGCCCTCACCAGTCTCGATTTCCTCGGCCTGGGGGTACCACCCAGTACTCCAAGTCTGGGGGAGTTGCTCGCCCAGGGGAAGGCCAATATTGAGGCATGGTGGCTGTCTGTTACCGCCTTTGTAGTCCTGGTGGGGACATTGATACTGCTGATTTTTATTGGTGAAGGGTTACGGGAGGCCTTTGATCCCCGCCGCCGTTGAGGCTGACAACTTTTGGAAAAGACGATGCAGGCCTTAAAGGAAGAGGGCGCTCAGCCTGCGAGCCCCCTCTTGTTGAGTCACGTAGCCGTCACAGGTTAGCTGGCCCTAGAAAGATGCTCTGTGAGACCTTTTTGCAGATTTTCCATAGTTGCTCGTACTTCCTGGGTCAACTTACGATAGGCGTTGCGGATATCTTCGGGGTTGGCCCCCTCGGGCGCTGTCGCCCATTCATTGATGAGGCTGACCTGCCAGCTGGTGAGGCGATCCATAGCTTTGGCGAGGTTGGTCAAGTCACCTTCTTCCTGCATCTGCTCCTTGAGGAATTCCAGGAGGTTTTCGGTTTCTGCATCTGTGGCAGAGTGCTTTAGCGGCAACAGTCTGAGCACGGAAGAGACGAGGTGGGCGTAGGCTTTCTGGCCGGAGTTGTATGCCGGATCTTTGAGGACCTCCTCCACCAGAGAGGCACATGTACCAAGCTGATCGTCTTCTCCGGTAACTTTGACGAGGGAGGGCAGCAGTGCGGCCAGCCGGACAATACTTTTTTCCGAATCTTCGTTGCCTGGTGTGTCGTCCTTGATGAGCAGGTCCAGGTCTTCCTGCAGTTCTACTTCAATGTCATCGGTCTTTTCCGCGACAGCCTGTTCGTTTACAGGAAGCTCTACTTGGTTGATTTTCTTGTCTTCTTCAGAAGGTATGGACCCTTCAGCTGGTTCTGCTGCGAATTCTCTTGCCAGAGCTTCTTCCTCTTCCGGAAGATCCTCGCCAAACAGGACATCCAGGTCCTCGTTCAATGCCAGCTCGTCCATGCCTTCCATATCATCGACGGTGGTGGCGTCATCAAGTGTTTCGACATCGACTTCTACGTCGGCCAAGGCTGCGACAGGTTCAGCGGCAGCCATTTTAGCTGCTGGAGCCTCATCAACTGATGCTGAGGTTATTGTCTCCGGTGTTTCTTCGGTGTCTTCGAAAAAGGTCTCCAGTTGATCTTCCAGGTTGTTGTCCAGTGTTTCGCCGAGAGAATCTTCTTGTTCGTTGACTGGAGCAATGGGTTCCTCTGCAGTGGGCACAGGTAGTTCTTGCTCTTCATCATCGTCTGCCACGTCGAAGAAGGAGTTGAGTTTCTCATCAAGATCTGTTGTTGGTGAATCTTCCAGGCCGGCAAGAGCAGCCGCTTCGTTGAATCCCTGCTCTTCATCGCTGTTCACCAGTGCCGGGGTGACATTTTTATCAAAGAATTCGCCAGCGTCCTCTTTGTTCCCAAGAGAGGCTGCCGAGGTTTGAATTGCTGCATCAACGAGGGTAACAGGCCCTTTATCAAGATCTATCGACCCGGACAGTGATGCGTCGTCGACAGGTTCGCCATCATCATCGAAAAGTTGATTCAGCTCTTTCTCAAAATCATCTATGGTTGCCGTCTGTGGCCGCTCTTCTTCAGTTGCCTCATCTTCCCACTCTTCTTCGAGGAGGGTATCTTCTTCACTGACATCAGCTAGAGCCGGGGTAAGATCCCTGCGTCCAGCAAGTTGTTGTTCAATGAGGGTGTCGGCCACCTTATCGGAAAAGGGTGTAATGGCCGAGGGGTCGAGAATTTCCTCTGGCAGGTCATCGGCAGGCTTGGCTAACTCGGGCTCTTCGTCAAGTTGAAAGAACGAGTCAAGTTGAGAGGCGAGTTCATCGTCAAGCTCCTCTTCCTGTGTAGCCCGGAGATCTCTTTCACGGTCAGGCTCGTCTTCGGCCTCGGCCAAAGCAGGAGCGATAGCCTGTTCCTCTGACATTATGGCAGGGGCTTCTTCCGAGACCACCTCTTTATCGGTAAGTTCTTCTGCCAGCTCGTTTTTCTGCGGTTCGATAATTTCGTCAACCACCTCGTCTACTACCGGATCAGCGGGAGAACTGCCGGTGTGGCCGGCGATGAGAGCCTTAAGTGCATTGAGCCGTTGTACCTTGTCAACGATGATCTTGTTGCGTTTCTTATCGTCAAGCTCGTTATTTTTGACAATGAGCTCCTCGATTCCGGAGTAAAAGGAATGGAGCATGGTGAAGGATTCAGGATGGGCCTTCCCTTTTTCTTCAGCAATATACTTGCCAAGGACGTACAAGCCCTTGGCAAGTATGGATACCTGGGGGATCGAAGTTATTTCAGTTTTGTAATGATGTACCTCATCCTGGAACTGCTTAAGTCCTTCGTCGCTCACCTCCCAGTCGAGACTGAGAATCGTGGCACGCAAAAGCTTAAGTCGATCTTTTTCTGAGACTTCAGCGCCTGCTGCAATCGCTTCCTCAACACTGCGAAGTTCTTCCATCTCCTTGCTAGAACGGGCGGTATCGAGTTGTTTACTGATCTGGTACTGCAGAATCTTAAACTTACGGACATCCTGTTTGAGAATGAGGGTGATGTCATCGTCGGTCAGATCATCAGAAGAAGAGAGTTTTTCAAAGTCGTAGAAAAAGGTCAGCAGCAGTTTAATGGAATTGGGGTGGGCATAAGCCCCTTCACTGCGAAGATATCGGCCAATTTTTTCCAGACCTTGAAGATAGAGTTTGGCTATCTTGTCCCCTTGCATGGATTCCTGGAGATAGACCACTTCTTCGGCGAGTTCCTGGAGGGTCTCGTCATTGATCTCCCAGTCCAGGGAGAGAATAATCGATTTCAGACGGGTGAGCGGCGAATCGTCCTCTCCGGTGAATTCAAAAAGATCAACGTCGTCAGTATCAAAGTTTTCATCCGCAAAAAGGGTGAGATCTTCGATATCGTTGAATTCAGTGGTCTCTGGAGTTTCTTGTACGTTTTTCATAGGGTAGCCTGGCTGATTTCAGTTTCCGACTCGATTTCTGGAGTGCCGCAGATGGTGACACTTTTGCCTGACCATGGCCTCCTGTCGTACAGCATTAGCTTGTTTTTTTTCTCCAAACCCTTCGGGCGGCGAATCCCCTCAGAGTCTCCAGATAGCGCACGTTTGAAAAGGGTCACTGCAGTTTCTTCTGGATGGAAATGACTGTTGATGAGATAATTTTTTTCAGCGTACTTGCGACGTTGTACCCTGTTAATGCGCTGGCTTCGAAAGAGGGCACCTTGAGTTTGCTGTTAAGGTCTTTTTCCAGGATGTTTGTTGGCAAGACCGGAATGCCTTGGTTGCGAAGATCAATTTTGTTGTATTGCAACACCAGGGGAAGCCGAAAAATTGACTCTTTGTAGCTTAACAGGTTTTCATGGAGTTGATTCAACGAACGAATATTTTTTTCTCGCATATGTTCTTGGGCATCGGCGACAAAGACAATTCCGTCGACTCCTTTGAGGACCAGTTTCCGAGTGGCGTTATATTTGACTTGACCGGGTACAGTATAGAGCTGGATCTTCATATCGTAGCCCTTGATCTGCCCCATATTGAAGGGGAGGAAGTCAAAGAACAGGGTTCGGTCACCATGGGTCTTGAGGCTAACCATCTCTGACTGAATCTGCTTGCGGAACTTGCGATTGATATATTCGAGATTGGTGGTTTTGCCGCCTCGACCCGGTCCATAATAGACGATCTTGATCTGGACGACTTTTTCTTTAAGGTTGATGAAACTCACAAAACTCTCCTGCCGACAGAAGGTTAATGATAAAGAGAATAGAGATTCGCTCGCATAATGCGGGCTCTGTTACGGGAAGCTATTATTCCTTGGCCCAGAGCTTCTGAATCTGATCGATAGCTTCTACTACATTCAGCCGGAGGAAACCCAACGAGATGTCTCTGCCGAACATGGAGATGAGCAGCAGTTCATCATCAATCTTTGAGAAGTGGATATTGCAATCAGTTCCCTTGTGAAACAGGAGAGAGAACTCCTCCTCACCAACGAGCTTGGCCATGGCATCGACAGTGGCGAAGTTGCCAGCGGCAAGAGCCGCAAAGGAGTAGACATCGTACTTGGACGTGCCGTTATCCTTAGCGGTTATGATGTTACCTGCCATGTCAATGATAATGACACAGTCGACACCGATTTTGATGAGCTTGTTCGTCAGGATTTCATCAATTTTTTCAAGTTGTTCCTGGCTTACAACGCCATAATTCATTGGGCACCTCGTCCACAGATGGAAGTAATAACTATACGTTGAATTTGTTACAAAAATACTTTCGACTACTCTGAGTATACGCTAGAAAAAAATGAATATGAAGCGGTTTTTGTTGTATTTATCTCTTTTTTTTCCATGCATTGGCCTGTCGCAGTGGTAAACCCCCTGTCGTCTGCCCTGTTTTCAGGCTGTTTATGTTGCCGCTTTTGGGGAAAGAGGCTGACCGGTCATGCGTTTTTTTGAACCTGTCGTTGACCGTATAGACAAAGGCCGAGAACCTCGGTGATAGTCTGGTAACGTCCGGGGATCTCTTCGCTGAGATGGTCGCTTTTGCTGGCAGTTTCATCAGAGTGGGAGCCTTCCATGAATATGCACCTCGATTTTCCGGGCAGTTTCAGGAGGTTTTCGACTACTACCTCCGAGCTGCTTGTCATGATCTACGGTGTGTTGCTTGGGGGTACCCGCGAAGTGCCAGGAGTTCAGCAGCTTTTAGGTGATCATAGTCTTGAGTGCCCAGAGTAAAGCGGGAGAGGAGCCTCTCCAGTACCACCACAAATCGCGACTGCTTTGAAAAAAGTATCTGCAGCTGTGCAGGGTCTGCAAGACCGGCAATCGATGAGCTTGCCCGGCCGCCCGGTTGTGGCAAGTGTTATTGGATGGCTGACAAAGGGTAGAATGGCGGGGACCGTGGAGCTCGGCGAGAAGATCAAGGACCTCAGATACGTCACTGTCTTACCCGGACGCGCATGCGCAGGTGATTTCGCTGAATCTTGAAGCAGCATGCCATGATTTTGTCGCGGGTTTCCGGGGCGATTTCCTCAAAATAGAAGGCAACCTGGTAGCGGTTATCTTTGACAGCAATAGACCGGATGACGCGCCCGATCATCTGTGCTACATCCAAGCCATGAGGTGGCAGTTTTACCTCTAGCTGAAACAGGCTGTCCGTTTCCATGGAGGTATTAAAGCAGGCGAGCAGACCATTGCCGCTGAAATCGACGGTTTCACCAGTCAAACAGCAGGAGTTATCATCACCGTTGGTCAGCGGCAGAGGGGTGGCTTTTACCGGAGTGACCACATCGACGCGAAAAAAATCGCGGAGCTGTTCATGGTCTACGACTTCCTGGCCGGTCAACAGCATCGTCTGCCGGTTGGGAATGGTTGTTATGGTGGCCGTCAGGCTTATGGACTGGCCAGCCAAGTCAATGAGCACCACACAGCTGCGGTTACGATCGATACGTTCAACGGGAAGGGCGCCTGTGGGGAACGTCAAGGAAAAAGAGGGTAACTCCAGAGTGTTAAGCACGCAATTATACCGCTCTTTTTCATTGCTGTCCAGTACTGCCAAGGCAACTCGAACGGCCTTGCCGTTCTTTATCCGGTTGAAGAGATCGTTAATTTTCAACAAGTGCTCATTTTTTTCTGATGGTTACTGGATAATCCCCTATAGTTACCTTGCCATAAGCCGCTGCAGATGAAAAGGGTTATCGCAAGAAAATAAGGGGAGCGACAGGTAAGGCATCTTCACTGGGGCAGAATTCCTGGTTGATGAGAGCGTGGCTGACCTTGCCATGCTGATCATCTCTTAGCCCTCCTCATTAAGGGTAAGCGTGCATGGTCCCGCGCCTCTGATGGTTGTCTTCTCCTCATTAATCCGGGGACAAAGGCAAATATCCTCTCTGATATATATTGGCACATTCGGCTGATTTTTTACGCAGATTGCTTTGAACACCAGAGTGGCTACACCGTTGTCTTGTGCTGCCGACTGCGGCCAGGCTTAGTAGCTGACCAGCCTCAACTCGAGACATGTCCAGTGTTTCGGCAATCTCCAGCTCTCCCATTCCCTGGTCAGCCAGTTTCTGCAGGATGCGGTACTTTTCCGGAAGTTGCCGATGCCACCTCATCTGGTGAGAGAAACTGGGCAATTGCAGGCCAGTGGTTACTGGCGTTCGGGCCAGGGAATCGGTAAATTTTACTGCCGGTGTACCGGAGAGAGCCTGTTGGATCTTGGCCTGCATGATATGTATCCGGGTGCGTTCCCGCAGACGTGTCCGCTGGTCACGGTAGATGGATACTGTCAAAAGCAAGGCAGTAATGGCCAGTAGGGGTAAGAGGATCAGGCAGAGGATGACAGACATGGTGTTCTCCTGGTTTTGGTCAATTCGACCAGGGGCATGGGTTCCCGTATCAGCGGGGAACGGTGGTCAAGCGGTGGAATCGGGCCTGGAGACATGGTTCAAACAGTTTTTCCTCTGCGCTGTAACCGGGTTGGTCTGTTACGCTTTTAGCTTGTCTGGTGCCAGGTTCAGCAGACGTTTCCAGAAAAACTGGAGGGACCCTTTGGGTTCCAGCCGCTCTGGTTCCTGGAGGACCGCTGTTGCCAGGGCAGCGAAGGCCTGGCTGATCCTTGATTCCGGATAGAGTTCCACCATGACCTGCTGTTGACGAATCGCCTCTACCATGGATTTATCCCTGGGGATGGAACCCAGATAATCCATGGAGATATCCAGATAACGATTGGCCACCATGGTCAGTTTCCGGTAGACATCCAGCGCCTCTTCCTCGGTTTTGATAAAGTTGACGATGAGATTGAAATGCTTTTCATGGTACTGATTGGCCAGCAGTTTCATGAGGGCGTAGGCATCGGTGATCGCCGTGGGTTCCGGAGTGGTGACCACTAGGATTTCCTGGGCTGCGGTATTGAAATAGGTGACGTTTTCCGAGATGCCGGCTTCGGTATCGATGAGGACAATATCAAAGTCGTTGTGCATCTGGTCGAGGGCTTCGAGGAGCCGCAGCTTCTGTTCGGCGTTGAGGCGAGTAAAGCGTTGTATGCCAGAGCCTGCCGGGAGAATCCTGATGCCGTGGGGGCCCTCAAGAAGAATCGATTGCAGGCTTTGATCTCCGGAAAAAAAATGATTGAGGTTGTAGGTTGGCGTGAGGCCGAAAACCACATCAATATTTGCCAGGCCGAGGTCTGCGTCGAGGATGAGCACTCGTTTGCCCATGTGGGCCAGGAGGACGGCGAGGTTGGCGACCACCGCTGTCTTTCCCACACCCCCCTTACCGCTGGTGATAGAGAAGACCCGGGCAGCATGTTCGGCTTCCTCGGTCTGCTGAGAGGCATTCATGGCCCGCAGGGTTCCGGCCTGATCCAGAGGACGATTGAGCGGGTCAGCCATGGGTTACCGTCCTGTGATCGTTGATGATGAAGTCGGCAAGCTGCTGCGGATCCGGAGCAATGATATCCTCGGGTACCCGTTGCCCATCGGTGAGAAAGGAGATGGGAATGTCGGTACGGAAATGGATATTCAAGAGGACACCTAGCTGACTGCATTCATCGATTTTGGTGAAGATAAAGCTGGACAGCGGGAGTACCGAGAAAGTGCGGATGGTCGCTTCCAGTTCATTTTCACGCGCCGGAGCAGGGAGCAGCAGGTGATGCTCAATGTTCAACGCCGGGGGGAGGAAACGAACCATCTCTTCGATTTCCAAGTCATTTCTCGGGCTCCGTCCGGCGGTGTCGATGAGAATCAGGTCGTAGTCATGATATTTTTCCAGGGCTAGGGCGAGCTCGTCGGGGCTGATGATCACCTCCACAGGAATACGCATGATTTCCCCGTACACCTTGAGCTGCTCCACGGCAGCGATGCGATAGGTGTCGATGGTTAATAACACGACTTTACCCGCAAAACGGCTGAGGTAGTTGGCTGCCAGCTTGGCAATGGTGGTGGTCTTTCCCGCGCCGGTGGGGCCGACACAGCAGAGCCTTTGTTGTTGTCGGACCTTTTCCTGCAGGAGCGGTTTTACCGAAAAAAGTCTGGCCATGGTCCTGGTGAGCAGGTCGTTCAACCGGTGCTGCGTGTCCACCGTGTCGTCACTGAAAAGGTCACCGGTGAACCTCTCCACCATCCGCGCCGCCTCCTGGTTGACCCCGCGACTGAGGAGAAAGGTGGTGACTGGCCCGTATGTACCGGTTGCCAGCTGAGCACTCCGAGGTTGCAGCCCTGCTGGTGGAGCATGTTCCAGGTTGTGCAGCTTTTCGGACAGCCCCTGTATCAGGTTGCGCAGCTCGTTGATCTCGGTGTCAGCCGTAGAGGATGCCACGGCCCTATCACTGCTGTTTAGCGTGCGTTCTTTACGTACCGGGGCGATATCCTGTTCGACCTGACGAATGGGTTTGGAGTAGAGCAGCTGCCGCTCGGAAACAGGTACCTCGTCGATTGTCACTCCCTGGGTAGTGTCCGAGGCAGCGGTGATCTCTATACTCGGAGGTCCACCAATACCAAAACGACCCTTGCGGACTGTTCTGCTGGAAAGAATCAGGGCCTCCGGCCCCAGTGCTTCTTTCACCAGTTTCAAGCCACTTCGCATGTCTTTTGCTTCAAAGACTTTAACTTGCATTGACGTTCACCATGCCGACAGAGGTAATTTTCAGGTTGGTGACAATCTCGTTGTGGGAAAACACAGCGAGATTGCGGGTAATAGCATTCCGTCAGCTGCCGGCTATGCGGCCTGATTTGCGGAACGACCAGGAGCGTCGGCTGCTGCCAGGGATAGGTACTGATACCTTGCCCCAGTTGCTCTAAGATCTTTTGGACGCTGGCGGCTATGGTCTCACCACCGATAAAGCTGGAAGCTCCATTCATGGCACTATGGAAGTTTGCCTCATAGGCGATTTCTTCATGCTGCTGTCGTGCCTCTGCTTTGTCAAGCATGCTGCGGTTGAGATCAGTGTCACTACACACAAACAGGCGACAACGTGGTGGTATGGCAAAGCATGACGGTGCTCGTACGGTTTTCATCAGGTGCTGTGTATCGGTCAGGTTCCTTTGATGGTATAAAGAGAGGCCAGAATTTCAGCGACAGCCTTGGGCAGTTCTTCCGGGATACTCGGCTCCATCGCTATCTTGTTCTGCAATAATCTTGCCATTGGAGGGCCTTCTGCCAGAGGACTACCTGTTTTCTGGTAATTTCAAGGAGAACCCTGACGATCAGTTTCTCGCTCTTGGCGAGCACTATTGGCGCAACCATTGATCGAGTCTCATCTTTGACAGTTACTGTGGCAATATAAATTATTAATTATATCAATTTATTGGGCTGTAGTAGCTGTTGTCGGTGGATGTTTGATCTTTTACTGGAGCGCTCGGATTTTTGACGTGGATCACCTGCTGTTTGGTCATCTTCATTTTTTTCTCTATTTCCAAGGGGACAAGGGGGTAATCCAGGGCTGCTGTATTTTCGAGAAACTCCCAGAACCAAGAGGATGGGTATCTACCGGTCAGCAGAATGTCACCTTTTCCTGTAGTGTTGTATCTCAAGGGATAAGGAAGATCTTGAGGATGGATGTGATCAGCGCCATACGTAATTACTACCGTTCGAGAAGGTTTGGAGCAGCTAGTTGATATGAAGTGAGGATACCGAGGCGTTGAAGATTTACAGGAGGAGGAAAAAGTTTTTCTGGGCCAGGTCAAATTCTTGACTAAAAGAGAACGAGAGCTGTGGGGGAGTGGTCAAACTGATGACGGCTATGCCCGTACTGAAGAAGGGAAAGCTGCCTAGAAAAACATTGAACTGGATGTCCATGGCTGGGCGAATACTTATCCCAGTTTTTTGAGGCGGTCTGATTGACTGACCACTTCCGTGAGCTTGATGGCAAATTTGTCACCGACCTTGACGGCCTCGCCTCGGGCAATGAGCCGTGAATTGACATACAGGTCCAGCGGTTCTCCGGCAAGCTTGTCCAATTCGATGATAGACCCTTCGCCCATCTGGAGTAGATCCCGGAGGAGGATACGAGCCCTGCCCACCTCCACAGAGACCTGGAGGGGAACATCGAACAGAAACTCGAGTTCCTGGGGCAGGTGGCCCTGGGGACTTGTTTGAGATGATGAGGGCTCATCGGTGAGAGGCTCAGTGGTATCTTCAGGATTGCGTTTGTCTGCTGCAGATGGGGTATCAGTAGTTTCCATCGGGTATCCTCACGGTTTACGCTTTAAGGCGTTGATGTGTACAGTTTTTTTTCCGTTGCGTTCTCCAGGAATGCCGGTGAACTTGGGTTGATCCTCAACCATGATGGTGAGAGGTCCCTGGGGGGCATACCCCAGGTTGACGATGTCGCCCTCTCGCAGGTCAAGGATTTGCCGGACCGACATTTGCAGGAGACCGGAGCGGGCAATTACCAGGGTGTCCATTTCCAAGGCTTCCTCGGCCATTTGCCGACTCCAGTTGTTCTCCGTATGGGCTATGGTGACAATCTCCCGCAAGGTCTTTTTGAGGGGTTCCAGGGTGAGAGCGGGAATAATGAACCGCATATGACCGACCTGCTGGCCGCCGACCTTGAGGTTGAATACGGTCATCAGAACCTCGTGGTCGCCCTCTACGATATTGAGCAGGCGAAAGTTGTTTTCTACCTTCAGCAGCGTTACCTGGATTTCCCTCACCTGCTTGAAGGTGCGTTGCAGGTCTTCGCCGAGGGAGAGCATGGTCTGCTGTAATACAGACATCTCAATCAAGGTTAGGGCTCGGTTGGGCGACAGAGAGTCGCTTACAGGTGGCGCCCCCAGCATGATCTCCAGCAGAGTAAAGCTGAGGGGTGGATCAACATGGAAGAGACAGCTATGTTTGAGCGGATCCATACTGAAGACGCCGGCTGCCCCCTGATTGTTGAGGCTTTTCAGGCTTTCCTCAAAGGAGGTGATGGTCAGTTCTTCCCGTTCGACCACGAAGGTACGCTGCAGCTGCTTGGTAAGGGTGATGCTGAAGATGCGGGCAAAGGTATCGAGGAGCAGGTCAACGTTGGGAATTCGTTCCTCAGCTCCTTCTCGAACCGGTTCAACGGTACGAAACAGGTCAATATTAACGAAGGAAAGCTGATGGCTGCCCGTAATGCAAGCATCAGCATTTTGATCCGTCGTGATATGGCCGTCTTCGATAGCAGACAGCAGTTCGTTGATCTCTTCTTTGGTGAGGAGAGGTTCCATACCGATTTACTGGACAACAAAGTCTGTGAGATAGATGTTTTTCACCTGCCCTGTTGTTAAAAAGGAGTTAATTTTACTTTTCACTTCGGCTTTGACCTGTTTTTTCCCCTGAATATCTTGGAGTTCTTCGAAGGTCTTGTTGCCGAGTAAAAGGAGAACAGCGTCTCGGATTTGAGGCATACGTTTGCTGGCCTCTTCAACCACCTGCTCGTTGTTCATCTCCAGAGATAAGGCCGCCTTGACATAGTGTGGTGTATCCTGGCTGATGATATTGACAACGAGCTGCTCAATGTTGACCATTGGCCCAACAGTGGTATTGTCGACTGGCGGGTTTTGTATGACCTGAACCTGTTTATTGACCTGCCCTTTCTCTTTGGTCAGTGGTTTTTTCATGATCAGGACATAGAAGGCCGTTGTGCCACCAATCACTGCAACCAGGATCACGGTAATGATGATAATCAGCAATGTTTTTTTGCCGCCCTCCTGTTCTCCTGTTCTGTCTGTCGTTGTTGTCATGTTTTTCTCTCGTTATTGACGCTCTGCAGGCCTTAAAAGGGGATCTGGCTCCGTATGCCCAAACCGGGTGACGTGTTACTGCGTAGAACAAACTCTACCCTCCTGTTCTGCCGTTGTCCTTCGGGTGTGGTGTTGGGAGCCAATGGTCGTGACTCGCCATAGCCCACAGAGCACATGCGGTCGAGCTGGAAAAGCTGGTTCCGCTTGTAGAAACGCATTACCGCTACTGCCCTGGCAACTGAAATATCCCAGTTGGTCCGGCTGCTGGTCACTGGCATGTTGTCGGTGTGTCCTTCGATACGCATATTCATGGGGAGGGGGCGGACGATATCTGCCACCTTGCGCAACAGCGGATATGATGAGGGGTTGAGTGTAACCTGGCCCTTGTCGAACAGCACCGAATCGTTGATGCGCAACACAATGGAGTCGTTGTCTTTTTTTACTGCTTCCACGGTGTCGTTGACTTTCACTTGTTTCAGCTCGGTCTCGACACGTTTGAAATACTGGATCGTGCCGTTGTCTATGGGGATAGGCTGAAATATGGTTTTCGGTGGGGAAGAAAGTACCGGCAGAGAGAATTCCGGGGCAGACGATTCTGATCGCCAGCCAAAGGCGTTTTTGATTGAGTTGTTGGCCTGACGGAAGCGGATCGGATCCATGTTTGCCATGGAGAGGAGTAGGACAAAAAAGGTCAGCAGAAGGATGACCAGGTCGGAAAAGGTTAACATCCACATGGGGGCACCAGCTGGGCATGCCTGTTCTTTTCTTGCCATTATCCACCTAGCTGTTAAACACGGATTCTCGGTTCTTGGGGGCTATGAAGGCATGTAGTCGCTGCTCCATTACCCGAGGATTCTCGCCGGAGAGAATGGATTCCATTCCCTCGACGATCACAGTTTTTTGCAAGAGCTCGGTCTTGCTACGGGTTTTCAGTTTACCAGCCATGGGATTAAACAGGATATTTGCCAGGACCGCACCGTAGAAGGTGGTGAGCAAGGCCACAGCCATGGCTGGTCCGATCGAGGCAGGATTATTCATATTTTGCAGCATCTGCACCAGGCCAATCAAGGTTCCGACCATGCCCATTGCCGGAGAGATGGCGCCTAGTGAAAGGAAGATCTCGGCGCCGGCAACATGACGCGCCTGGATATGATCGATTTCAGTGTTGAGCATGGTCTTGAGGTCTTCAGGTTCCTGACCATCCACAGCCATCTGCAGGGCCTTGATCAGAAAATCATCCTCCACAGAGTCAATGGCGTTTTGCAGAGAGAGAATACCTTCTTTCCTCGCCTTGTTGGCAAACTCCATCAGCTGAGCAATCAATTCGTTGGTGTTGCTCTCCTTGATGAGAACAGTCTTTTTGGCCACCTTGACTGCGCTGAGCACGTCTGTCAGGGGAAAGTTGATGAGGGCAACTCCGGCGGTACCACCAAAAACGATGAGCATTGACGGTACGTTGATGAACATGCCGAGGCCGCCACCCTCAAGGATGGCCATCACCATCAGGCCAAAAGCTGCAAATATTCCTATGATAGTTGCGATATCCACTTGTTTTCCTGGGTTTCGGCTGCGCACCCCTGGTTACCCAAGACTACCATTCCAGGAGCAGTGTACAGAAAAGCCGGGGCAAACTCAAGTTTGCAAGTTGAATGCCAGAGATTAGTCTTTTGGCAACAGGAGGATTTTTCAGGGAAGTGTCCCTCGAGCAGGTACAAAGAATCATGGGTAGCTGGGGCCTGCTTTTTTGTGGCAATATTTTGACAGTTACTGCTGTTGGAGGGCAATGGCACCGTTGAGCATCTTGTTCGCAGTTTGCATGTCTGTGGAAAAGAATATGACTCATTGCATTCATCAGTCGCTGTCCAAGGTTGAAAAGGCTGTGGTCAGGGCAGCTGCCTGGTCCCTGTCCAGGTTGGCGAGGATGCCGGCTGCTGTCTTGGCCTTCATGTGTTCGAGAATGGCGATGGCCAGTTCCTGCTCCAGGGTTGTGAAAATGGGGGCGGCTTTTGCAGCGTCCATTTTTTCATACATCTTGCTGAGTTCCTTAATCCTTTTCAGTTCCTGCTCGTCTTTTTCTGCGAGCATTTTTTCCAGCTTCTGCCGCAGGTCATTCAACGCATCAAGCTTCTTGTCAATCTCGGCCTCAATTCTCTTGAGCTCCTGTTGTCGTTCTTCAATCTTCTGCCGCTGCCGGATGAGGTCGGCGCGCTCTTTCTCCAGTGATGTCAGAAGGCGACGCTCTTCCACAGAGCTGTATTCCATTTTTGTGTCTGATGATGGGAGTACTTCCTGTGAAAAAGCAGCCAGGGAAGCAAAGACGGTGAGCGACAAGGCAGCGAGCAGCGCGAAGACTGGTGTTTTCATAGAGAGTAACTTGAATAAGCTAGGAGTATTGAGTTTTGGTGGAAGAGGACAGCAACCGCATCGAGTATGGGGCCCATTGTTTCCCTCTGGAACTACCCTGGTTCGAGGAGATCTTCAATTGATACGTCCTCTTGCAGGGCGCTGTAGTTCTTCTTTGGGTATTTTTGCGGCGGTACTTGCTGAGATTTTCGCACCCATTATTGTCCGTCCCCCCCAAAAAAACTTGCTGTGCGTCAAAGAGAAAACTGTTGTGGACGGTAAGTCTTCACTTGTCTGCTTTCCCTGGGAGACAGCGGCAACTTCTCGATGAATCAGCTGGAGGAAAATAAAGGATGTGTCCTGTTTCACCCCCCTAGACGAGTTCATCGTTTCCATCATCCTTACCCAGTACCAGTTTGCCTTCTCCCTCCAGTCGCATGGCAATCTTGATGATGGTCTGCTGCATGGCCTCGACCTCAGAGAGCCGTACTGGTCCCAGGGCCTCAAGATCATCCTTGATCATAGCGGCAGCTCGAGCTGACATATTGTCGAAGAGTATGCCTTTGAGTTCGTCGGAAGCGGTTTTCAGGGCCATGGCCAGGGAGTCATTGTTTATCTCTCGCAGAATCATCTGCAGGGAGCGGCCGTCGAGAGTGCAGAGATCTTCAAAGGTGAACATCTGCTTACGGATCTCTTCGGCCATGTCCGGGTTCACCTCTTCCAGGTCTTCCAGGATATCTGCATCCATATTGTTTTCCATGCTGTCGAAGATTTCGACAACCTTGGCAATGCCGCCAATCCTCGGTTGTTCCGCGCTTACCGGAATCCTACCGACCTCGGCCCTGATCGCCTCTTCGATACGGCTGATGACTGCCGGTGATACCTTGTCGATGGTGGCGATACGGTAGACCACGTCGGCGCGTTTTTCCTCAGGCAGATTGGCAATGATGGCACTGGAATGCTCGGAAGACTGGGTTGAAAGGATCAGGGCCATGGTTTGCGGATGTTCACGCTCCAGCAGATCGGCAACCATGGCCGGCTGCATCCTGGAGATCGTCTCCAGCGGTTTTCCCTCAGCACCTGAGATAAACTGGTGCATGAGATCGGCTACCCGCTTTTCATCTCCTGCGGCGCTGATCACCTTACGCGCAAAGTCCTTGCCCTGGATAACAAGCCCGGCCTGATTCTCCATGGCCAGCTCAAAGTCTTCCAGCACCCTTTGTTTGGTCTCTTCCGGGATATGTTCAATGGTGGACATGGCATGGGTAATCTTGAAGACTTCCTCGTCACTGAGTTCTTGCATTACCCGTGACGCCATGTTTTCACCAAGGCACATCAGGAGGATGGCTGCCTTATTGGTACCATTGAGTTTTTCGATTGTTGCCATGTACCTGTATATTCCTTTTTGTCTTGGATACCCTCTCTTGCTACCTCCCAGAACAGGATTTTTTAGCAGGGAGAGATCAGCTTTTTTCGTGGAGCCAGCCCTTGAGGACATACGCGGTGACAAGCGGATTTTTTTCAACTCGGTGGAGCACTCTCTGAACCGGGTCCCGGAACATGGCCTGAACTTCTTTTTCGACCTGCGCCTTTTGCCGGGCCTCTTCCTCTATTTCTTGGACGGTCTTGAAGTGCTGGGTGACATCGTCACGCAGTGTCCTGATCAGGGGGCGTACCAACAGGAAGTAGACAAGGAGCCCTGCGAAAAAGAGGAGTCCATACTTGATCAGGGGCATGAACCGATAGATCGGTGACGGGCTCAGATCGGTCAGTTCTTTTTCCGGCTGAGGTTCCTCAAACGGCATGGAGGTAACCTCGATTCTGTCGCCTCTGGTCTTATCCAGGCCAAGAGCTGAGGCAATCATCGTCTCAAGGGCCAACAGCTCTTTTTCACTCCTGGGCTCGGTGGAGGCAGGGGTGTCATCCTTGGCCGGGATACTCTTGTCCGTGACCAGTACCGAGACGGAAAGTCGTTGGATCGTTCCCACAGGGCTGACCGTGTGAGAGACCACCTTGGAGATTTCGTAGTTGGTCTTTCGCTGGGATCGGTTTGATGGCGGTCTGGCAGAGGTGGTGTTTTCCTGGGGATTGGCCTGGACATCGGCAACTGCACTGGCAACCTCTGTGGCGGATTTTTCCTCGCTTATCTGTTCAGAGCGAATGACCGGTTCTTCAGGATCGAAGAGCTCTTCTGTTTTTTCGGTCCTGGTAAAGTCGAGCATTGCAGTGACCCGTACCATCGATTTTTTTGGGCCAATGGCCTTATCCAGAAGCGCCTGGGCTCGATGTTCCAGGCTGCGTTCCATCTGGAGCTGGTATTCAAAAATGTCTGGAGAGAGACTGCCAGACAGATACGCTCCTTTCTGGGCAGAGAGGACATTACCGTTCTGGTCAATGACCGTGACATTTTCCGGGGTCAATTCACCGATGGAGCTGGAGACCAGGTGAAGTATCCCCTCCATCTGGGACTGTCTCAGCCGTCGTCCTGCCGTCAACTTGAGAATCACAGATGCTGTTGCATTTTTTTCTTGATTTTCAGGGAGATCGAGATGAACACGGGCTGATTCTACAGGTCCCAGCGAAGCGATGGTCCGCGCCAGCTCACCTTGGAGCGCCCTGCCATAGTTGATCTTCTGCATGAAGTCGGTGGGGGAGAAGGACTGCTCGTCAAAGATCTCAAAGCCGACATCTCCTCCCCGGGGCAGTCCCACTGCAGCCAGACCGAGGCGGGCATTGTCGACATTGTTGGCGGGAATCATGACGCTGTGGCCGTTGTCGGTGAGCCGATAGGGAATGTTTTTGCCCTTCAGCCATTGCAGTGTCGATGTCATATCTGGCTCGGAGAGATCTCCGTAAAGCAGCTGATAATCCGCTGTTCGTCCCTGCATGATAATACAAGAGAACAGGCCGATGGTCAGGAGCAGAACTGCGGCCAGGGCAAGTTGGCGGCCAAGGGACCAGTTGCGTATCCGATTGGCCAGGATCACCAGGCCGTTCTGTGAGGAGGTCGTTGGTTCAGCAAAGGAGTGTTTCGCCATGGGCACGTATCAGTATTAATGGTTCAGGATATAAAAAGTGTTGACGGTAACGGTGACCAGGTCATTTTTGCAGGCGTATGGAAACGTCGGCGTTTTTTCAGGCAATCATCACCTCATGGAGGTCTCGTTTACCTCTGGTATGAAGCTGGTCCATGACCGGTGCCGCTGTGCTTTGGGTACTGGGGCTGCAATGTCAAAAGCGGTAAAGAGATCCATGGGTGCCTCTGAACGTGGTGGAAAAAAAGGGGCTATACTGCCCTGTCCATGTTTATGCAAATTATGCGCCATCATTTGCCGTCCATTTTTCAGGATCTTTTCGGGCGCAGATGCCAGGGCCGCGTAGCTCGGTGTCCTGGGTTGATGAGTATACCCTGTTGGGTTCTTGAACCGCAGGTCCATGACGCCTGGCAGTAGCTTTTTCATGATGGTATTGAATAAAGGGATGGGGGAATCCATGGATGTCTCTGGGCCTGGATCAGCGTTGTTTCAGGGTCTCAATTTTCAGGTCTTCCTGGGCCATCCGGGTCCAGATGCGGTCTTTTCCTTTTTTGACGAGCTCGGTCAGTTGGTTACGTCCTGTTTCTCGGTCACCTCGGAGAAGGGCGATACCTGCCAGCCGGTACTGGCTTTGATCGGTGCGCTGACCATCGGCCAGCAGCTCACCGAACATCTTTGCGGCAAGGTCAAATCGACCCTGCTGGTAAGCGGATTCAGCTAACATGTATGCCGTATCCGGATCTTTGAGGTGTTCCTGCATCGATACCCGGTCAAGCAGGCCAATAACTGCCTCCCAGTCCTCCTCAAGAAAACAATGGCGGGCGGCCAGCAGATCAATGGCGGTGTTTGCCGGACGATTTTTTTGGGCAAGAAGCTGTTCCAGTCGTTCGTTTCTGCCGCTGGCGGCAAGGGCCTGGAGCCAGAGCAGGTAGACCTCCTCGCTGAGCTTGCTCTCTGGGTAACGGAAAAAAAATTGTTCGGCGTAATTTTCGACATCGGTATACTGCTCGTTCCCGTACAGGCTGGTCAGAAGGAGCGGGTAGATGCGTTCCAGCTCCTCACCTTTCGCGAGGTCAAACAGGTAATTGTAGGTGCGGATGGCCCGTTTGTAAAAACCAAGAGCTTGGTAGGCGTGGCCCAGATCATAAAGCAGGTCTTGCGACAGCCAGCCGCGGATGAACAGTTCCCGGTTTTTTTTTGCCAGTACCAGGGCCTGAAGATACTCCTTGTCTGAGACAAGTTCGGTAATCACCTTGGGCAGCTGCTGGATGATCAACGCCTTGGCGTCTACCCTGAGCTCAGAGCTCGCGAACTCCCGCAGCAGGAGCATGGCCTCTTCCACGGATTGTTGATGTAACCCCTGAAAAGAGGAGATAACCGCCTTTTTCAACATGGCCTCGGCACGTAGTGCTACGGTGACAGCGGTATCTTGCAGCCGCTGGTAGATCCTTGCCGCCTCCTCCTCGTTTAGGGCGTGCGCCAGGTATAAGAGATCAGTTTCCTTGAGTTCGGCCCGTTGAGAACCTTCGCTTCCCGGAAAGCTGCTGCGGATCTGCATGAACAACGGCTCAACCTGGCGAAGTTTTTCTCCGGCCTGGAGGCGGCTGACTGCGAGGCGATAGAGCGTCAGATCCTGTTGTTCGTCGGCTTCGGCCAGTAGTAGATTCAGCTGCCCATAGGTGCTGACAGCCTTTGTTATACTGTCGAGTTTATAGAGGGCTGCGGCAAAGTTTGCCAGTGAGCGGGGATATGTATCGATAAGGGATGATTCCCTGGTGAGCTGCAGATAACTGACCAAGGCTTTGACTCTTTCATGGCGCATAAAAAGGAGATCGGCCTGGCGCATCCTGCGCAGATGGCAGGTCTGACTATGGCAGGGAAGGGTATCATCATCAAGCAACTCTTCGGCTTTTTTCAGGTTATTGGTCATTATTGCCATCTCTGCCTGAAGGATGTTGCTGTAGGCGGGAAAAGGGTTCTGCCCGGCGGCTTTCATGCGTTTGTCAAGCTTGTTCATTTCGTAGGCTGCCTGATGGGGGTCGCCATGTTGCGCCTGCAGGGTGTGAAAAAGGTATTCGCCCAGGTAGGCGAGCAGGGTATCCGGGTACTCGAGAATGATTTTTTGCAGGAGATGATACGGCTCGTTCACCCCTCCACTGCGGACAAGTACTTCAGCATAGGTGAGCAGCAGCAGTTTTTTGTATTCTTGATTCTTTTCTGTTGCAAGCCGCTCGCGCAATTCCAGTTGAAGTTGGCTCCATTGCTGTGACGCGGCAAGTTCTTGTAGTGAAGCCGGCAGCCAGGCGTCGATTTCCAGGTTTTTGCGCCGGGCCGCATGACCAGCCAGGGGAAATGGCGGCAGGCTCAGGCGTAACTGTGGGGTAATCTGGAGAGGGCTTTCATAGTGCTCAAACAGCGACTTCCAGTTCGCGGCAAAGGCGGAGACTTGAACCGGGCTGGTATAATTGGTACCGCTTCGGTGCAGTACGGTTATGCCGGCGAACGAGGCAGACAGGTCGGGGTAACGTGCTGACAGCGGGTTTCCAAGCAGGATATCGACCAGTAGTGATGCGGTCCCCTGGTTTTCCGATGAGGAGTATTGCTGTGGTTTGTAACGGAAAAACAGAGAGAGCACCAGGTGTGATGCCTCTTGTTTGATGAACATGCGAATCAGGCGGGAATCAGCCTCTGGTAGCTGCAGGTCAACCAGAGCCGTGGTCTCCTCCATGATGATATCGATTCGTTTGCCGTTGCAGACGATTTTGTTGGAGGGGAGTTGTGAAAAACGCAGAAAGAGTTGAAGGCGCTGTTCTTCATCGATCCGGCCTACCTGGTTGAGCTCGATTGAGGCGCTGACCGGCAGGGTGGTGCATAGCAGAACAAGTACGATGAAGAAGAGGTGATGGGATGCCTGCTGCATGATGGTCTCTCTGATAAGGCGTGGTTCAGTTCAAGGAATTGCAAGTTGTATTCCAGTTAAAAATATCCAGTTAGGCCGGCAGGGATCGGAGAAGGTTGTTGTCTGCAGGCAGCAACAAGATATAGGGATGGGGGTGACAAAAAAGTGACACGGCAGGTGAGGCGAACATTTCTGGGGCAGTCTATTGGCGATGATAATAATTGAGCTTGTCATGTTCGACAGGCGCCATATACTTCATATAGAAATGCGTTATTGAGGGCTGTCCGCCAGTCAGGTAGCAATCGAACGGAAAAAATCAACGGGAGAAGAGTATGGTCCCAGCTGAAGATCGGCTGATACTTGAAAGTTTTGTCAGCGAAAGCCTTGGGATGCTGCAACAGGCTGAAACACGTATTCAGGAGCTCGTACTCCAGGAATATAGCGAAGACCTTAACCGAGAGGTGGCTTCACTTTGTTTTCGTATTTTTCGCTCCATAGGGGGAACAGCAGGCTTTTTCAAGTTTGAGCATCTCGGGGCACCGGCTACTGCCTGCGAGCAGCTCCTGGGGCGCTATCGACAGGGACTGCAGTTGCTGAACCAAAAGCAGGTTACACTGCTGGTAGAGGCCTGCCGGTTTATGCAGAAGAGTCTCAAACTCGTATTGGAAGAGAACAGTGATGAACAGCTAGCTGAATCTGCCGCTGAGATGGTGATGGCCATTCGCGAAGAGGCTGCTGAAAAAAGCTTCTTGGTCGAAGCTGAAATTGGCAAAGACCTGAGCCCTGAAGAGCAGGAATCTTTTCTCTGGGAGATCGATGAGCTCTTGGAAATAGTGGAGCATGAATTTGTGCTTTGGCAATACGTGGCTGTGGACCAGGATCGCGCTCTTGCGCTCCAGCAAATACTGAACAGGCTCTGGAGTAATTTTTCTCTGCTGAACCTCGCAGAGATAGAGCGTCTGGGCGAAGCCATGAAGACCTCAATGGACCGGTTTCTTGACGGAGAGGTCTTTCAGGGAGGGCATCCAGAGCGAGTATTTATCCGTGCTGTCGACACCATACGTGAAGCCCTTGCTCGTTTTGGCCAGGAGGGAACGGCCTTTATCGAAGAACTTGATGAACAGCTGCTTAACTTTCAGTCACTTATCCATCAGCCCATAGGTGAGATGCTCGTTGAAGCTGGGCTTGTAGGTGATGATGCCTTGGAGGAGGCGCTGGCCGTTCAGAAGGAGGAACGGGAGCGTACGCAAGACTCCAGAAAAATCGGCGAGGTCCTCGTAGATCTTGGCAAGATAACCAATGATGAGATGGCCGGAGCCCTGAGTCGTCAGCAAGAGATAAAAGAGGTCTCCAGTCGCGTCGAGCGGGTGCGGCCATCAGATTTCCCGACCATGCCGCTGCTTACCTTTGAAGGTGGTTCTCCACATAGAGAGATTCCAGTGGATGCCCTTATGCTCAGGCGGGTGCAGTACCTTATTACCAGGCTGGGAGACATGCAAGGTGATGCTGAGGGCCAGAAGGTTATCGATGAACTCCTTGAGCTTGGTCAGACGCTGACCTTGGTGCGGGTCAGCTCTATCGTGCCCCGTCTCAAGCGTGTCGTCCACGACCTGGCGTTTCGGTTTGATCGTAAGGTTCATTTTCGTCTTTATGGGGTCAACGAAGAGCTTGAACGGGAGGTTCTCGAATTACTTACCAATCCGTTACTGCATTTACTCAGAAATGGCGTTCAACACGGCCTGGAAAGCAGTGATCAACGGATTGCCGCTGCTAAGAGTGAGACCGGCACGCTGATCCTTACGGTATTGCGGAGAAAAAATGAGGAAGTCTGGGTCAGCGTCGAGGACGACGGCCAGGGCCTTGATCTGGAGTTGATCGGTGAACGGGTAAAAGGCGCTGGCCTGTACCCGCAAGACGATCTCTCAGGTCTTACTTCCTGTGAGCTGGCCGACCTGCTGTTCCGGCTTGCCTATGCTGAGGCTGGTTCCATCGACGATATGGATGGCCGTATCGTTGGTATGGAAACTGTGCGTCGAAGCATGGAGAAATTGCAGGGCAGAGCTGATGTGGTGTCAAGCCCGGGTCGAGGTACCCGGGTGACGCTCCGGATTCCCCTCCACCTTGAGGAGACCACGGACTGATCTTTTCTGCCTAAAAAAATGGCGCCTGCTGCAATCGAAGGCTGGTGGAGCAACCAGCTGTTTTCGAAAAAAAAGAGAGGCAAAGAAGATAGTACACAGGCAAGGTTGTACGAGGGGGAAAGCCATGTTCGTGTCTGGTATACGAAAAGGAGGTTTTTTGTCTGCTCCCAGTAAACTCTCGATCAATGCCCCCACAGGAGGTAGTGCTTCAGCGGACGTGCTCATCTTCAGTGATGATGAAGAGGAGGCCGCCACCCTGGCGACACTTCTCGAGAGGCATGGATGTAGCTCGAGGATACTGAATTTCAAGGACAGTGTACGTGCACATCTGACGCCGTCCACCAAAATGGTGTTTCTGGTGATGCGGGAGATCGGAGAACTGGGGTTTGGGCTGGCCATCAAAATCAGCGGAGTACGGGGTTCTGCTCCTTTAGTGATGGCAGGCCCGGCGTGGACACGGGCGACGGTGATCAAGGCCGTTAAGTATGGCGCTGCAGATATCCTCCTTACCCCGGCCTCTGAGGAGGATGTCCGGGAGAAACTCAAGAGCAACATGGTACAATAGACGGCCTGACAACGCTCCGGCGTGGTCGTACCTATCGGGATGACTCGTTTTTTAAGTCCGAGGGAAATCCGGGTACTGCAAATCAGTCGTCCTGCCAGATGTTCTGGAGTTCCTTTTTCTTGATTTTTTCCAGCAGGGTGGTGCGTTTGAGGTTGAGAATGCGTGCTGCCTCCTTCTTGTTTCCCTTAGTGGTTTTCAAGGCCTGCACGATCAGCTGGGTTTCAAAGTCATTGACGAGGTCATTGAAGTCGACCCCATCGTCTGACCATACCTCCTGTGAGCGTGCTGCCGGTCCGGAAAAGAGCATGAGCTGTTCCGGGCCGGAGACATTGCCGGAACGTGGCGCTTGCTCTTTTGCCACTTTTGTGCTGCCCCGGTCTCTTCCGCCTGTGCGGTACTTTTCCGGAAGATCGGCATGGCTCACCGTTGAGCCGCCGTGAAGGATGGTCATGTGCTGGACCAGGTTCTCCAGCTCGCGAACGTTGCCCCGCCACTCGCAGGTGGTCAGGGTCTGCATGGCTGCCAGATCGAACCCCTGTAGCGGTTTTTTCTTCACCCGGGCCAATTCTTTTATAAAGTGATCAACGAGTAACGGGATATCCTCGCGTCGTTTCCTGAGCGGAGGAATAATGACCGGGATGACGCTGAGCCGGTAGTAAAGATCCTCGCGAAACTTGCCCTGGTTGACCATGGCTTCGAGGTCACGGTGCGTGGCCGCAATGACGCGGACATCCACAGGCGTAGGCTTGAGGCCGCCCACTGGCTCAAATTCTCTTTCCTGCAAGACTCTGAGCAGTTTGGCCTGAAGGATCGGCTTCATGTCGCCGATCTCGTCGAGGAAGAGGGTCCCGCCGTCAGCATACTCAATCCGGCCGATTTTGGTGCTGGCGGCTCCGGTGAAAGCCCCCTTGGTATAACCAAAAAGCTCGCTTTCCAGCAAATCCTCAGGGATAGCCGCGCAATTCACCGGAACAAAATTATTTCCCTTTCTCGGGCTGCGGGCATGGATGGCCTTGGCAACAAGTTCTTTGCCGGTGCCTGATTCCCCATGGATAAGCACGGTGCTCAGGTCGTCTGCAGCCAGTTTACCCAGCAGCGAGAACAGTTGCTGCATGTTTTCGCTACGACCTATGAGGTTGTGAAAAGAGTCTTTTGCCATAGTTATGTGGTGGGCATGAACTCGGCGAGGTGACTTGAGGTCCGTCTCATGTTCAAGCTTAAAAGACGCATGATTTTTTTGAGAAGAGTAACACCCAGGGAAGGGTGGTGTTGTGTGAGAATTTCAAAACCTTTTTTTGTCAAAATGATGACGACTGATGGTTGCCGGGCAAGCACCGAGGCAGATCGGGGCGACTTGTCGATAATGGACATCTCACCAATGGTTGCACCCTTACCCATCCGCGCAATGACACGAAAATCACCGGACGTGGTTTTTTTCATGATGTCGAGGAGTCCTCGAACAACAAAGCACATATAATCCCCTTTGTCGCCCTCCTTGAACAGGTATTCTCCTCGAAGTATTTCAGCAAAGTTCATGTGCTTGGACAGGATGTCCAGGTCGTCCATCTTGAAGCTGTCGAACAGGGGAAGCGTCAGGATGAGATCCCTGGTCTTTTCTTCATGTTCTGTGAGTCTTCTGCCTGGAATATTTTCGGGGTTCATGGGAAAAGTTTTGCCTTGGTGACGAGGCGTTGTCTACCGTCTGATTACTGGTAAAAATTTGGTACGCATACTAGAATACCATAGAATGGTGATCAACGGCAAGGAGCATTGGTATGACGTGTCATTTTTTTGACGTAGCAGTTTTGCCAGTGGAAAAGATAATGAACAAGAACATGGTACTGCTAAGGCAGTATATAGTTCTCTTGATCGGCGTGTTGTTTGTCTGTTGGCCTGAAAAGGGAAATGCCTGGCAGGGAAAAGTTACCAGAGTACGAGACGGTGACAGTCTGACGATTGAGCAGGCAGGGAGGTCCCGAGAGGTACGCCTTTACGGTATTGATGCTCCAGAGTATGACCAGCCTTTCAGTGCACGGGCCCGCAGTCGGCTCAATGGCCTTGTCTGGCGGCGTCGGGTGGTGGTGCGACCCATGGATCACGATCATTATGGGCGGGTCGTTGCCCTGGTCTCTGTGGACGGCATGCTGGTGAATCGGGAGCTGGTTGCCGCCGGTCTCGCCTGGGTGTATCCAAGGTATTGTAAAGAAAAGCCTTTGTGCCAGGAGCTTGCCGGGCTGGAGCAAGAGGCCCGGCAGCGCGGGATCGGGGTCTGGGCCTCTGACAGCTCGGTGGCGCCTTGGGTCTGGAAACGAAGGCGCCGGTGAAGCCCCTTATCCGCCAGAGAATCCTTCGGGCAGCACGGTTTCTTCGATGTTGGCAGGCTGCCTTTCCTCCGTGTTCCTGCTTGCTGGTGGTGGCGGCTCAGATGTTGCCCATGGGTCTGCCTCATATCCCAGTCGCTTCCAGTTCATCCGCGAGGCCGCCCCGTGGCAGGCCATGCAGTCGAGCGCCTCGGCAGCAGGGCGTACACCATGAGTAATCGGCTGGTAGGTAATGGTGGTGGTAAAGGCGTAGTCGCCGCTGAACGGCAGGCGTAACCCCTGCATGCCTGTCCTGGCAGCATCCTCCCAGTTGTCCATAAAATATTCGCCTTTCTTGTCAGTGAGTTTTGGACTTATGAGATACCGGTACTTTGTATCGTAGGGTTGAGTGCCGTAACTTATGGTAAAAGGTGCTATCTTTGCGTGCAGGGTTCGTTTTGTCGGGCCCAGCAGTAGGACCGGACGGCCAGGGTCGATCTTGTCGCCTCGCTGATACAGCGTTTCCCCTCCATCATCCCAGAGGTACTGGGGCACCAAATCTGTGGCGACGATGAGTCCACTGGTGTCGAGTACCGCCTCCATCGCACCATTGCTGTGGCGAGAGAGGTCTCCCATCTCTTTGGAGAGCCAGTTCCAGTTGACTACTGACGGATTCACTGCCGCATAGGTAGGAATATGACAGGTACGGCAATCGATAACCTCGGCATGTCGATTCAGCTGTGGCTGCCGGTGGCACGTGTAGCCGTGACAGGTGGCGCAGGCCGTTGTTCGCTGGGAGTTGACCCCGCTGGTGAGCTGCCGGGAAAAAGCATGGCTGCCCGCAGAAGAGTGGCAGTCCTGGCAGGTGAGAGACCCGCCGGACGCGGTGAAATGAACATCCGGCTCAAGATTGCCATGGGAGTTGCTGCCGGGCAAGCCACATCTGCCACTGTGACAGCTGCTGCAGTTGGCAGGGGAGGGGCGGCCCACGTGACGGGCAATGTGTGGCAGGTCAAGACCGACAGCCGGGCTTCCGTTGTCACGGCGATAGGTGCCAGTGGTGTCATGACAGACCAGACAGTCCACATGGACAGGTGAGCCAGGGGCAACGTGTAGGGGTTGCCGGTTGATGCTGATGTGGCAGTTCATGCACTGCTCGGGGTTGGTGGAGGCGGTAATGGCAAAGGTCGTCAGCCCATCCTTTTTGCTGTACACCTGCTCAGTGTTGTTGATGATCCTGTGGCGTTGCCAGGTCCAGTGACTGGATCGGAGAATATCCTCACCTTGTTGGGCGTGACAGCCCAGGCATTGCAGTGTCACTGCCTGGGCGTCGATGAATGGACCGGTGATCTGTTCGTGACCGCCGGCGGCAAAGACGTCTGGAGAACAGAGCCAATGACAGGCCAGAAGAACTGAGGCGGTAGTACGTGAAAAGTATTTCATGAAACCGGGCTGGTTTTTGTCCATCATGGTGTTTGGGGGTAACGTCAACAGGGGGTGTTTGATGATCCGGCAGGCTCAGGCAATGCTGACCATGATCTGCGAGTATTTCAATGGCTCTGTTTTAGCGGTGTCATTCACTAAATGCACGGATTTTTTTGCTCATCGATCTCACCATGGCAACGGCAACCTTCCGGCAGTGCTGATGACTGTGCGGCGTGATCAATGGCAGTCCTGTCTGACCGTTTTTTTGACATGTTGGGAAGTTAAGCGAGACGAAGTAAAATCTTGCACGATAGGCCTGAAGAGGATAATCTGAAGCCGTAGGCCTGCCTTTTTTGTCGTCTTACTTACCCTTGGTCAGGTTGTTGAAGATCTGCTGAGGATACCCCTCGGCGGTTTGTTCAGGTGCTTGAGCTGGATGAACTCAAGAGGACCACGTTGCTGTACACTGGCCAGCAGCCCCTCAACACAACGCTGTTAAAGAAAAAAGGCTGCTTACCGGCTCTTTCTTGGTCACGGAACAGTCCAGCTGTTCTCATGACGTGCATGATGTGCGGTGGCGGATGGGCATAGAGCAGCGTTTTGAGCTTTTCCGGGTTGTCTTCCTGTACCTGATCGTGAAGGCTCCAGGGGTTGACGCGTCTTTGGTGAATACCTTGAGAGCTAACTGTAACAAGGAGTACTTTTGATTTATGCAGAGCATTAAACGGATTTTGAGTGAACAGCCTGTCGGAGAGAGTCTTGCTGTTAATGGCTGGATACGTACACGCAGGGACTCGGGGAATCTCAGCTTTCTTGAGGTGGGTGACGGCTCCTGCCTGGCCAACCTGCAAGTGATAGCAGAAAGTGGCCTTGCCAATTACGAAGAAGAGATCAGGAAACTGACAACCGGATGCAGCATCACTGTGCACGGCGAGCTCGTTGAATCTCCGGCCAAAGGCCAGGAAGTCGAGCTCAGGGCCAAAGAGGTGAGGGTTGTTGGCTGGGCTGATCCTGAGACGTATCCGCTGCAGAAAAAGCGCCACAGTTTCGAATTTCTCCGTTCTCTTTCTCATCTTCGTCCCAGAACCAATGCCCTTGGCGCAGTTGCCAGGGTACGGAGTACGCTTACCCATGCCATCCATACATTTTTCAAGGAGCGAGATTTCTTTCAGGTGCAGACACCGGTAATTACCACCTCTGACTGCGAAGGTGCGGGCGAGATGTTTACCGTGACGGCACTCACTCCAGGGGAACTCAACGGTGATGATCCTTTTGCCCGGGATTTTTTCGGCAGGCAAGCCGGGTTAACTGTCAGTGGCCAGTTGCAGGCAGAAATCTACGCTGCTGCCCTGGGACGAGTCTATACCTTTGGGCCGACGTTCCGCGCAGAGAATTCAAACACCAGCCGCCATCTCGCTGAATTCTGGATGCTGGAGCCGGAGATGTCTTTCTGCGATCTGGAGTGCAATATGGATCTGGCGGAATCGCTGACCAAGGCACTGACCGAGGCGGTTCTTACCGAGTGTGACCAGGATATTGACCTGTTCAACCGCTTCGTGGCCAAAGGTATCACAAAGCGGCTTCGGGATGTGCTGGAGCAGCCTTTTGTCCGGATGACCTATGATGAGGCCATCGAAATTCTCGAAAAAAGCGGCAGGGCGTTCGAATTTCCTGTCACCTGGGGCATGGACCTACAGTCCGAGCATGAACGTTTTCTTTGCGAGAAAGCGTTTGCGCGGCCGGTGATTGTTACCAATTATCCCAAAACCATCAAGCCGTTTTATATGCGTCTGGATGAGGGCGGCAGGACGGTTGCCGCCATGGATGTTCTGGTGCCTGGTATCGGTGAACTTATCGGTGGCAGCCAGCGCGAGGAACGTCTTGATCTGCTTGAGCAGCGCATGGTCGAGGCAGGGCTGGACACAGAGGAGTACAACTGGTACCTGGATCTGCGCCGCTATGGTTCGGTGCCTCATGCGGGTTTTGGCCTGGGTTTTGAACGCCTGGTACAGTTCGTTACCGGTATGCAGAACATCCGTGACGTCATACCCTTTCCCCGTACTCCGGGTAGTTCCCCGTGCTGAGTCGTTGAGGAGAAGATCATCGGCGCTGTAGTCGGCAACAAGTCCGGGCTGAAGAGCAAGCAGTTACGGGCTCTTGAACGGCTTGCCCAAAAGCGGGTTCAACCGGAGCAGATCATCTCTCGGGAAGTGTCCCGACGTCTGGTTGAGCTCAGTCTGGAGCTGAACCGGCAAGTGGGGCTCCTTATTCACCGGTCGGGTGCAATCGAGAAGGTGATCGTTGGTGACTATGACCGTATTGTCATCCCGGTGTTGACGTATGCTCGTACTGCTGGTGGCCGCCTTCGGGGACTGCGTTGTGTGCGTACCGTGTTGGGCGGGTCCGGTCTTAGCGAAGAAGATATCATGGACCTGGCCTGCCTGCGTCTCGATCTGCTGTCGGTGCTCACTGTCGAAGACGGTTTACCTGGAGTCCTGCATACCGCCCATTTAGTGCCAGAGCCCCGCGACGGGGCAGACTGGATGGAGCTCGCTCCTGTTCATCCGGCGAGCAGGGAGTTGAACTGTCTGGCGCTTATCGAGGCGCTTGAGGCCGAATTTGTGCGTTCCAGGCCGATCCGTGCGGTGGAGAAGCAAAAGGACAGAGCCCTGCTCATCAGTGTCACCACTGGATCGAAATATGAGGCTGAAGCATCCCTGGACGAGCTGGCTGAGCTGGCCAGGGCTGCAGATGTCGCGGTCGCGGGTCGTGTACTGCAACGGCGCAAGAGCATGCATCCCAGGTACATTATAGGCCGTGGTAAACTCGTGGAGATTATGTTGTCCAGCCTTCGCCTGGGGGCCAACCTCCTGGTGTTCGATCGTGAATTGACACCTTCCCAGGTTCGATCAGTCACAGATCATACGGATCTTCGGGTCATTGACCGTACCCAGTTGATTCTTGATATCTTTGCCCGGAGAGCGCTGTCAAGAGAAGGTAAGTTGCAGGTGGAGATGGCGCAGCTCAAATACCTGCTGCCGCAACTGGGCACCCGGGACGACGCCCTGTCGCGGCTTACCGGCGGTATTGGTGCCAGGGGGCCCGGAGAAACCCGGTTGGAGATTGATCGCCGCCGGATCAACGACCGCATTACCCGGCTCGCCCGGGAACTGAAAGGTGTGTCGCGGCAGCGCTTCCACCGTCGATCCCGGCGGCGCAAGCGCGACCTGCCGGTGATCTCCCTGGTGGGCTATACCAATGCCGGCAAGTCAACACTGTTGAATACCCTGACCCGGAGCGATATTCAGGCCGAGGATCTCCTCTTTGCCACCCTGGACCCGACAAGCCGACGCGTGCGTTTTCCCCAGGACCTGGAGGTAGTCCTGACTGACACTGTGGGGTTTATTCGTAACCTTCCTAAAGAGTTGCTCAAGGCATTTGAATCCACCCTGGAGGAGCTGTTTGAGGCTGATCTACTCCTGCATGTGATTGATGCGGCCAACCCTGCCTGGCGGGCCCAGGCCGAGGTGGTGGACAGTCTCCTCAAGGAGCTGGAACTCAATCATATACCCTGTCTGCGAGTGTACAACAAGGTCGACAGGTTGACAGCAGCTGAGCGGTGTCAGCTGAGCGATGACGGTGTTGCTGTCAGTGCCATCAGGGCCAGCAGCCTGACGCCGTTGCTGGAGCGGGTACAGCAGGTGTTGTTGCGCCGTTTTGCCCAGACAGCGTTGAAATAAGGTTTTTCGTCAGGGAGTGTCAGGTTTGGAGATAAAAGCCCAGGGCCTTTTCCAGGGGCGTCTCGTCGAGAAATTCACAACCAATACGATTAGCGTTGACCGAACGGACAATAGCGTTCTTCTTCAGGCGGGTACGTTTTTTATCATTAAGTTCGAAGGTTAACTCGATAAGATGGCCAAGGTGTATGGCATGGATGCCTGAGACAGTGAATCCCATACCTCCCCGGGAAATGTTGTGGATATGGATAACACCGCCACCGATACCGTTGGTGACGGCATAGTAGCCTGTGAGGTTGTCCTGTTTTCGGTAGTGTCGCCGAAAATCCAGCTCCATCTGAAACTGTTTACCACACCGGCAGCGAAGTCGTAGGCGATGCCTTCTCTGACGGAACGTTTCGGCAGCGATCGTCTTGATGTTGTTGCAGGAGGGGCAGATAATGACAGCGGTACTGTTACTGCGGACATGTGCCTTGATTCTTGGCATTTTGGCTTAGTCGTAAATAATACAGGTATATCGGGCAAGCTCGGTTTCTGTTTCCTGGTCAAGCTCTGCGGCGACTTCATGGATCTGGTATTCGCGGCCGCACCCCTCGCATTTGAGGCGTACCTGGCGGCAACGCCGGACCACCTGCAGTTTTTCGTTACAGCTTCGACATATCATGCCGGGCTGCCAATTAGTTGTTCGCGGGTAAAGATCGCCTTTAACGGATATCCACGGGCGGCGAGTGTTTCGGCGCCGCCTTCCTGACGATCGACAATGGCAGCGACCAATCCCACGTTGAACCCTTCCTGTTCCACGCGGTCGATAACCTTGAGTAGGGTGCCGCCGGTGGTGACCACGTCTTCAACCAGGGCAACCGCACCCCCTGGCGGCAGATTGTTTTTGCCTTCCAGGGTGTTGCCAGTCCCATGTCCCTTGGATTGTTTACGGACGATAAAGGCCGGGATAGGCCTGCCTTCCAGGTGGCTTACCAGGGAGACCGCCGTGACCAGCGGATCAGCACCCAGCGTCATTCCCCCAACACCGGTAATCGTCTCGGGATGTGCCTGGATAAGCGCATAGAGTAAGCGGCCGCAAAGGTACCCTCCCTCTGCATCCAGGGTTGTCTGTTTGCCATCCACATAAAAATCCGAGGTTTTGCCCGAGGTAAGGGTGAACGTTCCTTGCCGGTAGGATTTTTTCAGGAGTAACTCTTTTAAACGTTGACGTTCGTCCATGGTGTTCCTTGCTGCATAGATAATAGGCTCATGTTACCCTGTTTTTTGTGCTTATGCAAAAAGATCTCTCTTACCATTATTTTTACTCTTTCAACTACCACTGGGAGACGGTGCTGTGCTATGCTGGTTCTGTGATGCACTCCTCTCCATTGGCGTGGAACTGCAGATAATGATCCCTGAAAGGAGTAAGTAATGTGTGGAATTGTTGGCTATATCGGTGATAGACGAGTGATTCCTGTTCTGCTCGAAGGCCTTAGGAAGCTCGAGTATCGAGGCTACGACTCTGCCGGTCTTGTATATCATTTAGGGGACAGGTTGAAACGGTATCGGGCTGCCGGGAAACTGGCCAATCTCGAGGCAGTGGTCGATGAGGTCATCGGCGTCGCCAGTTCCACCGGCGTTGCCCATACCCGTTGGGCAACCCATGGCGCGCCCACTAAGGATAACGCCCATCCACACACCGACTGCACCGGAGAGCTTGTCGTTGTGCAGAATGGTATTATCGAGAATTACGGGGCTCTCAAGGCGGGGCTCCTCAGGCGGGGCCACGTGTTCTCCTCAGATACAGACACCGAGGTGCTTGCCCATCTTATTGAAGAGTGCCTGGACGGGGATCTTGTCGCTGCCGTGCGCGAGGCGCTGGCCAGGGTCGAGGGCAGCTATAGCATTGCTGTCCTTTGGGCTCAGGAGCCTGATCTCTTGGTGGCGGCAAAAAATCAGTGTCCGCTGGTCCTGGGGGTGAGCGATACTGCTACCTATCTTGCCTCGGATATTCCGGCCCTGTTGCCCTACACCCGAGAGGTGGTTTTTCTTGATGACCGCGAAGTGGCAGTGCTGCGTCGGGGCAGCTATACGGTGTTGACAGCTGATGATGGCCAGGAGACGGTCAAGGAGGTACGCTCCATTGACTGGAATGCGGCCATGGCGGAGAAAGGCGGCTACAGGCATTTTATGCTGAAGGAGATCTTTGAACAGCCCCTGGCGATCCGTAACACCATCAGTGGCCGCATCATTCCGGATACCGGCGAGGTGGCCTTGCCGGAAATTGGCCTGGATCGTGAGGGTATCGAAAAAATAGAGCGGATTAGTCTGGTGGCCTGCGGAACCTCCTGGCATGCAGCCCTGGTGGCCAAGTACTGGCTGGAGAAATGGGTGCAAGTGCCTGTTGAGGTGGATATCGCCTCTGAATTCAGATACCGCAGCCTGCTGGTCAACGAAAGAACCCTGACTATCTCCATTTCACAGTCCGGAGAGACTGCTGATACCCTGGCGGGAATCCGGCTGGCCAGAGAGCTCGGCTCCAGGGTGGTGACCATCTGTAACGTGGTTGGCGCCACCATGACACGTGAAGCTGACGGTGTCATTTACACCCACGCTGGACCGGAGATCGGTGTGGCTTCCACCAAGGCCTTTACCTCCCAGTTAGTGGCGCTGTTTCTGCTCACCCTGTATCTCGCCCAGGAACGCGGCAATCTTGCGCGTCACCAGCAACAGGAGCTGGGTGAGGCTCTGGTCGGGATCGCCCCGGTGATCGAGGCTGAGCTGCCGAGGCTGCAGGAAGAGATCAGGAAGATGATCGAGAACTATTTTGAGGCCAGGGATTTTCTCTTTGTCGGCCGTGGCCTTACCTTTCCCATCGCGCTGGAAGGGGCGCTTAAGCTTAAAGAGATCTCGTATATTCATGCTGAGGGGTATGCTGCCGGCGAACTCAAGCACGGGCCCATAGCCCTGATTGACCGGGAAATGCCGATCATGGCCCTGGTCCCCAAAGACAGCGTCTACCAGAAGACCATCTCCAACGTGGAGGAGATCAAGGCCCGACAGGGAAGGCTCATCCTGCTCGGTACCCGGGGCGATGAACATCTCGCCGCCCTAAGTGACGATGTTCTCTACCTGCCAGCGGTTCACGAGGCGATGTGTCCGCTTCTTTATGCCATTCCTGCGCAGTTGGTTGCCTACGAAATTGCCAACCGGCGCGGCTGTGATGTTGATCAGCCCAGAAATCTCGCCAAGAGCGTGACCGTGGAGTAGAAAACGTTCAGGGTACCCGGTGGGCGCCGCCGCCCCTGAAGAAGATGTTTTCTCTGCCCTGCTTCTCCAGTAAAACTGGGGCGAGCCCAGGGAAGTTTTGACTAGCGGACAAGCTGTTCCAGCGATTCCCCTTGTCGGAGCAGCTGTCGCATGCCCTGCAGCTTACGGTCCAAGGCTTCGATATCCTTGAGGATGGTGCGTTCCCGTTCACTGGCCTCTATCACTTTGTGGATGCCGCCGTTTTTGATGACAAGGCGGCGGTCGCCCATCAGGGCAAGCATGGGATCATGGGTGGCCATCAGGACGATCTTGTCTTCGTTGAGCAGCAGGTCCAGTGCCTTCTTGCGGTCGATTCCGGCGTTTTCGATTTCATCGATCAGGACAATGGGAGAGCGGCTGAGAATAGCGGTGTCTGCGATCATGAGTGCCCGCGACTGACCGCCAGAAAGCGAGGTAATCGCAGTACCGGGAGAGAATTGCTCTCCGGCCAGTTCATTGGCCTGGCAGATGATGGTGTTTGTTATTTCTTCGGCGTTGGTGACCATCCGACTATTGGCATGGAGCAGGATGAACTCCTCGACGCTTAGGTCCATCACAAAGTTCATATTCTGTGAGAGCTGGGCGACCAGCTTGTCAGACGAGCTGAACCGCCATTTCGGGTCCGGAACAGCGCCGTTGATCAATACCTGTCGGCTGGTGGGGGTATCTCGTTGTGCCATCCATTCGATATCAGCGAGCAGCCGGCTCTTGCCAGATCCTGTCGGGCCGACAATGCAGACGATTTCACCACGCCGGAAGATCAGCTCAGTAAACTGTTCAGGGCTGCCGCTCTTGTCAGTTCCTGGGTAGAGGGTGACCGTTGAGACTGTGCGGTCTTCACTGCTGCCGAGAAATTGCAGCATCTGTTCAATATAGCTGATCGTTCCGGTGATGAGGGCCTCTGTGTCGATGGCCCTGTCTTCTCGCTCATCTGCATCAAGTGCAGCGAGCAGGGCTGGCAGGGTTAAGGACTCGGTGCCGATCAACTCCAGCCCCTGTCCGGTGAGATAACCGTTGAGAAACGGGTAGTTCTCGAACAGTTCGGCGATGGTCAATAGTTCAACGTCGTCGTGTATACGGTTCATTCTTCTCTTCCTTGAACGGTGAAGGGCGTCACGGCTCGAGTTTGATCTTGCGGACATTACCCATCTGGAACTCTTCACCGATACGGGTTTCGCCAAGACAGTAGGAGCAGAGCGCCGATGGCATGGGAAAGCGCAGTTTGCGGCCTTTCATGGTCTCCACCTGGGTGTTCTCCTGGTAGATGAGGGTACCTAGTTCGTATGCGCCCTGGCCGGTCAGACCGTTGACATGCATGATGGTGGCCCTGGGGTTGACCTGGTTGACCCGGCTGGCAAAGACTTCCCGTTCTGCCTGGGAGACAATGTCACCCTTGGTGATAACCACCACGTCAGCACTTTTTAGCATAGGTCCGATCTTTTTGGGCGTGTTGATACCGCTGAGGTTGTCGATGACACAGACCGCGCCGATCTCCTTGATGTAGGGAGAGCAACGGTTGCACAACCCCGCCGATTCACTGATCAATAGGTCAAAACCCTGCTGCCGTCCCCACTGGGCAACCTCCTCAATATTGGAGACAAAGTAATGGTCAGGACAGAGCGCTCCGGAGAGCCCCTTGCGGACAGGAATCCCTGCCTTGTGGTAAAGTAGGTCGTCATCGGTGGAGAGACAGTCGAATTTGACCACGCCGACGTGTACTCCCTTGTCCATCAGGGTGGCGGCGGTTTTCAAGATAATCGCTGTCTTACCCGACGAAGGCGGTCCGGAGACCGTTACCAGGTTCACGGCCTGCCTTTGGAGGCTGAGGCCGCGAACAGCGCTTCGCATCGCTCGATTTCCGCTGAAAGATCGGTTGCCAGTATCTTGTCCCAGCCCAGCCACATCATTGGTGTATCATCGGCCAGGTTGTTGTTTACCTCGGGATGCAGTGATGGAAAGAGGCCCTGATGGGCAAGCGTTTCGCCGACTTCCCTGGAGGCGAAGAAGTCGACTAGCGGTTGCAGCTCGGTTGCGCGTGCCTTTTTCGCCAGCATGAAGATCGGGCTGATGATGGCTCCGTCTTCTGGCCACAGGGCCTCCATGGCCCCGCCGACCCGGGCCGTTTTCGTGAAAAAGTAGGGCATGATAGTGACTGCCGGACGCCGCTCCTTCAGGCGATTGCTCCTGACCATCTGGGCAGGATGCAAGGCCTGTAGCATTGCGCGGCCTAGCTGTTTAACTCCTTTTTCTCCATAATGATTGTCGATGTTGAGCAAGATAGCGTTGAACAGATCAAAATCACCAACCGGAAGGGCCACAGATTCCTCCCATTCCGGTTCGAGAAGATCTGCCCAGGATCGAGGCGGAAGACGATCACCAAGTTCCTCGGTATTGACGAGAAAAATTGCCGGAACCACGGAGATGAGCGAGTAGCTTCCAGAAGGGTCGCGCAGGCCGCGTCCCCTGAAAAGGGGGTTTTCATCATGATGACGTACCAGATCCTTGAAGATCCCCTGGTGGCGAAAACGGCCGATTTTTTTCAGATCGAAAAAGAGGTCAAATCCGGCAGAAAGGAAGAGGTCCGGCAACTGTGAGGCCTTGGTAATACCATCCAGATTTTCCTGGACCCACTGGGTACCGACGCTGGCTGCTTTCAGCTCGGTGTTCACCCTGGTTAAGCCGTTGGTGCTGGCAAAGGCGTTGTACTGTTCGAGAAGTGGAAGGCGAACCGGGCACGGGAGCAGACCGACAACGTTAAGGGGGTGTTCGTCTGTCTGCGTCGATTGGGTTAGGGTTGCGTCAGCGCCGTCACGCTCTGTACTGATCACCTCGTTCAGCAGTTGCATGAAGGTCTGGGGATGACGGTCCTTCATCCGTAAGGCAGCCTCGAAGGTGATCATCTTGCCAAAGGTCTCGCGCTGGGCCGCATCCTTCATTTGCGGGAAACCGTTGCTCGCGAAAACCGCAATGGTTTCCGGGTAGCGATCTGTGATCGAGTAAAGGGTGTCAGTTATGGTGAAATAGTCAGCCATGGTGTGCTCCTGTTCTTGAGTTTTCTTTTCCTGTCTTGTCTATGTGTCTCCTTGACTGGTGAGCAGGCCAAGGTCTGGCTACACTCCCGGACAGGAATAGCCTTATCTTACACTGCCGGCAAGCGATGTAATTGATTATTGTCAAGAGAACAGTAACTCGTCGTTTTTTTTCGGTTCTCTGCGGCATGCTGCAAAAATACCCTGGGGAAAGTAACGCTCTTTTTCCCGTGCCATGCTTGACGTGCCCTTTACTGACAGATCCATGTGGTGATCGACGGTGTTGTTGTTCTTTGATTTGTCTGTCGGCTCCGGCTGATCCTGAGTAGATCAGCTCCTGGCCACCCCTGTGCGAGGAAAGAGATCAGGCGTTTTGTATTCTTTCTTTTTGAAATAACCGTAAAAAAAATACCTTGGAACAGGTTTTCTTTTTTTTGATGTAATCATTTTTTGACATAGGGTGTATTGTACTATACAAAGGGAAAAGAAGTCTTTTTTCTTCGTTGATTTCAATGCTGGCTGGCCTCAAATGAGAAAGAACCCTGTTTTCATGCTTGAAGATCTCAATCCGGACGTGCAAAGACGGCTTGAGCGAGCTGTTATGGAGGTTTTTTCCACAGCAGACTTTCACCGGGCTTCCATTCGGGACGTTGCCGAGCGTGCTGGCGTCAGTTTCACCACCATCTACAAAAATTTCAACAGCAAGGAAAAACTGCTGTTTGCCTTTGTCAATATCTGGATGGATCGGCTTACTGATCGTATTGAAGATCATCTCAAGGGTATTGAGGATCTCAAAGAAAAGCTGCGCAAGGTTTTTTGGCTCCACCTTGATTACTATGAGCGCAATGAAGGCCTCGGACGCATTCTTTTCATGACCCTGCCCATGCAGACCTGGATGACCGATGAAAGTTTTGATCAGAAGCGCCGTGTTAGTCTGATTATCGAGGTGATCAAAAAGGGGCAGCAGCAGGGAATATTGAATCCCCATGTACGGGCGCGATCGCATCTGGATTTTTTGCTTGGCTATATCCAGCGGACATTTTTCATGTGGGTTATCCGTGGCAGAAAAGAAAGTCTTGCTGATGAGGCCAACACCTTGTTTGAAATGGTTTGGCAGGGGATGATCAACCCGGATCTGCTCGTTTTCAGAGGTCCCAAGGGCGATTGAACCGCCGATTATCTCGCCGTCAGCGCCGATGCGTCAGTTAGCGGCAGGCTCTTTTCCTTCCTTTTCGAGAAATGTTTTCAGGGTGTGGCGTAGATCTTTCATGGTGAAAGGTTTGTTCAGGGCCGCTTTGAAGCCGTAGGCCTCGAAATCAGCCATTATCGGGTCACTGGAATATCCGCTCGCCACGATGACCCGGGCCTGTTGGTCAATCTCCAGGATTTTTTGCACCGCCTCTTTGCCGCCCATTCCTCCGGGAATGGTCAGGTCCATGATAACTGCACTGACGGGGGTGCCGTTACTCAGCTTTTGTGCATACGTGGCCAGTGCCTCTTCGCCGTTATTCGCGGTAATCACGGTGTAGCCCATGTATTCAAGCATACTTTGAGATACCTTGCGGACATCGGGATCGTCATCCATGAGAAGGATAGTGGCGTTACCACTAGGTATGTCGTTTACGGCGGTCTCTTTTTGTCTTGCTGTCTGGGCTGCTGCTGGCAGGAGCAGGGTAAAGAGTGTTCCCTCTGCAGGGGTTGATGTCACAGAGATCTGGCCGCCGTGCTTGCTGATGATCGAATGGCAGATGGGTAGGCCAAGGCCGGTTCTTGATTCCTTGGTGGTGAAATAGGGATCGAAAATTTTGGTAAGAATTGCTGGATCTATGCCGCAGCCGCTATCTCTGAAGAGGAGGCAGATATATTGTCCCGGTTGTAGTGATGACTGTTGCTGGGGTGTCTCGTTTTCTTTTATCTCCTTATTGTTGCCGGAGATGTGGATTGTCCCCTGTCCTTGCATGGCATCTGTGGCATTCAGTGCCAGGTTTTGGAAGACCTGGCGGATCTGTCCGGCATCAATATAGGCTGGGAGGAGGTCGGGGGCGATCTCGTAGTGGCAGTGTATTTCGGAATTAGCCAGAATAGAATCCATGGCATCCCTGAGAAGTTTTTCCAGGTCAGTGGGCTGTTGCACTGGGTTGCCTCCCCGTGAGAAGGTGAGTAGCCGCTGGGTGAGACTCCTTGATCGCAGCAGGGCTTTTTCGGCATCGACGAGGAGAGTGTCTGCTTCACTATTTTCATGAAGATGCTGCCGGGCGAGGTTGAGATTTCCGAGGACACTCATCAACAAGTTGTTGAAGTCATGGGCAATACCCCCGGCAAGAACACCTACAGAAATGATTTTTTCTGAGAGGGCGAGCTGTTCGTCAGCACGTACCTGATCGGTGATATCACTGATGAGGATACCGGCACCCTCGATGATCTTGTTGTTGATAAGGGGAAAGAGTATGAGTTTTTCAAAATGATCTGTATTGTCTTTACGTTGGTGCGATTTGTAAATCTGGCGGATTTCACCGTGCTTGAGAACATGCTGCAGTACCGGCATATGCTTGGTAAACTCGGGGTAAATGGCATCCATTTGTTTGCCGATAGCCTCCTCGGAGGATACCCCTGAGGTATCGGTTGCCGCCTTGTTCCACTCTATGACCAAGCCTGAGGAATCAACGACGACTAGCACCGACGGCATGGCATTGATAATATCGAGGAGAATCTTCCTGAGGCGCAGTAATTCCAGCTGTGAATTTTTCACCTTCGTGATATCTGTCTCCAGACAGAGCAGCAGTTCTCTGCCCGTATGCTGGTCAATAAAGGGGATTCTCGTCCTGTTCAGCCAGATGTGATTTTTTTCGGTTTTTTTTATGAGAACCACCCGGTTCGATAAAGCGGTCTTGCTATTGAGGATCTGCAGGTCCTCTTCATGGGTCGCCTGACCAAGTGCAGGAGACTGACAGGTTTCCTGAATACGTTTTCCGGTACTCTCTTCGACTGTTGTCGAGCAGAACTGGGCAAAGGTCTTGTTCACCAGGTGTAGCCGACCTGCCCTGTCGCGGACTGAGATCATGGCCGGGGTGACATCGATAATTCTGCGCAGATATTCCTTGGTTCGTTCCAGCTCTCTCGAGAAACTGCGCTGCCTGAACAGGAGGACAATGAGCAGCGTGGTCAACAGGGTTATGATGACCAGGAAGGTGATGGTCAGGTACGCCTGGTGGCGAAAATCCGTCAGGATGGCTAACAGGTGTATCCGTTCTTGTGCTTTGTAGAACTGGGTTATCCGTCGACTGTCTTCCTCAATTGCCAGGGCTATTTTTTTTATTCTCTGGATTGCTTCGGGGAGATTATCAGTGGCAGAGAAGAGGGGTTCAATCTGGAGAAGATGTTGCTGTATCGGAGCAAAGCGGTCGATGCTTGTTGGAAGAATTTTTTGGGCTAATTTTGAGGCCACTTCTTTCCTGAGAAAGAGCAGCTCACGTTTTTCGAGGAGATTGTCATATGCTGCCGTGTCCCCTGTTTGTGAAAACTGGTCCAGCGCCAGTTGAAACTGTATGGCATCAAGGATGAGTTTTGCGCTTTGATCGGAGGTTTGATGATAGTCAAAGGTAAGGGCCTTTTCCTCGACGTCGGCCAGCAGGTCAACACCTGTCCAGACGGCGGTGACAGCAATGGCGAGGATGAGGAGTGCTGTCAGTGTTATGGGGACGGCAGAGCTTTTCATGGCATAATTGCCAGAATTTTTTTGATCGACCAGATCCATCGGTTGCGCATATGATCTTGGGCCACTGCGCCACCTGCATCTTTCGGGTACATGATGCGTAGTGGTCCTTTTTTCCTGAGCTGCAAGGGAAAACCGTCACGGCGGGTTGCCAGAAAGACCGGCCAGGTTTCCCAGTCGGATCGGGGAATTTCCGTGACATAGTTGTCATGCGCTTCAACCTGTATTTTTGAGGCGGTGGCAATACCGGCATGTTCCAGCAGGTCAATCAGGAGAACTCCCTGGTGGATGCGGGAGTCTTCCGGCCAGTAGGTCGATGTTTCCAGGCGTTTGAGCCCTAATGCTTCGATCTCGGCAAGGGTGTACGTCAGGTGACGATCGTTGGCAATGATACGCAGGACAACCTTTCCGCTGGATGAGGGGATAAGAGATGATGGGGAAATATTTGCCTCTCCGGACCAGGCTGGAGCCACAAAGAAGCAGAGTACTGTCAACAGCAGTAGGAGATTGCCGCAGTACTCGGTGATGGCAGGAAAAGCTGGGAGGCGGTTGGCTGGCAACTCCTCTCCACGGCGTCTCCTGGAGGTTGCATCTGGAGGAAAACAGCACATAGTCTGCTCCTGTTAAAAGAAAACATCTGTTTTTTTTAAGTATATATCAAGGGGTGAGAAAAAGACAAGGCTTGGTGCCCCGGAAAAAACAGGGGCATTGACAGGGGCTATGGCTCGTCATTTTGGTCTGTTCTACAGCAGTCAAGGGTTTGCCGAGGGTGAGGAGTGAAGTTTTTTTGTCGCGATCAAAAACCAGACAAGCCCGATGACCTGGAGGACAAGCACTGCCGTAAAACCGGCTCGGAAGCCTGGGGCGGCGAGGCTGCCATCTGCAGCTGGTGGCCAGAGTTCGATGATCGCGCCGATCATCCATTGACTGGAGAAGGCGGCGATGAAGACCAGGAGATTTACCGAGGTGGTTACCCGGCCAGAGAGGCGTACCGGGAAGCTCTCTGTAAGTACGGCATAGTTGAGGATGCCTGAGGTGCCGGAGAAGCCAAAGATGATCCAGACAGGCAGTGACCAGGTGACCGGTGCCAGCAGGACAACGGCCTGCATGAACATGAAAAATGTCATGCCGGCAACAGAGGTAAGGATGAGAGGAATGCCTCTGCGCGCAAGTCGTTCCGCCACCGCACCAAGCGAGATAAAGCCGGCGATCATGGCAACAGCGACCCAGCACAGGATAAAAGCGACAGCGTCCCGTTCCAGTCCAGCAACATGGTCGAGCCAGGGTCCGGCCCACAACCCCTGAATGGCGATGAGCGACGACTGGGACATGGTCGTGAGAGGGGCGATGCGCCAGAAGGACAGACTGGTGAAAATCTCTCGTAAGCCCCTTAACTGACTGTGCAGAGGTTCGACGTTTCGTCCTGTATTTCTTCCTGGTACCACAAAATACACGAGGAGCGCTGCGAGGATGGTCAACAGGGCCAGGCCGTTGAACACGCCGCGCCAGTCAGTGTACCCCAGGGCCATCTCTACGGGAGCCGTCGCTGCCAGGGCTCCCAGGCCGCCAGAAGCCATCTGGATACCGTTGATCATTGGCAGGCGTTCTCGGCGAAACCAGAAGGTGTAGGTCTTGAAGGCTGCCATCAGACAGGAAGAAACCCCGAAGCCGATGAAGGCTCTGGCAATTACCAGCGCGACAACGCTCTGAGCTCCGGCAAACAGGAAAGCGCCTAGTGCCGCGAAGAGCAGCAGGACAGCTTCTACCTTTCGTGGGCCAAAGCGGTCCAGGAGAATTCCCAGGGGCAGCTGAAAGCTTGCGAAAGCGATAAAATAGGCCCCACTCAGCAGTCCCAGGGCTGAGGGGCCAACACCGATATCTGCGACGAGATTCGGGGCGATAACCGCATTGACAACCCGGAATAGATATGAAAGGAAATAACCGCCGGCAAAGGGCAGGAAGATCCTCAGCACCTGGATCCGTTGCCTCCAGGAGTTGTTAGCGGCAGAGTTTTGCATGACGAGAAGATACATGGCAACGTCCCACAAACCAAAGGTTTTTTGTGGTCATGGTGGGTATATTTGCGCAGGAGATATCCTGGTGAGGTGTCGTTTGCCACAATCCTCGCGCAGCCGGGCTTGCAGCGACGAGGATTGTGCCGTATACTTTTTTTGTAAGGCTATTCAAGCATACTCGGAAGTACTGCCCTGCTGCCTGCATGGCACGAATCGCTGGATTTCTCTCTTCTGAGGGTGGCTGAACCTTGATTTATCCGCGTACTCCAGGTACGCAGAAGAGGGAGTCCTTCAATGTATTATCTTCAAGACAAACGAATGGAATATGCCAGGGGCTACAGTACGGCGGAGACATGACATGAAAGGGATTGATGGTCTGCTGGATCACCGCAATTTTCTTGTGGACACGCTGGGTGAGTGCATGCGCACCTCTCCCATGCGGGGGACTTCCTTTACCCAGGATGACGATCTGGTCCTCTACCATACCCAGCCCAAAGAGATCGAGCCCTATTTTTTAAGGGGTGTACCTCTTCCGGCCTTTGAGATGGCAGGACCCAGGGAACGCATTTTTTTTGATCCGGATATCCTCAGTTGCGGCATCGTCACCTGCGGTGGCCTCTGCCCGGGACTCAACGATGTTATTCGCGCTATCGTCCTAAGCCTTCATCACCACTACGCCGTGAAGGATGTTTATGGGTTTCGCTATGGTTATGAAGGGCTCAATCCTGCATACTACCATGCGCCGATGAAGTTGGCACCAGCACTGGTCGACGGTATCCACAAAAACGGTGGCAGCATGCTGGGTTGCTCCCGGGGGCCTCAGGAACCTAAGGTCATGGTCGATACCCTGGTGCAACTCGGCATCGGCATCCTCTTCACCATTGGGGGTGATGGCACCTTGCGTGGCGCTGCGGCAATCGCCCAGGAGATTGCCGCACGTAAGTTGCATATCAGCGTGATCAGTATTCCCAAGACCATTGATAACGATATCGAAAATGTCGACATCAGTTTTGGGTATCAGACCGCGGTGGCCGAATCACGACGGTCCACCTCCACTGCCCATGTGGAGGCCATCGGTGCCCGTAACGGGATCGGTCTGGTCAAGCTCATGGGCCGTGAATCCGGCTTTATCGCTGCGGCGGCGACCCTGGCCAACAACGAGGTCAACTTCTGCCTTATTCCGGAGGTGCCGTTCTCGCTGGGGACCTTCCTGGAGGCAGTGGAGAAGCGGCTGCGCCTTCGCGGCCATGCGGTGATCGTCGTCGGTGAGGGCGCCGGCCAGAATCTGTTTGGCGGTGATCTTGGCAAAGACGCTTCGGGTAATCGCAGGCTCGGCGATATTGGTGCCTTGCTGAAGGAGCAGATTAAGGGGTATTTTAAGGCGCAGGGCATGGATATCTCGCTGAAATATATAGACCCCAGCTATATGATTCGTTCCACCGAAGCTTCGGCTTCAGACTCTGCCTTTTGCCTACAGCTGGGGCAGTATGCCGTGCATGCTGGTATGTCTGGTCGCACGAATATGCTGGTGGGGCATTGGAATAATCAGTTCACCCATGTGCCTATCCCTATGGTCGTCCATTCGAGGAAGAAGGTTGATCCCAACGGGAAACTCTGGACCAGTGTTCTGGCCTCAACCGGGCAGCCGGCCAGTCTCCTTTGAAAAGGAAGGACATGGCTGCGGCAAGGCGTGCCCTGCCTGGGCACCACTGGATTTGCCCTTTTGCCTGTTCAGTTGCCTGCCGGTTGCATCGTCGCCAAAGAGTTGACGCCTGCCGTGTATGGAGTCCCTCACAGGTGAATCTCACGACGTTGGTTGACAGTGTTGTTTAAAACGTAAACTGTTCAGTCATGGAGGTCGTGAGGCGCACAACTATTCAAAATGAAGGAAAAAAGACAGTCGTATCGAACAATTGTCTCTGTTCAGCAAAGAGACGACCACCGAATGGTGGTCAGCAGATCTTTTTACCATACCGCTTTGAGCGGTTCACAATTATAAAACCACCGATTTTACCGGTGGATACTTACAAGATATTGTCAAAAGAAGCATGTTGAGCAAAAAAAAACATAAAAGTGGTGCCATACGACCATGGCGATATGGTATAGTAGGCTAGTCTAATGAAATTGTCATTTTTTCTGTATTGAGTTTGGGGTAAAAGAAAGTAGTAACAGTTTTGCATTGGATGGCTAACAGTGTGTTCCGGCGCGCTAGGCACGCCGGAACAGCGAGTTGCGCTCTGCACTCGCTTGATTAGTTCCGATGTGCGCTAACTCGCGCACCGGAAATCATTCGAGCGCGCTTCCCGTCAGCCTTCGTCTGCCGGCCTGCCGCTAAGCCGCTCAACTCGCTTTAGCTAAAATTTTCTCGACAATAACAACAGGCATCATCTTAAAAATTATGACTACCAGGGTAGATATGAACCACGAAACTACGAATACAAGTAATGCAATGAAAAAGATAACAGTACTTTTGGTGATGTTGGTTTTTGTTCTTGGTGGAGTGGCCTGGGGAGAAGATCATTATAAGGACCAGCTAGCCTTGCAAAAGGATGCTCAACTATTACCTTTGCAGCAAGTGGATCTTCTTGAACTACCTGATTTGGATGTAGAAAAAGCTCTCGCTGAGGATGCAGAGAAAAAAACAAGTTCTCCAGATAAGAGTGGTTATCGAATTGGTCTTGCTAGCGAAATGAAGGTGAATACTGGCTCGCCTGATCTATATACCCTCAACTCTCCACAAGGAGAATCAAGGGGGACGTGGGAGGAACTTCCTGATGGAAACTACCTTTGGCGCTTGCGCGTGAAATCTTCTGGTGCTCTTGGTTTGAGCTTTGGATTTACCTCCTATTCTATGCCAGATAAAGCCAGGTTATCTGTTTATTCTATAGATCGCGCTAGGAGGGTCGGCCCTTATACCGTTAAGGATAACAATATCAATGGCCAACTTTGGACCCCCATAATCCCGGGAGAAGAAGCTGTTCTTGAGCTGACTATACCAGGAGAGTCTATCGAGACCTTAACCTTGATTCTTGGTTCAGTATCACATATATACAGAGGTATCTCTGGGAGTGAAAACTCAGACGCCTGTAATAGAGGAGATAAAGCAGGATCCTGTAACGTTGATGTCGCGTGTAACAACCAATGGGCTTCCAAACAAATCCGTTCAGTGGGGAGATATTCCTATACCAAAAATGGTAGCAGTTATGTTTGTACTGGCAGCCTGATTAATAATACCCGCAATGACGGAAAACCATATTTCCTCACTGCGCATCACTGTGTCTCCAGCAGCAGTGTCGCTGCAACGGTAGTTGTCACCTGGGATTATCAAAGCCGCACTTGTCGGTCTCCAGGAAGCTGGGAGAGTGGCTCCCCTCTTCCCTTATCAGGGGCATCTCAGAGTGGCGCCATTTTACGGGCAACATACGGGCCAAGTGATTTTACCCTCCTGGAGTTGTCGAACTCACCTGAGCCAACCACAGATGCATTCTGGTCTGGTTGGGACCGAACCGGCGGAAATCCAACCTTCGGTGTCTGTATTCATCATCCTCGTGGACATGCCAAACGCATTTCCAACTCAGGTACTGCTCCGATATCAGTGACGAGTTACCTTGGCGGAGAATCGCCGGGTGATGGCACGCATTTCCGCGTAGACCATTGGGATGAGGGCACTACGGAAGGAGGTTCATCAGGTTCTGGTCTATGGGATTCCAACAAACGTCTTGTGGGGCAACTTCACGGAGGAGGTGCTGCTTGCGATAATAATGATCCCGACTGGTTTGGTCGGTTGGCCGATTCGTGGGAGGGTGGCGGCTCTTCGGCAACGCGCCTGAAAGACTGGTTGGCCCCAGGTAGTGGTGAGGGGCCTACGGTTTTGTCGGGCTACGAGGGCAGGGGGACAACGACGGCAATAACACTGCAAAACTTTCAGGGACTTACTCTGCCAAGTAATGACGATCAGTCCACCGGGCGAATAGCACTGGGATTCCCCGTTAAATTTTTCGATCGTTGGTATACTTCTGTATTTGTTAATAATAACGGCAATGTAACTTTTGATGCTCCCCAGCGTACTTTTACTCCTTATAGCTTGACGTCGACGACCCGTAAGATTATAGCTCCCTTTTTTGCTGATGTTGATACGCGAAATTCTTCAAACGTAAAATATGGAAGGGGGGTGATGAACGGTGCCAAGGCCTTTGGCGTCAACTGGTTTAATGTGGGCTACTTTTATAAACATGGATCACCTCGCAACAGTTTTCAGTTAATTTTCGTTGACAGAAGAGATATCAGGGTCGGCGATTTTGATATTATCTTTAGCTACCAGCGTATCAAGTGGGAAACTGGTGATGCAAGTGGTGGAACTGGTGGATTTGGCGGGCATTCCGCCCGTGTAGGTTTTTCAAATGGCACCGGTCAGCCTGGGACGTTTTACGAGATGCAAGGCTCGGCCATCAACGGGTCTTTTATCGATGGTGGTCCTCATGCTCTGACCTCGGGAAAATACAACAGCAATCAGCTTGGGCATTATGTTTTTAAGGTCCGGAAAGGGCGGGTTGGTAAACCTACAAGTCTGCCATGGTTACTTCTTTTATCAAACTAGTTTGGGTCTTGAGTAACTTGAGGAACAATTTCTCTAAAATACGAAATCTTGCGCTCTACGCCCGTTGGGATACATTACGGCTGTTGTTTGTGGAAAAAAACTTGTTGGATTAACGCTATGTTTTGTTTTTCATCTATGAAAACAAAATTTTCTCAACAAGTTTTTTAGGCTGGATTTTTTCAAGCCAGAACTCGGCAACTACTACTCATCCAAGTCATTGGGCTCGACAGACGAGGTTCATGATACTCAAGCCCCTCTTTGGTAAACGTGGTGTGGTTTTCTTATGGGAAATCTCTATAGAGAGGTATAATCTCTCACCTGCCAAGAGCGTCTTCTGTGCCTGAAAGAGGAAGGTTTGGTTGTCAAACAGACGTGAATTCCCAACCGCCTGTAAGGTTTTGTTGGCTCTCACTCAATATAACGTTATCATCGCCAGCGGACTCTTACAAAATATTTTCGAAATCACAGAGGTCGCGATCCAAAGTTATTTCGTTGTTTCGATAACCTAACCCCTGTTTTCCTGGCTGCAACTTCTACGAGAAAAGACTACTCTCGAAGCCCTGTACAGAGTATAGGGCTTCGAGAGTATGACGGGAGGCAGTATCATGGCAGGGCTGAACCGGGCAGTCAGACCTCGTTTCCCAGGCCATATCAACTGTGTTTTTGCCGTTGTTCTACGGCCGTAAACACAAATCTGCTATTTTTTCTGTACAGCCTCGGACAACTTGGAGCCAGCTTTGAACTTGGCAACTCTTTTCTTAGGAATTTTAATCATAGCACCGGTCTGCGGATTCTTCGCCTTACGAGCAGCGCGCTCTGCGGTGGAAAAAGTACCGAACCCTACCAAGGTGACCTTGTCACCGCTTTTCAGTGCCTCTGTGACCGCAGACAACATGCCATTTAAGGCTTTCTCGGCGGCGGCTTTGCTGATCTCTGCTGCTCCTGCCATGGATTCTACGAGTTCCTTTTTGTTCATTCTTCCCTCCAAATGATTAATAAGTTCCCGTAATCAGGCGACATTGCCAGATCCGGACATAAACTCACCTTAGGAGTTAAAACGACTTCATTTTTTTTGTCAAAGAAAAAAACTCTGCCAAGAGCGATCAGTACGAGGTTTGAGGCAGATTTGCCCAAAACAGTCATTGCTCTACACTCATCTGCCCGCAAGGTCAAGATAGATTTTATTCACCCCCTGTTTCCTGAAGAGGTGAACAACGATGGTACGCATATCAGATCGTACAAGTCTCTCCAGATCAGCCTTCTCCAGTTCCAAATACACGACAGCATTGTCGTTGCTATCGAGTTTGGTTCGGCACCCCCTGAATCCCAGGGTTTCCAGTTCATTCTCCCATCGGTCAATTCGCTCCAGTCTCTCCTGGGTTACCTCGAGACCATGAGGAATACGGGTGAACAGACAGGAGGCTGAGGGCATATCCCAGGTATCCAGTTGTAATCTACGGCTGTACTCACGCACATCACTTTTGTCAAAGCCTGCCTCCACCAGTGGTGTCTTGACGCCAAGTTCACGGATGGCACGAAGGCCGGGACGTCCAACCTTGAGGTCATCGGTGTTCGTTCCATCGACGAGCAGGCGAAAGCCGTGGTGCTCTAGCACATCACGAAACTGCTTGTAGATGCGAAGCTTGCAAAGATAACATCGATCTTCAGGGTTGCGAACAAACTCTTTCCACGCAAGCGGGTGAAGTTCTACCACTATCAGCTCGACGGCACCAGGGAAACCGTTGCGCTTCAAAAATCCCAGAGCTCTTTCACGTTCTGCCTGCTTGAGTAGGCAGGAGTCGGCAAACACTGGCAGCACGTTACCGGCGCCCAGGGTCTTCAAGGCACAAGCGAGCAGCAGTGAAGAATCAACACCTCCACTGAAGGCCACGGCTACCCGTTCATATCCGAGCAGCACCTGTGTGAGTTTTTTTGCCTTGTCCTCCAACTGCACCTTTACCTCCTCTCTGCCCAGCTCTTGCCCGGCAGATAGTGATCGCCGTTGCGTACAGCTTGATCTATGCTTAAAATTCCAGGCTTACGCAAGCCTTTTTCTATTTTTTTCTTTGCAAGAATCTGTACATATTCTAGGATTCATCGATCAGTTCAGCAAAAAATCAAGAGAGCATATCATGACCGATCAATCCAGCATAGGTGAGGTGCGTCAACGAATCGATGAGATTGATGCCACGATTCTCGAACTGCTCAAGGAGCGGCTCCAGGCCGCCAGGACCATCGGGATGCTCAAGGATGAGACCAAAAGGGCCAAATGGGACCCCCAGCGCGAACTGGAAATTTATCAGCGTCTTTTCAAGAATAACCAAGGGCTCTTCCCTGAAAAGGCATTGCACTCGATCTTTCATGAAATCATCACTACCTGCCGACTCTCGCAGTGCAAAACCGCTGTCTCCTACCTAGGCCCCGAAGCCACCTTCACCCACCTGGCCGCAGTGGAGTTCTTCGGTCAGAGTGCAACGTACACCGCTCTGGAATCCATTGATGAAGTCTTCCAGGAGGTTGAAAAGGAACGGGTGCAGTACGGCATTGTTCCGGTCGAGAACTCTATAGAGGGATCAGTATTCTCGACCCTTGACAGCTTCTTGAAATATGAAGTGTGTATCTGCGGTGAACTTCAGCTCCCCATTACCCACAACCTGGTCTGTCAGAGCGGCAACCTTGAGGATATCCAGACGGTTGCCTCCCACGAGCAGGGGCTGGCCCAGTGTCGTAACTGGCTGCGTAAGCACCTTCCGGGGATCCCCACTCTGCCGGTTTTCTCCACAGGCGGGGCTGCCGAGATGGCTGCCAACAACCCCAATATCGGCGCCATTGCCAGCTCGATGGCCCTGAAAACCTACGATTTGCAGATCGTGGTCAAGGGGATTGAGGACTATCTGGGCAATACCACCCGCTTTCTGGTGCTGGGTAAAACACCTCCTTCCAAGAGCGGTATGGACAAGACCTCTTTACTGCTCGGTACCATGGATCGTCCCGGCGCCCTGAACGAGGTGCTCACCATCCTCTCGGCCAAAGGTATCAACCTGGCACGACTGGAGTCCCGCCCCATGAAAGGTAAGCGATGGAAATATCTGTTTTTTCTTGACATGCATGGCCATATGGAAGATCCGGAAATTGCCGAGGCATGTACCATCCTGCAACAGATCTGCGCGTATTTCGAGTACCTGGGCAGTTATCCCCGGTCAATCACTAGCGAAGATATGCAGGAAAAAAAACATTGAGATCACCACTGCGATATTAAATTCTACCGATGATCCCTCTGCTCACCTGCAATGGCGTCAGTAAGGCCTTTGGAGCCCAGACGCTGTTTAGCAATATTGATCTGGTGTTCCATGAAGATGACCGTATTGGCCTGATCGGACCCAACGGTACCGGTAAGTCAACCTTCCTCAGGATCCTGGCCGGCCTGGAAGACCAGGACAGCGGTACGGTAACGCCGCGTAAACACACGTCGGTGGTGTATTTGCCGCAGACGGATGTCTTCAACGAGGACCATACCCCTGTTGAAGCACTTGAAACTGCACTGGCGCCCCTCAACCTTGAGGATACCGAGCGACGGCAGCGCATCATGTGCATGCTCAGTCGCGCTGAATTTACAGATACCGATGTTCCCATCCATCTGCTCTCAGGAGGTTGGCGCAAGCGACTCGCCATCTCCAGGGCCCTGACGCAGCATCCGGATCTTCTGATTATGGACGAGCCCACCAACCACCTGGATATGGAGGGTATCCTCTGGCTGGAAAAGCTGTTGTCCTCACGGATACCGGGAAGCCCCTCGGCCCTGCTCATGGTCAGCCATGACCGCCGGTTTCTTGAAAACACGGTCAACCGTATCGTAGAGCTTTCTCCGGCATACCCGGGCTACGTCTTTGCCGTTACCGGCACCTACAGTGATTTTCTTGAAAAAAAATCAACTTTTCTTGTGCAGCAACAGCAGGTTGAGGAGCGGATGGCCAATAAGATGCGCCGAGAGACCGAGTGGCTTCGCCGTGGCCCCAAGGCACGGGGTACCAAGGCCAAATACCGCATTGACGAGGCAGGCAGACTTGAGGATTCCCTAGGTGAAGTACGTGCCCGTAACCGGGCTTTTCAGGTCATGGATATCGGTTTCGACAACTCCGGCCGTAAGACGAAAAAGCTCCTGGAGGCACGGGGTCTCTGCAAATCCTTTGACGGTACTCCCTTGTTTTCAGATCTGAATCTGCTCCTGACTCCTGGAAGTCGGGTGGGTCTGCTCGGCCGTAATGGTTGCGGCAAATCCACGCTCATGAAGATCCTGGCAGCAAGTGAGGGTGGCACCAGGGCGGACAGCGGCACCATACGGTTAGCAGACAAGGTCCGCATTGTCAGTTTTGACCAGCGGCGCGAGCAGCTCAATCCAGCAGCGACCCTGCATCGAGCTCTGGCCCCGGATGGTGACTCGGTACTCTTTCGCGGCCGCAGTCTGCATGTGGTGAGTTGGGCAAAACGCTTTCTTTTCCGTCCTGATCAACTGGAAACACCAGTTGGCAGGCTTTCCGGTGGAGAACAGGCACGAATCCTCATCGCCCGGTTGATGCTGCGACCCGCCGACATTCTACTGCTGGACGAGCCCACCAATGATCTGGACATCCCCAGTCTGGATGTTCTTGAAGAAGGCCTGATGGATTTTCCCGGAGCACTGGTCCTGGTCACCCATGACCGTTTTCTGCTTGACCGGGTCTGCAATCACGTCCTCGGGTTCGATCACCGTGGAGGCATCCATGCCCTGGCTGACTATGGACAGTGGCTCGAACTCCTGCAACACCAGGAAAATCCCTCTGCATCCACAAAGGTAAGAAAGAAATCTATCCCCTCGGCTTCCGGGAAATCAGGGAAGCCTGCAGCCGCAAGACCTGGCAAACTCTCCTACCTTGATCAACGTGAATATGACGCCATGGAAAAACAGATTCAGGCAAAAGAGGAACGCCTTGAAGAGTTGGAACAGCTGATGGCCCTCCCGGAAACCGTTTCCGATGCCGACCTGCTTGCCGCCTATTGGCAGGAAACCGAGACGCTCAAACCAGAAATAGAAGCGCTCTATTGCCGTTGGGACGAACTGGAGCGACTCAAGGAAGGAGAGCAATAATGCCTGCCTTTTTTCGTCAACCAGCGACTAGCGGCATGGGCAGGGTCGGAGAGCGTCCCCTGTGGATACTGGTTGCGGGGATCTTCATCCGCGCTTTGCATCAGGTGGGCGCAGGTGTTTTTCTGGCCTCTTTTCTCCTGGATAATGTTGCTCTACCCTCATGTTACCTTTACCTGGTGATGCTCACCGGTATACTGCTTGTCTGTACCGAGGCCATGCGCCACCAGCAGCTCTATCGCGAACTCTCTGGAGTTACCGTGGTCCTCAAAATGGTGCTCATCGGTCTGGCCTTTCATGGACTTTTACCCGAACGCCTCACCATGATCGCCGCCTTCCTGCTGGCGGCTGTGATAGCCCATGCTCCCAAGGTGATCCGGCACCGTCTCCTGTTCTAGCTTTTTTTAGGTAACCCCCCGGCGTTGCCGGTGGATCCTCAACGTTTGACAGTTCCAGCCCGCATTTCTCACGAGAAGTTTTTATGAACGAATTTGAGTAAAAATTAGTCCCATAATTTTTTTTACACGGTCAATATGACAATATTGACAGCCAGGACATTATCATCGCTCCTCTTTTGGGATTTTATTGTTAAAAATTAAGATAAAGCAACATCTTTTCTGTAAATTCCCTTAAGCGTTCGTTTCCCTCGCGGTTCAAGCGTAGCGCTGGTCGGCGAGGTTATCAAGATCAAGCCTTCGGTGCTCGTTCTTCGCAGTCTTGGCAACCTCGTCGATCAGCACTGAACCGGTAAGTGACGATGACAGGAAGGCGTCCCCGACGGGACTCCGAGCAAAGAGGCAAAGTCTACTCCATTTGCAAAGACTTTCGTCCCGAACCTTCCCTATCGTCAGATATTTCCATGGCCACTGCTGTTACCAGCCACAACCAGGACTCAACATTGGGGAATATTGCCGCAACTCTACTCCGTCTTTTAATGTCGGATAAATATAACCTGAAATTTGAAGCGCCAATTATAAGTTTTCAACTCTTATGTCCAAAAGTTTATTTGCAAAATTATATAACTCAAAATCAAAGACATTTTGAGCTTTAACTTTATGGTAAAGACTTGTGCCTAGACTGTCTTTTATATACTTGATAGGATCAAGTATATCTCTTGAACTATTTTCTTTATAGATTATCATTTCACCATTTATTTCATTTTCCCTTAAAACTTGGTTAAAAATCTTGACTGAATCGTTAAATCTCTCGACAACACCAATATTTTTTACATTATGGGAGAGATTATCCTTGGCCCTTTCAAGATCATCTTTTACAATTTTACGACGTATGCTATCTGTTTTTGAACAAAAATTTGTTTGAAAATTTGACGATATAACTTTAGAATTATTTGATATGTATTCTACAAATTCTCTAAAAGTTTTTTCTTTTGCAAGATTTTCAAGTTTATCTCCGGATAATTGTATTCTTTTGTAATAATTGTACATAGATAAAAATCGTCTAAGCGGATTTCTTAACATTACAAACTCAATAAACTTAAAATTATTTGCTCCTTTCACTGAAAGACATGTCTGGTGAGACGAAATGCATGCAGGAAATCCATTGATTTTTTTATAAATAAAGTCAATTAACATATGATTTGAAACAACTCCTCCAGGAATATTCATATCATAAAAATACATATGATCACCAAAAATCTCTTTAAAAGATTTGTCAATAGAGGTTCCTGCATTTTTAAAGATATGATGATGAATAAATATTTTCTTTTTCATTCGTCCTTTCCAAGGTTTAATCCCCCGTCTTTAGACGGGTAGCTTTCAGCTAGCAGTTGTATTATAGACAAAGCATGAAATACCGTCATGGCAGTCATGCCAAATACAAGATCGAGTATTATTTTGTATGGGTGACGAAGTATCGTTACCATATGTTGAGCGGAGATTTGGTCAATCGAGTTCGAGAAATGGTTTGTCAGGCATGCGAAGGGTTTAAGGTTCAAATTATCCGGGGTGTAGTGAGTAAGGATCAGATACACATTCTGGTGTCTGCTTCGCCTACGATATCGCCATCTGAATTGATGGGAAGGATTAAAGGCCATATTTCGGCAAAGATATTCAAGGGATATCGGAAGGTCAAAAGGCATTATTGGGGGAAGCATTTTTGGGCACGTGGTTTATCTTTGTGTTACGGCTGGAGAGCTGACCAAAGAAATGATTCAAGCGTATTTGAAGTATCATTTTGAACGTGATCCCAATGATGGTTTTGCTATCGAGTCGTAACCGACTTTGCCGGTCAAAAGCTGGACTTGCAGTCCACTATTTTAAACTGAATTAGTTCAGATTAAATCGTACACTTTAATTGCAAAAGAGAGAGGTACCGGTTTTGATAGTTGTGCGAACAACAAAACCAAAACCATAGGCGGTAACCCTCATGCTCCATTCTACCAAGCCAATCATTAAACACAAGACCGGTCTTTTGAATCTTGCGGAAGAACTCTCAACTGTCTCCCGGGCCTGCAAAATAATGGGGCTCTCTCGAGATACTTTCTAGCGCTAAAAAAACGCGATCACTCCTGGGTAAGTCTCTTTTAGACATTTCGTATGCTCAGCGTTGATACTGCTTTCTGGTATTGTCGTATAACCCAGGGGTTGATGATAAGGAAAAGCAGGACAACTGCTGACAGTGTAGAAAAGAGCCCATGGGAACCCTGTGCCTCTGGATTAACCCATCCGGCAACACTGAGGCCGATATTAAAATAGAGGCTGTTGACAACTACTCCCAGCAGCAGGGAACAGCTCATGACGGTGATGACATAGATGATGGCAGTCCGTTTCCCCAGTATCTTCATAACAACGGTGATGGCCGCCATGTTGGTTGCCGGACCAGCGAGCAGAAACACCAGAGCTGCTCCTGGTGAGAGCCCTTTCAGGGCGAGTGCCGCAGCAATAGGGGTCGACGCTGTCGCGCAGACATACAGTGGTGTTGCCAGGAAGATCATGACCACCATCGAAAAAAGGCCGCTCCCCAGGTAGGCATCGATGAATTCCGGAGAAATAAAGACGGTTATAATCGCGGCAAGGATTACCCCGACAAGTAGCCATGGGCCTATTTCGCCCAGCAATGTCCCAAAGGAAAACACCATGCCATGCTTGAGCTTGTCGAGCACAGTTGTGTTCGGGGCATGCTTTTTTGACGAACACCCGGAACCCTCGCAACTACAATCCTGTGAAGAGGCCATCGCTAAAGAGGGGGCACGAGGCGATTCGGTTGGTGATGATGGGGGCTGCATGGAGGGGAGCGGGATGTCTTTGTCAAAAATATTGACCAGCAGCCCGGTGACTGAGGCGGTGATGAATGCCGCCACTGGTCGCACAACGGTCATTATAGGGTCCAGTAGGGCATAGGTTACCGCAATGGAATCCACACCAGTCTCTGGCGTAGAGATAAGAAAGGATGTTACAGCCCCTTTGCTTGCTTTTTGTTGCCGCAGACCTGCGGCTGCGGGGATAACCCCGCAGCTTCACAGGGGAAGAGGAACCCCCAAGAGTGCAGCTTTGACAATTCCCGCCTTTTTGTCACCACCCAGGTGTCGCTCTATAAAGTCAGCGGGAATAAATCCCTTGAGTAGGCCTGCAACAAAAAAGCCCAAAAGGATAAAAGGGGAGGAAGCCAGCATAATTTCCCAAGATGCCAGCAGCATATTTTCAAGCGCAGTGCCAAGAATGTTTAACATAGCCTTGTTTCCAGGTTTGAGAAAAAAGGTATTGACGACAAAGTCTAAAAAGCTTGCCGCCCGACATGGACCTCTTCTTTATGGGCAGTGGCCCTGAATATGTTCGAGGCCGTCGTACAGCAGCTCTCGTACATGATCGTCATCCAGTGAGTAGTAGACATGTTTCCCTTCTTTCCTTGATTTGACGACGTTAGCAGCTCGCAGTACCCTAAGCTGATGCGAGACAGCCGGTTGGTTCATATCAAGGATATCGACGAGATCGCAGACACATTGCTCGCGAATATACAGCACCATGAGAATTCGGATGCGGCTCGCCTCTGCGAAAACCTTGAAGAACTGGGCCAACTCCTGCATCTGGTTGTCCAGGGGGAGCTGGTCCCTGATTTCACTGGCATTCACCGGATGGCAGATTTCGTGTGTTGTCATAGTCTCTTCTGCTAAAAATTAATATATATTTATATGTTCATGTATCACGATTGTGCAACGCCGTCCACCCTTTTTTGTGTCCCCTGGTTTTTTTATTTTGCTTCTCGCTACGTGGCCAGGAGGTATCCGGGAGGAATGACGATAATGTACCGTCCTTGCAGTAATTTTTTATGAAGTGATTTAGGGCCCTAGCTCCCGGGGAAATTCTAAAAAGAATCCATCGCACACCCATATTCGCACAATGTGTGTTTAATGCCGATGAGCTCCCAATATATCCCAATATATCACGCCGCCTCGGATATTGAGGACGATAGGCGGTTATAGTTTTTAAACCAGTACGTTAGCCCACGTTAAAGCAGTTTGTCGTTCTCAAATGTATGAAGGTGCAGATAGTGGTATTTCACCATCCATGAGAATCGTTTGATGCATGTGGTGCCATGGTTCGGCCAAAGCCATCCATACTGATGGCAATACCGGCTGATTTCGAGGTGTAGCTAAACTCCGTGTCGATAAACGACAGCCCTGGTCGGTATTAAAAATATCGGGCAGATCATAACGGTAAGAGCCTCTTCGAGGACATCGACACAAAATTCAACATGTTGAAAAGTCTCACCGAGATCACCTTGCGGCTGTGCCAGTCCATAATGGCCACAAAGGACATACTCTCCCAGCGGAGTGTAGGTAATATCGGTTGCCTATGCCTGACTGGGACGATCAATCATCAAATCCTGTAACGGATAAGGATAGACCTTATGCACTGGATGAGAACAACTGGTTTCGGGCTAGGGGATAGATCGCCTCCAAATCCATCAGTCGCATCAACCGCTGAACTTTTTTCGGTTGATCTCGTAGCCTTGCCGGCGCAGATAAGTGCACATGGTTCGGCTCCCTGCCGTGAAGGTGTTGAGGTAAAACTTTCGAGTAATCGCATCCCTCAACAAGCTCTCTCTCAGAGAAAAAGCATCCTCGCTGGGGTGGAAAAAAATATGGAGAGCTTCTCAGCAAAGACTTTCAGAAAGAAAATAGACTGTATGGACAGAAGTCCTTTGAGCAGCGTCAAAGGACTTCTGTGGCAAAAAACGGCGGCCAATGCCAAGGGGGAGCGAGTCAGCGTAGGCGAACCTCTGGCATCAGCCTACTTCGCCTCCTGTGGGCCGTCGATAGGCTTCTTGCGGTAGGGATAGTCACGCAAACGGATATCGCCTCGTTTGTGAGGATTGGCGATAGCCTTGCTTGGATCGGCCCAATCTGCAAGATTGAAGTTTTCGATGACCTTGACCTGATAACTGTCTTCTAGCGGACGGCTGAAAATATCGTTGATATGCGTAAATTGCAGATAACGCATCAGGTCCACCTGATAGGGAGTTGGCTTGCCACCGGCGTCCTTGACGACCTTTTTCAAGGCAAGTACTTCTTTGCTGTTCACCTTGGGCTGCCATTCGATTACTCCGGGCAGGACCGGCGGCTCGCCGGGGATATTGTTGATGCCTTTCTTCCAGGTTGCCATGACGGCCTGCTTGGTGTCCTGACGATAGATGATGAGAGCATGCCCGTACTTTTTCTCCTTGAAAAAGGAAAGATTACCATACTGCATGCGTCCACCGGTGAGAAAGGCTGTGCAGTCCGACCAGCAGGGTGATTTGCCAGTAACCCCTCCAAGCACGCTCCGGTCGATGATTCCGTCAGGGAACAACACCTTGAAAGCCAACTTGCAGCAGGCTGCGCAATGGGAAAGACCTTCGCAATCATGGCCGTGGAACTTGACGATATCCTTCATGGTCACGGCGTATGTGTAGGGATAATAACGACCTTGAGTCCCGCGAGTGGCCAAAATTTCGAACACCGGCGAGTATGGCTGAGCAACCATGGGCGCGAACCACGTGGGAACGCGATCCGGTTGCGTCACTCCAGTCTCAATAAAGATGTCTTTACCCTGCTTGTACAGCGGTTCTCCGCAAGAGGCCGGAGAGGCTATGAACAAAACCACCATAGAGAGCAGGGTACCGAAAAATAGAGTCGGATGAAGGGATGAAGGTCTGGGCATCATAAGGGTTTCCTTTGGTTAAGATTAACAAAGACAACCATGATCAGAAAAAAGGGTATCCCCTGTAGTCTTTTGTGTCAACCACTTTAACGATGAAAAAACTCTAGGACAATTGCCGTTAGCGTACCGTTCTTTCTGTGATTTTGATGCAATAGCTCAGAGCTAGAAAATGTCAGTCAAGTCAATACTCCTCAACAATTCATCAAAACCCAAAAACGAGGAACTAAAATGACCCACTCTGTTGAATCTACAAAGTCTGAGCATTGTATTAGCAGCCTTCATTAAAAACGGTATGGTCGACACGGTGACGGTTCTGCTCACGAAAGATCAAGGACGGGCATAACCCCATCCTGGATGCCGATTCGTTGCGGTGAACCTGTTCGCGTAAGGGCCATGCCAACGGCTACAAACCCAGATCATCCAAAGTCCGGATGAGAGTGCTTGATCTCAAGGGACCTCAGGTGCTCGACAATGGTCTCGTTTTATCCCTCGTCCCTGGATCGAGGATTGCGTAGTGAACACTGGACATTGGCGAGATGTAGTATATGCATGGGGCCTCAGTTGACCCGGGAGATGAAGCTCTTGGCTTTTACAGGCCACCGTCACTGAGACCAGCTGGAAGGACATGCTTGATATCGTAAATAATTGCCTGGGAATAGGTTATCTGTGCGAGCTCTTCAGCGCCAAGCTCTTTGAACTGGTCATGGGCAACGGCCAGGACAACTGCATGGTAGCGAGATGTCGGCATCTCCCTCAAGAGCTTGATCCCGCAATAGGCCTCGGCTTCCTGTGGTTCAGCCCAGGGATCGTGAACATCCACGGCTGCCCCGTAGCTTTGCAGCTCGGCAATGATATCTACCACTCGGGTATTACGCAGATCCGGACAGTTTTCCTTAAAGGTCAACCCCATGATCAAAACGCTGGCGTCTGCGACCTGGATGCGTTTTTTAACCATGAGCTTGACCACTTCGGTTGCAACGTAGGCGCCCATGTTGTCGTTGAGTCGTCGGCCGGCCAGGATCATCTCTGGATGGTATCCTACTTCCTGGGCTTTGTGGGTGAGATAATAGGGATCGACTCCAATGCAGTGTCCACCCACCAGTCCTGGCCGGAAGGGCAGAAAGTTCCATTTTGTACCGGCAGCCTCCAGTACCTCAAGGGTATTGATGTGCAGCCGGTTGAAGATCAGGGCCAGTTCGTTGATCAGGGCGATGTTGACGTCACGCTGGGTGTTTTCAATAACCTTGGCAGCCTCGGCAACAGCCATGGAGCTGGCCTTGAAGGTGCCAGCCGTGATAATGGATCTGTAGAGCTGGTCGACGAAATCTGCTGTTTCCGGGGTACTGCCAGAGGTGATTTTAACGATGGTCGGTAATCGATGGTGGTGATCACCGGGATTTATCCGTTCCGGGCTGTATCCGGCAAAGAAGTCCTCGTTATAGGTCAGCCCGGACAGCCTGCTAAGAAGGGGCACGCAGATATCTTCGGTGGCTCCCGGATAGACGGTGGACTCGTAAATCACCACATCACCTTTGGCAAGGACTCCGGCAACCACTGTCGATGCCCCCTGCAGGGGAGTGAAATCCGGTTGTTTGTTGGCGTCTATGGGAGTGGGAACGGCAACGATGTAGACATTGCAGGCGCGCAGATCCTCGATATCACCCGTGTACTCCAGGTTTCCTGCCCTGGCCAGTTCCTCGGCAGAGACCTCTCTGGTGAGATCTGTGCCGTTTTTCAGCTCGTTGATCCGAGAGGCTTTCAGGTCGAAGCCGAGAGTGGGGTATTTTTTGCTGAATTCGACCGCCAGGGGCAATCCCACGTACCCCAGACCAATGATACCGATGCGCGTAGATTTCAGTTGCATGAAAATTCCTGCAATGTAGAGAGAAAAAAAGAAAGCCCTTTTGTACGGCCCTTACTGTTTGTTCATTAAAAACAGGGCATGGTAAAACTTTTGCCACGGCCCTGGAAGCAGCTTGGCAAAAATAATACTGTTCGGTGCACCCCGAGAGCTCAATGGACACGCCAGCATTCTTCTTTTTCATAATAGCAGGACCACTTTCAGGGACAAAGGGAATTCAGGCACCGCGCTGTTTTTCCGGCCACAACAGGGTATGCAGCTGGAGCTGCAGACGCACCGGCAGTTGCGCATCAAGCAGTAGCTCTGCCACGGTTTTAGGGGAGATACGCTGGGTTACTGGCGAGAAAAGGACCGGGAGATGATCGCTGAGTTTATGGCGGCGAACCATGCCTGCAGCCCAGTGAAAATCCTCTGGTGAACAGAGAACAAACTTAACCTCATCGGGGCACTGTCTGTGGGCGCGTTGGCGGAGCAGTTCAAGGTTGCCCAAATCCAAGGACAAATGCATTCCTGAGTCAGGGCTTTTGATATCCATGATAATAGCTACCTCGTCAGGAACACGGGATAGAGGAACGCTGCCGTTGGTCTCCAGGAGCACCTGCCTGCCATTATCGATAAACCCCTGCATCAGTGGATAGACATTTTCCTGTAACAATGGTTCGCCCCCTGTTATTTCAATCAGGGTGTCAGGGTAGCGAGCCGCCCAGGCCATGAGCTGTGAAACTGTCTCTATATTGCCCGGCTCCTCCCAGGTATAAGCGGCATCACAGTAGCCGCACCTGAGGTTACAGCCACTGAGCCGGATAAAGAGGCAGGGCAGGCCCGCATACGTGGATTCGCCCTGGATCGAGAGGAAACGTTCATTAACCAGCAGTGTGTCAGTCACCGTAATAGATCACGCCGCTGCTATCGGTTTCCCTAACCTCGACACTGTACAGGCGGTAACGCTCGGTTGTCAGTACTGGTTGCAGATTGTTGAACAGAAACATGGCAATGTGTTCGGAGGAGGGGTTGATGTCGGCAAAGGCCGCAGCATTGTTGAGGTCTGTGTGATCCAGTTGGTCGACCACGGTGTTGACCTCCTTTTTCAACACCTTGAAATCAATTCCCATGCCCAGGTGGTCGAGCTCAGAGGCCCTCACCGTGACCCTCACCTTCCAGTTGTGCCCGTGGGGTTTTTCACAGTTTCCGGGGTAATCCCGGAGATGATGGCCTCCGGAGAAGTGTGTCTTAATAAAGATATCCATGTATTTTTCCTTGTCCGTGCCCTCCCTGGCCTGGTGCAGGGCCAGAGGACGTGTTGATCTTGTCGCTTTGGTGAAAAGCAGCTTGCAGCCCACTTTCATCCGGTGGTACAACGTAGACGATTGGTAAATGTCCACCGGGATAATCTTAGCAGAATTATCAGAAGTTCGCTACCCTGGCGCGGCAGATCCAAACGACAACAAACAAGGAAGAGATATGCAGACAGAGCTACTGCCCGGTGTCAGGGAGAGGGTACCGCAGGCAGAAAAAGCCGGACCTGTGGAGCAGGAACACCCAGGCGTTCAATCACCGGACCGAGGAGCGATCAGCCGGGATACCCTGTTTAATGGTCGACTCGTCTGCCGGCAGCACCGCCATGGATATCGGTTTTCCGTGGACGCTGTTTTGCTTGCCCATTTTGTCCGGCCAGCAGCCCGGGTCCTTGATCTCTGTGCCGGATGTGGGGTTATCGGTCTGATCATGCTCTTCAGGACACCGGAGATTGAGGTTACCGCTGTTGAGCTGCAGGCGGCGCTTGCCAGGTTGATTCGAGACAATGCTCGGGAAAATGGCTATGCCAAACGACTGACAGTGTATCAGCTTGATGCCGTGGATCTGCACAAGACCCTGGCCCCGGAGTCCTTTGATCTGGTGGTGTGCAACCCACCCTTTCGGTCAGCTTCGAGTGGAAGGATTTCCCACGGCAGTGAGGCGGCCCTGGCTCGACATGAGATCACTGCCGGCATCGTTGATTTTACACGAGCAGCGGCTTTTGCCGTGAAAAACCGGGGCCGTGTGGCCATGATCTACCCTGCGAACCGTTTTGCCGTGCTGGTGGAAGCCCTTGCCAAGTGGCAGCTGATCGTCAAACGGGTCAGGCCAGTCTACAGTTATCCGCAAAGCGACACTGCTGTTCTCGTTTTGGTGGAGGCGGTCAAAAACGGCGGCTCTGGACTGCACTTTCTCGAGCCATTGTTCCTTCACACCTGCAGTGATGGTCCCTATACAGATGAAGTAATAACGATGTACGAGGGTTGATGCTGGCAAGTGTTACTACATGCGGAGTGTGGGGTGTCGATGGCCACATGGTGCGGGTGGAGGTGGACCTTGCCCGCGGAATTCCGGCCTTTGCTACGGTTGGTTTGCCCGAGGCAGCGGTGCGCGAGGCAAAGGATCGCGTCCGGGCTGCCATCCGTAACTCCGGGTACCAGTTTCCCGCGCATCGGATTACCGTCAACCTTGCGCCCGCCACTCTGAAAAAAGAAGGTGCCGGCTATGATCTGCCCATTGCTCTGGGTATCCTGACAGCAGCAGGCCTGATCGACAAGGAGCGCCTGCAGGGGTACGCTGTTGCCGGGGAACTCTCTCTGGATGGCTCGGTGCTGCCGGTTCGGGGCATTCTGCCCATGGTCCTCACCGCCCGTGACCAGGGCCTGCCCCGGTTTATGGTGCCTGCTGGCAACTGTGCCGAGGCGGCAGTGGTGAAGGGGATAGACATTCTCGCCGTGGAACGTCTGGACCAGGCCCTGGAACACCTGACCGGTCACTGCTGCATCGAGCCGGTACAGATGGATCTGGCCAGACTGTTTAGTGCCTGCCGTGAGTCCCCGGTTGATTTTCTGGAGATGCGTGGCCAGGAGCATGTGAAACGGGCGATGGAGGTGGCAGCGGCCGGGAGTCACAACGTCCTCTTGAGCGGTTCCCCGGGTAGCGGCAAGACCATGGCCGCGCGTCGCCTGCCCACTATCCTTCCTGACCTGACCATGGAAGAGGCCCTTGAAACCACCAGGGTATATTCGACTGCCGGCCTGTTGTCTGGTGAGACGCCGCTCATGGTACAGCGCCCGTTTCGTTCACCGCACCATACGGTCTCTGATGCCGGACTTATCGGTGGTGGCCAGCAGCCCCGGCCAGGTGAGGTGTCGCTTGCACATAACGGGGTGCTGTTTCTCGATGAGTTTCCCGAATTCAAAAAACATGTGCTTGAGGTCCTCCGGCAACCAATGGAGGATGGCGTTGTCTCCATCTCCCGGGCCTCGGCCAGTCTCAGCTTCCCTGCTCGGTTCATGATGGTCGCAGCGATGAATCCCTGTCCCTGCGGGCATCTGGGAGACTCTCACAGGCAATGCAGCTGTTCACCGGTACAGATACAACGTTACCGGGCAAGGATCTCGGGGCCGCTGCTCGACAGGATCGATATGCACATCCAAGTTCCGCCGGTTGCGGTGGCTGAGCTTACCAAATTAGCGCCAGGTGAGGCATCTGCGGTAATTCGTGAACGAGTGAACCGGGCGAGGCAGGTGCAGATCACGAGGTTTAACACCGTAGACCGGATCCATGGCAATGCCCAGATGACCCCGGAACTCCTCCAGCGCCATTGCCGGCTCGATACCCGCGGCAGGACCTTGCTGGAGCGGGCCATCACCGGGCTCGGCCTGTCTGCCCGGGCCTCGCACAGGATTCTCAAAATTGCCCGAACCATTGCCGATCTTGATGGCGCTGACGAGCTCCAGCCTGGTCATCTTGCCGAAGCTGTCCAGTACAGACGGTTTCAGCTGCCAGACCAGTAATTTTTTTATTTACAAGTCGATAACGACTATTGAACGGCTAACAGTGAAAGGGAAAAACCATGCTGCAGAGGAGAAAAAAAATATTTTTTAACTGTCCTCCAGCGCTATGGCTTTCCCAGCGTCTCCCGTTCCCAAGCTTTTGCGAGGATAATAATGCTTCTTGCCGGTGATATTGGTGGTACTAAAACCATCCTGGCGCTTTACTCGCTTGACGCAGGCCCCCACAAGGGTCCCCTGCACAGGCAGCTGTTTGCCAGTGAGCATTATGCGTCATTGGAAGAGATTCTCATGGCTTTTTTTCGAGAAACCGGGGAGATCCGTCCGGTCATGGCCAGCTTCGGTGTGGCTGGCCCCATAGAGGAGAGCCGGGGAAACCGTGCCCAGGTGACCAATCTGCCATGGTCCATCGATACTGACCGTCTCCGCCATCTCATCCCTCAGATACTTTTGAACAATGATCAGGCGGCCTTTGCCCTGGCGATTCCTCACCTTACCGGAGATGATCTTGTCACCCTTAATCATGGGGATCCCAGTCCTACGGGTAACAAGGCCGTGATCGCGCCGGGCACCGGGTTAGGGGTTGCCTTTCTTGTCTGGACGGGCGATGAGTACAAGGTCTGCGCAAGTGAAGGTGGACACATTGCCTTTTCATCGCAGACACCGCAGCAGATCGAATTATGCAACTATTTGCAGCGACGCTACGGTCACGTCAGCTTCGAACGGGTCTGTTCAGGTAGGTATCTACCCGGCATCTATGATTTTTTTGTGGAGGCCTGCGGGCTCAGCGAACCCGCTTGGCTGAAAAAAGAACTGGCTGCGGCCAAAGATCGTACCCCGATCATCGTCGAGACGGGCCTCGCCTGCAAGGCCGAGATCTGCGAAACTACCCTGGATATGTTTGTCCTGAGCCTGGGGACATTTATCAGTAACATGGCGGTTACCCTGCTGCCGTTCGGTGGCATCTATTTAGGGGGTGGCATTCCTCCCCGGATTATCGATCGGCTCCGCCGGCCAGATTTTCTTGGTAGTATCACCAATAAAGGGCGTTTTCAGGGGATCTGTCAAAAAATGCCGGTCCATATTGTCACTCGTCCGGATACAGCCCTTTTTGGTGCCGCCTGCGCAGGTTTCAATGCACTGAGCAAACCCGACATCGCCGCAAAGAACTGACAGTGCTCCCTGCCCCTTTTTTTACAAGATTTTCTTCTTTCCAGGGTACTCATCGCCAGTGCTCTGGGATGTATCAGCTCTATTCTCGGAATTTGTTGAAGCGTTGACCTGTACAGATTTGCGAGAACCTGCCAAAGAATGTCTGTAAGCCGGGTGGCGGCCGTAAGGCAATGTCTGTGAAGACTTTATTGATGAATCCTTATTTCGATTTCACCGGGGTGCTCACAGTTTTTCAGGGAAGCGACAAACTCTGAAACCATGGCACCAAGCGCTTTCTGTACCCAGGGTTTCAGGGCTACTTTTTTCCCGTCCACCAAGAGTGTCAGGTGATTCTGGGCTGCGGGTGCGGTCTTTTCGAGAAAACGTTTTTCAATGAAATCAGCGAGCTCCAGACTCTCATCAAGGCGAAAGACATAGTCACCGCTGAGCTGTCGGTCGGTTGCCAGGGCAATGACGCCGGTGACCTCTCCTCTCAGCAAGGGACTGTCGCCACGGGTTACCTCAATTTTCGGGACCATGTGTTCGTGTTTGAATCCCTCGGCGATCACCAGATCCATGTCAGCAAAGTAGCGATGGACGAACGTCGTCAGCCGTAGGCCCGAATTTTTGCCCTGGAGAAACGTCGTGTCAGGAGCTACCAGGCTTACCGCGTTGGCACCAGCTTCCCGGTAGATAGAGGTATCTGAACCTGGACGGTCCATGAGGATGCCAGTGTCTTTGGTGGACTTGACAACGGCAACCCGGTACCTGCGTCTGCTCAGATGGTTGACAACCTGGCTGGCCAGGGTGGTCTTGCCCGAGTTGTGCCAGCCGATAAAACTTACGATGGGCGGCATGGGTAAGCTCTGCTCATTGATCTTTTCTGTGTGTAAAAACGGGAGACCCGTTCGAGGTTTTACGTATGGCTCGTGGTATTGTAGTGTAGTGACTGGAAACTGCAACTGCTTCCTTGTCTCGTACCGATTCTCCAGTCCCGGAAAAATTGGTCGGAAAAGCTCACCCACAGCGGAAGAAGGGTTGTTTGCTCCGAACAATCTGGTATACTTCTTCTGTTCATTATTTTCTTGCATATTTTTCCCATGATATCTTTTTTTGTAAAGAGCAAGGAGGTTGTCTTGCTGCTTCGTTGTATATGTGTAGTATGGCTGGTCGTGTTTATCCCGGGTTGGGCTTTTTCAAGCTCACCCACCTCTGACATCTATGATTTGGTGTACATCTGGGATACTGACCTGGAAAGTGTACTGGATTATATTGATGATCTGGAAGCCACCCTTGGCTCTCAATATGCCGGGAAACTCAGGGTTGTCAAACGGGCCGACGAGTACGGTATTATCTATGACAGTAATGCCACGGCACTGGACGTGCTGCAGCTAATTGTCGAACATGGTGAACTGCTGCGTGAAGCAGGCCTTGGCCAAGCGTATGCTGTTCATGATACAGGTTATGATGAGCTGTTCAATGTCAGCTATGGCCACGGTCCCCATCTTGATGTGCTCAAACGAACCTATGATAAGGTCTATCACACCTTGGGGCATGCCGTGGGCAAGGAGCTGTTTATCGAGCAGGATGGCAATGACTACACCCTGATCTATCGGCGCAGGGGTGACCGAGATTCTACGGCGACGGTTGCCAGGCGTCATGCCCGGGTGCTGAAGAAGAAAAGGATTGCGACTACCATCACGCCGGAGAGAAATCATCAGGTGGTCTATGGAGAGTCCAGCTATCTGAATCTTCTTGAGTCGAAAACAGGTGGTAGTGGCCTTGCTGATGTAGGAGAGAGCAAGGGAAAAAAACCGAGAAAAAAAGAGAAAAGACCCATCAGGAAAACAGCTGGAGATTCACCAGATAAGGCGCTACGTATCTCACCTATCCCCCTTCTCCATGCCGGTGAATACAAAAAGCGCCCGGCGTCTGCAGGTCTTGCAGACAGACCCCGTAAACCCCTGCGGACCGTTGAGCTGGCAGCCTCGAAAAATCAAAGGGTTGAGCAACGGGTGGAGACGTACATTCGGGATCTGCGAAAAAGAGGGAAGCTGCGCGGGGACGAGAAAACCGGCTGGATGGTGTACGACCTGACCCGAGGGGTAATTTTGGTGGATATCAACGCTGGGCAGCTGTTTCAGGCTGCCAGTATGATCAAGCCTTTCGTGGCGCTGGCATTTTTTCACCAGGTACAGACAGGCCAACTAAAATACGGTCCCAGGAGCCGACAGAAGATGGAGGCCATGATTCAGCGGTCAAATAATGCCGCAACCAACTGGGTTATGCGGCAGGTCGGTGGCCCTGCCAGCTGCCAGCAGATCTTACTGCGTTGGTATCCGCATCTGTTCCGGCAGACCCGGATTGTCGAATATATCCCGGCCGGAGGCCGGACGTACAGAAACAAGGTGCAGCCATCAGATTATGTTCGTTTCCTGCGTGCCCTGTGGAACAACGAGTTACCGAAGAGCAAGGAGATGCGGCGTCTGATGTCACTTCCCGGTCGTGATCGGCTCTATTATGGAACGCCCATCCCCCAGGGGACGCTGGTGTACAACAAGACCGGTACTACCGCTCATCTCTGCGGAGACATGGGGATACTCGCTCCCCGGGGAAAGAACGGTCGACGTTACCCCTACGCCATTGTCGGCGTGATTGAGCGGGATTCGCGTCCTGCCAACTACGGGAGATGGATCGCCAGCCGTGGCGGGGTGATCCGTGGCGTTTCAACGCTCATCTATAAGGAATTGAAAAAGCAGTATCGGCTGCTGTAGCCGATACTGCTGTCGACGGTACATCTTTTGTTGTGTCGGCAGGGCAGGAGCCTTTTTCGCCCATACCTCTGTCTCTACAGAAAACTGGTTCGAGCCTTGCGGGCCTGAACAGTCCTCTCTTCGTTGTTTCCCCGTAAAGGAAAAGATTGGCCCCTGTAGGAGGCCTTGCTGGCCTCTTACAAGGGATTTTCCTTGATCTTGTACCGGCTGTGGAGAATGTCCACCTCGTCTTTTGGCTTGTGGCCATCAATCATCGAGTGGATGGAGCCAGCAATAGCAAAGAGAGACATGTACACATGGGTGGTTAATAGGGCGACCATCATCATACCCAGGACATTGTGCACCATGGCCCAAATACGCAGTTCATCCGTGGAGGCCTCGAAAAGAAAGAGCTGATACCCCGACCACAGCATAACCAGGCCACCCACAGTTGCCGTCCAGAACCACATTTTTTGTCCGGCATTAAAGCGGCCGGCCGGCACAGGTTTCTTTTCCTTGCTGAGGTAACCGCCGAGGATAAACAACCAGAGGATGTCATACCAGGCGGGGAGCATGTCAATGAACCAGATGAGCAGCATAAACGGTACAGAGCAGGCAAACACCAGGGCAGCAACCACATGGATATAGCGTGCCCACATCACCGGTGCTCCGCCGCCGAGGTATTTACCGAAGATGATTATCAGCCCGGTGAGAACTAGAGAGGTGAAGCTCAACGCTGTTATCCAGTGGATAATTCTGCTGATAATACCAAAGTACAGCACCTGCGGGCCATCGTGGTCGAAGTGTTTGGCGCCGATGATGAGGTAATGAAGAAAAAAGATTGTCGGGATAACCGTGATCAGTGCTAAAAAGATTTGCCGGAACAGTGTCGAGGCCAGCATGGTGAAGACTTCGCCGTACTGTTGCCAATCGCCGGTGAGTTCACCGTTGATTGCCTGAAAGGCTGCGGTAGTAGGAGACAAGGTCTCCGTGCTCATATTGATTTGGGTTGCAGCAGCTGGCAAGGCACAAAAAAGTACAAGACCGCCGACCGTGACCAGGTATTTTTTCATGATGTGCGTATCCAAAAAGTTGGTGGATGAGCCTGCAGATACTCCCGCACTGTGTCAGTACGGGAGTATCCATCTGTCGGTGCCGCCGCTATTTTTTCTTGTAGGCGGCGTTCCATCCCCAGGCGTTGCTGCCTGATCCCCGTGTAAACTGGCGTTCACGAAAGACATCCGCCACCTTGTCGCCGTCACCAGCCAGCAGTGCCTTGGTGGCGCACATTGCCGCGCACAGCGGCACCTTGCCCTCGGCAATGCGGTTCTGGCCGTACATGTGCTTCTCCTCTTTGCTGAAGGTCTCTTCAGGACCGCCAGCGCAGAAGGTGCACTTGTCCATGGCGCCTCTGGCTCCGAAGACCTTGCCGCTGGGAAACTGCGGCGCTCCGAACGGGCAGGCCATGAAGCAGTAGCCGCAGCCAATGCAGGTGGACTTGCTGACAAGGACAATACCATCCTCACGCTGGTAAATGGCGTCCACCGGGCATACCGCGATGCAGGGGGCATCGGCACAGTGCATGCAGGCGGTCGAGATGGATTTTTCTCCAGGTTTTCCCTGATTGATGGTGATGACCTGGCGGCGGTTGACCCCTACGGGGATATGATGCCCTTCCTTGCAGGCAACCACGCAGCCGTTACAGTCGATACAACGTTCGATGTCACATAAGAATTTCATGCGTCCCATATCGATATCCTCCAGCGGCTACGCCCGACTGACTTTGCAGAGTCCATCCTTGGTGGCCTGGATCTGAGTGATGATGTCATATCCATAGTTGGTGCAGATGTTGGCTGGCTCGCCCATGACATATTCTGCATGTCCTTCAGGGTAGTTTTCCAGCAGGGATCTGCCCATCAGGTAGCCACCGAAGTGATAGGGCATGAAGATGGTGTGCTCATCAACCCGTTCCGTGTGAAAGGCCTTGACCTTGATCTTGCCACCATCGGGTGACTCGATCCACATCATGGCGCCGTCGCGGATTCCCAGGTTATTGGCGAGTCGGGGGTTGATTTCCGCATACATCTCCGGCTGCAGTTCGGCCAGGTACTTGTTGCTTCTGGTCTCGGCACCACCACCCATGTGTTCGACCATACGGCCGGTGGTGAGGACATAGGGGTATTTCTTTACCAAGGTGGGATCCTGTTCACTTTTGTACTTAGTGAAGACCCGGTAATGGTTGGGCTTGTCCTCGTAGGTGGGATATTTTGCAACAAGATCGGGCCGCGGTGAATGCAGAGGTTCACGGTGAATGGGCACCTGATCAGGGAAGGTCCAGACCACGCAGCGTGCTCTGGCGTTGCCAAACGGCGCCATCCCTCTGGCAACCGCTTCTCTGGCGGTCTTGCCGCTGAGATCCGTCTTCCAGTTGGTACCGGGAACCACGTCCTTGAATTCGGGGTATCCACCCTTGACTTCGGACCCGGGATTGTAAACTCCGGGAGCTGCCAGCTGGTTCTCTGTGCGGCCGCTCATGGTATAGGTCGTTTCCAGGCCAAACCTGTTCCTGAACGGTAGACCCCCTTCAGCCACAGGCTTGGAGATGTCGTACAGGATTGGTGTCCCCGGGTGATCCTCGGTCCAGCAGGGCCAGGGGAGTCCAAAGTATTCACCATCGCAGGGCCCACCCTTGGCCTGGAGCGTATCGATATCAAAGGTGTGCCAGTTGTCTGTATGGCGCTTGATCCGTTCTGCAGTGGCACCGTTATAACCGATGGTCAGTGCCCCACGGCAGAGTTCGTTGGTGATATCCTCAGGGATCTGTTTGATGTTCTTATAAAACTCGTCAGCAAATCCCATTCGTTCGACCAGCATCTGCATGATGTCATAATCTGCCTTACAGCCGCTGATGGGCTCGACAACTTTATGTCGCCACTGAAACTGGCGCGAGGTCGAGGTGGTGGTGCCTGATGTTTCATACTGGCTCGAGCTGGGAAGCAGGTAGATGTTATCTGATTCGCAGGCGGACGAGGTCGCCGTGGCAAAGGGATCGGTCACCACCAGCAGGTCCAGCTTGTCCATCGCTTTTTTTACTTTGTGGAATTGGGAGTTGGAGTTGAGTCCTATACCCCATTGAAAGAGCGCCTTGATCGGGGTGTACTGCTCTATCTTGTCATTTTGCAGTACCCCTTCGTACCAGCGGGCCAAGGTGAATCCCTTTTTCCCCATCCAATCCTTGTCCTTGAAGCGGCTGGCGATATAGTCGAAGTCAACATCCCAGACCCGGCACCAGTGTTTCCAGGCGCCTTCACTCAGGCCGTAGTAGCCGGGGAGGGAGTGTGACAGCACGCACATGTCAGTGGCGCCCTGGACGTTGTCGTGGCCGCGGAAGATGTTGGTGCCACCGCCAGATTTCCCCATATTCCCCAGCACCAGCTGCAGGATACAGAAAGAACGGGTAATGGAAGAGCCGATATGATGCTGCGTTCCACCCATGCACCAGGTCAGTGAGGTCGGTCTGTTTTCCGCCAGTGTCCGGGCTATCCGTACGGTCTGTTCAGCGGGGATCCCGGTGATGTCCTCGACGACCTCAGGGGTGTAGTGGGCGGCAACCTCCTTCATCTCTTCATAGCCGGCGACGCGGGACTTGATGAACTCCTTGTCTTCCCAGCCGTTCTGGATGACAGTGTTGATCAGCCCCATGATGAAGGCGCAGTCCGAGCCTGGACGGACGCGGGCATACTCCGTGGACTTGGCCGCGAGCTTGGTGAAGCGCGGGTCGACCACGATAAGGGGGGCGTTGTTCTTTTCTTTGGCATGCAGGATGTGCTGCATGGAAACCGGGTGCGCCTCTGTGGCGTTGGACCCGATAAATATCATGGATTTGGCGTGCCTGATATCGTTCAGGCTGTTGGTCATTGCCCCGTAACCCCAAGTATTGGCGACACCTGCCACCGTGGTGGAGTGTCAGATTCGGGCCTGGTGGTCAATGTTGTTGGACCCCCAGAAGGCGGCAAATTTCCTCTGCAGGTAGGCCATCTCGTTGGAGACCTTGGCGCTGCCAAGAAACATCAGGGCGTCTGGCCCGTCTTTTTCCCGGATATCGAGGAGCTTCTCGCTGATCTCGTCCATGGCCTGATCCCAGGAGAGCTTCTGCCACTTACCATTGACCCGTTTCATCGGGCTTTTCATCCGTTTTTCGCTGGTGACCATGTCAATGGCGCTGGCGCCCTTACAACAGTACCCACCCCTGGAGACCGGGTGATCCTGAGCAACCTCCTGACGAACCCACACGCCGTTTTGTACCTCGGCGGTAATCCCACAGGCTACGGCACAGTGGGTACAGACCGAACGAACCGTTTTTGAACCGGGATAAGGTTGTTCCTTGGCCTCAGCGGCCGAGGCCTTGTGGGTAAGACGGCTGGTCATGGCAACCCCGGTGAGTGCTGCCGTTGCTGCGGAAAGCTTGAGAAACGAGCGTCGGGCAACCCTAGGGTTGAGGGTGACGCGGCCGGTCACCTGACTGCTGGAACTGGTACAGCGAATTTTTTTCTGGGCCATCTGTCTTTTCCTCTCTACCTGAGTGATTCATAGTAGCGTTTGAACGCTTCAGACTCGGTATACAACGTCTCGGTGGGACGCTGAACCGGCTGCTGTGCCCTGGTCTTTCGCGCAGCAAGCACTGTACCGGTCATCACTGCTGAACCGGCAAGCAGGTGCTTGAGAAACGATCGTCTGTTGTTGTCTTCCTGTTGCATACCTTTCTCCTGAAATGGCTAAGGTTGTCGGTGACTCTTTGTTGAGCGGCAGGTGTGCCGTCTTTTACCCATTTCCGGCAGCGTACCTGGAACCGCTCAGTTGCGAACAGAAGCATACGCATTAAGCTCTTGGACTATAGAGGGAAGGGGAGTGTAGGGAAATCAGTACCCGGCTGATAATTTTGTAAGTTTTTTGCTTACATTGTTTGGAAAGGTTCCTTTTGGTTTTTTTTGAGGCTTCTTGTCGGGGTTCTGAAAAAAAGAGCAATCTTTTTCGTTGTCAATGGAGCGCAGGGGTGTTGCCGCTCTGGTACTCCTTTTCGGTCCAGAGGACAGCACGGCGGGTAAGTTCGGCTGCCGATTTGAGGCAGAGTTTTTGCTTGATTCGATCCCGGTATGTACCGATGGTCTTGACGCCCAGGTTCATTCTGTCGGCAATTTCCCTGGTCGAGAGTCCGTGACCGATGAGTCTGAACACCTCCAATTCTCTGTCGGTGAGAATCTCTTCCGAGGGGAGAGCCTGATTATCCGGGCTCATCTGGAAGCGGTCCAGCAGCTGGCTGGTAATGGTTTCACTCACGTGGATTTTGCCGGAGCGGATGTTGCGCAACGCGTTGATCACCAGTTCAGCGGGTTCTTTTTTCATCATGAAGCCTTTGGCTCCAGCGCGCAGTGCCCGTTCCGCCCATACCGCCTCGTCATGCAGTGACAGGACCAGGATAGGGAAATTCCGTTGAAAGGCTGTCAGCTCCTTAACGAGGTCAAGGCCGTTTTCACGGGCAAGTGAAATATCAATGATCGCCATGTCCGGTTTTTCGCGGGCGATCGCCTCGCGTGCTCCGGCAATATCTCCTGCCAGGGCACAGACTTCGAAATCCTCTTCCTGGTTGAGCAGCTCCTGCATGCCCATCCGAAAGATGGGATGGTCGTCGACAATGATGATTCTGGTCATCCGTAAAGTACCTCACCATGAAGTGTTACCAGCGTCCCCTGGCCGAGCTTTGATTCAATATGCAGAGTGGCACCAACGGCTTTTGCCCGGTACTGCATGGTATACAGGCCAATGCCTTTTTGCCCGGTAGCTGTGTCAAAGCCGCAGCCGTCATCACTGATAACCACCCAGAGCTGCTCCTCTTCGGCCTTGGTGCTGATGGCCACGGTATCGGGCTGTCCGTGTCGTGCTGCGTTGAACGCGGCTTCTCGTATGATGTAGTATACATGATTGGCCGTGTTGTTGTCTGCCCATTGCAGCTTGCCATCACAGTGCACGGTGCAGTGGGTCGAAAAAAGGTTTTCAATTTCCGCTGCGAGTTTTTCAAGAGACGCCTCCAGCCCTTGCTCAATGACATGGACTGGGTAGAGACCATAGGCAAGACTCCGTGTCTTTTCAATGGCTTCACGGATCAAGGTGCGTACAGTCCCCAGTTGGTCCGAATGGGGAGAATGCTCCTTTTCCAGTTTCTTTTGCAGGGCCCGGCTGAGCATCTCGATGCCGCTTAAGTGACTGCCCAGGTCATCATGGAGATCGCGGCCAATGGCGGCGCGTTCTTGCTCACTTACAGCGATAATCTGACGTTCGAGGCGTTCCATCTCCTTTTCACTACAGGTTCTGATGACATGCAGCCACATACCTTCCAGGAGCATGGTGACCTGGCGGGCATCCGAGGTGTCATACGGCTCTGGTTTGTTGATAACACCTGCCACCAGCACCACCTTGTCGCCATCCACTACAGGAACGTCGAGGTGGCGTAAAATCTTACTGGTGTAGGGATAGGTGCCGCTGCGATCAAGGTCATCGGCCTCATTATTGATCACCGCTTGACGCTGCTGGACAGCAAGACCCGGCAGCCCCCCGTCTGTGACGGTGTTTGTCAGCGGGAAGGTCATTGCGCTGTCGTGCACTACTTCGGCGGGTTTGGTACTGTACGCGCAGATGGTCAGGTGGCTCTGCTGGGTGTTGATCAGGGCCAGGTAGCCGCCTTCACTGTCCGTGATACGAATGATGCGCCGGAGGATGAAGTCGTATTTTTGCTCGAGTGACTTGGTGGGCATCATCCCCAGATGCAGCAGGGTGTCGAGGCGCAGCTCATCACGGTGGAGCAGGTTCTCTTTCCTGACCAGCTCGTCGATCATCTTGTTGGCCACCTGTCCCAGGAATTCAAGCTCGGTAAAGACCAGGCCGGTGTTGTCAATCTTCTTTTTCGAATCTGCAGCCTGGCTGAAAAAGTCGGTAAAGACACGAAATCCTTTTTTGAGCTTCAAGGAAAAGAAGTAGGAACTGATGAGCATCAGAAAGACAGCCAGGGAGAAGAGGAGGATGAACAGGAAGACGTTTCTGAAGCTTATCCGCCGATATGTCTCGGTTTCTGCCTGGATTGCCTGCTGCATCCCTTCCATGGAAACAGAGGCGGCAAGTATCCAGTCCCAGTCTCGGTAGGCCTCCACATAGTAGAGTTTCTGGTGGATACTCGACGCATTGTGTGTGTGGACGCTGGCGGTGAGATAGCCTTTTCTTTCTGAATCAGTGCCGATTTCGAGCAGGGTCTTGCCAAAGGTGGTGCCGTCGGCGTCTGTCAGTTCGAGCATCGAGCGGCCGACCAGCTGGTCATCGGCATCGCAGATAATCGTGCCATCCCTGCGGAACACCATGGCCCTGCCATTGCTGCCAAAGCGCATCTGCTGGATACGGTGAAGCAGCTCCTCCTGGAGTGCCTCCTTGACATCGGTATCATAGACACCGGCCCCGATGAGCCAGTCAAACGGGGCAAAATATTTGACAAAGGCCAGTTTTGAGAAACTCTTTTCGGGGAACAGCGGTTTATGCAGCTCATGCCGGTACAGGGCCGCCCCTTTTTCTCGGACTATCTCGACGGTTTCAGCCAGGGCACTGTTGCCTTCGCGGTCCTTAACCTCGGCCAGCGGCTGCCCTTCAAAACCAGGCTCGTCAGCAAAGAGATCAACGCGGTCAGCCGTCACCTGTGCGGTGAAGTAGTAACCGCGGTCGCGGTTCCAGCGGATGGGCCGGAGAATTTCGGCAACCATGACGCGTAGCTCTTCCACGGATTTTGTGTCCTTGTACATTCGGTACATATGGGAGGCAAGGGTATACGCAGACTGGACTTTCCGACGCAGTTCCGCCTCCACCAAATTCTCGGACATTGCCCGCTGATACTCAATAAAATCAACAACTTTATGAATTTCTTCGCGGGCACGGGTGTGATACTGTTCGTTATAGTTTTGCCTGATGTTGGCAATACTTTCCCGAAAGGCCTGGTACTCGTTGGCGGTCCAGAAAATGGCCATGAAAAGAGCCAGGGCAAGGATGACCGCCAATGAGGTGAGAAGCGGTGCTGCTGACAGGGAAAGTTTGCGCACGTCCTCAACTCCTTGGGGCAGGACCGGGCGCTGGTGGCTGTCTAGGCACGGTTTGTTCAGTGTTCAAGCTTGTCAACGGTGGGGCTGATGGTCGTCAGGTAGGTGGTGTCCATTCCCTGATGGTCCTGGGGACCGTAACTCAGCACCACCCCACCCAGATCAAAACGTCCCACGGTCTCCATGGTGTCAATGAACGTTTCCCTGGTGAGCTCACCAGGCACTTGTTCGGCAATGGCTGCGAAGAGCCGGCCGGCCAGGTAGCCCTCCAGTGAGGTGAAGCTTATGGGGATATCGTGCTGGTAACGGGCCATGGCAGCGGTGTACTTACTGATCAGCTCCACATTTTTTTCCTTCGGGTAGGGGACCACCTGGGAGACGATGACATTTAGTGCGTAGCCACCCAGGGCCTCCTGGAGGCTTTCCGTACCGACAAAACTGATATTTACGTAGAGGATACCCGGGTTGTTGCTCTTGGCTTTGCTCAGCTTGATAAACTCGGCACAGGCAGCATAGGCGCCCACCAGGACGACTGCCTGGGGGTTGCCCTGGTCGATATCACGGAGGCCGCCCATCACTGCCACAGTGTTACGCTCATAGGAGCCCCGGGATACCAGTTTCATACCTCGCCGGGCCAGGGCCTGCTCAATGCCCTGCAGTCCTGTGTAACCGTAGGCGTCGTTTTGATAGAAGCAGGCGATACGGTTGAGCCCGCGAGTATCAATGAGATAGGCGGCCAACCGCTCCATTTCCTGGAAGTAACTGGCACGCACGTTGATGACGTAGCGGCGAAACGGCGTACGGAGAAATTCTGCGCCGGTAAAAGGGGCGAAAAAGGGAATCTTGTTGGCTTCAGCGATGGGGATGACCGCTTTGGCGGTCGGGGTGCCCACCCCCCCGATGAGCAGGAAGACATTATCATCGTTGATGAACGTGAAGGTGTTGCTGATGGCACGATCTGGCTCGTAGGAATCGTCACGGCTGATCAGGATGATCTTTCTGCCTTTGACACCGCCACTGTCGTTGATTTCTGCAAAGGCAGCCTGGAGGCCGGCATGCATCTCCCGCCCCAGATTCTTGGCCGGTCCGGTCAGGGCGCAGGATTGTCCGAGGACGATGGGAGGCGATGCTGCCCCTTGACAGGGGATGGCAAGCGTCCAGGCCAGCAGCACGAGGAACAGACCTCTCACCGGCGAGAAACGGTAGCTGCACAGCTGTTCAGTTACCGGTAAGCAGGTCTTTTTCGAGTTCAAGGTAGCCATCGAGAAAATCGAAGCAGGCTTGGTAGAAGACAATGGCTGGATTCTCCCTCACCGCCTCCTGCAGTGCCTGGACCGTGGGAAGGAGAAATTCGGTAAGCAGGGCTTGCTGGTACTGTCGGCCGGCGGTTCCGTCTTCCTTCTCTGCCTCGACCAGACTCACCATGAAGTCGAGCATCACCGGCAGAGAGTCCTCATCTTCCATGACCTCCTTGTTGAGGCGAAGGCCACTGTCCATGAGCAGCTGGCGGAAGCGGACCAGGGAGGGGCCGTAGCTGCGGCCGTCAATGCGGTAGCTTGCCTGAATGTTGAGCTTGCATTCGTCGTACGGGTCGATGAGCAACCGGTAAAACTCATCACGGATGTCAGCAAGGCTCATCCTGCCCAGCAGCTCGTTGACCCTTTGCACTGCCGCGTCAATCTCCGCTGACACAGATTCCGCGGCCAGCGACGAAAACGTGCCACGCCAGCGGCTTAACTGTTCGGCGTCTGGCTGGGCGGTGTAGAAACTCTTGCACAGGTCGAGAAAGCGCAGGCGAGTGCGCAGAAGATCGCGGTCATTTATCATGCGGTATTCCGTTCAAAAAGTTGAATCACCCGGCATCGCTCGCAGTACTGGAAGAGGTCGCTGTCTTCGTCAAGCATGTTGCGTCCGGCCAGTATCTGCATAATCCGTTCATAGCTCTTTTGCGTACCAAAGGCCTTGCCGCAGCCAGGGCAGGTCATCTGTTGCGTGCGCGCCAGCTCGCCGGTGTCGAGATAACCTGGGTTGAGGTGCAGGCCGGGCCGCAGTTCCAGGGCTCCTTCCGGGCAGATATCCGTGCAGGCACCGCACTGGATACAGCGTGAGCCCGTGTGCAGTAGAGCAAAGTTGTTCTCGTCAGGACTGAGACTCTGGACATGGCATCCATTGAGACAGGCCAGACACAATGTACATTTGTCCTGGTCACAGTGGACGGTGCCAAAGCCATGGAAGCGGCCGCCGCTGAGTGACAGGCTCCGTCCCGCACTCCTGGAGAGATGATACAATAGTTCCGCCAGCTTTTGCCGCCGATTTTCCAGGCGAGGCGTAAGAAAAGCGGGCAGCAGTGGCTGGCAAGGGCCCAGCATCTGTTCGTCAACAGTCGTTTCCGAGGTGAGGGTGACGATCTCTTCTCGGTCAAACAGGGCCTTACAAAGGGTGTTGAGCTGGCTGGCAGCCAGTGACAGCCCTCCTTTTTCCTCCCGGGCAAGGAGAATAATTTTGCCTGCACCTGTGGCCACCAGGCTTACCAGCTGCAGCAGACCAACTGCCTGAAGAACCGGGAATTCAAGAAAAAAGACCTGGTCGAAGCGTTTGTCCCGGCGGCGCCACCAGAAATGTTTCAGCACGTCTTCTTCGCCGAGGATAACGGTGAAGCCCTCACGCAGTTCCAGGCTACTCAGATATTCCAGGAAAACCCGGTCAGTGCAGCGCAGCAGTTGCATGGCCCCGGTGGGGCAGGCGCTGACACACTCTCCGCACTCGACACAGTGGAGGTGATCGACGACAATGCCTTCTCGTGTTACCTCTACAGCGCCGTGGCGACAGACCAGGGTACAAAGGTTGCAACCCACATTAAGCCTGGGGTCGTACTGACAGGCGTTCGAGGTGCAGGCGATGGTTTCATCTATCTGCCGGGCACTGATATCGGCAAACAGTGCCGGCAGTTGAGATTCGTGGAAGATTTTCGGCGCACTGTCGGGGAGATCGAGTTGCACGCCATCCAGGAGAAGGAGGCGAACAGGTTCCAGATGGCGGTTTTCCATGTGGTGCAGGTTGATGGCGCTGACAGGACACACATCGACACAGGCCCCGCAGTAGGTGCACTTGGTAAAATCAAGGAACAGTTCTGGGGAGAGGCAATCCTCCGGGCACACTGGACCGCAGAGGGCACAGCCTGTGCATTGCTCGGTGATCACAGGCAGCCGTAGCCGATGGTCGAGGTAGAGACGGTGGTGCAGAACAGAGATCTCCACGTCGAGGGCAGTGACATATTCCGGGTGACAGCCTTCAAGCAGTAAGGGTTCCACCAGCAAGACCCCTGCGTAGGCATCCATGAAGCGGTCCATCTGTTCGGCGGACCTGGCCAACACGGTGACGCGGGCGTCCGCTTCAAGGGTTCTGCTGGGCCAGTTTGACGAGGTTGTTCGATGCAGCTCTGCTGCAGCAATAGCCTTGAGGGTGTTCTGGTCGTGGGTTCCGAGATCACCGTTAAGCTTGAGCGTCGGTGAGGCCGGTATCGGGCTATCCCCGGTTGTATCGGAGAAAGCACCGACCATATAGACAGTGCTGTTCGCCTGTAGTGAAGGGAGCGGTGCATCGGGTGACCGGTGCTCTTCCCGCATTTCCAGGCATGGGCTGCCGCTACCGTCAAAGCGGTAGAGGTAGGTTGTGTGTTGGGTGTTCATGATAGTGCTCAGGGATATACGTAAGACTTACTTCATGGAATGAAGGCCAAACATCATTACCTTCGGTATCTACCGCTAGAGAAACGAAGCCATGCTCTCCAATTGCCATCTTCGTTTGCTGAAGGCTCCCGGCTGCGCTTTCAACTCGTGACTCTTCGATTGCACCGTCTTCACAGGAAAAGTAGATCAGGGTACTGTTGCTACCAGCTGAAATATCATCCATTTTAACACGTGTGCCAGTGGTCCCATATTTCTCCATATCGGTTGGGAATGACCACATTTCGATACCCGAGGCATTCGGGTCATTGAGTTGCTCCAAACTAACGGCAAAAACAGCTTCGTCAAACTTTTTGGCTCTGTCCATCACCTCTACGTATATTTCAAACCAAACAACAGGATTATTTGTCAAGCCTATCTCTTTGTCTATCTGTTGCTTTGGCACGTGACCAGTTGCTACTATATACATGACTTGGCCGAATGTACAACCTTTGTTCTATTTTTAGGAGGACGGTAGAGGAAATCGAGGTAAAAGAGGTTGAAAAAATGAAGGGTTATGGTACTGGTGTTTGTCCATGCCAATCAGTAATGAACGACATATGCCACAACGATTGATCGGGCTGGCTGAAGCCAGGCGTTTGGTGAGCGACCTTGCACCCCTGGGCGGAGAAGTGCTCAGTCTGCACCGGGCACTCGGGCGGGTATGTAGCGAGACCGTGGTCGCTGCGGCCAGCTGCCCGTCAACGGCAGCCTCCTTGAAAGACGGTTTTGCGGTGCGATCCACAGACGTGGCCGCTGCCCGGCCGGAACGACCGGTTCCTCTCAAACTCCATGGAACCGTTGTCGCCGGTGAAGACGATGCTCTCCAGGTCCACCCGGGAACGGCTGTACGAATCATGACCGGGGCGAGGATACCGGCCGGGGCGAACGCAGTGCTTGCCTCGGAATTTGCCGTGGAGCAGGAGGGCGTTGTCCTTGCCCGTGCCGATGCCGAACCTGGCCGCAACATCCTTGCAGAAGGTGCCGATGTCCGTGCAGGTGCGGTTGTCGTTGAACCGGGCGTTACCCTGCAGCCAGGACATCTGGGGCTGCTGGCGGCGGCGGGGCTGAATGCGGTGCAGGTCTGCCAGCTGCCCCGGGTGGTTATTGCTGCAACAGGCAGTGAACTGGTGGCTCCGGGTGAACCTATCGGTCCTGGCAAGGTGGCGGCGTCCAATATGGTGACCCTGCAGGCCGAACTGGCGAGATTGGGTATCAAGGCTGACTGCCAGATTCTGCGTGATGATCTCGACCACCTGGAACAGGCCTTTGCGCCTCTCCTGGAAGACTATGATGTTGTTCTTACCTGTGGTGGTGTTCTTGACGGCGATAAAGACCTGACCCTTGCGGCCATGGATCACCTTGGCGTTGAGTTGATCTTTCACCGGGTACGGATGGGACCGGGCAAAGGGATTGCCATGGGGAGGAAGGGTGCCACCTTGATCTTTACCCTGCCAGGCGGCCCGCCCTCCAATCATATTGCGTTTCTTATCCTGGCACTGCCCGGGATTCGTCGGCTGGCCGGTTTTGCTGAGACCTTTCCCGGCAAGATAACTGCCCCTGTCGAGCAGATGGTCAAAGGAATGACGGGCTGGAGCCAGTTTGTTTACGCGACCCTGCACAGTGATGAAGAGAACTGCCGGCCTGTGGCCCGGCCATTTAGAAGACGGCGCCGGTTGCAGGCCATGGCTGCGGCCCAGTGTCTCATTGAGATTCCCGAAGACGTCTTTCGGATAGAGGCTGGAACATGTACGACGGTCTGGAACATCAGGTAACCCTGGCTGAATCCACGGTGGTGGTCACCCCCCACGGCAGAGAGGAGCGCCTGGAAAGCGTGGCCATTGAGGTGCCCTACACCGTGTCCCTCAATGAACGGGATATCGGCTCGTCCATGGTCCTGGAAACAGGGCTGGAGGAATTTGGTGCCGGATTTCTCTTCGGCCAGGGCTATATTGATGCCGTGGGGCAGGTCCGTGAGGTGCTGGTCTGTCCAGAAGGGCGTATCAGTGTTTATGCCGATGTCGATGAGGATGCCGCACCCAAAGAGGTGATTATTACCTCGGGATGTGGGGGCACTGGCAAGATCTCCCGGGAGATGCTTGAAGGGGCCTTTGATCCACTCCAGGAGTACTGCCTGCCCTTTGGAGAACTGCAAGGTTTCATTCGCCAGGTGCTGCAGGCCTCCCCATTGGGACCAAGGACCCATTGTGTTCATGGTTGTGGATTCTGGGTTGGCGGCCAGCTCGCCGCGTTCCAGGAGGATGTCGGACGGCACAATGCCGTGGACAAGATCATCGGTGGTATTCTCCTGGGGCGATATCCTGCGGCCGGCGCCGTTTACACCACAGGGCGGCTGACCTCGGACATGGTCCTCAAATGCGCCCGCATCGGCATTCCTGTGGTTATGTCACGAACAGCACCCTCTTCCCTGGGGCTGGCCATCGCCCGCAGGGCCGGGGTTACCCTGGTGGCTTACGTCCGTGGAGACCGACTCAATATCTTTAACGCTCCCGAGCGGATCCTCACTACCTGACTCTATTGCCGACCATTGCTGTTTTGGCCGCTGCCGCTGTTCATCAGGGTGTTGCGTCCTGGTCGACAACTGTACCGGTATCCCGGGTGGAATAGCCTCCCAGCCCAGCCACTGACTGCTGGAAGGCATTGCCGGTAATCACGTCCAGCATGGCCTTGACCATGGGCAGGGCACAGCATTCTTCAGGGATAAGCAGGTCGTAGCGTTCTTCGGTGACTGGAATGAAATCCAGCTCCAGGGCCCTCGCTGCCGCGAGAATGCCAAGTCCGGCATCGGCCTTGCCGGACAGCACCGCCACTGCAACAGCCATGTGCGTGTACTCCTCGTTTTCGTAGCCCGGGATATCATCAGGGTCCAATCCCTGTCGTGCCAGCTCGTAGTCCAGGAGAACCCGGGTCCCCGAACCACCCTGCCGATTGATGAACCGGTTGTCGGCGAGATCGCCAACTCCTTGTATGTTCTTGGGATTGCCCCTGGGAACGATCAGGCCCTGCTGCCGGTGAACCAGGGTCACCAGCCTGACGGGAATATCCTTGAGGTAGCGTCGAATTTCCATAACGTTATAGGTGCCGGTGGCTGGGTCCAGGAGGTGGACTCCGGCAATATGGGTCATACGGTCGCGGACGGCCATGATCCCGCCCAGGCTCCCCACGTGGGTGGAGGCAAGCGGAAAAGAGGGATTTTGCTGGCGCAGGGCGTCGTGTATAAGATCGAGACAGAGGTCGTGACTGCCGGTGCACAACAGGGTTTTTTCAATGTCTGCCAGAGGCTGGAGAAGCTCGATGTCCACCTCACTGCCACGGAGTTCTCCTTCAGATGTTGAGCTGATGCGCATCATGGAGTTGGCTCTGGTCAGGGTGGTGATGGCACCCGCACCTTTTTTTAAGGGTACGCTCACCAGGTTGTTGCCGATACGCCCGGTGATCATCCTCCGAAACTCTTCGATGCCGCCAGACGAGGGCAGATCTTTGGCAAGCCGAGCCTTGAACAGCCTGGGTTCTTTCGGGTTCCGTCCCTGCATTCTCGCGATCAGCGGCACGACGAACTGTTCGAAGCTGATGATGGCTGACACCGGATAACCAGGATTGCCCACCACCGGCTTGCCCTCGATACAGCCGAGGATTGTCGGTTTGCCGGGCATGATTGTCACACCATGGGTGATGACCTCTCCGAGCTCATCAATGAGTTGCACCGTATAATCGGCACTGCCTGCTGAGCTGCCGGCGTTGATGACGACGATGTCGGCATCGGTGTGGACGGCGTTGAGCAGATGTGTCTTCAGGGTCTCGTAATCGTCAGCAATAATGGGGTGGACAGTGGCGCGGGCTCCGGCTTGCTCGGCAAGACCTGCCAGGGCTGAGGAGTTTGATTCGATAATCTTGCCCGGTGCTGGTGCAGAGGTTCCCAGGTCCACCAGTTCTGATCCAGTGGGAATAATGGTGATCTTTGGTCGGGAAAAGACCGTGATGGTCGCACAGCCGGCAGTCAGCAGGGCGGCAGTGTCCGCTGGTTTCACCAGATGTCCGGAAGGGAAGAGGAGTTCGGTGGCAACGATGTCTTCTCCAACTTTACGGACGTTCTGCCAGGGGTAGACCGGGGCACGGATGACCCCCTGCTGTCCGGCGTCCATGACCACGTTTTCGATGATGATCACGGCGTTTGTGCCCCCAGGCAGCGGATGTCCGGTGTTGACCGGATGCGCCTGGATGTTGTCAATGGTCAGGGTCAGGGGGTGCTCGTCGCTGGCACCGAAGGTGGTCTGTGCATCCACTGCCAGTCCATCCATGGCGGCACAGTGAAATGCTGGGGCTGAGAGTCGGGCAAAGACCGGTGCCGCAGTTACCCGTCCAGCGGCCTCCCGGCTGGGAACCTCTTCTACGGGGGTACGCGTGGACGAAAAGCAGCGCTGGAAGGCCTGTTGGGCTTCTTCAAGGGACTGCATGTTCAGGTAAATTTTACGTTTCATGGTGAGGTCACAGGTGTATGAAGAGTGGTGAAACAGAGGGGTTATGGAAAGAGTAAAACCGGGGCGAGTGTTCCCCTGTCAAGGCCCTCGACATCCCGGCCGATGCGCAACAGTCCGTCACTTTGAATCAGTGGTTTGAGCAGGCCGGATTTGCCATAGACCGGGGTGGCAAGGGGTGGCTGATCCGCTTCCTGATAGCTGAGCTGAACCCGGACATACTCCTCACGACCAATGGCTGAAGGTATCTGCTGTGCTGTCCGGGCCTGGATCTGCTGGAGACCTAGGTCGGTATGGCAGCCCTGCATCATGCGCAGTAATGGACGGACAAACAGATAAAAAACCACCATGGCTGATGCGGCATGACCGGGCAGCCCAAACAGGGCCTTGTTGCCAAGGCGGGCGAGGATGGTCGGCTTGCCGGGACGAATGGCGACGCCATGGGCGAGAAGTTCTGCACCCTCGATACCTTCAAGTACCTTGAGGGTGAAGTCGCGGCGGCCCACCGAGCTACCCCCGGAAAGGAGGAGGAGGTCGGCATCGGCCAGCGCTCTCGAGCAGGTGGTATAAAGGACGTCGAACCTGTCGCCGACGATCCCCAGACTGGTGGGAATACCGCCAGCCTCCCTGACCAGTCCAGCCAGGGTGGTGGAGTTGATGTCTCGGATCTTGCCCGGTCCAGGTGATTGGTCCGGGGAGACCAGCTCGTCTCCGGTGGAGAGGATCGCCACCTTGGGGCGGCAGTGTACCGAGATTTCAGTAATCCCCATGCCGGAGAGTATGCCCAGATCCTGGGGCCTGAGGTTGCGGCCGTGCCCGAGAACAGCGGCGCCTTTCCTGAAATCTTCTCCAGCGGTGATGACATTCTCACCTGGCGCGACCGGACGAAACAGCTCTACTGTGCTGTCATCAAGCATACGGCTATATTCCACCATAACGACGGCATCACCCTTTTGCGGGAGCTCTCCGCCAGTCCATATACGGACAGTCTCGCCGGGACTGAGGTGATACTGCTGGCCAGCCTCACCCATGACAATTTCACCTTTCAGGGTGAAGAGTGCCGGTTCCGACTCTGAGGAACCAAAGGTGTCTCGAGCACGAACCGCGAACCCATCCATAGTGGAGCGGGAAAACGGCGGCAGATCCTCCGGGGCGGTGATGTCCTGGGCGAGAACCCGGCCAAGCGCCTCACTTACGGGGATGGTCTCTTGAGCCAGCGGCCTGAAGCCTGCCAGCAGTTCGGTGAACTCGGTGGAGCTGATAAGCTTGAAAAAACCTTGCATCTGTCTTCTCCGTTACGGTTGACAGGCGCTGTAGTGTGGGCGCCATGGTCGAAGGGGTCAGTTCTTCAAACTGTGGAGGGGTGCCGGTATTTTTCCTCCAAAATCGATGAAGCGGTTGGATTTGCCGATGTTGCGCACCGGCATAATCGCTGATTCTCCAAACAGGCCGCCGAAGCTGACAACGTCTCCCGCCTCCCGGCCAGGAACCGGAATAATTCGCACCGCTGTGGTTTTATTGTTGATCATGCCGATGGCCATCTCGTCGGCAATAATGGCGCTGATGGTCTTGGCGTCCACCGAGCCGGGGATGGCAATCATATCAAGCCCAACAGAACAGACTGAGGTCATGGCCTCAAGTTTTTCCAGGGGCAGGGTGTTGTCGCGAACCGCATCAGCCAGGGCCTTGTCTTCGCAGACCGGGATAAAGGCGCCGCTCAAGCCGCCGGCACTCTGGCTGGCAAAGGTGCCACCTTTTTTCACTGCGTCGTTGAGCAGGGCGATAATGGCGGTGGAACCGGGTGCGCCGATATCATCGACCCCCATGATTCGCAGGATTTCACCGACAGAGTCTCCTACCCGGGGCGTTGGTGCCAGGGAAACATCAACGATACCGAAGCTGATGCCGAGCGCCTGGGCCACCCTTCGGCCGATGAGTTCTCCGCAGCGGGTGACCCGGAAGGCCGTCTGTTTGATCTCGTCAGCGAGATCCTGCAGGCCGGGCCGTTCCCTGTCCATCTCCAGTTTGCGTTCCAGGGCTCTGGCAATGACGCCAGGGCCGGAAACCCCAACATTGATCACCATTTCGGGTTGACCAGGGCCATGAATGGCACCGGCCATAAAGGGGTTGGCTTCCGGCTGGTTGGCAAAAATAACCAACTTGGCGGCGGCAAAGCCACCGGTATCGCCGCTGCTTTCTGCTAGGCTTTTGATGACATCGCCCATGACCGCCACCGCATCCATGTTAACGCCGTAGCGTGTGGAGGCGACGTTCACCGAGGCACAGACCTTACCGGTGGAGCTCATGGCCTCGGGCATGGTCTCCATAAGTGTGCTGCTGGCGCTGGATGTGCCGTTTTCCACATTGGCTGAAAAACCGCCAAGGAAATCGACGCCGACCTCGGCGGCGGCCTTGTCAAGAGTCTTTGCAAGGTCTACATACTCTGCTGGATGAAAACCTGCGGCAATCAGGGCCACCGGGGTAACGGCGATACGTTTGTTGACCACCGGGATGCCATATTTCCGGCTCATCCGGTCGCAGACGTCCACCAGTTTGGCGGCATAGCGACAGATTTTATCGTGGATACGGGTACAGGTTGTTGTCGCGCTTGAGCTCCGACAGTCGGTCAGGTCGATACCCATGGTGACGGCCCGGACGTCCAGGTTTTCTTTCTGGACCATGTCCACGGTGTTGAGGATCTGATCGGAGCGTATCATAACATTTTGATCTCGTTGGTTGCCTTGAAGATTTAGTGGTGCTGCAGGAGGAGATTGAGGTCATTGTCACGATTGAATTGATCAATGGCGTCACGAAGCGTCTTGATGCTGCTGCAGCGGCTGAGATCAACCAGTAGGATCATAATATAGGTTTTGTCAGCAACAGTGGTGGACAGGTCAAGGATATTGATCTGCTGGCTGGCACAGAAGCCTGCAACGCTGGCAACAAAGCCGATACGGTCCTTGCCGCGTACGGTGATGACATAGGCATCGTCGGCAGTGTCTTGCCCATCGACGTAGGGTGGCTCGGCCAGTGGCTTGACGATAATCTCCAGGGGGTGTTTGTCGTCACTCCAGGATTCGGTGAGTGCCATGCGGATCTTCTCTGTTTCAACTCTCTCCGGAAAGGTGACAAAGAGGATCATGACAAGGTAGCCACGGAGAACCTGCTGGCGGATGTCGGTGAGGTCACCCCCCATCTGCGCAAGTGCGCCTGCGACCTCGCGGACAATACCCACCCGGTCCCTGGTCATGACCGTGACAATGAATTGCTGGTTGGGTGCAGTCATCGTTTGTGACAAAGATTCATAGTGGTTGACCGGCTGTGGTTCCTGCTTGATCAGTGGTTCTGCAAGCACGGTTCTTCTTTGACGTTCCCTCTGCAGTTTTCGCACCCACAGGTCTGTTACGCGCCGATGGTGTTTCCTGTAGGCAAACGGAGCTCTTTACCTGTTTTTTTCTGATGTGGCAAAGGATAAGGTCGCTTAAGCGTTCACCATCCGGTGCAGACATCGTCAATAATCATTGGTGATACGCCCGGTAACAGCGATTTTTTTTCGTGGTCAATGTAGTCAGGCGAGCCCCCCTTGTCACGGGAAAACGGATTGGAATGGTTGCGAACAGGGGGAAACGTTTATCCTTGGTAATAATTGGTAAGAATTGGTAAGGATTAAAGATTATATACGGGTGTATGCGCAAAGCAGTTGACGGTCCCAGGTGTTACCGTCACAATGACAATCTGTGTAGAGGAGGCGTGCATGAAACGACTGATGACGACGCGGGAAGTTGCCGATTTTCTCAATGTCAATGAAAAGATGGTCTATTCATTGGTGAGCGAGAAGGAGCTGCCAGCGACCAAAATTACCGGTAAGTGGCTGTTTCCCCGGCATCTCATTGAGAAGTGGGTGGAAAACAACACCATCAATTTTCCCGGCCACCTGCAGCGGCTGCCACCATACCACGGCATCCTTATTCTGGCGGGGTCCAATGATCTTCTGCTCGACGGCCTTATTGGTCTGTTTAACAAGACCAAGCATGATCAGTTGGCTGTGTTTGGCAATCTCGGCTCCATGGGAGGTATCCACGCCCTGCGTCAGGGGTTTTGTCATATTGCCTCCAGCCATCTCGTTCAGGATGATGACAGGGAATACAATTTTGATTTCGCCAGTCAGGAGTTTCCCTCCCTGCCGGTGGTGGTCAACTTTTGCAAGCGGCGTCAGGGGCTGCTGGTCGCTCCGGGCAATCCTCTGCGTATCAAAGGGATTGCCGATCTGAAACGGGAAAGTATCCAGCTGGTTAACCGTCATCTGGGCACCGGAACCCGGCTGCTCCTGGATCGGGAACTGGCCAGGGTCGGTATCCGTGGTGACAAAATAGCAGGGTACTCCCACGAGGTGGAACGCCATCTCGATGTAGGGCTGGAAATTCTCGCGGGCCGTGCAGATGTCGGGCCAGGGATTGAGGCGGTAGCCGGACGGCTCGGCCTTGATTTCTTGCCGCTTCGCTGGGAGCGTTTTGATCTGCTGATCAGTCGGGATCGTTTTTTTGACGAGGGTGTTCAGCGCTTTCTAGGACAGATGAAAACCGAGGAATTTTCTGCCCTTGCCGACGACCTGCGCGGTTATGATACAAAACTCGCCGGTACCATGGTCTTCCAGGGAAATGAGGAGACCGTGATTAGCGGAGATGCGGACAGGGATGAGCCGCCAACAGGGCTCATTTAACCTGTAATATTTATTTATGCTAAAGGAGAATATGATGTTCAAAAAAATGACAATGCTAGGAGCATGCCTTGTCTTTGCCTTTACCGGCCTTGCCGGTGCTGAAGACAAGAGTATCAAGATGTCCACCACCACCAGCACTCAGGCCTCCGGGCTTCTCGATGTCCTGCTGCCTGCCTTTGCCAAGGATACCGGCATCACGGTAAAGGTTATCGCCAAGGGTACGGGCGCGGCAATCCGCGATGGTAAGGACGGTAATGTTGACGTTATCTTTGTCCATGCCAAGGGTCGTGAAGAGAAGTTTGTGGCCGAAGGATACGGCACCAAGCGATATGGAGTCATGCACAACGACTTTGTCATTCTCGGCCCCAAGGCAGACAAGGCTGGCATTAAAGGGATGAAAGATGCCGGTGCGGCCCTGAAGAAAGTGGCTGAAGCCAAGCAGCCTTTCATCTCCCGTGGTGACGATTCTGGCACCCACACAAAAGAGCAGGCACTATGGTCTGCCACCGGACTGCCGCTGGAGACCACCTCGCACAAGTTCCAGAAAAAAGGTAAAGAGGTCGAGGTTTCTTTCACGCATCCAGCCGGCCTTGGTGAATGGTATATGTCTGTTGGGCAGGGAATGGGCAAGACACTGACCATTGCCGATGAAAAGCAGGCCTATACCCTTGCCGACCGTGGAACCTATATCAAGTACAAATTTGGTCGTGATGTGCCGCTGGAGCTTGATGTTCTTGTCGAGGGAGATCCGATGCTGGCCAATCCCTATGGGGTCATTCCCATCAACCCGGACAAGCATCCCCACGTCAAATACGATCTAGCCAAGACCTTTGCCGAGTGGCTGGTCTCTGCAAAGGGCCAGAAGGTCATAGCGGACTATCGTCTGCTTGACCAGCAGCTGTTTTATCCTGACGCCATGTGATTTGATCGACTGAAGGATCCAGCCAATGAACCTGATACGCAGTGCCTTCCGGGGTGCTGCGTTTTTTTTAAGAAAGAAACGGTGTAACTGAGGTGAAGTATGGGGTTTTTCCTGGACAGCCTGGTCTCGGCAATTCGGTTGGTCATCAACCTGGACCCCGAGATGATGGGGGTCGTCACCGTGTCCCTCAAGGTGAGTTGCGCATCCACCATTATCGCCGCATTGATTGGCGTCCCCCTGGGATTTTTTGTTGCGTACAGCCACATGCCGGGAAAACGACTGGTCATTACTTTGCTGAATACGCTGTTGGCGCTGCCCACCGTGGTCATCGGTCTGTTTGTCTACGCCTTTGTCTCCCGCCGGGCCATCTTTGGTCCCCTTGATCTTCTGTACAGTCAGCAGGCCATCGTTATCGGTCAGGTCATCCTTATTGTTCCCCTGGTGGCGGCCCTTACCATTGCCGCTGTCAGCCGTATCGATCACCGTTATCGTAAAACTGCCAGAACCCTCGGTGCCGGCCCGATAAGGACAGCCTTTGCCATCCTGCGAGAGGCCCGTTTCAGCATTGGCGCTGCTATCATCTCTGCCTTTGGCCGGGTGATCTCCGAGGTGGGGATATCCATGATGCTGGGCGGTAATATCAAGGGGTTTACCCGTACCATGACCACGGCCATGGCACTCGAGTATGACAAGGGTGCCTTTGTTCTCGCCATCGCCTTGGGGCTGGTACTGATGACCATCAGTCTGGCAATGAACGTCTTGTTTAATCTGGTTCAGGGGAGGACCCAGCAATGAGTATTTACCTCCTGGAGGGTGTGAAGCGCATCTACGGAGACAGTACTGTACTGGATATTGACAGGCTGGAGATTGAAGAAGGGGCAATGTACTCGCTGGTGGGTGCCAATGGCGCAGGCAAGACCACACTGCTCGATATCCTCGGCTTTCTCGCGCCACCGGATAGGGGGGCTATGCATTTTCGTGGGCAGCCTGTCCGCCCGAACGAGAAATCCTTACGCGACCTGCGCCAGCAGGTGGTCATGCTGGATCAGCATCCCATTATGTTTTCCACCTCGGTGCGGAAGAACGTGGAGTTCGGCCTCAAGGCCCGAGGGGTTTCCCGGCGTGAGCGGGACGGTATCGTTGACGAGGTGCTGGAGGTCGTCAATATGCGAGCGTTCAAGCAGAGAAACGCCAAGCGGCTTTCCGGCGGTGAAACCCAGCGACTTGCGCTGGCCCGGGCGCTGGCTCTCTCCCCGGCTGTTTTTCTCTGTGATGAGCCGACCGCCAGCGTTGATGCTGAAAACAAGGCGGCGATCAATGATCTGTTGCGAAGGATCAATCAGGAACGGGGCATCACCATTATCTTTACCACCCATGAGCGTTTTCAGGCGAGCAGCCTGGCAGAAAAGACCCTGGTGCTGGAGCGTGGCCGTCTGGTCTCCTCGATCTATGAAAATGTCTTCACCTGTGAGGTTGAGATTACCGGTGATGTGACCTGCTGCACAATAAACGATCAGGTCAGTCTGCAGGTACCAGCTGCCATGGCGCCGGCACGACCGGGCGAGTATCGGATGTTTGTCGATCCCACCGCCATCGAGCTGGTGCCCCGGGCACAAGGAGATCCCGGCATACTCCGTGGTCGTATCGCCTTGATGATGGAGGTGCAGGAACAGGTGCGCATCACCGTCGATGCCGGAATCCCGGTAACAGTGCTTATCCCCAAAGAGATGTATAGACTCAGGCGTCCATGCCTGGGTGATGCTGTTGCCCTCCGGATCAGAGGTATCCGCTGGGCTCAATGAAAAGAGCAGAGAAACTGGCGGGCAATAGCAAAAGCGCGGCGACAATTGCCACACGCTGTTGGTAAGCTGTGCTGTTTTTTTGCATATGCAGGGGTGATTCTCTGCAACGAGACGTATCATGTCTTGATCCGGTGTTTCAGCTCAGATTCCCTTGTTCTCGATTACGGTAACTCGCTGCCATTATGGGTGATAGATAAAAAGTAGACACTGAACGTGGGCGGGGTATACTGAGTCACCAAAGAGACGAGAGTTTCAATTTGATCTGACAACCACCACGTCGGTATTGGTGCCTGTAGAGTAAATTGAAATGACGACAATTCATATTGGCGACAATGATTCCCAATGAGAATCCTGCACACATCAGACTGGCATTTGGGCCGCTCCCTCTATGGCCGCAAACGTTATGAGGAGTTTACCGCTTTTCTCGATTGGCTGGCGCAGACCATTGAAGATGAGCAGGTTGACATCCTCCTTGTTGCCGGTGATGTGTTTGATACCAGCACCCCCAGTAACCGCGCCCAGGAGCTGTACTATCGTTTTCTTTGCCGGGTTGCTTCTTCCTGCTGCCGTCATGTGGTTGTCATTGCCGGAAACCACGATTCACCGTCATTTTTGAACGCCCCGAAAGAGCTGTTGCGGTCCTTGAAAGTCTATGTGGTTGGTTCCATGACAGCTGCCCTGGATGACGAGATACTTGTTCTTTCTACCGATGGCAAAGCTGAGGCTATTATCTGTGCTGTCCCGTACTTGCGGGATAAGGAGCTTCGCACCGTGGAACCCGGTGAAACCATTGATGCCAAGAACAGAAAATTGGTTGAAGGAGTCAAGGCACACTACGCCGGAGTGGTGGAACTGGCCGAACAGCAACGCGACAGCATTATGCAGCAGTTGCACTTCAAGGATCAACAAGCAGCGATTCCCCTCATCGCTATGGGCCATCTCTTTACCTCGGGCGGTAAGACGGTTGATGGTGATGGCGTTCGGGAGCTGTACGTGGGATCGCTGGTCCATCTTGGCCTGGATGTTTTTCCTCCTTCCATTGACTATATAGCGCTGGGGCATCTTCATGTGCCCCAGGCAGTGGGTGGTGCAGACCATATCCGTTACAGTGGTTCGCCCATTCCCATGGGCTATGGTGAAGCAGGACAGCAGAAATCCGTGGTGATTGCAGATTTTGACGACGGAGTGTCGGAGGTGAGTGAAGGTGAAAAAGGTAACAATCAAACACCGCAGATACAACTTCTTCCTGTCCCCTGTTTCCAGGAGTTGATACGTATTGCCGGTTCGCTGGAGGAGATACAGGCAAGGATAACAGCCCTGAAAAAGGGTGGAAGCGCTGCATGGCTTGAGGTCGAATACACAGGCAACGATGTCGTCGGTAACCTGCGCGAAATACTCGATGAGGCAATAGCCGACTCTGCTATGGAAATCAGGCGCATAAAAAACCGGTATATCATGGATCGGGTGATCAACAGGATCACGGAAGAGGAAACCCTCGATGACCTGGATGCTGGAGAGGTTTTTATCCGTTTCCTCGATGCCTTTGAGGTGGCAGATGAAGACCGGCAGGAACTGATGATCTCCTACAATGAAATACTCAAGTCTCTCCATGAAGAAGACGTTAATGATTGTTGATTGAAGATATCTTATGGAACAGGACGCAACGGATCGAACAAGGCAGTCTGTCTTGAGGAATACCAAGCTGGTCGATGCTCTGCCAAAAATGACATCTGCCATTGCAATTGGTGGGCAACTCATGGATTATGACGCTTTTGTTGGCGTAAATTATCGTTGTGCATGCCAGCGGAGATCAATAGCAGAAGCAAAAATCGGCATTCAAAAAGCATGAAGATATTGGAACTCCGATGGAAAAACCTCAATTCCCTCTATGGCGAATGGGGTATAGATTTCACTGACCCTGAATATGTTGCGGGTGGTATTTTTGCCCTGACCGGCCCGACCGGTGCCGGCAAGTCGACAATTCTTGACGCCATCTGTCTGGCCCTCTATGGGGCCACACCTCGCCTTGGTAAGATCACCAAAAACGGCAACGAGATCATGTCCCGCCAGACTGGGGAATGCTACGCTGAGGTGGTGTTTGCCTCCCAGGCAGGACAGTTTCGCTGTCATTGGGAACAACGCCGGGCCCGAAAAAAACCTGACGGCAATCTGCAGGATCAGGAGCACCAGATCATCGATGACACTACCGGCAAGCCCATCGAAACGAAGAAGAGTCGTGTCACTGGTATTGTTGAAGAAAAAACCGGGATGGACTTTGATCGTTTTACCCGTTCCATCCTGCTGGCGCAGGGTGGCTTTGATACCTTTCTGAAGGCTGATGCTGAGCAAAAGTCCAAGATCCTCGAGCAGCTTACCGGTACTGAGATCTATTCGGAAATTTCCCGCCGTGTTCACGAACGTCAGCGTGAGGAAAAGGAAAAGCTCAATATCCTTAACGCTGAGACCTCGGGCATTGTCATCCTTGAGCCAGAGCAGGTAGGAGAGCTTCGAGAAGAGCTCAGGGTAAAGCTGCAGCAGGAGGCTGCGCTTGCTGCGGCATTGACCGAAACCGGCAAGGCTATCGCCTGGCTGACAACTATTGAAGGGATAAAACAGGAGATCTGCAGGCTTGGCGATGAAGCGAAACAGCTCAAGGCTGATATCGAGGCGTTCACACCGCAGCGGGGCAGACTGGAGCAGGCCATGAAAGCAGCGTCACTGGATGGCACATACGCAACGCTGACCGCCCTGCGGCAACAGCAAACTGATGACCTGGCGGCATTGCAAACAGCAGCAACCGCACTTCCTGAGCTGGAAACTGCTGCTCACACAGCAACTGAGGCACTTCAGGCTGCCGAGCAGCTGACTCTACAAGCCAAACAGGACCTCAAGGCGGCTGCCCCACTGATCCAGAAAATCCGTTTTCTTGATCAAAAGATTGGTGACCAGGCAAAGGTGGTATCAGCAGGTGACGAAACCTGCACCAGGGAAGGGGCAACCATTGAAAAAGGTCAACAGGCCCTGGCCAAGGAACTGGAAAAAGGCATTGCCGCCAGAAAACGACTGGAAGCGGCAGCGCTATACCTTAAGGCGCATGCCAAGGACCAATGGCTGGTCAGTGGCCTTACAGGTATTGAAGAACAGTTTGGCAACCTGGTGGCCAGGCAGCGGGAGATCGCGCACAAAAAAATTGATCTCAAGAATGCCGATACAGCGGTGGCAGCCGCTGCAAAGAAACTCGAGGCAGCCATGCGGCAATGCACCCTCAGGAAGCAGGAACTGGCGGCAGCGAGTCAACATCTTCAAGAGGGCAAGGAGGCCCTGGATGAATTACTGGGGGAGAAATTCCTCCGCGAATATCGCACTGAAAAAGAGAACCTTCTTCGTGAACTGGCATTTAGAAAAAAGATCGAGGCACTTGAAGATCACCGTACCAGGCTGGAAGACGGCAAGCCCTGTCCACTCTGTGGTTCACTCATACACCCCTTTGCAGCGGCAAATGTCCCGGTTCCCGGTAAAATCGAAGAAAAAATAGAGGCGCTGACCAGGCTGATCACCAGAGCCGAGGCACAGGAAGCTGCCATCAAAAAACTGGAACTGGCCGAGACCACGGCCGGTAACCGCCTCAATGACAGCGACAAGCTGGAGACCGCTGCCGCCAATGACAAGAGGGCTGCGGAAAAGACGCTTGTCGAAATAAAGGATGTCCTGTTGAGGCTTGAGAGCGACGTTGACGAACTCAGGCTGGCTGTTGCCGCGAAACTGGAGCCACTGGGCTATGCCGTCGATGTTGGCCAACCTGAGGCTACCCTCGGTAAGCTGCGATCAAACATGGAAAAATGGCAGGAGCAGGCAAAGCAAAAAAACGATACCCAAGAACAGATTACCGCCATCGACAGCGAGGTGAAGCGCCTGGAGGCGGTGCTTGAGACCCAGGTCAGGACGCTGACTGAAAAACAGGAAAATCTCGAGCAGCTGAAAAAGAGACTGGCCGATGAAACAGCAGAGCGAAAAAGCCTGTATGGCGACAATCAGCCTGATGACGAAGAAAACCGCCTAAATGCGGCCATTGCCGAGGCCGAAAACACAGAGAAGAAGGCGAGAAAGCACAATACCGAGCTGCAGCAGCAACTGACAACAGCCAAGGCCCATGTCGTCTCCCTGAAAAAACGTAGTGAGCAGAGAGCGCCGGCCCTGAAAAAAGCGGAAACCGCCTGGTTGGCAGCCCTGAGGCGAGCAGGCTTTGTTGAGGAAAAGGCGTTCATCAGGGCCAGACTGGCCACTGACAAACTGGAGGTCCTTGCTTCGCGGGCAAGGGAACTGGATGCGGCGCAAACCGATGTGAAGGCCAGAGAAAAAGACCGGCAGGCCCGTCTGGCCATGGAGGTCGCCAAAAAGCTCACCAACAAGACACTTGAACAGCTGGAACTGCAGGTCAACGAATATGAAGAGGCCCTTAAAGTGCGGCGTGAAGCCATTGCCGGTCTCAAACACCGGCTGCACGAAAACACGGTAGCCCAGGCACGAATCAGGGAGAAGCAGTCGGCCATCCTCGCCCAGAAAAAAGAGTGGCAGCGCTGGGACAAGCTGCATGCCCATATCGGATCGGCTGACGGAAAGAAGTATCGCACCTTTGCCCAGGGGCTGACCTTTGAATTGATGGTCACGCACGCCAACCGACAGCTGGAAAAAATGACTGACCGCTACCTGTTGCTCCGTGATGAACAGCAGCCCCTGGAGCTGAACGTAATCGATACCTATCAGGCCGGTGAAATCCGGTCAACCAGGAACCTGTCTGGAGGTGAAAGCTTTATTGTCAGCCTGACCCTGGCGCTGGGGCTCTCGAAAATGGCCAGTCGCAACGTCCGGGTGGATTCGCTGTTTCTCGACGAGGGCTTCGGCACCCTGGATGAAGAGGCCCTGGAGGCCTCTCTGGAAACATTGGCCGGCCTTCAGCAGCACGGCAAGCTGATCGGCATCATCTCCCATGTCTCTGCACTGAAAGAAAGAATCCGCACCCAGATCCACATAACACCTGGTTCCGGTGGCCGCAGTTCATTGTCCGGTCCAGGCTGTACAAAGATTGGCGAACAGGCCAATAGCTGAATCCCGCAGACAAGAATTGATCCATCTCGGCGCAAAGCCTTTCTGTAGCCAAGGCGATGGATACAGAAAACCGCCATCTTGTCACTAGGCTGATCTACCGCAGCCCTCTTGATCTCAATTCTGGAACGTGGCTACACCGAGGCGTACCCCATGGTATCCGCTACCTAACAAAACTGGACAGACCGGCAGAAACAATTTCTGACTCAAGAAGTGAATGATCACAGCGCCTTCAAAAGCCAGACCAGGCAAGCCCATGGTCAAAAATGAAGCTTCTGGTCAAAATATGAGCTAACGAGCTCAGCAAATTGTTACCCATGAATTGTGTCACCTGATATCTCATGATCATGGCCCGGAGTTTTATAGACTTCTCGACTCAGTCATCCCTGGCTGGGAAAAGATAAACGCAGCGAGGCCACCTGCGAATTTTCCCTTACACACTGCATGGCAGATGCTATATTGCAGTTGCCCTGTGCAAGGTTATAGACGTCTGGCATGTAAAAACTGACAAAACGAGGCATGGTCATGAAACCCGGCAGCGTCAAGATTGTTGACCGAATCTCCGCCGTTGAGGCGATCAAACGGTTGAATGAAGAGGATCTGCTCTTTCTTAACCGGCTGATCGTCGAACGGCTGAAACTTATAGCCCAGGCCCACGCCACCACACTGATGGCCGACTTTACAAAAGGTGACAGGGTCAGTTTTCAGGCTGCGGATGGCGAGATGGTGGAGGGCACAGTTCTGCGCCTTAACAAAAAGACCATCAGTATTATCACTGATGATGACCGGCGGTGGAATGTTTCACCCGGTCTGCTGCATCTTGTCCGGTCGGCGGGAGACGGTCAATGGCTATAGGCCGGCAGCTCA
>PDTC01000013.1 GCA_002748735.1 Desulfobulbus propionicus | reverse complement strand
CTTGCCCGCAGGGCAGGGCTCAATCATAACCAGCTTGTCGAGGGGTTCAAAGAGCTGGTTGGTCTCTGTCCTTTCGAGTATCTGCGTATTTTGCGCCTGAAGAGGGCCCGTGATCTTATTGTCAGCCAGCAGTGCAATGTCACCGAAGCCGCTCTTGAAGTGGGCTATTCAAGCCTCAGCCACTTTAGCAAAATTTTTTGTAAAGAGTTTGGCATTACACCCAGAAGCCTTGCAAGGCGTCACGCCAAATAGTCTTTTCCCACCGGTAAAAGACATCAACCGGCGAGGGGGGCAGTGTTGACATTCTTTCTCTTACGTTTACACTAAAATGTATAAACTCGAAGAGGAGGAGACCTGGAAGTTACAGCTAACACCCTGCGATTTTATTCTAAAAAAATTTAGTGAGACTGTACGTCGGAGTGAAGAAGTTGTCATCATTTATCAGGAAGAGTCCTGCGCCAGCCTTGTACCCTGTCACGATGAAAAAACCACCAGAGAACAGCACAGATTAGTTGGGATGTGGCAAGATGGGCAGGCAACAGATAACGTTGAGGAATACTGTTTAAGTTATTCCATGCAACTGGCAGACGCTTGTATTGGAGCTACAGCGATAGCGTATTCTTCTCCTGCTATAAAAGAGAATGATACAGAGTATAAAAGGATAAAAGGTCTCCAGATAGAATTATTTCGACCATAAAAAAACAACATACCAAACTTTCCTGAAAATATTTGGAATGTAGTATATACAGAACCTTTTTTATAAGGGTAGACAATGGACAATGCAATCATTGTTATTTTCGGCGCTTCTGGAGATCTCACCCGCCGCAAACTCATCCCGGCACTTTACCATCTTTTTGTAAATAAACTTCTGCCGGAAGACTTTGCCATTCTTGGCGCCAGCCGCACTGCCTTCACCGATGAGACCTTTCGGGAAAAACTCTGCTCGACAATCGACAAAAGCCGTTATCAATGGAGCCTGGAAACGGAGAAAAACTTCTGCAGCCATCTCTACTACCAGCAGACAGACCCCGAGAATAGAGAAGATTTCTCCTTGCTGAAAAAACGTATCAAAGAACTTTCGCTCAGGCATAAGACCAGTGGCAATCTTCTTTATTATCTGGCCACCCCCCCGAACCTTTACGGAAAAATCCCGGAACAACTGGCGGGACAGGAGCTGCAAGCAGAAGTTAAGGGCTGGAAACGGCTCGTTGTTGAAAAGCCATTTGGGTTTGACCTGCAGTCCGCCAACATGCTCGATACCGAGCTGCATAACTATTTTGCTGAACAGCAGATCTACCGTATCGACCACTATCTTGGCAAGGAGACGGTACAGAATCTTCTGGTGCTGCGTTTTTCCAATGCCATGTTCGAACCGCTCTGGAACCGCAACTTCATTGATCATGTCGAGATAACAGCTGCCGAATTCCTCGGGGTCGAAAAACGTGGCGGCTATTACGATCAGGCAGGAGCGGTGCGGGATATGCTGCAGAACCACCTGCTCCAGGTTTTGGCGATGATGGCAATGGAGCCACCGACAAAAATCAACGCACAGTTTATCCGTGATGAGGCAGTCAAGGTGATGCAGTCTTTCCGGCCATTGACCGATGACGACCTGCACCATGACCTTATTCTCGGTCAGTATACAGCATCGACGGTGCGGGGAGAACGTCTTCCCGCCTACCGCAACGAACAGGGAGTGGCGCCTGACTCTCGCACGGAAACCTATGTCGCCCTCAAGATGTTTATTGATAACTGGCGCTGGCAGGGAGTACCCTTCTATCTCCGCACCGGCAAGCGGCTGCCGACCAGGGCGACAGAAATTGTCCTCTATTTTAAACAGACACCACACCCCTTCTTTGCCACGTACTCACCAGAAAACAAGATCATTATCCGCATCCAGCCCGATGAGGGCATTCTTATCAATTTTGGCCTGAAAAAACCGGGAGCAGGCTTTAATACAGAAGAAGTCGGCATGGATTTTCATTATCGCGATCTGACGAACACTGATATCCTCAATGCTTACGAGCGCCTGCTCCTTGACGCCATAAATGGTGATGCCACCCTCTTTGCGAGGACCGATGCGGTGGAGGCCTGTTGGCAGTTTGTCCAGCCAATACTCAACTTCAAGGAAAATGGTGGCACGCTCTACGGCTACGCTGCCGGCACCTGGGGACCACAGGAAGCAGACGACCTGTTGGCAAAGGAAAAAAGGATATGGCGGTTTCCCTGTAAAAATCTGGCAAGTACCGAGTATTGCGAACTATGAACCTGAACATCTTTACTTCGCCCGCAGCTGTTGTTACAGCGCTTTCAAACGAGCTACAGCTGCTCAGTAAAAGCGATAGAGCAAGGCATATCTCGCTCTCTGGCGGCAGCACGCCACAGCTCTGGTTTGAGCTCCTTGCACAACCACCATATTCAAAAGACATCTGCTGGAAAAATCTCCACTTCTGGTGGTGCGACGAACGCTGTGTTCCTGCCAAGAGTCCTGAAAGCAATTTCGGAGTCGCTGATACCCTGCTGTTTCGACACATTGATATTCCCCGGGAAAATCTCCATCGCATCCACGGCGAAGAGTCTCCCGAGCAGGAGGCTCTCCGATACACCGATGAGATCAATAGCAATGTCCCCAAAAACAGTGCAGGAGTGCCTGTTTTTGACTGGATTCATCTGGGTATGGGTGTTGATGGCCATACTGCCTCTCTTTTCCCTGGACACACTGACTATACCGACACCAGATGGATTACCACTGCCAGGCATCCGGAAAGCGGCCAAAAGCGGATCAGCAAAACGGCCAGGCTACTGATGGCGGGTAGAAGACTGACCTACCTGGTTCTGGGAAAAGATAAAGCCCACATGATGAAAGAACTACAAAGAAATCTTGAAAAGGAAGGACAGAAAAAAGACGCTCTGCCCTGGCCGGCAGCTAAGATCAGCTCTACTGCCGGCATAACAGAATGGTATCTTGATCAGCCAGCGGCGTCTCTGCTCGCCTTTGCCGAGAAGTAAGAGATGGGCCAAAAATACCGCTGAGTTGCTGACCGGTTACCTTTTTTGCACCATGGCAGAGGGTTATTCAAAAAGACCGGGGTACTGTTTATCGGGCGTCGGTGTTCGCTGAAAATGCTCATAGGCACCGGCAGTGGCGATCCGTCCCCGTGGCGTCCGTGCTAAAAAACCTGACTGAATAAGAAAAGGTTCGTACACATCCTCCAGGGTATTTTTCTCCTCACAGACTGCTGTCGCCAGGGTCTCCAGCCCGATAGGCCCCCCCTGAAACTTGTCGATCAGAGTGAGGAGAATTCGACGGTCCATTTCATCGAGTCCATAGCGGTCGACATTGAGCATGGTCAGGGCTTCATCAGCTATTGCACCGTCGATCAGCCGGTGGCCCTGAACCTCGGCAAAATCACGGACCCGGCGCAATAATCTGTTGGCGATACGGGGGGTTCCCCGAGAACGTCGTCCCAGCTCCAGGGCACCCTCCGGCGCAATGGCAATGTTGAACAGGCTGGCCGAGCGGGTCACAATAGCGACCAGTTCTTCGGGGCTGTAATACTCAAGCCTGAGGATCACACCAAAACGATCCCGGAGCGGTGGGGTCAACAGGCCAGTCCGAGTCGTCGCCCCCACCAAGGTAAATCGGGGCAGGTCCATCTTCACGGACCGGGCCCCTGGTCCCTGACCGATCACCAGATCGAGCTGGTAGTCTTCCATGGCTGGATAGAGGATCTCCTCCACTACATGATTGAGGCGATGTATTTCGTCGATAAAGAGGACATCACCGGTCTGGAGGCTGGTGAGGATGGCGGCAAGGTCGCCGGGCCGCTCAATGACAGGCCCTGAAGTGACCTTAATGCCGGCCTGCATTTCATTGGCGATAATATAGGCAAGGGTGGTCTTTCCCAGTCCGGGAAAGCCGTGAAAGAGAACATGATCCAGTGGCTCGCCGCGCTGAAGAGCGGCCTTGAGGAAGATCCCCAAACTCTTGCGCACCTGCTCCTGACCGATATACTCATCGAGCCGACGAGGCCGGAGCTCAATTCCCAGCCCCTGGTCTTCCTCTCGGATATCCGGTTCGACCAATCGCCTGCCCTGGAGATCTTCCTCAACTTGCATGTCGTTCCTCCCGGTCTCCTCCGGATTGACAAATTACCGGGCCAGGGCCTGCAGGGCCCGGCGAAGCAGCTCTTCCACTGTCATGACACCGGCCTGTTGCGGATCCTGCTGTTGTACGCTACGCAAGGCCTGCCAGGCCACTGACTCGGAGTATCCGAGGTTCACCAGAGCTGATGCCGCATCCTGCAAGGCATGCCCTTCGGTTACAGGAGAGGCAGCCGCCATCACAGAGGCCGTTGTACCAATCAGTTCATCACCGCCAACTTTTTCACCTAACTCCACACAAAGGCGCTGGGCCGTCTTCTTGCCAACCCCTGAAATCCCGGTAAGTCTGCCAATATCTTTAAGCCGCAACGCCTCACACAACTCAGCTGTCCCTATGCCGCCAAGAATGGCAAGCGCCAGTTTGGGCCCTACTCCAGAGACCGTATTCAGCAGCAAGAAAAGCTCTTTCTCCTGAATCTCGAAAAACCCGAACAGGGTGATGGCGTCCTCACGAACGCTGGTGTGCACATACAGAAACACCTCCTCACCCACTCTGGGGAGGCGATCAACAGTGCGGGCCGACAACTGCACCTCATATCCCACCCCCTGGACGGCAATCACCGCCGAGAACGGCGAGGTAAACTGCAGTATACCGGACAATGAAGCGATCATGTTTTCACGTTAGCGAGCAAGGGTTCAGGATGCAGAAGCAACTGATCGATTCTGCAGATGATAAATATGACACAGAGCCACGGCAAGCGCGTCGGCAGCATCGCTGCTTGGCAAGGCATCAAGTTCCAGCAGGTGCTGCATCATGTATTGAACCTGAGTCTTGGAGGCCTGTCCATAGCCGACAACCGCCTGCTTGATCCTGCGGGGCGTATATGCAGCGACATCAAGGCCGCTCCGCATCATCGTCATCACAGCGGCGCCTCTGGCCTGTCCCAGCTTGAGTGCCGAGTTGGGATTATTGGCCATGAAGACATCTTCGATGGCTGCACGTTCGGGTCGATGCTGATCAATCACCGCCTCAAGGCCGCTGCCTATCATGTATAACCGGCGAAAAAAATCCTTCTCCGCAGTGGTACGAATGGTACCGCAGGCAACAAACCCCAGATTCTGTCCCGCAACATCGATAATACCATAGCCCGTCACCCGCGAACCAGGGTCGACCCCGAGTATGCGCAGCCGTCTGTTGACCAGACTCAGGACAGTTCCTCCATCAGATCGTCGGGGATATCAAAGTTTGCATGTACCTTTTGAACATCGTCGTGGTCTTCAAGGCTTTCCAGAAGTTTCAACAGCGACCTCGCAGTCTTCTCCTCACCGACCTCAATCGTGTTCTGCGGAATCATGGAAAGCGCTGCCTCGATATAGGCAACTTCCGCTGCTTCCAGCCCACCAACGACCTCACTAAAATCCTCTGGCGAAGTAAGGATCTGAAAGGTATCCTCCTCTTCAACCACATCCTCGGCGCCGGTCTCAAGGGCCAGATCCATGAGGGTTTCCTCTTCCACCCCCTCCTTGCTGACGTTGATCACCCCTTTCTTGGTAAACATCCAGCCGACACAACCGGACTCTCCCAGGTTGCCACCGCTTTTTGCGAAATAGTGGCGAATATCGGCAACAGTGCGGTTTTTGTTATCTGTCATCGTCTCCACCAGCACCGCCACGCCACCGGGCCCATAGCCCTCGTAAAGGATCTCCTCGTAGTTGGCGCCATCGGAATCGCCAGTCCCCTTCTTGATGGCCCGCTCGATATTATCCTTGGGCATATTTTCGCTTTTTGCCGCGATAACCGCAGTTCGCAGCCTGGGGTTTGCCTCAGGATCACCGCCGCCCATGCGAGCGGCCACGGTAATCTCTTTGATCAGCTTGGTGAAGATCTTGCCGCGCTTAGCATCATTGGCACCTTTTTTTCTTTTGATGGTGCTCCATTTCGAGTGTCCAGACACGTTTCAGCTCCTCTGTTAATCGCCGACGTTCCATCCTGACAACGAGAACGCCATAACCTCTGTGGGTTTATCGGTTTTCTTCTCTGGTGCGGCACCATTCCCGGGCCGCCTTTGGCTTGAATCCCCTGCCCAGAAGAAATACCTCACGACTTTCTCCCCTTGAGCTTTGGGGTTTCACCACCTTTATTCGATCAAATAACTGCCCAAGTTCACGGGTCAACGCGGGGAAGTCCTCTCCCTGAAAGGCCTTACAGTACAGGGAGCCATTCTCGTGGAGCAGAGCGGCAGCAAGCTCTCCCACCCGGCGGACCAGCCGCATGGATTGCTGGTGATCGGCATATGCGCTGCCCGTTGTCCGCGGCGCCATATCACTGAGCACCACATGAAACCCCGGCCACTGCTGGCGAAGTCTGCCAACGAACTCATCAGCAAAGACATCATAACAAAGCAGGTGAATTTCGCCATGGCCTTTTTGCCGGACAAGCTCGGTCGACTGCAGATCGACCCCAACAACGACACCACGCTCTCCCACCGTGGCCGCAGCGTACAGAGACCAGCTCCCAGGATGGCAGCCTAGATCCAGTACCCGCTGACCTGCCTTGAGAAATCGGTTTTTGGTCTGAGCCTCTTCAAGCTTGTACACCGATCTTGCCGGATAGTTATCTTTTTTAGCCTTCTTAAAATAATAATCCTGAACCTTTTTCATCCCTGTCTTCCCCTGGAAGTATTGATCTCGCCAGTCTCTTCGAGCAGTCGCCTGACCACGGCCAGAGCCTCCTCCCGGCAGGTAATACGACCTTCCATACGCTGCTCCTCGACCTCCTCAAGGAGGCAGCCAAATCGAGGCCCGGGTTTCAGATCAAAAACAGCGCGTAAATCATGCCCGGTCAGGAGTGGCGGCGCTTTCTTTACCGGGAGTACCAGCTCCTCGCGAACCTCGTACAGTCTCGTGGAGAGCGCGATCAATTCGGTTTCCATGGCCTCGGGGCGGCCCGGCCCCTTACCGGCGCGGGCATCGGCCATGGCCAACAGCAGCAGGCCAGGCAGATCATCGGCAAAGGTGCGAAGCAGACGAATACAGGCGCGCGTTGAGAGCTCCTCCTTCCTGGCAACGTTCGTCAGGTGAAAGGGACGCATATGCCCACTGATGAAGGTGGCTAGCCGGTCGCTGTCATTACGGCTCCAGCGCAGACGCCTGGCCATGCTGCTGAAAAGGGCGGCCCCGGCCAGGTCATGCCGGTGAAAGGTGATGCGCTGTTCCTCGCCACGAATGTCATGCGTTTCGGGTTTGCCAATATCATGGAGCAGGGTGGCCCATTTGAGCAGGCGGCGATTATCTGCAACCTGCAGCCATTGCCGAACCCAGGGCTCGCAGGCTCTACCCAACGGCCGCCCCTGACAAAGCATCAGCTCAACCTGCCGCAGCGCCTCCAGACTATGCTCAAACACATCAAGATGATGACTTGGCGGCTGCTCCATGCCAACAGCCCGGCTCAGTTCAGGAATCACCTCTGTCAGCAGACCACTATCTGCCATCGCCCTGATCATCGGCCAGGCAGAGTCCGAGGCCATGAGCTGGTGCATTTCATAACCTACGCGCTCTGCGGCAATATCTGCCAGCCGCTGCCGTTCATGGCTAACAGCGGCGAGCGTCGCCGCATCTATCCTGAATCCCAGGCAGGCACCAAAACGGAACACTCGAACCATGCGCAGGGGATCATGCTGAAAGCTCAAAGGACCGGCCATGCGGATCAAGCCGGCTTCCAGGTCGGCCATACCGCCAACCGCATCAACCGGCACCAGCGGTGTATCATCTGCTACTGGAAAGGTCCCGGTTAACAGCTCATCAACACGCAAAGCCAGGGCATTGATGCTGAGATCGCGTAATGCCAGCTCACTTTCAATGGTTGGCGCCCCTTTTCGCAAGGCAGCCACATCGATGTTCAGCCCGGCCAGGGCTACCCGCGCCGCATCCTCTTCTCTACCCAGCTGGACAAAGGTGCCACCACTCAGTCCTGCGAGCTCTCTGGCCCACTGCCGGGCGCCTTTCACCACGCTCACATCGATATCAGCAGGCGGCCGCCCGAGCAAAAGATCGCGCACAGTGCCACCAACCAGCCAAAGCGGTTGACGGTTGCGGCGCAGCATCTCCTCGAGCCCCTGACGAAGAGGGCCTGCAAAGAGGGCATTGACCCGGGCTGCGGTTATGGGGAGCAGCGCCATTCAGATCTGCCGCTCCTGCAATTCGGCGTCTTCCATGGGCTCTGCCTCTATGCTCCTGATGCCACCCTCTGGCAGTCTGATCTCGATCCGACCAGGTGCTGCCAGGCCATCAATCTTTTTGGCATAACGAATAACGCAGGAGGCCGCTTCGGACAAGACCTGCTGCCGAAACAATTCTTCTCCGAGGAGATCTGCACGCCGCAAAATCCCCAGGGGCCCAGGACGATCAGTCACATGCAGCAGGGCATCCCCAGGCCCGGCAAGCAACTCCAGTCGTTTGTTTTCTCGGGCATTTCTACCCAGCACCAACCAGGCTCCTCCGGCAAGACGAAACTGACGACCAACATGCATCAGGGTAAAGTCGTCGATACTTAACTGGTTATACTCAATTAAAAAATTGTCAGCGTGAAATCCGGCGATCCGCGCCCCCAGGGTAACATCCGTCAACAGGCATCCTCCTGCCGGTGCCGGGTATTCAGTAATCCCGAGGCTCGCTGCCAGGGCGATCTGCTCCTTACGGCCCCGGCCGGTGAAACCATACAGGCGATCACGGTCAACCAGGCCCAGCTGCTCGGGTCTGGTGGGCGGAAGAAACCTGGCGCTCAACGGTCTGAGCAAAATCCCCTCACATCCGGAATCACGCTCAATAGCCCGAAGCGTATCTCGCCGCTGAGACATGGGGCGCTGTCCCACAACCTCACCGGTGAACAGAAAGGCAGCCCCATACTTTTCCATGAGCCCTCTCGCTGTGGACAACATCAGGATCTTGCAATCGATACAGGGATTAAAACGCTTGCCAAAGCCATGGGCGGGAGCTCGGAGCATGGGAATATACTGCCTGCTGAGATCAATCAGCTCCACCTCAATGCCATAGCGTTCTCTTGCCTGCAGCTGATAGCGGCTCGGATTCTCCAGGAGTTCATGGTCAAAAAAAGGGGTAGTAAATTTCAAGGCCCGCACCGTAATCCCCTGCTCCGCCAGCACCCGGCAGGCAAGGATAGAGTCGAGGCCACCCGAATAAAGCCCCAGAGCAGCCACTGCACCCATAGGCGTCACTGCCCTCCGGCGCGGCGGTTGAGCAGCTCTTCTGCATAGGCAAGCGTCTGGGCAGTGGGATTTGTGCCGGCAAGCATGCGGGCTATCTCGTCAACACGTGCCTCGGGCGGCAACACCCGCACAGTGCTGCGGGTACGATTATCTTCGACCTCTTTGTCGACCCGGTAATGACGGTGGGCATAGGCAGCTATCTGGGGGAGATGGGTGATGCAGAAGACCTGGTGGTGACCGGCGAGCTCGTAGATTTTTTCAGCAACGGCCTCAGCGGCCTGACCGCCGATACCTGCGTCAACCTCATCGAAGATCACCGTATCCACCAGATCACGGCGGGCAAGCAGGCACTTCATTGCCAGGAGGAGACGGCTGAGCTCACCACCGGAAGCGACCTTGACGAGTTCCTTAGGGGCCTCCCCGGGGTTGGCGGAAAAGAGAAAGCTCACCTGATCCCCCCCTGAAGCCTGCAGGCTCTCTTTTTCTCCGGCACTGCCGCTGGCGATATCGACAACAAACTCTGCCTGGGGAAAACTGAGTGAAGCCAGCTCTGCTTGCATGGCAGAGGCGAGACGACCAGCCACCTCCTGACGGGCAGCACTGAGCTCGGTGGCCCTGATCATCACCTCGCGACCCATTGTCTCCAGCTCGACGTCCAGCTGTTCCATCTCCTGCTCCAGGCTCTCCAGGCCAGCCAGTTCCTGTTCGGCAGCAGCGGCAAAGGCAATGACTTCGGCAAGGGTTGGACCATATTTACGCTGCAGCGCCTTCAACTCGGCAAGGCGGGCATTGATTTGCTCAATGCGCTGCCGATCCTGAGGAAGCTGCTCCAGGTAGGCACGCAGGGTCCGGCCGCAGTCCTCGATCTCCAGCGTCGCCGAGGTGAACTGCCGTGACACTTCAGCCAGTCCGGGATCCAGAGCTGCGGCCCGGTCCAGATGCCTGCTCACCTCGTTGAGGGTATCAGGCGTGGGGCCGCTCAGGTGCGCACAACTCTGTCCCACCAGGTCGGCAAGTTCTGCAGAGGATCGGAGCACCCGACGCTCGTTGTCCAGATTTTCATCCTCGCCGGCAGTGATCGCCGCCGATTGAATCTCACCCAGCTGAAACGCGAGAAAATCTCGGCGCTGTTCCTTGTCCTGCTCCTTTTCCTGCAACTGGCGACGTACCAAAAGTAGCTGTTGCCAACGGTGAAACCGCCGGGTATAGGCCTGGCGCATCTCATCAAGGTCACCGTAGGTATCCAGGAACTGCAGATGCTTTGAGCTGTTGAGAAGTTGCTGGTGATCATGCTGACTGGCGATGGTCACCAGGTTCTCGAGAAGACGGCCTGCCAGCCGTGAGGTGACCAGTCGATCGTTGACAAAGACCCGATTTCTTCCCTTGCGGCTGAGCACCCGGCGGACAATCAAGGAGTCCTCATCATCGAGCCCCTGCTCTTTGAGCAGCTCCAGTACAGCATGCTGATCCGGACGAATCCGAAACAGTGCCTCGATAACCGCCTCGTCACAGTTACCGCGTATCCAGTCAGCAGTACCACGACGGCCGTTAAGCAGATGAATGGCGCTGAGCAAGATGGACTTCCCCGCCCCGGTCTCACCGGTAAGGACAAGGAGGCCCACCTCACTGGCTGTCAACTCCAGGACAAGGGAGTCAATCAGTGCCAGGTTACTGATCCGCAGTTCCTGCAGCATACGTCTTCCAGCAAAAAATTAACGCAGGCGCTGGCCAGTCAATCTGCCAGCATCCGGCAGATCTCCCCTTCCTCGGGAAACCGGCCAAGCTGTCGCTTGGAAAAGAGAAGGGTATCGTCTTTAAATACCTCAAAAACTCCGCCGGAGCTGGCAATCAATGCAACACTCACCTCTTTGCCGAAGCGATCTCGTATTTCGCCCTCCAACCTGGTGGCGCGTGGTTTATAGTTTCAACTGGTGCAGTATTCAATGGCTATTTTCATGGTGTTCCATCTCCTTGGTAATTTTTCAAAGGGAGTGCCATTGTAGCACACCGGGCCAGTCATGCAATCTTTGATGGTTTCTTTTTCCTTTACAGGAAAAAATACTGTATCATTTCCACAGGACTGCTCCCGGGAGCAGCACATCGACCCCCCACCATCAGGAGCAGCATGCCCCTTTTTGACTATACAGCCCTCAATGCCCGAGGCAAAAAAAGTAAAGGTATGATCGAAGCTGAATCCCTGACTGCAGCGCGGACGCGCATCCGCAGCCAGGGTCTCTATCCGGTAGACATCAAAGAACGTCACACCCAGACCAAAGGCACCGGAAGCAGCACATCGCTGCAGTTCAGCTTTTCTCCCCGTATCCGGCCGCAGGATATCTCCATAGCGACCCGGCAGCTCGCCACGCTGCTCAATGCGGGAATATCACTGATACCTGCCCTGGATGGCCTTATCGCCCAGACAGAGAACAAAGGCCTGAAGACGGTCTTCACCCAGATCAAGGATACGGTCAACGAGGGGAACTCCATGACCGTGGCCCTTGAGCACCATCCCCGATTATTTTCGCGGATCTACATAAATATGGTCAGGGCTGGAGAGGCATCAGGGTCGCTGGGCGTGGTGCTTGAACGGCTGGCCGAGTTTGGAGAGAACCAGCAGATGCTCAAGTCCCGGATCACGGCAGCGCTGCTCTATCCTCTTTTCATGGCCGTCGTCGGCATACTGGTCCTGTTTCTGCTGATAACCTTCATTGTCCCCAGCATAACCTCTGTCTTCGAGGGAACCCAACAGGCATTACCACTCCCGACCATTCTTCTTATCGGCCTGAGTGGATTTCTCAAACAGTTCTGGTGGGTCCTGCTGCTTGTCCTGACAGGGCTGTTCTTTTTTTTCCGTTTTCTCATCAAGCTCCCCAGGGGAAGAAGGGCCTGGGATCGGGGCAAACTCACCCTACCGGGACTTCGGGATCTCAACCTCAAGATTGGTGCCGCCCGCTTCGGACGAACCCTGTCAAGCCTGCTCGCCTCGGGCGTTCCCCTGATCGCCGCCTTGAACATCGTGAAAAACATCGTCAACAACACCCTCATGGCGGAGGTCATCAGTACCGCATGTGAGGAAATTGAGAAGGGAAAAAGCCTCTCGCAGACGCTAAACAACAGCAGATGGTTCCCGCCGATGCTGGTGCAGATGATCGCGGTCGGGGAACAGAGCGGTGCCCTGGAAGGCATGCTCGACAAGGCCGCCCGTAGTTACGAACGTGAGGTGGAGGCCAAGGTGCTCGGCCTTACCTCGCTCATTGAGCCAATTATGATCCTGGTCATGGGCGTTGCGGTGGCCTTCATCGTCGTCTCGATCCTGCTGCCCATTTTCGAAATGAATCAACTGATTCGCTGACAGCTGCTCGCCTCAGGTGCACCTTTTTGGACAGGTAGTTGGGGCCGTCCTGAAGAATAAAAAGGAGGGGCGTTCATCTGCCCCTCCTTCGCACAGCATCAACCTTAGAGTTTCAGGCTGTTCACTCCAGCTTACCCGCCGCCATCCGCCTCTTGTGGATATCTTTGAGTTCATACAAATCTTGCTGGAGCTCAAAGACACCGTGCCAATGGGCATAATCCGGGGCCCCCATAGCGGCACCCTGTCGCATTCGCCGCCCTTCATGATGCCAGAGATGATAGTAGATCTTGAGGAATTCGTCATCCCACGGATTTTTCTTTAACAGCCCCTTTGCAGCGAGTTCCTTGCGCAGAGTCTCAGCTACATCGAAGTAGCCCTCGTTATACAATTCGATATGATTATCGGCCTGCTCAAAAAAGCGGTCACCATGTGATGAGCTGTGGCAGTTGCGACAGACCTTTTTCATCTGCATTCTTCCCTTTTCTCCATCGCCGGTCCACATGGACAAGGGGTCCGGTGAATTTCTGAGCTTGGATCGCTTTGCCCACAGGTTCCATTTGAGCCGCTCAGAGACGTTGTGCGTGGTTTCGAGATCACCGATACCGCTCTGGTGACAGACGGCACAGGTAGGTGCTCGATAGTCACCGGGTTCCCAGGTATCCGGGGCAGCGGTAAAATTCCATTCACTCCCCTCTGCATTATAGATATGCCCGTGCTTGGAATTGTTATAAATTTCGATATCCGGGTGATCCGGACCCAGGTGGCAGGAGGCGCAGGCCGCAGGTTTTCTTGCCTCGGCAATGCTAAAACGATGCCTGGTGTGACAGGCTACACAGTTTCCCACGCCTCCATCTGGATACACCGTGGCGATGCCGGCGACAGGCCAGGTCTCTTTGGTGGGTCTGTTGTCGGCGTCAAGAACCACATTCGAACCATGGCACTGCATGCAGCCCGTCATATCTGCCGCATGTCTGAACTTCTCCAACCCCTGGCCTTCATGAGTCTGGGTAAGACTTTTCATCACCTTGTAATTTCGTCCATCTTCATCGTGATACTGCTTACTTCCACGGAAATGTCCACTGGCACTGAACTGCTTCACCTCCTGACTGTGGCAGCGCCCACAGGTTTTCGGAGAGACCAGAACAGACATATAGATGTCCGTCCCTTGGACACCGGGGCAGCTCTGGGATGCCATAGGTGAGCCGGCGTCCACCTGGTGACAATCAATGCAGGACACATTGACGTGTCCATGCCGGCTCTGTTTCCAGTCGGCGACGATGCCCGGCTGCGCTTTGGCGTGACACTCAACACATTGGCGTCCCGCAGGGGACAGGCCGCGTTCAACCTTCAGGGTTTTGACGGTGCTGTCAACCGCAAAAGCGGTACAGTTCAGGCCAAAGGATAAAAACACTGCCCATAGTAGGCGTATGGCTAACCGCATGGGTACCTCCTATGACGTCGATTTTGGCAGGTGGGCTTTAATATCCTTGTGGCCAACATGTTCATGACAGTGCACACAGGAATCCACTTTGCCTGTTTTGAAATCTTTATGCGCCAGGTATGCCTTGGGGATATCATAGCTGATCGCATCGAGATCGTGACATTTCTTGCAACCACTGGAGTAGGTAAATTCTTGCCGCTTGTGAAGACGGTCGACCCAGTCAACCGAATCTACCCAGAACAGTTCGCCTAACACGTCTTTAATGCCGGTATACCCCTTGGCTGTGATGTAGGTGAAAACAGTGTCATGGGGCAAATGACAATCAGCACACTTTGCCTGCAAACCATAGGGGTTGTTGCCGCCATGGGTATCGTTGAGGTAGGCTTCGGCAACCCCTTTCATGGAATGACATTCAGCACAGAACTCAATCCCTGAGGTACGTTCGACCATCTCGGCGCCGACTAATGACAATGCTGTTCCCAGGCAGATTCCGGCAAAGATGAAGACGAGCATTTTTTTCATTGGTTTATGGCTGTGATGGTGAGGCCACAACACGAACAGCAGCTTTTTTATCAAGATTTTTTTGATACTCTACATCACCCCCGCTGATACTGCAAGCTTTTACACGCAAAATCAATATGTTAGGTTTGTCCTATTTAGCTAGAAAGCGCTAAAAATATTATTTTCCCGATGAGGCAAAAGATTTCCGGGACAGTGATACAACCGGGTGTTACGTTTCGGAGATGCGAGATATTGACGAGAGGGATGAGAACGAAGAAACGATACAAGCCAGCCTCATGGGCAGGTTGGCAGGCAGCAGCCCTCGCAGCCTTTTGCTTCACGGCAGTACCTGGGAAAACCATAGGGAGTTGTGGCTCACCTTTATTGTTGCATAAACTCAACAATCTTCACCGATGAAAAACGCCACCCCCCCTCTTTTTTTTCTGCTGTCAGCAGGGTTTCATAGGCATCGGTAAACCGGTCTCCCCTGCTTTTTCCTTCAAGGAGAAGGGTTGCCTGTACCTCTGCGGTGTCATCATCACCAAGGACCACAGAGACATCGGTAAAGGTAAACGTCGTCCCTGCCGTCTTTTTCTTGAGCATCACAAAATGATCTGTGAATTCTTTCTGGCTGAAATCCCGGTCAATCTCCATGGCGTTAAAGGTCACCCTAAATGGCGCTGGACATAATTTTGCGGCACGCTTCACCTTTTTCACGGTTTCCAGCATCGGCTCTGCAACGGTCGAAGAGCCACATACCGCCAGTGACTCGAGATGTGTTCGTATCTGCTTTTTGTCGCCGGGATAGACAACGTAGATGACGGCGAAGACACACAGGACAAGACAACAAAAAACAAGATTCTTTTTGTTCATGGGAAGACACCTCCGACGATTCTTTCCACGCTGACCTGACCAAAGCGATGCGCTGCCATGGCAGTTCCCCGGTTATCGCCAATCACATACACATGACCGGCAGCCACTGTTCGTTCTTTGAGTTCCCAGTCCGAAGGGAAGACAACATAAGGTTCATCCAGTGGTTTTGCATTGACAAACAGCACCCCTCGGTGAAAGGCCACAGTTTCACCCGGAAGCGCGACAACCCGTTTCAGGAGCATGACCTTTCTTCCGGCAAAACGAACCGCGACAACATCAAAACGCTGGATTTCTGAGAAGACATAGTGTAACCGCCAGCAGAATGCAAACGACCTGTCGGTGTAGGTTGGCTCCATGCTCTGCCCCCGGATTCTGAGGGGAATGAGCAAATACCTGAAAACCACAACACAGAGTATCACCACCACCACAAGACGAAGGACAAACAGTCTGTCGATAACAGGAAAAAAGAAATTACGCTGACGTTTACTCATCATGGCGGTACCTGCACAACTCGCTGTGATTCATAAAAAAACCGCAAGGTCTTGTTCCGGCGCTCTGCACACGCCAACACAGCACCATCGCCAGGATAACGACGACCTCTTCTTTACTGTTTTTTTCCCCGGGATAACTGATACTTGCGCACCATCTGGTTATGCTCTTTGAGGGTACGGCTGAAATGGTGGGTACCATCATTTTTGGAAACAAAATACAATGCGTTGGTAACATCTGGCTGCAGCACTGCCTGCAGCGACGCCCGGCCAGGGTTACAGATGGGCCCGGGCGGTAGCCCCTTGATAACATAGGTGTTGTAGGGGGTCGGCCGCTGCAGGTCCTTGCGGGTCAACCTGCCGGTACTCCCGGCGACCCCATAGGTGACTGTCGGATCTGACTGCAGCCGCATCCCCAGATGCAGACGGTTAAAGAAAACCGCGGCTATCATCGGCCGCTCCATGGCAGCACCGGTCTCTTTCTCGACAATGGAGGCCAGGGTCACCACCTCATGACGCGATATCGTCGCCTCTTCCGGCTCCAGTGTCTTCCAAACCTGAAAAAACCGGGCAATCATCCTGCCAAGGATACCGGCTTCATCGGCCTCGCCTCTAGCCAGAGCGTAGGTATCAGGAAAAAGATATCCTTCGGCAGAGCGCTCCTCCAGGCCATGATCGTGAAGAAAGGCAGGATCTCGGGCCAGGGCTATAAACCGCGCCTTACGTCCCCAGCCCTGGGCGGAAAAGGCCTCGGCGATTTCCACCAGTGTCAGGCCTTCCGGGATGATGACCGGGTGCTGCACCGTCATCCCGGAACGCAGATGTTCCAGAACCTCTCCAGGAGGCAGGCCCCGGGCAATCTGGAACTCACCTGCCTGCAGCCGGGTGGCACTGTCCGTCCACTTGACCAGTACCAGAAACCTCAGGTCATAGTGCAGGAGTCCGGCCTTATCGAGTAGCTGACCGATCTGCCGTACTCCGGCACCTTTGGGGATGGTCACCGTGACCTCTCCGCTTCCTGGAGATGGGGTGATCACATACCAATAGAGCCAGCCGGCCGCCACGGCACAGGCCAAGAACAACACAAGCAGGAGTGCGTACACTTTCCGCATAAAATATCACCGCCCCGTACCAGACGGGTACAGGGCGGTCTTCCCAGAGTTATCTTGTCGGCGAGTGCCGGGCCTGTCAGTCCGCCCTGCCCTTTGTTGACGAGCCCTTGCGCCTGGCCGCCTTGTCGAGGCTGTAGGCAACAACGTCATCCATGTGGCCAACAGGGATGAAGTTGATCTTACTGCGTAGTTCTTCAGGAATCTCGACAAGATCCTTGCGGTTATCTTCGGGGATAAGGATATTGGTAATGCCCGCACGCAGCGCTGCCAGCGCCTTGTCTTTAAGCCCGCCAATGGGCAGTACCCTGCCCCGCAGGGTGACCTCACCGGTCATGGCCACTCCGGTTTTCACCGGCCGTTTGCTGATCGCCGAAAACAGGGCGGTGGTCATGGTGATGCCAGCAGATGGCCCATCTTTGGGGATGGCCCCTGCCGGCACGTGTACGTGGATGTCCACCTCTTCAAAGTACCCTGGCTCGACGCCCAGCTCCGTGTGACGGCTGCGACAGTACGTCAGCGCAGCATGCGCCGATTCCTTCATCACATCACCAAGATGGCCGGTAAGCTGTAACTTACCTTTACCCGGGAGCACCGAAGTCTCGATATGCAGCAGCTCGCCCCCGACCTCGGTCCAGGCGAGGCCGATGGCCAGCCCTGTATCCTTGCTGGTATCGATATCCTTTTCCGGGATATGCTTGGGAGGCCCCAGATAGCTGGCCACGGTATTGACAGAGATCGTATATGGCCCCCTGCCGCCATCGGCAACCTTGCGGGCTATCTTCCGGCAGATCTTTCCCAGCTCACGCTCCAGACTGCGTACCCCTGCCTCATGGGTATAGCTGGTGATAATCATCTCGAGCATCTTGTCGTTCAAGCGCACCTGACTGGGCCTGATTCCGTTCTCCTTGACCTGCCTGGGCAGGAGGTAACGCCGGGCAATCTCCATCTTCTCTTCAAGGGTGTAGCCGGAGAGCTGAATCACCTCCATCCGATCCAGGAGTGGTGAAGGGATGGTATCGCTTCGATTGGCGGTGGTGATGAACATCACCTTGGACAGGTCAAAGGGAAGGTTCAAGTAATGGTCGGAAAAGGTGGAGTTCTGCTCGGGATCAAGGACCTCCAAAAGGGCAGAAGAGGGATCACCGCGATAATCATCGCCGATCTTATCGACCTCGTCCATCATGAACACCGGGTTGTTGGCATCAACGTTTTTCAGTCCCTGCAGGATACGTCCAGGCAGGGCACCGATATAGGTGCGCCGATGGCCGCGGATTTCGGCCTCATCCCGCATGCCGCCCAGTGACAGCCGGTAGAACTTTCGACCCATGGCCCGGGCGATAGCCTGCCCCAGCGAGGTCTTTCCCACCCCGGGAGGGCCGACAAAGCAGATGATCGGTCCTTTGGTGTCCGCATTCAGCTTGCGGACAGCAAGGTACTCGAGGATACGTTCCTTGATCTTCTCCAGGCCATAATGATCCTCGTCGAGCACCTCGGCCGCTACCGGCAGGTCCAGCTGGTCCTTGGTGGACTGACGCCAGGGCAGATCGAGAAGCCAGTCAATATAGGTCCGGACAATGGTTGCCTCGGAAGCGTCCGGATGCATCATCTCAAGACGCCTGAGCTGTTTCTTGGCCTCTTTCTTGGCGTACTTGGGCATCTTTTTCTTTTTTATCTTGGCCTTGAGCTCTTCGATCTCCTGGGAGTAGGAATCTTCGTCGCCCAGCTCACGTTTCAGGGCCTGAATCTGCTCACGCAGGAAGTACTCGCGTTGGCTCCGCGACATCTCCTCCTTGGCGTCAGACTGGATCTTGGCCTGCACCGTCGAGACTTCAAGTTCCTTATGCAGGAGCTCGGCCACCAGACGAAGCCGCTCAACCGGATCGACAGTCTCAAGAATTCTTTGTGATTCAGCTATCTTGAGCCTGAGATTAGACCCAACCAGATCGGCGAGCCGGCCTGGTTCCTCAATGTTGTTGATGATCATCATCAGGTCAGAGGAGAGAATGCCGCGCAGGCTCATGATCTTTTCCGTCTGCTCACGCACACTGCGCATCAGGGCCTCTATCTCCACTGAGATCTCTTCAACGTCCTGCTCTTCGATCAGGTCCACCTCCACCTGATAGTAGGGATCGGTCTGCAGGAAATTGCGGATCTTTGCCTTAGACAGGGCCTGCACCAGGACCTTGAGCCGACCGTCGGGCAGTTTCAGGATCCGCATGATCATGGACACCATGCCGACTTCATAGAGATCCTTTTCCGTGGGGTTATCCTTGGCCGCATCACACTGGGTCACCAGCATGAGGAGCTTGTTGCCCTTCATGGCCTCATTGACAGCCTCGATGGAACTAGGCCTGCCAACGAACAGCGGGATAATCATATAGTTAAAGACAACCACATCACGCACTGCCATCATTGGCAGGGAATCAGGTATTTCCAGGTCCTGAGTAGTGTCGGCGAAATCATCCATACTCGATGACAACGAATCCTCAAATTCCACGGTATTCCTCCTTATTCACCGCTTGCTTGCTCTCAACTGCATCGACAAGGTAAACATGAGGTTCTACGAAGTCAACCCGGCTCATTCTGAGCGATTCACGTAGATTTCTCTTGAATTCGTAGCTGCGGCTTATAGAGTGATGAAGTCTACCCCCTACCTGCCAAACCCGTACAGGAGTCACCATGTTCTCAGCCGCCTCGTTCTTCACCCTGGACAGCTTCGCTCATCGCGACATCTTTCCTGCTGACGCGCCGGTGTGGGAAGGGCTCAAGCAACTCAAGACCTATGTGGCTGACATGGTCACCACCCTGCCCCGGCATGGGGTATTCAAAGATGCCACACCACTGCCAGCGACGCTCATCCTGCACAACGATGAGATCCGCCCGGCCGACAACTGCAGTATCCGTTTTGCCGACACTACCAAGGGCCAGCTCAAGGTTGTCGAAAACGGCAGGGAGCTGAGAGGTGCGTCAGTGCTCATGGCCGGTGCTGTCCTCATGGGAGATCAGATCTCCATCGGCCAGGGAAGCCTCGTGGAATCCGGAGCCCTGATCAAGGGGCCGACGATCATCGGTCACCAGACCGAAGTGCGCCAGGGGGCCTACCTGCGCGGGAACTGTCTGGTGGGCGACCGCTGCGTGGTCGGTCACACCACCGAGGTCAAACACTCGATCTTGCTCAACGACGCCAAAGCCGGACACTTTGCCTACCTGGGCGACTCGATCCTTGGTACTGCCGCCAATCTCGGAGCCGGCACCAAGTTTGCTAACCTCCGGTTCCTGAGCGGGACAATCAGGGTACGCACGCCGGACGGCCCGGTCGATACCGGCCTGCGCAAGTTTGGCGCCATCCTCGGTGATGGAGCACAAACCGGTTGCAACTCGGTGACCAATCCCGGCACCCTCATGGGCCGAGAAGCAGTCCTCATGCCCAATACCACAGCAAAAAACGGATTTCATCCAGCTGGGACCGTGATACGTTAGGCAGCGCCTTCTACCCAATAACCTTTCCACCGCCATATTCATAGAGGGCAAAGAAAAAGGCAAAGATTATCCCCAGGGTAAAAAAAATCCGACAGAGCCTGTCCCAGGTCGGCCATCCGCTTCCTGACAGCCTGCGGAGCATAAAGGCTATCATGTAGGTGAATCCCAGGGCATAGGGTGCGGTCAGCAGCATCTGCCGGCATGTACCGCTGACGATCTGCCCGGCGTCAGCGCCCAGCCGCAGATGAAACAGGACATAGGCAAGGGCGGTCACGACAAAGGTACTTTTTTCTTTCAGGGTTTGCATACCTGCCAATAATGAGAGGAACATGAACGAGTATACAGCATGCTGCTTCCCCGGAACCATTCCCGCGGAATCGATAACAGCTCCCCTTCTACAGGTTTTCTCTGGCGTTGTCTACTGTGCGGTCATGGAAAATGACCCGGACGTCATCCAAGGACTCTCCTCCGAATGCGCTGCCCTGCTCCAGGGAGGACGACTACAACTGCACCCCTTTGCCCCCCTGGGGAATGACCGACAACGGTTTCAACGGCTGGTAACCGAGATCAGCAGCCAGGAGCCGGAGCAGCGAAAACGGCTACTGGCCCTCTTTCTCGCCGGCCCCGAGGCCGGGATCGTCCCCGGCGCCGAATCACGCCACACACTCACCAGTCAACTGCGACAAGGCAATGACGATCAACAGCCTGCAGGGGCCCTCTGGCAGGCCCGATTACTGCTTAAACTGGCAGAGCTCCACGACCAGGAACAACAGGACATCAAAGAACAGCTTGACGCCATCAGCGACAGAGAAGTGCAGGTATTTCACGAGCTGCTCGACGATGGCGACAGCATCTCCATGCTCTCTGCTCCGCTAAAGACAATTACCAGCGGTGAAGACCGGGCTGGTCTTCGCTGTATGGCCTGGACAAGGATGCTGCTACAAGGGGCCTCGACTCCCAGCCATGCCACAGTGTTTATTACCGACAGCGAAGATGCCCTGCTAACGCTGGTGGAAGCCGGTGAATACCTGGGGAGTGGCCCAGCATCACCGCTGGTCCGCCTGAGAATTCCTGGCATGAAAGGAGGGTCCCATGAGAAGGCGAAACAGTGGGCAACGCAGCGCAGAAAGTTGTTCAATGCCTTCCTCGACCATCACCTCTCTACTGATAGCCGTGCAGAAGTGCAACAGTTTGAGCAGGCATGGCACGACCTGTTGCCATCCCCGGTATCCCCCAGCAGTGACCGGAAACTGACACTTTACCGGTTCTCCGAGCTCTCCAGGGAGAGCCTCTTCCGCCAGGCCTTTGATCGCTCCGGCCCTGAGCCATCCACAACGACCCCGGTACCGACCCTGGTGGGACTGCTCCACCAGGATTGACCAGTCGCCTGAAAAGATCAGCAAACAACGGTTGCGAGCTGCCCCCACAGTTTTGTACGGCCTGCATATCTACACTGTGGAGAAAATGCCATACCGAACTCAAGGCGAGTTATCTCTGCCTCGTCAATCTGACTTCAGGCGGCACCCTCCTGGCCTTGGCTCTGCGACGAAAACCGGTTACCAAGGGCGTGCCAGAGGAGGATGGACAAAAGGCAGGCATAGAGGAGAAAAAAGGGCAGAACAAGTGGATTGTAACTGCTGTGGATGGTTATACCAATCTTTTCACTGTCACGGGGGAGGTAAAATCCGTCCAGAAAAAAAAAGGTGCTCCCCAGACGGACAGGAGAAAACATCTTGATATCAGCAGTCTGTACCAGACGGCCCTCACGGTACAGGCCGAGTCGCGCCTTATTTTCCTTGATAGAGAATTCTCCGTAAGGAATCTTGAAACTTGACCGTCGTCTCCCCTGCTCATCTTCACGGATATACTTTTTGTCGGTAATGTACTCCACTGCTTCCACCTTGATGGTATAGCCGTTGAACTCGCCGCTGTCGCCAACAGCGATTTTTTGTGGCAGGTGGCGTTGCACCATGGCAACATCCAAGCCGTGAAAGACAATGACCAGGAGAGCGGCAACGTGGATAAACATCATGCGTTGCGCGTTCTTGTTGCCCCGGGTGACGCGGCTGCTTTTTTTGTAGTTGCGAAACTGTTTCCAGGTGCAGCACAGGGTATTGGCAAAAAGGGCGACAGCCACTGCTACCAGCGCCAGCAGCCAGTAGAGCAGCATCTGCTGCTGGCGAATGGCACCAAGAGCTGCCCAGATATGGGTGGAGGTCATCTTTCTAAAGACCGGCCTCACCTCGGCCAACGCGGCAATATGGCTGCCGTAGCCAAAAATAACAGCCAGCAGCAGAAAAAGGACAAAGGCTGTGGTCAGGGACGTGAAAAGATTGCTGATTTTCATTGGAGCACCTTTGACATAACCATAAAAAGGGCGATGAGCAGCAGGGGTACAGAGAAGAGGATATCATGGCCGCGACGGCTGCGAAAAACATGGGGCGGGACATGAAGCGCGACCATGAACAGCACAAAGAACATCGCTGAGAACAGAAAGTTCCCGCTCCAGCGCCAGGTGGTTCCCCAGCCCATAAAGCCCCAATAGCAGCCGACGATTTCTCCTCCGAGAAAGAAGATCGAGGCGGCAAACGTAGCGTCCTTACTGGTTCTTCTGATTCTGGTGTCAGTCTTGTCAGTGGTCAGCAGACAGGCCATACCCGAAAGGGCATAGAGGGTGCAGCCAAGGCTAAAAGGCCGAGAGAGAAAGAACAGGATCGCAAAGATATAGGTCATCATAAAGGGGTTGTGCCGGACGCTCTCGTTTACGAGACTTGCCATGGCCAACAGCAGCAAAAAGAGGGCGGTGTACCGGGGTCTGGCACTCTCCAAATCGTGACGCAGAGAAAGGTGCTGGCAGAGCAGGAGAACGATGGCGGCGATAGCGCACGTGGGAGCGATACCGGAGAGGGAGTATGGGCTGGTATGGCTGAAATGACAGAGCAGTTGCGCCAACCAGAGAAAGGGAGCGATACCCCAGAGAATTTTCAGAATGACAACGCGGCGCAGGAGGAGCAGCACACCGCTGCAGGCAAGGTTGACGATGGCCAGGAAAGTGTAGAGTGTCATGATGTCTTTTGGCAACAGCGTTGTCATTGATCGAGGAATTTCTGCATCTTTGCCAGGGCCCCCTCTTCGTCGACAGCCACCTGAACCGGTTCCACCAGCAACCATTTACTGCAGACATGGTCAACCAACGATGGCCGTACCGCCCAGATATGCTTGGTATTTTTGAGGGAAAGGAGTGCTGGTAGATAGGGGGCGAAACCGCCGTCGTCCATCTCCAGGGGGCCAATTTCGTCGATGATGAGACAGTCTGTCGTGTAGTGTTGTTCCGCCTGCAAGGCCTTTTCCGCCAGTGTTTTTCCCTCGTCGTGGAAGATAAACGGGCTGGCCTCGTTATCGGTGCTTCTGCTGGCAAAGGGTGCCTCTTCTCCTGTGGCAATCCTTCGTGCCGTAGAGCTGAAACGCCGGTTGTTTTTCCAGGTCCCGGGACAGACAATGCCGTCAATTTTCAGAGAATTGGTGGTCTTGATAAGCCTTTCAAGAGTTGTTGTCTTTCCGGCGCCGCTGGCGCCCACCAGAAGCAGGACTTTCCCTGCGAAAAGGGACTGACTGAAGCAGGGTTCAAAAGAAGTGTTCGGAGATGCCACGGCCAGGCCGTAGAGCCTGCTGATCATTGCACCGGTGAGCACCTCTGTGGTGGCTCCCTGGGCAAGGACTCTGCCGTTGTCGATCATGATGACCTGATCCGCAAAGATACGGGCGTGATTGGGATCATGAAGGCAGGCAACAATACAGGAGTCGTTGTTCAGGCACTGCTGCTTGAGGATGGCAAGAATAGTATAGCGATTTTTGTAATCGAGATGGTTGGTCGGCTCGTCGAGAAAGACCATGGTGCGCGTCTGTACCAGAGCCCGGGCCAGAAGCACCATCTGCTTTTCACCACCGGACAGCGTTGGGTACGTCCTGGTTGTCAGATGTGTGAGATGAAGTTCCTCGAGTACCTGGCGGCACAGTATAAAATCAGCCTCACGTGGAGAACCAAAGGGACCGAGATAGGCAGTCCGTCCCATGACAACCACATCAAGGACGGAAAAGGGGAACATCTCCTCGTGCTCCTGGGGAACAAAGCTCACTCGACGGGCGATGTCGGCCCGTGATGCGGTGAGGGGATTGAGCCCGCAGATTTCCAGTTTTGCCGCAGTTGAAGGAAGCAGGCCCATGAGTGATGAGAGAAGAGTGGTCTTCCCTGCCCCATTTTTTCCAAGAAGTGCAATAAAATGACCTTTGTAAAAATCCAGGGAGATACCGTGAAGGATAGCGGTTTTCTGATAGTTGACCTTGAGGTCCCGGCAGCTGAGTAGAGGCGTCTCCTCTTCCCGGGATGTGCTCATGTCCACCCCCTGTTGTTGTTCTGGTAGAGCAACCAGGCAAATACCGGGGCACCGACCAGTGAGGTGATGACCCCCAGGGGGAGTTCGCTGCTCAGTGCTGCCCGGGCAATGTCGTCGGCAAGCAGAAGAAATGCGGCACCGAGTATTGCCGAGCAGGGCAGCAACATTCTGTGGTCAGGGCCGATCATGGTGCGAACGATATGGGGGATGACCAGGCCAACCCAGGCGACCTGGCCGCAGGAGGCAACGCAGACCGCAATTATCAGGGAGCTAACGGCAATGAAAAAAAACCGTAAGCCGCGAGGATTGACCCCCAGTGTCCGTGCCTGGGCATCACCAAGGGAGAGAACATTGAGGCGAAACCTGAAGAGATGGAAAAGGATATAACCGCCAATGACGATGGGAAACAGCTGCAGGGTATCGGTCCAGGAGGTACCTGACAATGATCCCATGACCCAGAAGACAATGGCCGGTAGCTGATTATAGGGGTCGGCTACGGTTTTAACAATCATGAAAAAGGCATGAAACACTGACCCGCTGATAATTCCTGTCAGCACCAGTACCACTGTCTTTCGGCTGTGAACGGCACGGGCCATGGCCAAAGCGAGCCCCACCGCGCAGAGACCAGTGAGAAAAGAGAGCAGCCGGACAACGGAAAAGCTCGACCCGGGAAGCAGAAGCCCCAGTGAAGCCCCAAAGGTACATCCGGCGGCAACTCCGAGGATGTCTGGAGAGACCAGGGGATTCCTGAAGATTCCCTGATACACCGCTCCCGAAATCGACAGGCCGCAGCCAACCAGTAGGGCTAAGAGAATCCGGGGAAAACGGATAAGTAAGAATACCCGTTCGAATTCCCCGAGATCTTCATGGTTCCCGGTTGTCAACGCAAGAAGATAGCCGGGAAAATGAACAAGGGTCTCAACAATCTTTCCAGCCGGCACCTCCATTCTGCCGATGAAGGCCGACGCGAGAAAGACACCGGTGAGAAAGAGCAGGCAGATGACGTAGACTAAGCTACTGCCTGGCAGCCTGCCGACAGCATTGCCCTTCTCTTTATTGAGGTGGTTTGCCGACAACGGTGGGGTGCTCTGCAGAGAATCCTGGACCAAAAAGGGTATCGTAAAACTGTTCGATCTCCTGCTGTGCGACACCGTCTTTATAGACATCCGGGTGAATTTTACTACTCATCCAGATGATTCCGGCCATGGCCAGTGGAGAGGGAAAATCCCAGTATGTCTGTGCGGGAACCCTGTATATCCTGTGCTCTTTGCTGGCAGTGATTCCAGAAAGTTCAGGAGATGCGAGCTGCTCAATCTCCTTTTTACGAAGGCGGTCACTGCAGAGGACGATATCCGGATTCCAGACAAGAAGTTGTTCCTTACTGATATCACTGAAAAAACCCTGTAACTCTGCACTGACGTTCTTTCCTCCGGCAATGGCAATCATGTGGTGCTGCATCATCTCCCCAGAGATAGTACGGAGCAGCCTCGACGTTGCATAGTAGACCCTGGGACGCTCTTTGGAGGCGACTCGTGCAGTGACATTTTTGACGATTCTCGACATCTCCTTGACGACTGCGTCGGTATGGGCCTGGTTATCGGTGGCAAGGCCGATCAGGTCGAGGGCCTTTTCCATATCCTTAAGGCTTTCGGGAACAATGACGATAGCGGGAAAACCAAGTTTGGTGAGACGATCTGCGAGCCTGACGCCGTCCTTCTGACCATGCATGATGACCAGGTCCGGCTTGAGGGAGGTGATGGTTTCGAGGTTGAGGCCAACAGATCTGTTGCCCACAAGTTTTGGCGGGGCTTCAGGGTCGATGAGTGCCTCATAAATAGAGGTTGTTACGTCTTTGGAGGAGGCGCCGACAAGCCGATCGCTGAGCCCGGCACTGAGGGCAAAGAACGTCGCCGGAATAAAGGTGGTCACCACCCGTTGCACCGGTTGTTTGATGACGACAGTGCGTCCTGCCTGGTCGACGACGGTGACCTCTTTTGTCTCTGCCGCCGTACAGACCGAGGAGGTAAAGACGAGAAGGAAGAAGATTCGTAGCCAGTACATAATGTCTCCTTTGCAGATGCCACTGCCAGGCGTGGCAGTTATGGGGTCAGAACTCATATTGGCCAAGCACCTTGAAACTTATACCGTTGCTCGCCATACCATCTCCTTCGTAATAGTTCTCATCAAAGAGGTTGGAGACATAGCCACCCAGGGTAAACCCATTTGCAAACTCCTTGATGAGGGAGATGTCAACAACGAAACTGTCCTCCATGGTGTCGTTATTCTCGTCGATAACGGTATCGATTTTAAGGCCTCCACTGATATTGAGTTTAGTTTCGATCATGGGAATCAAATAAGAAACCCTGATGATTCCCTGGTGTTCCGGGACATCTTCGATATAGTCACTTTGCCGGTTGTCCGAGGTGTTACGGGCATGGGTGTAGACGTAGTCAAGACCGAGACTGAAGCGCTCGGAAAACCTTGTAGTGGAGGAAAATTCAGCACCATAGATCTTCACTTCGTCCAGGTTGGTTTTAATGTCGTTGTCGGCTGCATCTCTCGCATCGGCAATGCGGTCGGTGACGTCGTTATAAAAGGCGGAAAGGCGGACATCGCTACGCTCGAAAAAGGTGTATTGCGCGCCCACAGTGTAATTGATGTTCTGTTCAGGCTTCAAGGTAAACATGACATTGTCATACTCCATGTCATTGAAGGTGGGGAAACGTGTCTTTTTGGCGATGGAGCCGAAAAATTCCAGGCCACTTGCTCCCTTCCAAGTAAGGCCAATCATGGGATCGATGGTCTCTTCTGCGTACCCCGGGTTATCGGCAATCTTTGTGGCATCGAAATGACTGTAGGATAGCCCAGCCACAACACTCAAGTTTCCAAAAAACAGGGTTTCCTCAGCGGCCAATGTCGTAATGTCAGCTTCGGATTCCTGCCAGGGGAAGTGAACGTCACCCCGTTGCCGATGACTATCTTTACGATACTGAGCGGTCAGCGAGAGGTTTCCCCAGGTGTCGAGAACCATATCTGTGAACAGGGAGATGCCGGCAGAGTCATCATCCCAGGTGCTGGTCGCCATTGGTGTTTCCATGGTCCAGTCCTCATAGGAGATGTAATCGTCCTGGTGCTGATGGTAGAAGGTCATTGCCCGAAGGGTGAGCCAATCAAGGATCTGGTATCTGCCGTTGAGATCTATCCCGCTATCTTCGTACATATCATAGCGACCGAAGGTCGAAAAGGCAGCCCCCTTTTTACCCTCAAAAAACCGCTTGTTGTAATTGTCGCTAAACAGTCTGCCACGCTCCATGTTGAAATGATAAAGAGAAGCGTATAGTTCGGCCTCGTCTGTTGCTGCGTAACCCAGCCGTGTCCAAAGATTGAGAGAATCAAGGTCAGAATTATTCTTTTTCCCACCATCATCAACGATATAGGTCTTCTCCTTGCCCATCCCTTTAATGGTGCTGGGGTGAGGTTCGTAGTCGTTGGAGAAGCGCAGGGAATCCCTGGTCCGGTAATCAATGGTACCGAGAATGGAAAAGCCGCTTTCGCTTCCGTGGTTGAGGGTCACGCTTCCTCGTCCGTATCCGCCGGCGCCAAGTTCGGTCTTGATTACCCCGGCGGTGCCGGTAACCCCTTTTCTGGTAACAATGTTGACAACACCCCCCATGGCATTCGGGCCATAAAGGACTGAAGACGCTCCTTTGACCACCTCAATTTTTCCTATGATACTTGAGGGAATCTGTTGCAGGTCCAGAGGGCCGTTCTTGGTTTCATAGTAGGGAACGCCGTCGATCAGTATCAGGATATCCTTTTGGGAAAATCCCTGAATGGTAACGCTTGGCATCCCCTTTGTTGTCTGTGCAATATTGACTCCAGGGACAAAATCAAGGGCCTCGGCTGCGTTTGTCGAGCCACTCTTCTGGATATCCTCTGTGGTTATTATATTGTTGACAGCGATATCGTTACCGTCTGCACGGTCTGTGACGACAATCTCTCCGAGGTTAAAAATTTCCTTCTGAGCGTTGCCGTTGCTGTCATCGGCAAGACAGCTACCCAAAAACGCAAAAAACAGTACAACACCAGCTAATAACAGGATGTTTCTTTTCATTTTTCCCCTCTGTTATACGTCTAGAGCGTTGCGGCAGCAAAACCAAGGAGAGTCTACTGTCGCAGACAGGATTGCCAAAACCGCTGAAACTTGCGTCGCAAAATACTTGCCATGCGGCCAGGACAAGAAAGATATAGTTGAAAAGGAAAGAACAGGGCAAGAAAAAAACGTATAACGATAAATAGACACCAAAAAAAACAAATCCTTGAAAGTTGTGATTCCACCACTGCTTGTATTTTTCTTTGTGGCGCTACCCCTGATGACCTTGAGCCCAAAAAGACAGCCCCTCTCCCACATATGGTCTTCACTCACCGGTAAGAGAGGGGCCCGTTGTTATCCTGTGACGTTGAAGTTTGTCTCCAGGCAGTACAATCAACTGTAGAGTTTCTCACACTCTTCCCGGTAAGGATTGATGGTCATAACCGGGCAGCAGGAATTTTTTACTACCTTGTCGGCTACTGAGCCAAACATGATACGCTCAAAGCCCTTGTACCCGTGAGTTCCCATAACAATCAGGTTAAAATGCCCGCTTGCAGTAAGAGCGAGGATCTCTTCGGCGATATCGCCAACCAGGATTTTCCCAGACACGGTCAACACCCGGTGTTCTGCCAACATCGGTTTCAACTCCTTGATATAGGCGTCCATTCGTTGCTGCGCCGACGTGTACAGTTCATCTTCAAGGCGAGGCATATTGACCGGGGGCACAAAAAAACTGCTGTAATCCTCAAAGTTCTGCACCACAAATACCAGCTGTAACTCTGCCTGGAACACACCGGCAATATAGACGGCAGCCTCGACAACCTTACCGGCGTTATCAGAAAAATCAATCGGGGAAAGTATGCGTTTTATCTGTTCCATGAAAACCTCCCTTGTTATAGTAAAAAACTATAAAGGTTACCTCTTAACGATAAGCATCCCTCAATGTATTTCCACGAATACCCACAAAAAAGTTAATTGCAGCAGCAGAAAGAAAACCCCTCCGGGGATAAACGGTTGACCCTGTGTCCTCGGAAGCATATATTCTTCCTGTCATTGTACCGAGGCGCCTGGGTCAGCGAAAGAATGAAGGCTCACGCTCCCCTGCCTCTTTCCGGAGAACTCCATGAAGTTTGTACCAAAATGGATCGCCTGGGAAACGACCCGACGCTGCAACCTGGGCTGTGTCCACTGTCGATCTTCCTCCACCCTGGAGGTACAAGCACATCCTGATTTCAGTTTTGCCGAGGCCAAGCGCATCCTCGACGATATCCACGCCTACGCCGATCCAGTCATGGTCCTGTCCGGAGGAGAACCCCTTTTACGCACGGACATCTTTGATATCGCTGCCTATGGTACAAGCCTGGGCATGCGAATGTGCCTGGCTACTAATGGAACGCTGGTCGGAGCTGAGACCTGCCATCTGATCAAGGAAGCAGGTATCCGCATGGTCAGCCTGAGTATTGACGGGGCATCTGCAAAAGTACATGATGATTTTCGCAGTCAGCCCGGTGCCTTTGCCGGGACCATGGAGGCAATCAGGCTGTTCAACGAATACGGCATTGACTTCCTGGTGAACTCCAGCTTTACCCTGCGTAACAAGACCGAGGCGCCCAAGATTTACCAACTGGTCAAGGAGCTCGGTGCCACAGCCTGGTACCTGTTCATGATCGTTCCCACCGGGCGGGGGGAAGACATCATGGAAGAGCTGATTCCCGCTGAAGAGTACGAAGATATTCTGGACTGGCATTATCAGATGGAAAAAGAGGAAGAGGATCTGCTGGTACGGCCGACCTGTGCACCGCAATACTACCGGCTCGTCCGGCAAAAAGCCAGGGAAGAGGGCTCTGGTTTCCGGCGGCGCTCCCTCAAATTTTCTACGGGGGGCTCTAAAGGCTGCCTGGCCGGACAGTTGATCTGCCTCATTGACGTGGACGGCCATGTCCTCCCCTGCAGTTATTTTCCTCTGACCGCCGGAAATCTGCGCAGGCAGTCCTTCAAAGAAATCTGGGAGGGTTCTGAGCTCTTCAAGGAGATGCGTGATTTCAAGTCGTACAAGGGCTCCTGCGGTCGATGTGAGTATATTAACATCTGTGGCGGCTGCCGCGCCCGTGCCTATGCTGTCAGTGGCGACTACATGGCCGAAGAGCCCTTCTGTGCCTACCAGCCCGGGCAACGTCAACCTCAACTCCTTAAACATTCATGAATAACACCTTTCTCAAGGCTTGCCGAGGTGAGCCCACCGAATATACACCCGTATGGTTTATGCGGCAGGCGGGTCGCTATCTCCCGGACTATCAGAAAGTCCGCAGCAAAGTCTCCTTCCTTGAACTCTGCAAAAATCCCGCATTATGCACTGAGGTGACCCTCCAGCCCATTGAACTGTTCAATTTCGATGCAGCCATCCTCTTCTCTGACATCCTCATCCCCATGGAGGCCATGGGTCTGCCCCTAGATTTCCACGAGGGCCTGGGCCCGGTTTTTCCGGAGCCGGTCCGCACTGACCAGGCGGTGAATGCGCTCATGATCCCCGACCCTGAGGAAACCATGCCCTTTGTTCTGGAAACCATCCGTCTGTTGCGTCAAGCGCTCAATGTACCGCTGATCGGCTTTGCCGGCGCCCCCTTCACTCTGGCCACCTATCTGATTGAAGGTGGCTCATCCAAGGTATTTCTTGACACCAAGCGTATGATGTTCCAGGAGCCCGACCTGTACCATCGGCTGCTCAGCAAGATAACCCGCTGCACCAGTCGCTATCTCCAGGCACAGGCAGAGGCTGGCGCCCAGGCACTTCAGCTCTTTGACTCATGGGCCGGCGTCCTTGCCCCGGTTGACTACCGCCGTTTCGCCCTTCCCTATGTCCAAGAGATCATACAAGACCTCAGGAGCGTCACAGACATACCGGTCATCTACTTTGCCAACAACGGTGCAACCCTGCTCGCAGATACCGTCAACAGCGGCGCTGACGTCCTGGGGCTGGACTGGCGAATAAACATCGATGATGCCGCAGCACAGGCAAGCGGCCATGTATTCCAGGGTAACCTGGACCCGATAGCCCTCTTTCTGCCCCACACTGCCCTGGAAAGACGTATAAAAAAACTGCTAATCGACGCCAGACAGGCAAAAGGCCACATTTTCAACCTGGGCCATGGTGTCCTCCCGCAAACTCCGCCTGATCAAGTAAAAATTGCCGTAGACGCCGTGCATCGATTCAGCAGAACGTAACAGTAGTGCGTCATGTCAAAGAGCTGCAAGACCATCCCTGACAGACAAACCTGTCTGGAACTCATGGAGCAGTATGCCATGCTCCCCAATATTCGAGCGCACTCGCTGTTGGTCTGCACTCTTGCTGAACTGTTGACTGACGACCTGAATGAAACGACAGGCCCCACCACTCTTTGCCGGGATCTTGTTGTTGCCGGGGCCCTGCTGCACGATATCGCCAAAACCCCCTGTCTGAACAATACCTGCGATCATGCTGCCGCTGGTGCAGATATCTGCATAAACCACGGCTACCCCGAGGTCGCGGAAATTGTCGCTCAACATGTCCTGCTTGGAGAATACCTGCCTGAACAGCTGCAAAAGGGGCAGTTTACCGAAATACAGATTGTCTATTACGCCGACAAACGTGTCTGCCATGACCAGGTTGTCAGCCTCGAACAGCGGCTGCAGTATATCCTCGAGCGCTACGGCCGTAACGACCCCCACCGCCACGAGCTGATCCGCCACAACTTCAATCGCTGCATAGAACTAGAGCGGTATCTCTTCCGTTGGTTGCCCTATCCCCCGGCCGCCCTAGGCCAGTGACATTCTTGCGCACCGACGACTCGAATCTTTGCCCAAGGCACTCACGACCATGAGCAAGGACATCGTGGTCAAAAAGATGGCACGCCCGGAGGGATTCGAACCCCCGACTCTCGGCTTCGAAGGCCGATGCTCTATCCAGCTGAGCTACGGGCGCGCATAAAGAAGATGCTTTCACTTTACCTGGGAGGACTGGAGAGCGCAAGCAAATGTCTGCCAGAGAACGGAGCCCCTCAGGCCTCAGCGATGACAAACACCGGCTACGAAGAAAAAACTCCCGCTGCCCTAAGCGGGCAACGGGAGTTTTTTTCTTCGTAGCCAGAGATTCTCAGGTGCGCTTATTCGGTTGACAGCACTACATAACGGCTGTACTCACCAGTGCGAACACGCAAGAGGACACGTTGGGCGCTATGTCCCTTTTTCAACGCTTTTTTCAGGTCGTTGAGGGTACGAACACGAACTTTATTGACCTCCTCAATGAGTTGGCCCTCGGTGAGGTCAGCGCGATCAGCCGGACTGTCTGGCTCGACATCGGCGATCAGTAAACCCTGGTCCTCTTCATAGCCCAGTTGATCGGCGATCTCCGGGGTGAGCGGCTGGAGGTGCAGGCCCATCTCGGAGAGTGAATCATCGCTGCTGGTTCCACCGGTGAGACGGCCTATATTTTTAGGCTGTTCACCGATGCTGACCGTGATGTTTCTCGAACGGCCATCGTGGACCACCTCGAACTCCACCTTAGATCCCGGCGGTACCATAGCGACCCTGTTACGAAGGTCTGTAACACCCTTCAACGGAACCCCGTCCATTGAGAGCAGCACGTCTCCCTGTTCGATGCCCGCCTTTTTTGCCGGTGAATCGGGGGTAACCTCGCTGATGAGAATGCCTTCGGCGTTTTCCAGGTTAAAACTCTGGGCCAGCTCCTCATCCACGTCCTGAATGATTACGCCTAGCCAACCACGGGTAACCTTACCCTTCTTGAGTAGCTGATTCTTGATCGACTTTGCCATGTTGATGGGAATGGCAAAACCGATCCCCATGTATCCACCACTACGAGAAAATATAGCGGTGTTGATGCCTACGGCCTCACCGTGGATGTTCAACAGGGGGCCTCCAGAGTTACCGGGATTGATAGCGGCATCGGTCTGGATAAAATTTTCGTAATCATTGATACCGACCTGGTCCCGTCCCTTGGCGCTGACGACCCCCACTGTAACGGTCTGACTCAGCTCAAAGGGACTGCCGATGGCGATAACCCATTCTCCCACTTCCAGTTTGTCGGAGTTCCCCAAAGGCAGGGTGGGCAGGTTATTGGCGTCGATCTTGATGAGAGCGACATCAGACTGCGGGTCTGTACCGATGACCTTGGCCTTGAACTCCCGCTTGTCAGAGAGTCGAACGGTAATCTTCTCGGCATCTTCGACAACGTGGTTGTTGGTCAGGATATAGCCGTTCTTGGCGACAATAAAACCGGAGCCGGCGCCCTGCTGACGACGTTCTCGCTGGCGTGGTTGCTGGGGAAGCCTGAACTGCGGGCCGAAGAATCGCTCAAAAAAGGGCTCGTTAAAAAAAGGATGAGGGCTGAACCTCTGTCCATGGACCGTTTTTTCGACGCCCACATAGACTACGGCGGGGCCGGCTTTCTTGACCACTGAGGCAAAGGCCTTGGATGAACGATCCAGCAGGGCGATATCACCTTCATCCTGAGCAAGGGTTTGATGAAAACTGCCTGCAAGCAAAAGAAGCGTCAAAAGTCCGGTGAAAAGTCGTCTCTTTCGTAAAAATTGGGGTAGCATGAATTTTGTTCTCCTTCATCTGATAACGTTTCACGGGGCTGCCTATCAGTCCCGTACGTTCTCAGGCAGAAGTCACACACAGGGCAAACTATTATACCGATGGCCGTATTCGTCAAGCCGACGACGGCAGTGGTGCTCCTGATTTTTTTGGGAGTTTGCTGCGGTCGTCAAAAAGGAGGCGCAAAATTTTTCAAACAGAGATGGAAGAGATGAGCAGACTCAAGTGGTTTCCTGTCGCCTGTTTGTTGATCTCCACAAGGGTTGGACAGGACAAGTTCAAGGAGATGTCGACTGTACCAGAGACAGAGGTAGGGCATACAGTTCAAGAAGATCTGACTGGTGTGCCTTGAGAGCGTTGCTGTCATGCGGCCCTGTTTTCTTTAACAGGCACAACAAAGCAGCAGGAACGACGCGATCCACTCCTTTGTGGTTGGCAGGGCGTCATTGTATTACCTGAAAAATATTTTTCCCTGATTGCCTGGTTATCCCCGGCCTGGCTGGTTACTCATTTTTCATAAGACGAATGTCCCGGGCTTCAGGCCGATTGTCATTGGCAGGATTATTGGCAAGACGAAATTCAAATATCCGGCGGCTGTCGGCAAAAGGTCTGTCAGAGCCAAGGGTAGAGGATGAGAGGTGGAAAAAAACCGTCTCTGGGAACAGGGAACCCTTGTCGAGACGGTAGTAGCGAAAGAAGCCAAAACCGCGTTCCTGGTTGAAGTTGATGACCGTGCCCCGTTGCCAGGTGTCGGCTTCATCGCGGGTGGACGGGATTGGTAGCAGGCCGGGGATGAGAAAGCCGGAGGTAAAGGTGTCAGCTGCTTCACGAAGCTTACTGCTGACATTTTCGAAGCCAACCACCTCCACCCGGCAGCCATTATTCTGCAGGGCGGTCACCAGACGAATGAAATCTCCATCCCCGCTGACCAGAATGACCCGGTCCAGATTACGAGCCTGAAGCAGGGCATCAATGGCCAGGTCCATGTCCGAGTTGGCCTTGTAGGTGATATTACCGTCTTCGTCGTGGAAGCGGCGCACAACTTTTTTGATCACCTTGAAACCACAGTTCCTGAGGATGTCGTGGTAGGTATAAATTCGCAGCTGATACTCAGGGTCTTTACTGATGCGTTCCCGATCTTCAGCCAGGTAACAGTTGGCACGCAGCATCTGCGAATGGGGGCCATTGGCCATGTTTACCAGTACGTCGTAGCGCATCCCGAACCCGCCGCTCATCTTGATGTTTTCGGCATCCACGTAAATTCCAGTCTTCAGCATGAATCATTCCCATTCAATGGTGGAGGGCGGCTTTGAGCTGATATCATAGACCACCCGGTTTACGCCGCGCACCTCGTTGATGATACGGTTGGATATTTTTGCCAGCAGCTCATAGGGCAACCGTGACCAGTCTGCAGTCATGGCATCCCTGGAGTCGACGCACCGCAGGGCGACGACGTTTTCATACGTTCGGCTGTCACCCATGACACCCACCGTCTGGATAGGCAGCAGTACAGCGAAGCTCTGCCAGAGCTTGCGGTATTGCCCGGCAGCCCTCATCTCTTCAATGACTATGGCATCGGCCTGCCGCAAGACGTCCAGCCGTTCCCCTGTCACCTCGCCCATGATGCGGATACCCAGCCCGGGGCCTGGAAAGGGTTGGCGATAAATCGCCTCTTCCGGTAGCCCTAATTCCAGGCCAAGCAGCCGGACCTCATCCTTGAACAGCTCCCGCAGTGGTTCAATCAGGGCCAGTCGCATGCGCTCGGGCAGACCACCGACGTTATGATGGGATTTGATCGGCGCTTTGCCGTGGAAGGTCACCGATTCGATCACATCGGGATACAGGGTGCCCTGCGCCAGAAAACTGACGTCCCCGAGTTTGCTGGCTTGCTCTTCGAAGATCTTGATGAAACCGTAGCCAATCCGTTTTCGTTTCTCCTCGGGATCAACGATACCTTCCAGTTCGTTGAGAAAGAAATCGGTGGCATCGACATCAAGGACGTGAAGGTCTGTTTTTTCCCGGAAAAAACGAAGGATATTCTCAGACTCTTTTGCCCGCATCAGGCCGTTGTTGACATAAATACAGGTGAGCTGTCTGCCGATGGCACGATGGACAAGAGCAGCGGTCACCGAGGAATCGACGCCACCGCTCAAGGCACAGAGAACCTTTGCATCACCCACCCGTGCACGAATGTCGGTTACGGTCGCGTCGATGAACGAGTGCATTGTCCAGTCGGGTTTACAGGCGCAGCAGGCAAAGATGAAATTGCGTAACACATCGGTACCGATGAGCGTATGAACTACCTCTGGGTGAAACTGGACGGCAGTGAACGGTTTGGCCGTGTGTTGCAAGGCCGCATGGGGGGAGTGTTCGCTGGTGGCGGTCACCATAAAGCCGGGGGCCGGCTCCTCAATGCGGTCACCGTGGCTCATCCAGACCTGATATTTGCTGGGGGAGGTTTGTAACCCGGCAAACAGTCCTCCGGCCAGGGTAACCGTCAGTTCAGCCTTGCCAAATTCACGTTTTTTGGCTTTTTCAACGCGACCTCCCTGCTGATGCATCATTAACTGGGCGCCGTAACAGATGCCCAGGATCGGGATACCCAGCTCGAAGATGGCAGGGTCGCTGACCGGGGCATCGTCGTCATAGACCGAGGCTGGACCCCCAGAGAGCACGATGCCCCGGGGGTTTATGGCATGAAGCGTCTCCAGGTCAATACTGTACGGATGGATTTCGCTATAGACCTTCTGTTCACGAATACGTCGGGCAATCAGCTGGGTGGTCTGGGAGCCGAAATCAAGGATGACAATTGTAGCACTGTGTTGATTCATAATGGTGTGAGCATGATGGAGAGGGATAAAAAACTCGCGTACGACTACTCGGTACGGTAGTTTGGGGCCTCCTTGGTAATGATGACGTCATGGACATGTGATTCGCGAAGCCCGGCAGAGGAGATCTGCACAAATCTGGCCTTGGTACGCAGCTCATCGATGGTGGCTGCGCCAGTGTATCCCATGCCGGAACGGAGGCCGCCGAGCAACTGGTAAATGACTTCGGCAAGGGGGCCTCGGTAAGGAACCTTGCCTTCAATACCTTCAGGCACCATTTTACCTCCCACGCCTTCCTGAAAATAGCGGTCAGCAGAGCCCTCCTTCATGGCACCCAGGGAGCCCATACCCCGATAGCCTTTGTACTTGCGGCCCTGATAGAGGAAGGTCTCTCCAGGGGTTTCATCGGTACCGGCAAGAAGTGAGCCGATCATGACACAATTGGCCCCGATACCGATGGCCTTGCACAGATCGCCGGAATACTTGATGCCGCCATCGGCAATAATCGGGACATCGTGCTTGGCAGCGGCATCGCAACAGTTCTTCAGGGCGGTGAGCTGGGGGACGCCGACACCGGCGACAATGCGGGTGGTACAAATGGATCCCGGGCCAACCCCAACCTTGACCGCATCAGCTCCGGCCTTGATCAAGTCCGTGGTTCCTTCAGCGGTGGCAACGTTACCAGCCGCTACCTGCAGCTCAGGGAAATGAGATTTTATCGCTGTCACTGCCTCGAGTACACCCTGCGAATGGCCATGGGCCGAGTCCAACACCACCACATCAACATTGGCATTTACCAGGGCCTGGGTGCGCTCCAGCAGGTTGTCTCCGACGCCGACCGCTGCCCCCACCAGCAAACGGCCAAACTCATCTTTGGCGGCAAAGGGATATTTTCGGATTTTTTCGATATCCTTAATGGTGATAAGTCCTTTGAGGCTGCCATGCTCGTCTACCACCAGCAGTTTTTCAATGCGGTGCTCGTGGAGCAGGGCCTTGGAGTGTTCCAGGGAGATTCCCACCGGGGCGGTTACCAGTTTTTTACTGGTCATCACATCATTGACACGAAGATTGGCATCGGAGACGAAGCGCAGATCACGATTGGTGACAATTCCCACCAGCCGGGTGCCGTCAAGAACGGGAAGGCCTGAGATCTTGTAATTGCGCATGATGTTCTGAACTTCACCGACGCTCTGGTACCGATTGACCGTCACCGGATCAACGATCATGCCAGACTCTGATTTTTTTACCTGTTCCACCTCTTTGGCCTGGGAGGAAATGGACATGTTTTTATGGATTATCCCCAGTCCTCCCTCCCTGGCCATGGTAATGGCCGTCTCATGCTCGGTGACCGTATCCATCGCCGCACTTACCAGCGGGGCTTTGATCCGGATAGAAGTGGTCAGCCGGGTCTCCAGTGAAACCTCTGCAGGGAGTACTGCGGACCTGGCAGGAGCCAGGAGGACATCGTCAAAGGTCAGTGCCATGGGGATATCATCGGGTAACAATGGGGGCCTCCTGCAGTCTTACTCAGTTAAAAGGGCTGTCTGTGCCTGTAGAAAAACAGGTCGGGCTTCAGGTCGAAGGAGAGTTATACTCTCGGCCTGAAGCCCGACCTGTGATCAGTCATTCGCGGGGATATGGGCTTGATGTCCACGTGTGTCTGTCTATAACATGTTTTGGTAGAAAAAGAAATATGGGGCAAAAAAAAACAAAACAGGGCTCAGCTGCGAAAGAAAATCTTCGCTATTTTTGCTTTTATGGCGTGTACAGAGGAAACTGTTGGCAATCTCCCGAAGGGCATGCTAAGTGGATGCGCAGCGCTGGACATCACGCAAGAGGGATGCTGGCGCGGTACGTTCTTTCCCTTCTCCCAGATGATGAACATGACCCGAATTGTCGAGATCAACCCGCATAATCCCCAACCCAGGCTGATTGCTCAGGTTGTGGAGGTGCTGCACAGAGGTGGGGTCATCTGCTACCCCACAGACACCATGTATGGCATTGGCTGTGATATCTTTGCCCCCAAAGCGGTCAAGCGAGTCTATCAGATTAAGCAGCGGCCCAAGAACAAGCCCTTCTCGTTCATGTGTAGTGACCTGAAAAATATCAGCGAATACGCGCATGTTTCCAACACTGCTTATCGGTTGTTACGCAAGAACCTTCCCGGTCCGTACACCTTTGTTCTGCCAGGAACCAAGCTGGTTCCCAAGATCATGATGACCCGGCAGAAAACCGTCGGACTCCGGGTACCTGATTGCCCCATCTGTCTCGATATTATCGGCGCGATCCAGCATCCACTGGTCAACACCAGTGCATCTTTTGCCGATAAAGAACCGGTCCTTGACGCCTGGGAGGTTGACCGGCTGTTTGGCAAACTGGTTGATTTGATCGTGGATGGTGGAACAGTCCCAGGAAAATCTTCGTCATTGATTTCCCTGGTGAAGGAGCAGCCCGAGGTACTACGCCATGGGCTGGGGGATGTCACAGATTTTTTGCACGACTAACCGCGAAGAAACGATAAAGCCAGAGGGGCGTGTTTCATCCGGGGTGTAGAGAACAATAAAAACGGCTGGTTCTCTGTGTAAAGCCAGCCGTTTTTATTGTTGGTAACGTCGGTTAGTTGCTGTCGTCGATGAGCTTCTCTTTCAGGGATTTACTCATGGTGAAATGCAGTGTTTTGCGTGCCGGAATATTCATCATGGTTCCGGTTTTCGGATTTTTGGTAGTACGAGGTTTACGTGTACGCACAGAAAAACTCCCGAATCCCCTGATCTCCACCCTTCGATCTTCTGTCAAGGCCTGGGAGATTTCATCAAGAATAATATCCACCGCTTGAGCGATGTCCTGTTTGTAATAACCATCCAACTGCCGGGAAACTTCGTTGACCAGTTCGCGCTTCAGCATGTCGTCGTATCCTTTTTATCTTCTGCTTCGGTGGAGTGTGAATGTTGTAGTGACGCGCCCCCGGGAAAACGTCGTATGGTCTCCCCAGGGGTGCTTGCCTTACTTACTCGGCGTCACCGTTTGTATCGTTACTGGCGGCAGCCTTGAGCAGGTCACCGAAGGTGGAGGCACCCGAACTGCTCTGCTTCAGATATTCTTCCGGGACCTGACCACCATTTTCTTCCTGCTCTTCAATAGCCTTGACCGATAATCCGATCTTGCGGTCATCGGCAGAAACATTGATGACCATTGCTTTCAGGACATCGCCAACGTTGAACATTCCAACCGGCGTCTTGACTTTTTCTTTACTGATCTCGGAGACATGGACCAACCCTTCAATCCCCTCTTCCAGCTGGACAAACACACCAAAGTCGGTAACATTGGTGATAGTGCCGTCAACCAGGGAGCCGATGGGGTAGTTGTTGCTGGCAGCCTGCCATGGATCGGGCTCAAGCTGTTTGACGCCAAGGGAAAACCGCTCGTTTTCCTTATCAATCTTGAGGACCACCGCCTGGATAGTCTCTCCTTTGGCATACTTCTCGGAAGGATGCTTGATGCGCTCGGTCCAGCTAAGATCAGAGACATGAATCAGTCCGTCTATACCTTCTTCGATGCCGATGAAGATACCGAAATCGGTAATATTTTTAATCTTACCTTCGATAACCGCGCCCACCGGATAGCTCTCCTCGACAACATCCCAGGGGTTGGGTTGTAGCTGCTTCATTCCGAGGCTGATACGTTTGGTGTCAGCTTCGACCTTGAGGACCTGCACGTCGATGGCTTCGTCAACCGCAACCATCTTGGAGGGGTGCCGCGGTTTCTTTGACCAGCTCATCTCAGAGATGTGTACCAGACCTTCGACCCCCTCTTCCAGTTCAACAAAGACGCCGTAGTCGGTAATGGAGACAACCCTGCCGTTCACGCGGGCACCAGCCGGATACAGGTCGGGAACCTGCTCCCACGGATCAGCCTTGAGCTGCTTGACCCCCAAGGAGACCCGGTCGTTTTCCTTGTCGTACTTGAGGACCTTGACCTCAATTTCCTCACCAACGTTGTAGAGCTTGGAGGGGTGGGATACGCGTCCCCAGCTGAGATCGGTAATATGACAGAGTCCGTCCATGCCTCCCAGGTCAATAAAGAGGCCATAGTCCGTAATGTTGGTGATGCCGCCCCGGATGATTTGTCCCTCCTCAAGGGTACTGCGCATTTTTTCGCGCAGGGTGGCCCGTTTTTCTTCAAGAATGGCACGACGGGAAATAACGACGTTGTTGCGTTTGCGATTAAATTTCAAGATCTTGAATTCGAATGTTTCGCCGATGAGCGCATCTAGATCCTTTACCGGACGAAGGTCAATCTGCGAGTAGGGGAGAAAGGCGGGAACGCCGATGTCCACAGACATACCGCCCTTGACCCGGTTGTCAATCCGACCTTCCATGATGCCGTCTTCTTCCTGGATCTTTGCAATTTTCTCCCAGACCTTAATTGCGATGGCCTTTTCCCGGGAAAGCAGCAAGCCGCCTTCTTCCTTACGCTTTTCAATAAAGACTTCAAACTCATCGCCGAGTTTGATCTCGCGTTCAGGATCTTCGTGACGGAACTCAGAGAGCGGAATATAGCTTTCCGCCTTGTCACCGACATCAACAAGTACGGCGTCGTCTGTGCGACCAACGATCGTGCCGATGGCTACTTCGCCAACATTGATGACGGTGTTGTTGTCTTCCTGCTCGAAAAGATCAGCAAAGCTCATCTCTCCGAAGTCGTTCTCTTCCGGCATGTCCATAGTCTGGGTTTTGTTGTCACTCATCTGTTGTCATTCCTGTTCCGGACAAGATCGTCTTTTCCGGGATGTTGGGGGTTGTGTTTTTTGCCCGCGGTCTCCAAGGGAGACTGACGAGCCGTTTTATACTCTATTTTACTAAAATTGTTCGTTGGTTAAGGCGTTGATAACCGCATAGCTACTGTAGCAAAAGCTGACAACTACAAAAAAGGCCCTTGATAAAATAAGGACCTTAAGGCCAGCAACATGCCAGAGACGAACAAAAATTTCAATAGTTATCTCGTTGAAAAACTACTTGTTTCGATCTCTGTTCATTACAGTGGCTATCTGTTTTTTGGCGTTGTTCTCGCTACCGCTTTCCATAAGCAGCGATCTCTTCGAGAATGGGACCAAAGAGTTCTTCGTACTCTGGAATGGCTTTGCGCAGGATTAAGTCCAAATGGTCGAGATCTTTTGAATTGACGACAAGGTTGGCACTGTTGGCCAGGGCCTCCAGAGAATAAAGAGTGTTGAACTCAGGCCCCATAAGGATATAGAAGATATAGCGGCGTCGAAACATTGGCATTTCCCGCATGTAGCGGTGAAAACCAGACTGATGAAGATTGCCCTCGACACAGCTGTCCAGGGCGACGCAGGCAAAGTTGACGAACTGCATCCGGCTTTTTGCATCTTCCGGAGATTCAGCGACCACCACCTGATAGCCCACTGTCTCTAGGGAGTGAATAATTTTTGTCTGAACCTCTGTGTCACCATGGAGAACCAGGGCCATGGGCACATCCTCGACCTTTTCCTCAGTAGAGAAAATACCGGCCTTGAGCCAGTCAAGATTGGGCGGTTCAGGGGGCCGCAGCATCTTTTTTACATCGACAGCTCCATTGCGGTCGAGCTGGAAAGAGCGGGTACACTTGGGGCACTTCAACCCAATCGTTTTTCCCGCCCCGAGAGCGGCCAGGGCTTCAGTCAGTCGGGCCTTCTGTTCCTGGGTTAAACTCAGGCGTGTCGAGCAGTGCGGGCAGTGGTCGATCATGGGAGCCTCATAAAAGGTATTCCGTTAGCATGGGCAGGTACAGTCATCCATGAGAAAGAGTTATCCCCATCCCAGGGATTTTTCTGTATCTTCTTCCATGGCGAGGTTGTCGATATCGGACGTTCGCTCACCGCGTGCCGATTTGATCGTGTCAAGGCCTCGCTTGATTTCACTTCTGTGGGACGAGTAGTTGATGGCATTCTGCTCGGTAATCATACCGGTCTCGTACAACTCAAGCAGGTGCTGGTCAAAGGTACGCATGTCCTGGGTACGTCCCTCTTTGATGACATTGTAGAAGGTCTTTTCTTCCGTCTCGCCGTTGATGATCAGATCTTTTACCCGCAGGCTGGTACAGAGAATCTCCATGGCAGCGACTCGTCCCCCGCCAATACGAGGAATGAGCCGTTGACTGACCACCCAGCGAATAGTATCCACCAGACGGTTACGAATTTGCGGCTGCTCGTCATTCTCAAACATGCCCAGGATTCGATTGATGGACTGGCCGGCATCAATGGTGTGCAGGGTCGAGAAGACCAGGTGGCCAGTTTCTGCGGCTGTCAGGGCAATTTTCAGGGTTTCGCGATCACGGATCTCACCGACAAGGATAACCTTGGGCGCCTGGCGCAGGGCAGAACGCAGGCCGCCGGCAAACGTCTCAAAGTCCTCGCCCATCTCACGCTGGTTGAAGGTGGCCTTATTATGCGGATGCACATACTCTATGGGGTCCTCGAGGGTAACGATATGTACCGAGCGTTCCGCATTGATGCGGTTGAGGATAGCGGCCATGGAGGTCGTCTTACCTGTGCCGGTGGCACCGGTGAAAAGGATGAGACCGTTAACCTCGCGTGCCATCTTGCTAAAGGCATCAGGAAACTGAAAGTCCTTGATGGAGGGAATCTTGGTCTCCAGTTTTCTCAGTACAGTGGAAAAATACCCTTTCTGGGAAAAGATATTGACGCGGAAACGGGTTTTTTCATCCAGCGAATAACTGAGATCGCAAGAGCCCTTGGTGATCAGAGCACGCAACAGCCTGCGATTACCCTTAAGCAGGTTCAAGGCAAAGACCTCTGCCTGAAAGGGCGTCAGTTCTGTAACGGGCGGTTCCACGTCCACCGGCACCAAAACGCCGTCGCTTTCGACCTGCAGGCTTTTGCCCACAGTAATGTTGAGATCGGAAACCCGGCTGTGCTTGGCCAGCATCACCGAGATCCAGTAGTTGATATCCTGTTGCTTCATGGCAGGCACCGGTGTATGAATTGACAATATCCCTACTCTAATTTCTAGCGTTGACAGACAAAAAAATACAAGGAAAAAATATAATTCTCCTGGCAGGGCCTTCGAGGGTTTCTGGTAAGAGTCAGGCATCGGGCAGGTAGGGGACTGCTGGAGAAACCGTTTTTTACATAAAGCAAAGGAGAGATAATCATGGCCATAGCCTTGCGAAGTGCAGTAACCACGCAGGGAAGAAGAATGGCCGGAGCCAGGGCCCTGTGGCGTGCCAATGGTATGACCACCGAGCAGATGGACCGGCCGGTGATCGCGGTGGTCAACTCGTTCACCCAGATGGTACCCGGCCACGTACATCTGCACGAGATCGGGCAGCGGGTCAAGGCCCGTGTCGAGGCCTTAGGATCGTTTGCCGCAGAGTTCAACACCATCGCCATAGATGACGGCATCGCCATGGGCCATGACGGCATGCTCTACTCGCTGCCATCACGGGAACTCATTGCCGACTCGGTGGAGTACATGTGCAATGCCCACAAGGTCGACGGTATGGTCTGTATCTCCAACTGTGACAAAATCACCCCGGGAATGCTCATGGCTGCCATGCGCCTCAATATTCCCGCGATTTTTGTTTCAGGCGGCCCCATGGAGGCAGGAAAGTCAGAAGGTAGGCCCATGGACCTTGTTGACGCGATGGTAATGGCCGCCGACAATGGCGTATCGGCGGCAACGATTGAAGAGGTTGAACGGAGCGCCTGTCCTACCTGTGGCTCCTGTTCTGGTATGTTTACCGCCAACTCGATGAACTGCCTGGCCGAGGCCCTGGGGTTGGCGCTACCCGGTAATGGTACCGTGGTTGCCACCCACAGCGCGCGACTTGCCCTGTTTGACCGGGCTGCCGAACGCATCGTTGAAATGTGTGAGGCCTGGTACGGCAGAGAAGACGCCTCGGTTCTCCCCCGGGGGGTTGCCACCAGGGCGGCGTTTGCCAACGCCATGAGTCTCGATATAGCCATGGGTGGCTCCACCAATACGGTCCTCCACCTCCTGGCCGTGGCTCACGAGGGAGGGGTGACGTTCACCATGGATGATATCGACGCCCTATCGCGCAGGGTCCCCAATCTCTGCAAGGTAGCCCCTAACTCTCGCCACCACATAGAAGATGTGAACCGTGCCGGTGGTATTCTGGGGATTCTCGGTGAGCTCGACCGGGGCGGTCTTGTCGATACCTCTGTTCACCGCGTCGATGGACTGAGCCTGGCTGCAGCGCTGGATCGCTATGACATCATGCGCAGCACCGTTTGCCAGGAGGCCATAGAACTCTACAGCAGTGCCCCCGGAGCCTTTGGCCGCAACCTGGTGATGGGGTCACAGTCAACCCGATACCCGGAACTGGATCGTGACCGGAAGAAGGGTGTCATCCGTAACCTACAACACGCCCATTCGCAGGACGGAGGGCTGGCCGTGCTTTACGGCAACATTGCCGAGCGTGGCTGTATCGTCAAGACCGCGGGAGTGGATCCTGCCATTTTGCGTTTCAAGGGGACGGCCCGGGTGTATCACAGTCAGGACGGCGCCTGTGAAGGGATCCTCAACGGAGAAGTCAAGGCCGGTGATGTGGTCTTTATTCTCTATGAGGGGCCCCGTGGTGGCCCTGGTATGCAGGAGATGCTTTACCCGACCTCCTACCTCAAATCCAGACACCTTGGCAAGGAGTGTGCGCTCGTCACTGACGGACGTTTTTCAGGGGGAACCTCTGGATTGTCCATTGGCCATGCCTCACCAGAGGCGGCAAGCGGCGGTACCATCGCCCTGGTGCGTGATAATGACCCGGTGGAGATCGATATACCGGGCCGCAGCATCTCCCTGCTGGTCAATGACGAGGAACTGGCCCGGCGCCGGCAGGCGGAGGAGAGCCGTGGTGCAGCAGCGTTTACCCCTGTTCGTGAGCGGCAGGTCTCCATAGCCCTGAAGACCTATGCACATTTTGCCGCTTCTGCGGATATGGGGGCCGTACGGGTGTTGACCAAATAAGGCGGGCAGATATCGGGAGATACCAGAGAATCACACTGCTTAGGGGCTGTGGGGCAGGGATTTCTCTGTTTTAGAAAGCAAGAAAATCGCGTAAGATAGAGACAACCCTGACAGCAAGGACTTTTCCTGTAATCAGTTCACAATCGGTACATCTCCATGATCTGGCTGGATACAGTGATGCCTTTTTTCAAGGTGTTTGCCGCCTTTGCCCTGATGTTGTTCTTTATCCGGATAAAGGTGCCGCTATGGCTGGCCATCCTTGGCGGCGCCTTGGGGATGGGGCTTTTTTTCGGACTAGCGCCGTCACTCCTGGTACAGACAGGGGCCAGCGCCCTGGTGCAGCCAAAATTCCTGGTGCTGGTGAGTATCGTCGGGCTTATTCTCATGCTTTCCGGAGCCCTGGAAAAAACCGGACAGTCTGCCCGGCTGATGGAGGCCTTGGGCGGTTATCTTGTTCGTCCGAGGCTGCGCCTTGTTTTTTTTCCGGCGCTTATCGGGCTCCTGCCCATGCCTGGCGGCGCAGTCTTTTCGGCTCCCATGGTCAAAAGCGTCTCGCAGGATCTGGAGATGACTAACGAAGACAGGGTGCTGATCAACTACTGGTTCCGTCACATCTGGGAGTTCGTCTGGCCCCTTTACCCGGGATTTATCCTGACCGTGTCTCTGGCCGAAATTCCGGTGGCCAATTTTATCGCGCATACCTGGCCGGGAGTGCCGGTCATGTTTTTTCTGGGATGGTGGTTTTTTCTGCGAAAGACGGCGCTTACAGTACGACAGGGGACGCAAACAGCACAACGCAAGGGAAGTGGTTTAGATATCTTGCTGGCAGGATTGCCGCTGATCATCGCCATCTGCGGGGCCATTGGTCTGGAATTTGTCCTCAGTCACGCTGTTACCACCATACCCATGGAGATGGGAGTAATTGTCGCGCTGGCAGCAGCTGTGGCGTGTGTGATGGTGCAAAACAGGCTTGGCGGTGACTTCCTCTGGCATGCCCTGACCGGCAAAGGTCTGTGGTCCATGCTGGCAGTGATCGGGGCAATTTTCATTTTTAAAGATATCATGGCTACAGCAGGAGTGGTGGAATCCATGGCAGCGGCTGCCGGCGGGGCAACGGCGCTGTTGGCTGCCAGTATTTTGCTGCCCTTTCTCGTTGGGTTGATCAGCGGCATCAACGTCGCCTTTGTTGGCGCGACCTTCCCCCTGATCCTTGGACTTCTGCACACCTTGGGTATGGAAGATAAGGTGCTCGCCTATATGGTTCTTGGTACGTTCAGCGGCTTTACCGGTGTGATGGTGTCGCCTTTGCATATCTGTTTTTTGTTGACCACCAACTATTTCGACACTGAGCTGCCCCGAACCTGGCGACGACTCGTTGTACCCTGTGCCGGGATAGCGCTGACCGGGTTTATTCTCTTCGCCTTGCTTGCCTGATCAGCACGTGCGTGGTAAAAATAGACGTATGAGTCCTTAACAAGGAGGCTTTTCTATGCTGTTTTCGCCAGTACTCATCTGGTTTCTCGTCGGTACCCTCTTCTTTGCTACTGAACTGGCCCTGCCCGGTTTTATCGTTTTCTTCTTTGGTATCGGTGCCTGGACGGTTTCCCTTGCTGTTTACCTGGTTGAGTTACCCCTGGCTGGCCAGCTCGCGCTCTTCCTGGTAGCAAGCCTGGTCAGTTTGCTGGCACTCAGGCGATGGCTTTATGGAATCTTTCAAGGTGACCGGATTGATGAAGCCGATTCTGTCAACATGGTACCCGAAGGCGCCACAGGTGAGGTAATCCGGGCTATTACCCCTCCTGGTCTGGGCAAGATCAAATACGGGGGAAGCTTTTGGGAAGCTTCCTGTGATCAACCTGTCGCTGAAGGCACAATCGTACGTATTCTTGAAAAAAAAGACCTGGTTGTTCGGGTCTGTCCTGTCCAGACGGACACGGAGGAGAAATAATGGAAATGCTCTATGGTGTTATCGCCCTGGTCATTCTTGTCGCTTTTATTTTGTTCAAAACCGCCGTCGTGGTACCACAGCGCCGCGAGTATGTCGTGGAGCGACTGGGGAAGTACCGCACGACCCTGGAGGCCGGGTTGCATATCCTGATCCCCTTCATTGACAAGGTGGCCTACAAACGAAGCCTTAAAGAAGAACCCATTGATATTCCGGCCCAGACCTGCATCACCGCAGATAACGTCTCCATGGAAGTGGACGGCGTCCTCTACCTGCAGGTCATGAATAGCCGACAATCAGCCTATGGCATTGAAAATTATCATTTCGCTGCTACGCAGTTGGCCCAGACAAGTCTGCGGTCGGCAATCGGCAAGATCAGTCTTGATTCCACTTTCGAGGCCCGTGAAACCCTGAATCAGCAGGTGGTGGATGCCTTGGACGAGGCTGCGCAAAACTGGGGCATCAAGGTGCTGCGTTATGAGATCAAGGATATACAGCCGCCGCAGTCGGTGCTCGAGTCCATGGAAAAACAGATGAAGGCCGAACGGGACAAACGGGCGGAGATCGCCAGGTCAGAAGGTGCACGTCAGGCTGTCATCAACCGGGCCGAGGGTGATCGAGCCGAGGCCATCGCCCTTTCAGAAGGCGAGAAGGCTCGACGTATCAACGAGGCTGAAGGACGGGCACAGGAGATTCTCAAGGTGGCCTCGGCAACGGCTGAAGGGTTAAGACAGGTGAGCGAGGCCTTGAATATGCCCGGCGGCCATGACGCCGCCAATCTCGAGGTTGCCAAACTCTATGTGGAGCAGTTTGGCCGGCTGGCCAAAGAGAACAATACCATGATCCTGCCTGGTGAGCTCACCGATATTTCCAAGATGGTGGCCACAGCCATGTCCACACTGCAACAGGTAAAAACGGAGAAAACCGCTTCATCCCACGAAGAGATTTAAAGAGGCAACCTGTTCTTTAAGCGTACAAGCCGTACGTTCCACAATCAGCTCCGCTACAAGGGATACGGTGTCTGCAACAATGCAGTAACACCTTAAAAATATTTATGAAAAAATATTATATATCCCAGCTCACCGAAGGTCAGCAGGTGGACGATCTTTTTTTGGTCTCCCGTAAACGGCTGATGGAGACCAGAAACGGCAAACCCTATCTGGCCCTGACCCTGATGGATTCCTCCGGTGAAGTAGAGGCAAGGGTCTGGGAGAATGCTGCCGCTCTCGAAGCTCTGGCAGAGGTGGGGAGGGTGGTACGGGTGCAGGCACAGGCGAAATGTTACCGGGAGCAGCTCCAGCTTGGTGTCAGCGGCTTGGAGCCGGTGCCTGCTGAAGCGGTACAGCTGGAACAGTTTATGCCGGCCAGTGCCCGTCCTGTCGACGAAATGGAACAAGAGTTGACCGAGCACATCGCCCGGTTAACAGATGCTTCTCTGAAACAGTTGTTACAGACCCTGTTTCAGGGAAAAGTTTTGCAGGCGTTTTTACGGGCACCGGCCGCAAAAAGAATGCATCATGCCTATATCGGGGGGCTTGCCGAGCATTCTTTGTCGCTGTGTTCACTGGCAGTGCGAGTGACAGAGCAGTACCCAGCCCTTGATCAAGACCTGTTGCTTGCGGCCTGTCTGGTTCACGATCTCGCCAAGATAGTCGAGTTTGATTATGCTGTGCCCCCTTTTGAATACACCGATCAGGGACGACTACTCGGCCATATTGTCCTGGGTACGGAGATGGTGAGGACAGCCGCCCGCGAGGTCAAGGCTCTCTCTGCGGAGCGTTTGGATGCCCTCTGCCATATTATTCTCAGTCACCATGGCAAGCTGGAGTTTGGCTCACCGGTACTGCCGATGACACCGGAGGCCATGATCTTTCATCATCTCGACGACATGGACGCGAAGATGAACTACCTGGAACGGCTTGCCGCCGAGCTTCCCAGCCCCGGCCCTGGCTGGACGGAGTATCAGCGCCCTCTCGAGCGTTTTCTCTATCTGCGAAGAGCATCCGAGGAAAGTCCTAACACTGAACCGGCAGAGAGTGCTCCTCGTCCTTCATCAGGACAGGATAAACAGCTTCGCCGACAACAGTCACTTTTCTAAATGTTTACAGAGATACGAGGTCAAGAGCGGGCCAAGACCTTGCTTCTCCGTGCCCTTGCCGGAAAACGGCTTGCCCATGCGTACCTCTTTATCGGTCCTGACGGGGTGGGCAAGACCTCTATAGCCCGGGCATTTGCCCATATCCTTTTATGCACAGCCCATACAGATCGACCCTGTGGCTCCTGCCCGGGCTGCCGCAAATATCTTTCAGATAACCATCCGGATCTGCAATATATTCGGCCCGACGGCACAGCCATTAAAATCAGCCAGATCCGCGAACTGAAAAAACAGCTTGGCTTTGCGCCCTTCGAGGGAGGATATCGGGTAATTTTGCTGGAGGAGGCGCAGACCATGCGCCGGGAGGCGGCTAATAGCCTGCTCAAAATACTGGAGGAGCCGCCGCCGGATAATCTGCTCGTACTGCTCGCCTCGGAGAGCGAACCCTTGCTGGATACCATTGTTTCCCGTTGTCAGGTCATTCCTTTTTTTCCTCTGTCAACATCGATTGCTGCTGCGATTATTCAGGAGCAACGTCCCGAGCTGGAGGCCATGGAGGCTCACGCCCTTGCCATGCTCACTGAAGGTTGTCCTGGTCGAGCCGTTGCCATGGAGGTCAGTGGAATTACCAAACTCTTTCCGGAACTGCTGCAGGCGCTGACAGGCTTTCAGCATCGAGCCCCAGAAAAGGTGGAGACAGCCCTGCAGCTGGCGGCTGAGCTGGCTGCCTTAAAAGAGGAGCTGGAGGCAATGCTTGGCCTGTTGCAGGTCTTTATCAGGAAGACCATGGCGGCCAGCTGCGGGGTTCCCCCTGCAGGACCATTTGCCGAAGATGTGCAACGGGGCAGAGAACTGTGGAATTTATCTCGGCTTTCTGCTATGCTGCAAGCTGTTGATTTTGCTGAACAGGCCCTGTCGCGCAACTGTAACAGGGCCTTAGTCTGCGAGGTGTTGATGTTGGATCTCCTCGGCTGTATCCCCTGAACAACGAGTGACAATGACAAAAGATCAACTGCTGCCGACTGAGAATGTACCGCTATCGGTGCCATCGGAGAAGCGTGGCAGTTTTTTTTACCGTATCCGGTTTCGTGAAAGGGGGCGGGAATTTACCGCAACCTCTTCCCTCTGTGATCTCCGCAGGCACGAGCTGGTGATGGCTGGAACTGACCATGGCCCGGAGCCGGCCTTTATTGTCTGTCGGGCGGCTGGCGCTACCCCTTCGGTGATGGCTCGGCAGGGCTCGTATTCCCTGTTGCGTCGCGCTTCCCGGGATGAGAAAGAAAAGTATGAACGTCTCTCCGGATCGGAGATGGAAGCCCAGGCCATCTGTCAGCAGTTTGTCAACGACCTGCACCTGCCCATGTCTCTCGTGCGGGTGGAGCGTTTTTTTAACGGCTCAAAAATTATTTTTTATTTTACTGCTGAAAGCCGGGTTGATTTTCGAGAGCTGGTCAAGCGTCTGGTGCAGGAGTTCAGAACCAGGGTGGAAATGCGGCAGATCGGCGTCCGCCATGAGACCCAGATGCTTGGGGGGGTTGGCTCCTGTGGCCGGGAGCTGTGTTGCTCTTCGCATCTCAAGTCGTTTGACTCGGTTTCCATAAAGATGGCCAAGGCTCAAGATCTACCTCTAAATCCGGCAAAGATTTCGGGCGTTTGCAATCGTCTGCTCTGCTGCCTTACCTACGAGTATGACAACTATCGCACCATGAAAAAAGGGATGCCGAAGCCGGGTCGCTATGTCAGCCTAGAAGGACGACAGTACAAGGTGATACGGCAGCTTCCCCTGAAAAGAAGCGTTATCGTCATCAGTGAAGGTGGCGAAGAGCAAGTACTGAACGAGCAGGAGTGGCAGATTGCCGAAGCGATTGTCAAAAACGCTCCGAAAAAGCAGGGCGGGAGAGGTAAGGGGCAGAGAAAGAAGAAAACGAAAAAATCATGAATACCTACGTAACGACACCGATCTATTATGTCAACGCTGTGCCCCATCTTGGGCATGCGTATACGACGATTGTCACTGACACATACAGCCGTTTTCGCAGGCTTTGCGGGGATACCGTCAGATTTCAGACAGGCACGGACGAGCATGGAGAAAAAATTGTTCAGGCAGCTGAAGCCAAGGGCGTGTCCCCACGGGAGTATGCCGATGCAATCTCTTCGACGTTTCGTGAAACCTGGCCGATTCTTGCTATTGAACCTGATCGTTTTATCCGTACCACAGACCCTGACCATGTCAAGGTGGTACAGGATATTCTCCAGCTGGTTTATGATCAGGGAGATATCTATTTCAGTGAGTACTCTGGCCATTACTGTAGAGGGTGTGAACGGTTTCTCACCGAGAAAGAACTGGTAGACGGGCTTTGTCCCGATCACCAGGCTGCACCTCAGGAGATTGCTGAAAAAAATTATTTTTTCCGGATGTCAGCCTACCAGGAGTGGCTCATTGCCCATATCAAGGCCAACCCAGAATTTATCACGCCGGAGCGATACCGAAACGAGGTTCTCAGTTTTTTACGTGAGCCACTCGAGGATCTATGCATCTCCCGTCCAGTGAGCCGGTTGACCTGGGGTATTCCCTTGCCGTTCGACAAGGAGTTTGTCACCTACGTCTGGTTTGACGCGCTGATCAACTACCTTACCGGCATCGGTTATCCCAATGGAAAAAATTTTGAACGAAACTGGGCTGTTGCTGAACATGTGATTGCCAAGGATATTCTCAAGCCTCACGCTATTTATTGGCCCACCATTATCCAGGCCATGGGACTGCAACCCTATCAGCGGCTGCATGTGCATGGATACTGGAATGTGGATGAGACCAAGATGTCCAAGTCCATCGGTAATGTGGTGCGGCCCCGGGAGCTCGTCGATACCTATGGTGTCGATACGGTCAGGTACTTTGTTCTCCGGGAGATGAGTTTCGGGCTGGACTCCTCCTTTTCCACTGAGGCCATCATTGCTCGGCGCAATGCAGACCTCGCCAATGACCTGGGGAATCTTTTTTCGCGATCGCTGTCCATGGTGGCAAAGTACGCGAACGGCAAGGTGCCGGCGGCAACGACGCTGAGTACGGCGGAAGAAGAACTTCAGGCAGCGATACAGACCATGCTGGCCGACTACAAGCAAGCCATGAATGATTTTGGCTTTCACCGGGCCCTGCAGGCAGTCTGGGAGGTGATCGGGTTACTCAATCGCTACATCGTCACTCATGCACCGTGGGAACTGGCCAGGGATGCGGCCCAGTCTGGTCGGTTGCATACGGTGTTATACTGTTTGACTGAGGCGCTGCGGATTATTGCTTTGGTGTTGCGGCCGATCATGCCAGGAGCAAGTCAACGAATGGCTACGGCCTTGGGGCAGGGAAAAGCGTTTGCCGGGTTCACTCTGGCAAACGCCAAGTGGGGAGGCTTGCAGCCAGGCACTGCGGTGGAGGCTCGCACACAACTTTTTCCCCGGCTGGAAGTAGAGCAAACGCAGAAGGATGCCACGAAAAAAGTGCAGGCAACACCCCGCAAACAGGTGAAAAAAGACCGTCCTGCAGGAGCTGGTCTTATCACCTTTGATCAGTTCGCTAAAATGGAGTTGCGGGTGGCAGAGGTAGTAGCCGCCGAAAAAATTAACAAGTCTGACCGGCTGCTCAAGCTCAGCCTCCTCGATCCCGAGCCCCGCACCGTGGTTGCAGGCCTTGCCGAACATTACACCCCAGAAGAGATGGTGGGGCGGCGGGTGATCATCGTTGCCAATCTCAAACCGGCAAAACTCATGGGAGTTGTCTCCGAGGGCATGGTGCTTGCCGCCAAGGAGCAACAGGAAGACGGCAGCCAGCGATTAGTGTTGGCCACTGTTGCCGGAGATATCGCTGTGGGAAGCAGGGTGGCCTAATCCTCACAGAGAGTTTACTAAAGACAAACAGGTGAAATTAGCAGGTAAGAAACATGTCTATTTTGGGTAATTTTTTTCTCGCCATTGCCCGACTGGCCGATATCATCTTCACACTATATATCTGGATTGTGATCGGTCGAGCCGTGATCTCCTGGGTTAATGCAGACCCTTACAACCCTATTGTCCGCTTTCTGGTGCAGGCCACTGAACCGGCGTTGTCGCGTATTCGCAGAGTGGTGCCTGTTATGGGCGGCATGGATCTTAGCCCTATGGTGTTAATTTTAGGAGTTATCTTCCTGCAGAGTTTTCTGGTTCCCACCCTGCAGCAAATCGGCAGTAGTCTGCAGTAGCGGTGCCGTTTTTACACACCAGTGGTGACGGCTCTCTGCAGTTACGCCTCTACGTGCAGCCTCGAGCTGGAAAAAATGAGGTCGTTGGCGTCCATGGTGATCGCCTTAAACTCAGATTGACGGCGCCACCAGTTGAAGGCCGGGCCAACAAGGAGGTTGTCAGCTTCCTTGCCGGGCAGCTTGGGTTGAAGCGTGGTGCTGTGGCACTCAAGAGTGGGAAGCAAAGCCGGCAAAAACTGGTTGTTCTGCGCGGCGTCAATGAGCAGGTGATCCGTGATCGGCTCATGGTACTGCTTGCCGAAACATAGTTCAGATAAACCCGACGTGCTCGTTCGGGGAGGGACGTGATCATGGTGAAGCTGAAAAGCTTTCAGGGGCTGTGCCGAGAAGCCTGGCAGGTATACCGGCGCCGCGTCTGGGTGCTCCTCGGGCTGCTGTTCCTTCCTTCACTGTTTTTTTCCATAGTGCTGTTGGCAATCGGCGGCCTGGTCGTTACCCTGTCTGGTGGAGTGAACGCCTTTATGGGTGATTTTGTCGGACACCAGCTGGACAGAGAGGTTATCATTGGCATGGTAATCCTGGGAAGCATCGGCACACTGTTCGGTATATGGATGGTCTGCACCCAGCTGATTGCCGCACTTGACGACGACTGTACTTTTAACCAGGCCCTGATCGCCGGCTGGCAGAACCTGCTGCCTTTTGGTTTTGTATGCCTGATATATACCGGAATTGTCATGACAGGCATTGTCCTTGCCGTGTTGCCAGGTATTCTTTTTGCCTGCTGGTTCTTTTTTGCGTTTTTCTTTCTGCTCGATAACAATTGCCGAGGTATCCAGGCCCTGCAGGCCAGCCGCATGGCTCTTCGCGGCCGCTTCTGGAATGTCTTATTTAAGTTGTTCCTGCTCTGGCTTATCAAGGTGTTGCTCTTCTCCATTCCCTGGGTCGGGAAACCGCTGGCAATCCTTGCTGCCCCATTTTTCCTGTTTTTTTTGGTCGGACTGTACAGAGATCTCAAGGAAACTTCACCGCTGCCCACCCGGTCCGGGTCCATGGCCTGGGGAGTTCTGTCGGCTGTGGGCGTGGTGGTGGTATTTCTGGGCATGGTCGGCGCCGTTGTTACTGTGGGGCCACAGCTTCCTGAAATTCTCTTTAACAATACGGAGATCACTTCCCTGTCTAAAGGTGCAGCCACCCAGCTCAAGCCCATAAAGTCGAAAGCGCTGGAGGTAAGCACCGGTGTGGTCTGGCGTGATCCAGTGGGTGACAGTGTCGACAATGGTGCCCGCAGGTTGCTTGATATTCAGGGGGTGACCCTGCTGCACATTGACGAAGACCTGGAGGTGAGTGTCCATCTGGCCGAGCCATTGAACAAGTATTTTGTTGCCGCCCAGGAGGGTGGCGAAGAAGGACATGACGAGTTGGTGAAATTTCTTCTTGACGTTGATATGGATCGCTCTACAGGTGGTGCGGCTACAGCTGATAGCGAACGGGTCGGGTATGATTTTGCTGTAGTGCTGCATGTCGACCCCGACGAGGTGGAGAAAGGAAACGGCAGCATTCGTGCGGTACTGTTTACCTATGATGGCGGAGCTTTTCACTTTCTTGAAACGCTTGGCAAAGGGCGAGTAGGCTATAGCGGCAGGACTGTACATTTCAGTCTGCCGTATCAGGTCTTTCATGGCCAACCCGGAAAGCATATTCGGGGGTGTTTTGTTGAGAGTGTCCAGGCTCAGGGAAAAGGGCTGTCCAAGGATAAGGTGATTGAGCTTTGAAAAAGGGGGACGTCATGGAATACCTCATTGTTGCAAACTGGAAGGCGAATCTGTCTCCTCGCCAGATTGAAGAGTGGGTAGAGAGGTTTCTAAAAGGATATCAGCCGATAGCTGAACATCGGGTGGTGCTGGCGGTGCCTGTACTGGTCATCGAGCGGGTTCAGCGGCGACTCGACGGCGCAAGCGGGGTCAGTCTGGCAGCACAGGGCGTCTCACCTTTTCCCACAGGCAGCTATACCGGGGCAACCCCTGCCGCCTGGCTGGCCGATACTGCAGACTATGCCCTGCTTGGGCATAATGAGCGACGAAAATATTTTCGTGAGTCACCCCAGGAGGTTGCGGCTCAGTTACGGGAGTGCGTCGCCGCCGGTATCACCCCGATTCTCTGCACAACTAGGGAACAGGCCGGAGGTCAGGTGGCGGCATTGGAAAGCGAAGAAATAGAAAAGGTTATTCTTGCCTATACTCCTGAAGATGCCGAACATCTGGAAAAGGCGGGGAGCCTCGAAAATGTGGCCCAAGTTGCCGCTGAATTCGGCCGTTTTGCACCGGGACAGTCTGTGCTGTACGGCGGAGGGGTGCACCGGGACAACTGCGAAGAACTTCTGCAGGTGGATGGAATCAGCGGCCTGCTGGTAGGCCGCGGCAGCCTTGATCCTGAAGCGTTTCTTGCTCTGTTGCGCAACATGACCAGCAAAAAGGAGTGATCTTCAGGGGCGAAAGACTAACAGCAGCGAGTTAACCGCATCGTAGCGTCGTTAACAATCATAGAAAAAAAGAAAAATCACGTTGACTTTATACCACATTGTGGTGTAAGAAAGAGTAACCTTACCTCTTTGAGGTGCTCTTGCCTCTCTCTTTGCTGTCCATAAGGATACCCCGTTCTCCCTCCCCTCTCCCCCTCCTGAGAACGGGGTGTTCTCTTTTTTCTCTTTCTCTTTAAGATCGGGAAGGTTGCCTCTCAGGTGAAAACGTCTTTTACTGGTGTGCGTATCTTTTTCATTTTTGTCTATGGGCCGTAGCACTAACGACCTCAACTGGGGCCAATAATTCAAGGTTCTTGTGTCAGGCAAAGGGCTACCGTTATCCTACGCAAATTTTCTCTCTCCATACCGGTCAGATCGCTTTTCCCAACCGCAATTACCTACAGTCACCAACATTGGCGCTGTTGGCAAATGGAGCATGAACATCGAGTTTTTCATGTCCTGGTATCAGTTCGATAATACACGCGTATATCAACAAGAAAAACCTGTTCAATACGTCTTTATTGTGACAAGGTACCTTGTATCATTGCTTTTTTACTTACTCTTTTCATTATGCTCAGAAAGTTATCCTACCAAAATTATTCGTATGTTTACGTCAGGTTCTTTTGCATATAAAACTAATATCTATTATGTCATTTATGACTTTCTTACTTTTCTTTTGAGGAAAATGTACTAACGATTCACCCATTTCCTCAGGTCACTGATCGGAAAAATACTGGAAGTACCAAAAGGTAAAGGACAGTATCCCTGAATATCCACCCCATTCTCAATAATCGACACAGGTCGATCCGAACTGACAACAATAACGATAACCCCGGGATGCTGAGCGGTAAAGCGGAGTGCAGAGTTGTACCTTGCTCCTCGGGCCATATCCTCACCATCAATGCGCTGGCCATCCATAAGACAGGCAAAGCCGTGTAGGCACTGATCAGCAGCGATATGCAGGGCACCGTCCACCTTGGTCAGCGACTTTGCCATCCGCAACATATGAGAATGGCGAAGATCCAGCGGGGGGGTCAGCCGTTGACCGGCAATTTCAACGGGCCTGGGACTAAGATCGAGAATAATAGAACAGCCGTGTTTTTGCCGCCGGGCATGGTGTACCAGTGCAAGTGTTACCTTAAAGAGAAAATAGCAAATGTTCTGGTCCAGGTCGCTTTCCAGCAGGCGTTCCTCGAGCGGAACCAATTTCGCCATATAGGTCGTGGAGCCGAAACGACCATCGGCAAAACTGCAGATCTTCTGGCGGTTAACCTTGAGAAAGCCCCGCTGTCCCTGAAAATCGGCACAGACAGAGAAGGAAGGTAGCTTGGCGTCACTGATACCGATAACGGCATATCCGTCGCTAACCAGTCGCCTGGGAGCGTTTTCTACCGCCAGCAGCAGCTTGCGCACATGTTTTGCGTTTCTTAACTGCGGCTGATCTTCCGGGTTAAATCGCACCAAAAAATTCACTTGATGCAATAAGCAGGGATCAATGAACAGGAGTTCTCCCTCAGGCCACATTCCCTCCTCGCGGGTTTTGGAAATGGCAAGCACCGCAGCCAGGACAGGATAGATACGCACCGTTGAATCCCAGCCCAAATGGATATTCATCAAATCAATGATGGTGTCGCGCACGGCATGCTCTGCGTACTCTTTAAGAAAACTTCCCGAGATACCAGTATACAGTTCCTGTTCATTTGCCATGTCATGGGAAAACCGCCAGACCGCATGCTCCAGCCATCGTTCCGTGGGCAGCGTTGAACAGAGATCTGGGTGGTGATCAGTAAACCAGTGCTGAAAAAATACGGAACCAGAGTACCCGCCATGGGAGATCAACCCGGCAAGCTCAAGGTTCTCTATCGAAAAAATTTCCGCAAAACGCCAGGGTTGACGGGGGATATCCGGTCGTTCCCGCCATTTTTCGTTGTCAAGAAACAGGGATTGGAATGCAGGTTCATGACCGGCAAGCAGGTGCTGCGGATCACAGATGCGGAGTTCATCAGTGCGGTCCATGGCAAAGATAACAGCTACACGGCTGGGACCTGAAAACTGTGTCAAGCCAAGACTCAAGCCATTAAGGAGATCACTTATACAGCTCTGCACAAAGCAGTTGTCAGGTTTACTCATCACCACACCACGCGCCCCTGGCAGATTGCTGCGAAGGACAGTGTAGATACAGCTGGAAAACGACAGCCCCCTGTATCTTTTACCGGGAACCATTGCGCTCATGGCAGCGCAGCGGTAGTATACTGTCCAGTATTTTCCGATATTCCTGAAAAAAGTTCAACACCTCTATGCTTCAGCTTATGAATGATGCCATCGCTATACAACTGGCCAACGTCCTCAAGAAAAACGCCCAGTCCGACCATAGGGAAGCCTTTGAGCGCGCCTTTGAGCTGACCAAGGCATACGCCGGCTCAGGAAACGCCCAGGCTGCTGCCATCCCGGTGGTCTTCGAAAAATTGTTCACCCTCTTTGTTGCCGGCACAAATCAGGATTGAAGCGGGAGAGCCACGACCAATTCAGCGCACCTCCCGACCGAACATGTTTTCATTGATCCCTCTCACCAGTGACGGTAAGAGCGCCTGCACTTCAGCAATACTCCACTGCTCATTGCCTGAAGGGGGAGCAGCCTTGATATGGTTTAGAGCGCCAACAATTTCCTGGTAGCTTTTTCCCCGTTGCCTGAGCTTGAAAATTGACCGGGAAAGCTTCTCCCGGCTGAAATGCTTTTGGGAAGATCTCGCATCCAACTCCTGTGGCGACTCCATGTTCAAGACCGTCGTTGCTGACAACTCCTCAGCGCTTTTTCCAGGCTTATACTCCAGTTGACGGCCAGCGAACATCCGCATCAAGTCATCAATCTGCCGATCTCGGCGAGCGAGTTGCTGACGCATATCCTCAAGCTGCTCTCGCAAGAGATCGACCTGCTCACGGTAGACAGCAAGGAGCTGCCCCAGATAACCGCCTGATTCGCGAGGAGAGGCCGTTTCACGGACCGACTTCGTCTCCACTGGCACAACCGATGGGCGGCCTTCCTGCCCATGGTCTACCAGCAGTTGGCGCCCCTCATTCCAGCGCCCCAGATCAGCCCTGCGAAAACGCACCTCCTGCTTGCCGGTGACAGGATTGAGCATCATCTTGTACGGCAAACCTTTTTTCCGATAACGACTGATGGTCTTAGTGGAAACATTGAGATAATGAGCGGCCTCTTTTTGGGATATGGTGAACTCCTGATCGCTCATTTCCACTCCTTCATTCCTGGTAGATGCCCCATATAAACTCCGTAAACACAATGAGTTGTTGAATCGTCATACTGATCCGATACCGTCGAATCTGCACGCACGCAAGTGTAGCACAATCCACACGGCCAATGACAGTCCTTTTTCTTTGTTTTACAGCATGCTACCTTCATAGTACATAGAGAGGAGGAGCACCACCATGCGTCTGTCTTTTCTTGCAAGGTACTGCCTTGCCTGTCAGCCCAGGTACAACTATGACAAAAAATATACCTTTGCCCATTCCTTTTTTTCAACCAGCGTCAACGGTTATTACATAAACGTTGCTATAAAAAACTAGAGTTTTTCCATTCGTAATCCTCCACAGTTATCTTGAGTTTCAGTACGTACACTCCCGTCCTGCCCCTCTCTTTTTTCAATATGCCGCATGCTGCTATCGATGCGTATCAAGAAAAAATTTGCGCCTAGCCAAACATCTTGACCTGTTTTCCTCTGAGGTTTCTTTGTATGAGGCCAAGTTATGGGGCATTCGAGTGGGTGTTGTTCTATTTTTCCATCGCCCGCACCTCCTCGACAAACGATCCCGCGCGCGCTCAACCCGATACTCTCCCACACGTTTACCTGGCATACATTTGGGCAGTAGGGTAGAATGACGTTCGTTGTTAACCAGATCAAGGCTCTACTTCATTCAACCAAAGGAGTTTAACATGCGAAAAATCCTTGCCGTTTTGTTGTTTGTCTGCCTGGCGATCCCAACGCTTGGCTCTGCCTCTTCCTATCCGTCAAAACCGATTACCATCGTTGTCCCCTCCAAGGCTGGCGGCTCCACTGACACCACTGCCCGTCTTTTTGTGAAAACAGCCAAGAAATACCTTGAGGGTGCTGATTTCGTCATCAAAAATGTTCCAGGCTCGGGCGGCCAGAAAGGCTTTGAAGACATTGCCCGATCCAAGCCTGACGGACACACCATCGGAATGGTCTTCACCACCCAGATCGTTGCCCATATAGTTGCTAAACGTGCCCGCTACACCCTTGACAGCTTTCATGTCATCGGCAACGTTATGCAGGATCCCTTGATTATCGCCGTTCCTGCCAACAGTCCAATCAAGACTCTTGATGAATTCGCTGCAGCAGCAAAGGCCAAGAAACTCACCGTCGCTGTCAACGGCATCGGTTCAGATGACTTTATCGCCGCCAAAAAATTTGAAAATCTCACAGGTGTAACATTCAACCTGATGCCAACCAAAGGTTCCACCGAACAGAAAGCAATGATACTCGGCGGCCATATCGACGCCTCTTTCATGAACGTGACCCAGATGCATGCCCAGCATAAGGCAGGAACCGCACGGGTTATTGCCGTTATGGATGCCAATCGCTCTGACATCCTTCCCGATGTCCCCACTGCCAAGGAACAGGGGTACGACGTCTCCATGACCGCAACCAGGGGCTTTGTTGCCCCGGCAGGTATCGACAAAGAGGTCGCCGACGTCCTTGACAAACTCGTTGCCGATGTAATGAACGATCAAGAGTTCATTAAAGCCTGCGCCAAGGATGTTATGATTCTCTACCCGATGACCGGTCCCGAGTACCTCGATTACCTGGTCAACCTTCAGGCAGAAACCCAGAAATTCTACGATTCCACCCCCTGGTAATACACCATGCCAAAACGATTAGCAGAGATACTGATTCTGGGTTGTTTCATGGGAATTGCCGCTGCCCTGTACATGAGCACCTCAAAATTCCCGGAAGTGACCCAGAACTCGACAGCATTATACATTCGTTTTCTCGCCACCTTTTTGGGTATTTTCTCCCTGATAGAACTGCTCCTGAAAATGAGAAAGTCTCAGGCCGGCAAGGATCAGGAGACCATGAGGGTAACGGCAGCGCCGGGTAAATTTACCGCCCTGCTGCTCCTGATGTTCATTTACGCAATGCTGCTCGAGCCGCTTGGATTTTACCTGGCTTCAGCGCTGTTTCTGCCGCTGACCATGTACATTCTCGGTAGCCGCAAACCGCTGGCCATTGCCTTAACGTCTGGCGGGGTTCTGCTTTTTGTTTTTCTGGTTTTTGCCAAGCTTCTCGGGGTACCACTTCCGGAAAGCACACTTTTTCACTTTTAACCTGTTGTTTAAGACCCTCTTCGCCCCAAAGAGTCGATCGACGGCTCTTTGGGAGGAGAGGCTGATGTTTGTCGACAATGGAAGTTCCCTGAGGAGAAAACAATGCTGTTCGAATCATTGCAGGCTGTTCTTCACCCAACCTCCCTGCTTGCCGTGATCATCGGCACCGTTTCCGGTGTACTGGTTGGCGGAATGCCGGGGTTAACCGCGACCATGGCGGTGGCACTGCTTATCCCGGTAACCTTCGCTCTTGATCCGCTGACTGGTCTGATCCTCATGGGTGGCGTCTATTGCGGAGCCATGTACGGCGGTTCCATCCCAGCAATCCTGCTGCGAACACCAGGAACACCCGCCGCGGTGGCCACCTCCATGGAGGGTTACCCCATGAGCCAGAACGGCCATGGTGGCCTGGCCCTCAAGGTGTCGGTTATCTCAAGTTTTTCCGGCGGGATATTTTCCGCTTTCGTCCTGCTTCTGGTAGCCCCTGTCCTGGCAAGATTTGCCCTGACCTTCGGGCCTCCAGAATATTTTCTGCTTGCCATCCTCGGGCTTGTCGGCATCGTGTCCATGGCCGAAAATGTCACCAGACTGCTGAAGGCCTTGATATCGGGCCTGCTCGGCCTGATCCTCGCAGTAATCGGCACGGACCCCATTTCCGGGCAGCTCCGGTATACCATGGGGTTCACCGATCTTTATGACGGTGTGGCGTTCATGCCTGCCCTTATCGGTATGTTCTCCATCTCACAGATGCTCGATCTTACCAGTGTAAAATCGATTGTCACCGACACCTCCACGCTCAAAAAAATTAAGCGGGAGCCATTTCCCAAGGGGTTAAAAAAGTATATAGGGCTTGGCTGCGGCACCGGAACTCTGGTGGGTGTACTCCCGGGTGAAGGGGCGACGATTGCCGCATTTCTCAGCTATAACTTCGCCCGGCAGCGCTCCAACAACAAGCACCTGTTCGGCAAGGGCAACCCTGAAGGGATAGCCGCAGCTGAAGCCGGTAATAATGGCTGTGTCGGTGGCTCATTGATCCCGACCCTGACGCTGGGAATCCCCGGAAACAGCGTGGCAGCAGCCCTGATGGGCGGACTCCTTATCCACGGTCTTATTCCTGGTCCAGAACTGTTCACAAAATACGGGGTGATGACCTACGCCTTTATCCTGTCGCTTTTCATTGCCAACGTGGTCTTCCTGATCCTGGGCCTGCTGATGGCGCCGTATTTTGCCCGGATCTCCCTTATTCCAACCCAATTGCTTATCCCAGTGGTCTGTATCTTCTCCCTTCTCGGCTCGTATGCCATGAACAACAGCGTTCTTGATGTCTTTGTCTGTCTGTTGTGCGGTATTACCGCTGTTATCCTCGGACGACTCAGATTTGACATGGGCGCCCTGACGCTCGGACTTATCCTCGGACCTATTGCCGAAACCGGTTTTGCCCAGGCCTTGATTATGGGACATGGCAGTTATGCGATCTTCTTCAACAGACCGCAGGCCATTGCACTCTGGATCATTATCCTTGTACTGCTGATTCCGCCGGCTGTGCAGTTCTACAAGCAGGCAAAACGCGGTGAACCGGATGAATCACTGCCCCACACTCCCTCATGACCCAACGACGAGTTTTTTTTATACCTAAAAAACATCCTGAGTAAGAGTAACCGGTCCCATTGGCCGGCCTTCTTCACCGGTCAATGACTTTTCACCATGCGACGAAGCGCTCCACGCATATTTTTCGATAACAACGATTACCATCTCCTGGAGATTGTCGACGATGTCCTGGAGCGTGGTGCCCGATCACGGACATTTCGCTCATTGCTAATGGAGTATATGCACCCGCATGGCATCAAGGAGATGGCAGCACCGAGAGGACTGCGCATCGCCTATGCCGTGGTAAGTCTCCTCGGTTCCTTTGAAAAGGGGGGCGCCCATGATCGCCTCAAGGCCTTGCGCTCACTGCGTGACGAAGTCCTTTTCTCGTCAACGACCTACTACAGAAAAAATACTGCCAGGGTCCTGCTGCAAATCATGAAGGAGTTGGTGCGCACCCGGGACAACGAAATACGCAGGCTCAAACTGGCCCATGACTTCCGCGTCGTCTCAACCGGTAACCCGAGGGTAATACGCAAGGAACTCGCCAAGTACCATCTGGTAGAGATGCCTGAAGAATGGAATCAACTGGCTTTTGACAATCATGTTCATGATGCCAATACCAAGGGGAGAAAATCACCCACCCATCTGATCATGGATGCCTGGATCAAGGGGATCCGCAGTCTGACCGTCGTCTACTACAACTATGTCCGGCCAGATGTCATCGAAGAACTCCTGGAAGCGGGAAAAATACTGGATATCAACGTACAGGTGGGTATAGAGATCTCTACCCGGTTCCGCGATAAATACATCCGGTTTACCTGGGAGCCTAACGGTTTTCCCGACAACAGCACGTTTCTTCAGTTCCTTGATAAAAAAGCCGTTATGCGGTTTATGAAAAGAGGGCGTGAGGTCTCCCGGTACCAGCAGCAGTATGTTTTTGACGTTTTCGATGCGTTTAACCAGACCCATCGCCAGACCCTCAATCAGGAGCTGGGCATCAGCCTCGCCCCGCTTGCGCGCAAGGACTTCCTTGTTCTCGTGGGAAAAGGGCAGCCCTCTATCCTGCATTTGGCTAGATTTATCTACAATGCCATAGCGGATCATATTGCCCATCTCTCCAAGCAGGAAGATGAACACCCCGATAAGGTCAACGAAGAGAAGATGAGAGGCATGACGGTAGAGTCGATTATTGCCGATTATCTTCTGCCGTTCCGCAATCCCGGGGTGCACGATCCAACAGTCCCGCAAGAAGGCGCAGATATCCCTGTTCTCCTCAACAACGGCGTGCATGAGTTGCTGACCCAGCTGCTCACCCTGCACCCCAGCTCTCATTTCACCCTCAATCTTGGCAACCTTTCCGCCCAGGACACCCTGGAAATTCTCTATGCGGGCAGGGGGATGTTCACCCATATCGAAGCCTACAACTTAAAAGATGCCAGCCATGGTATGAGTGCCGGGGTAACGGTCGGAGTAGCCGCCATACCGGGCGAAGCGGTACAACTGAAAAGTCCGGAATCACATTACCGGCTTGTCAGCAATCTGCAAAAGGCCCTCAATGACGACAACGTCATCAGTCTTAAAAACGCCATCAGGGAGATCATCCTCGACCTGGATGAAGACGTCCTGCGGGTAAAAAGCCGCCTGGAGAAACTCCCTGCAGAGAAGGAAGAAACTGCTGCCCTGGCTGATGAAATTAGCCGTATGCAGGAGCGTAAGCTCCAGTTGATTGACATTCTCTCAGACCTGGAGACACTCCACAACAGTTATCGAAAAAGGACCCTCAAGTCGCGAATCGGATCAGGCTCAACAGGCCAGGCTGAACATCGTTACGGCATGGGGTTTGTGGTACTCGACACCTTACCGGCAAGGGCCCGCAAGGCCTTTCACGAGAAAAAAAACCACGAGGGCAAAACCCTTATCCCGGTGAGCGCGCAGATTACCAAAAACAGTCACACCCGGGTAAGGCTTACGCCGGCAATCACCGCACGTGGTTTCACCCGCACCCGGGCACTCAAAAGAAAACGATGGACGAACTGGACCCTTGATAGTGTTATCCTGCATGCAGGAATACCGGGTAACATCGGAACACTGGGGGGACTCGCCAAACAGTTTGACAACGGCATTGCCATAAAAAGCAGGCAGAACCAGGAATCCATCAGTGAACCATGGAAGTATCTTACAACCAATGTAAAAAATACCGTCAAGGTGCTGCTCGGTTTTTTTCCTGCGTTTCTCACCTTTTTTTTAACCAAGGACTGGTGGCTGCTCGCCTACTTTGGTGCGGTTATCTGGTTTGGTATTACCGGCTCACGCAATATCATCCAGTCTGTGCTGGGAGGCGGAGGCCTGCGCCGCTCACCATTTTTACCCTGGAATTCCCTGGTCAGCTGGAGCAGGATTGCTGATTCTCTGTTGTACACAGGATTTTCCGTGCCCCTGCTTGATTACCTGGTCAAGACCCTGCTCCTTGACCGGGCCATGGGGGTGACGACAGCCACCAATCCGATGCTCCTGTACACCATCATGGGGCTGGCGAACGGCATCTACATTTCCAGCCACAACGTTATAAGAGGTTTACCCAGGGGAGCAAGCATCGGTAACTTTTTCCGCTCCATCCTGGCTATCCCGGTAGCAATCCTGCTGAATACGGTGATCGGCGTTTTTCTTGGGGGGCTAGGTATACCAGATGTGACAGGTACCCTACAGAAATGGGCAGCCATCATCTCCAAATTTGCCTCAGACTGCGTTGCCGCGGTCATTGAGGGGCTGGCTGACCGGCAGACAAATATCACGGCACGATTACAGGAGTATCACACAAAACTATCTCAGGTCTTTTCTGTTTTTTCAAGACTGGACCTGCTCTTTCCGGAAGAAGATGTTCTCGCCCTTCTTCAATCGCCCAAGATGATGATGAAAACGTTGAGCCAGGAAGCCAAGAATATTGAGCAGCTCGTCATCGTCAATGCCCTTGATCTTATGTACTTCTGGATGTACCAACCAAGAGCCCAAAAGGCACTGGCCCTTCTCGTCCAGGACATGTCCGAAGAGGAGTGGCTCATCTTCCACCGATCCCAGCTGATTCTGACGCGACACCGGGAGATCAGTCAGGCGGTTGTGGATGGTCTGATCGGCAATCAGTTTTCCAAGGCACTCGCCTTTTATCTTGATCGGTCCAACCAGTACATGGATGATATGGAGCAACTCAAGAAAAAGAGCGACCAGCTCGCCTCAGTGCAGCAAAAAAACGAAAAATCCCACCCCTGAAAAGGGGCCTTGTTCATCGCTGGAGAGGCCCGATCATCTTCGTGCGGAGAACGCGGCACATATCAACACACCAGAGACACAACGGCTGCCCACGTCGCACCAAATGGGGAAACGTCTTTTCTTTGCGATACCCTTGCCACGGGGCCGTCTCTTTCTTGCGACATTTCGTCCCAGATATTTTGCGGTTGAAGATTCTTTTTACTTTCTGTATTATGGAAAAATTCCGAGTAAAAAATATTTTTACTCTTGTTTAAACCATTTCTTAAGGAGTAAGTGATGAAAGCTGTACGAATGTCCATATTAACCCTGATCGCTCTTGTCTGCCTTGGCGGAACTGCAGCCTCCCAGACAATAACTGTCGATCTCAACGATCCCGATTATTACCGCCCTTTTTATGCACCTGAACTCGTAAGTCAGGACGGGGCTTATCAGGCTGATTTTACAGATAATTTTGTTTTTACTCTGGCAGAGGGCGGAGCACTTTCCTTTACCCTGTCGGAGCGAAACAACAGATCGTCTTGCTGTGGTTCTCCTGAAGACTGGGTAGATATAACAAGCGTAGGATTTACAAGTGGCAATTCCCCCTCCTCCGTTACACCATGGGAGAATGAAGACCCATACTATCCCCAAAGCAATCTGGTGAGCTCCTATGCATGGGACTATCTTGCGGCGGGGACCTATGAACTCACGGTAGCAGGGAGTGCCTATGCGGGGGGATATCCGCAAACGCATTACTGGATGGAGGACGTCTCTTTTGTTGCTGGAGTTGCACCGGTACCCGAGCCTGCAACACTTCTGCTCTTTGGCAGCGGAATTGCCGGCCTGACCGCCATGCGGCGACGCAAAAAATAAATAACCCGCAGAGATAAGTACCGTAAACACTCCCGGCGTGTATACGCGCCGGGAGTGTTGTTTCAAGAAAGATCACCCTCATCGACGAACAGAAATTCTATCAACTGAAAAAACTGTAATTGTTTAAAAGAGTTCTTCTTTTTTTCTTTAATCCTTTGCAAAATAGCCTGGTACACCGCTCTTTATTCATCCTCACGCTCGACCTCAGTCCGTCTTACTCCGGCCAGGCTCTTCACCGCAATCCCAGCACCTCAAAAAATCTGAATTCTCCGTCAAGTATCTCCGTCCGGTTCACCTCGCCTCTCACCTATAGACAATTTGGCTGATTTGTCCTATAGTTTAGTTTTCCTGTAATCGTCTAACCTTCAATTCTCCAGAAGCCGCCATGTCGCTCAACATGAGGTTACTCCTTTTTGCCACCCTTCTCTTTTGCCTGAAGGCGACCCTTTGCACTGCAGGCGATTCACCACTCCCGACCAGCTGGACATCACAGGATGCTGTCCGTTTCGCTCTGAACAACAGCCCGGATGCCAGGTCCTCACAGCAGCGCATCCTGGGGGCTCGTGCCGATTTGCAGAGCGCCACCGCTGCCCTCTACCCCAAAATTGGCGTCAGCGTCGAGTACACCAGGACCGATACCCCCATGTACTCCTTTGGCAACATCCTTAACCAAGGGGTCTTTGACCAGCGTATCGACTTCAATGATCCAGGGGTATCTGATAACCTCCAGTTCAAGACCACTGCCCGCTATCGGCTCTATAGTGGTGGACAAACCCAGGCGGCAATCGAGGCTGCCAGTGCCCTGGAAAAGGCCGCTGATTTTGATCTCGATGCACTGCACAGTACCCTGGGGTACGAGGTAGTACGGGCGTTTTACACTATTATTCAAGCCGAAGAGACGGTTGGCGCCAACATTTCAACCCTCAAGGCTATTGAAGCCTCGCTCGTTGTTGCCCAGGCCCGTTACGAAGAGGGTGACCTGCTCAAAACAGATCTCCTTAATCTCGAGGTACAACAGGCAAGGGCCAGGGAAAACCTGATCCAGGCGGAGCATGGCCTTGAACTGGCCCGCCTCGGCTTTCTCAATCTCCTCGGGTTGGAGGAAAGAGCAGTTGTTCTTGACACTGCCGGCAGTGTTGTCCAGCAGACACCCCAGGCCCCCGAGGAGAGCAACCGGGCCGAACTTCGCGCCATGGACGCACGCATTGAGGCCGCCCAGGCCTCTCTTACCCAGGCTCGGGCAGGATTTTACCCGACAGTTGACACCTTCCTCAGTTACCAGCTGGAGAGGGGGCTGGAGCTTGACGGTTCGAGTGATTCATGGCTAGGTGGTCTCCGCCTCGACTATACGCTTTTTGATGGCAAGCGAACCAGTGCTGCCGTGCAGCGTGCCCATACCGACGTGCAAAGGCTTCATGAACAACGCCGTAAAATACGCCTGGCCTTTACCCTGGAAAAAGAGACCGCTGTACTGGCACTGGCCCTTGCCGAAGAGCGGATACAGGTGACGGACAAGATGCTTACATTGGCCCGGGAATCGGTCGCTCTTTCCAGGGCCCGCTTCAGGGAGGGGGTCATTCTCTCCTCTGATCTGATTGATGCGGAAAACCGTCTCAACGACGCCGAGGTTCGTCACGCCGTTGCAAAGGCTGCACAAAAAATTGCCGTTGCCGATCTGAGACGTTGCAGTGGCCTTCCCCAGTTCGACTAAGGATCAACAACGCTTTTCCTGCAACCATTTATCGAGAAGACCATGAAGACCTTGACCCTAATCCTGCTGTTCACGCTTTTCCTCTTTTTGGAAAATCTCAACGCTGAGGCACCGGCCCCGGTGTCCCGGCTGCCAGCCGTCAAGGTCCGTGTTGTCGAGATCCGCAAGGAGGCCGCCCCTTCACTGGTGGAAACCACCGGGACCATTCAAGCCCGACAGCGGGCTACCATTGCTGCCAAAGTCACCGGTGTCATCACTGAACTGCCCGTGGTTCTGGGAAGCCGGGTGGCCAAAGGTGACCTCCTGGTGCGGATCAGCGCCAAAGAGATCCAGGCACAGCTTTCCCAGGCTCAGGCCCAGCTGACCAAGGCTGAGCGTGACCTGGCCAGGGAAAAAAAACTGCTCAAGAAAAAAGCCTCCACCACTGAAACGGTCAAGTCCATGGAGGATCGTCACGCCGTCGCCCAAGCAGCCTTTCAGGAGGCCCGAACAATGCTGGGGTACACGACTATCACCGCGCCATTCGCGGGGGTCGTCACCAATAAACAGGCCCAACCAGGAGATCTGGCAACCCCGGGTATGCCCTTACTTACCCTGAAAAATGACCACGATCTGCAGGCTGTCAGCGCTGTTCCCGAAGCCATGATCCCCCTGGTGCATCTAGGGGATCACCTGCAGGTGCGTGTACCTGCCGCCAATCTCAATCTCACCGGCAAGGTGGCGGAGATTGCCCCGGCTGCCGACCCGGCCTCGCGCACCGCACCAGTGAAACTCGACCTTGACTTCACCCCTGGCCTGCGGCCCGGACAGTTTGCCAGGATGATATTGCCGGGCCTTCCCCGGGACAGCCTCTTTGTTCCCAACGCGGCGATACGCAAACGCGGTCAACTCAACCGGGTTTTTGTCGAGCGTGACCATCAGGCACATCTGCGGTTGGTTCGTACCGGCACCAGCGATGACCAACGCACGGAGATCCTCAGCGGCCTCGAGGCAGGTGACCGGGTGATCGTCTCTGGTAACCGCCAGCTGGTTAACGGTCAGCCCCTGGACGTGCAGCCATGAGTACTGGACAGCAACCGCAAACTGGGTTCGCCGGCCGGCTGGCAAGCGCTTTTGTTGACTCACGACTGACGGTCATCGGCATCCTCGCCTCCCTGCTCCTGGGCCTCCTTGCGCTCATCATGCTCCCCAGAGAAGAAGAACCCCAGATCAAGGTGCCCATGATTGATGTGCTGGTCTCTATGCCTGGTGCCACCGCCAAAGAGGTGGAACAGCAGACCTCCATTCCCATGGAGAAACTGCTCTACGAGATTCCTGGAGTCGAGTATATCTACTCCACCTCCATGCCTGGCCAGAGTATGCTGGTGGTCCGGTTCTATGTGGGCGAAGACTTCGAGAACTCCATCGTCCGCCTCAACCAGAAACTGCAGACCAACTTCGACCGTATCCCCCATGGAGTGAGCCGACCGATCATCAAACCGCACATCATTGATGACGTCCCCATTCTCGCCCTGACCTTCCATTCCACGAAGTACGACCATTTCATGCTCAGGCGGGTGGCAGCCGAGGTCGATGACGCCGTCAAAGCCATCCACGAGGTGGCGGAAACCACGCTTATCGGCGGTACCAGACGGCAGGTACGCATTGAATTTGACCCGCTCAGGCTGGCGGCTAGAAACCTGAGTCTGGATGAACTGGTCAGCCATCTGCAACAGGCAAACCGCCAATCCTGTTCTGGCACGCTCGTGGCGAACAACCGCGAGATAAATCTGCAAACCGGGACATTTCTCCAGTCCAGCCGAGAGGTTGGTCGCATCGTTGTCGGTGTATATGGCGGTAAACCGGTCTATCTTGATGAGGTGGCGGAGATCATTGACGGCCCTGAAGAGCCAAAAAACTATGTCCTCTTCGGCCAGGGGCATCAGCAACTGGAAGCGGCTGTTACCTTGTCAGTGGCCAAACGTCCGGGTGCCAACGCCGTGCGGGTGGTCAAGACAGTGCTCAAAAAGATAGACGAACTCAAAGGAACGCTCATTCCTGAGGAGATAGAGGTAAGCATCACCCGTAACTACGGGGCTACCGCCGCAGAAAAATCCAACGAACTCCTCCTGCATATGGGGATTGCCGTGTTTGGTGTCTCGCTGTTGATCCTGTTTTTTCTTGGATGGAGAGAGTCTCTTATCGTTCTTCTCGCCATTCCGTCAACCCTGTCGCTGACGCTGCTGCTCTTCTACCTCTACGGCTACACCCTCAACCGTATTACCCTATTTGCTCTTATTTTTTCCATCGGTATCCTGGTGGATGACGCCATTGTTGTTGTCGAGAATATTGTCCGGCACCTGCGGCTGCCATCCGCTCAGCAAAAAAGCCTGCAAGCCATCGCGGTCGAAGCGGTGAGCGAGGTGGGTAATCCCACTATCCTTGCGACCTGGGCGGTAATTGCCGCCATTCTCCCCATGGCCTTTGTCGGTGGCCTGATGGGTCCCTACATGCGGCCTATTCCCATCGGCGCCTCGGCAGCCATGCTCTTTTCTCTGATCATCGCCTTTACTGTGACGCCTTGGGCAGCTATCCGTATCCTCCGGCGAAAAAAGGTCGCCAGGCCTGGTACCCATGAGGAATCCGCACCCGATGATGTCTTCACCCGGCTCTATCACCGAATTATGGATCCACTGCTCGCCCATACCTCACTGCGAATCCTGTTTTTTCTCGTTATTGGCGCACTCCTGGCGGGTTCCTGTGCGATGGTCTACCTGGGAATGGTCAAGGTGAAAATGTTGCCATTTGACAACAAATCTGAATTTCAGTTGATCCTGAATATGCCCGAAGGTTCAACACTGGAACACACTACCCGTGTGGCCACAGAAATGGCAGAGGTAATTGCCGACGAGCCAGAGGTGCTCAACTACCAGATCTATGCCGGTACAGCCTCGCCCTACAATTTCAATGGTCTTGTCCGCCATTATTTCATGCGTTCCGGACCGACTGTCGCTGACATCCAGGTCAACCTCCAGGATAAACATCACCGCAGCCATCAAAGTCATGAGATCGCCCAACGGGTACGTCCGGCTGTCGCCGAAATAGCGCAACAGTATGGGGCAACCGTTGCGGTGGCAGAAGTCCCGCCCGGTCCGCCGGTATTGCAAACACTGGTGGCAGAGATCTATGGTCCCACCGAGGAAGACCGTGTCTCCCTGGCACAGGCAGTGAAAGAGATCTTTGCCGCAACTGCCGGGGTCGTCGACATCGACTGGTACCAGGAAAGCGAACGTACCAAACTGGTACTCACCGTGGACAAGGAAAAAGCAGCCCTAAACGGTATCTCCGAAGAGACCGTGGCCCGGGTGGTGCAGATGGGACTCAAGGGCATGAGTATTGATCTGTTGCATCAGCCCGATGACAAAGAGGCCATCAATATGGTCATCAGGCTGCCCGCAGCCAGCCGCGCTGACATCGCCGGCATCCTCAATATCACCCTGCGGGCCCCTCAGCACGATGCCCCGCTGGTACCGCTTAGAGAACTGGTACATCTCTCTGAACAGCCGGTAGACCAACCCCTCTACCGTAAAAATTTGAAACCGGTCATTTATGTTACCGGTGACGTGGCTGGAAGCGCAGAGAGCCCGGTTTACCCCATTCTGGAAATGAACCGGCAGCTGAAGGAACTTGCGCCGGCAGACTTCGGTGGTCAGGGTGATCATCTCATGATCTACAACCTCTTCCAGCCTTTCTCTGAATCTGAACCGTCCATGAAATGGGACGGTGAGTGGCATATCACCTTGGAAGTGTTCCGGGATCTTGGCCTGGCCTTCTGTGTGGTAATGATCCTCATTTACATGTTGATGGTGGGCTGGTTCAAGAATTACCTTACCCCATTGGTGGTCATGGCTGCCATTCCCTTTTCACTGGTGGGCATTCTGCCCGCGCACTGGGGGCTGAACGCCTTTTTCACCGCCACCTCAATGATCGGCTTTATGGCAGGAGCGGGTATAGTTGTCCGTAACTCAATTATCCTGGTGGACTTTATCGAATTACGAAGAGGCCATGGGCTACCACTTAAAGAAGCGGTCGTCGAGGCGGGTGCCATCCGTTTTCGTCCCATGCTCCTCACAGCACTTGCTGTTGTTGTCGGGGCGTCGGTCATCCTGGCCGATCCCATCTTCCAGGGACTGGCCATCAGCCTGATGTTCGGAGAAATAGCCAGTCTGCTGATAAGCCGGATGGCTGTGCCGGTCCTCTATTACATGGTCAAAGCCCGCACAGTGTAACTTGTATAAAAAGGTGTCAAACTCGATCTCTTTACAGCGCAACAGGCCCATGCAGGGGGGTTACAGCGTCATCAAAAAAATTGGTGCTGTAATCTTAAGATCATACCGGAGTACCCTCCGGTTCCCTTCAACCCATGAGGTATTGACATGAAAAACACCTTTAGCAAGCTGCTGTTGTCTGGAATCATCATTTCTCTGCTTGGCAGCGGACACACCGTCTTTGCCGCAGAGTGCAAAGCCACCTGGGGCTCTCCTGGGACGACCATTCGCTTGGCCACGGGAAGCCCCGGCGAACTGGGATTACTGGAAAAACTGGCTGAGGCCTTCAACGCCAAACATCAAACTGGCATGTGCTGGGTTAAGGCAGGCTCGGGCAAGTCTCTTAAACTTTTGCAAAACAAAGAGGTGGACGTCATTCTTGTGCATGCACCAGCCGCAGAAAAAAAAGCAGTAGAGGATGGCTGGGCAATCAAGCGGACGTTGATTGGCTCCAATGAGTTTTATATTGTTGGCCCCAAAGATGATCCAGCAAAAATTGCCTCAGCAAAAACAGCGGCAGAGGCCTATAAACGCATCGCTGCCGTAAAGGCGCCGTTTCTCTCCAGAGGAGACAATTCCGGGACCAACAAAAAGGAGTTGTTCATCTGGAAAAAGGCTGGCATCAGCCCCGAAGGCGACTGGTACAAGGTAACCAAGGATTTTATGCTGGCAACGCTTCGTCAGGCCAACGAAATGGACGGGTATTTCATGACCGACTCCTCCACCTGGGTAGCGGCAAAGAAGGATCTCGATAAACTGACGGTCCTTTTTAAAGGTGACCCGCTCCTGATCAACACCTATCACGGACTCTGTCAACCTGAGGCTGCAACACCGAGTCAGCCCCAAGCCTGCGCCTTTGTTGATTTTGTCGGCTCCACTGAAGGCCAGGATATTATCCGTACCTATGGCACAAAACTTTACGGCGAAGCCATGTACAACGATGCTGTCTATGCCAAACAGTACGACCATTAACGACAACGAATACTCGACAGAACATGCAATCTCCTACCAGGTCTTAAGGCCTGGCAGGAGAGCTTCACCGGGATGACAATGGCTCTTGAGCCTGTTCTGCGACGGTGTCCACATCAATAGTCTTCTTACAGATCGTCCTCCCTTACCTACCCTCGTCAAAGGCGTCCTCTGTAAAAAATCTTCGTTATCAAAGCGCAGAAGAAGACTTGATTTATACCCATGGATACAGTATTATGTATTGTTTCGTCATACTGGTTTACATTGTGGTTGCGACTGGAACAATTAGCAAGAAGAGAAGAAAAAATATATAAAAAATCAAGACGATGGGAGTTTCGTACCGTCTTGATGGCTTCAGATTTTTCCTGGAATATTCTTGGGAAGAGCGTTCCATCACTCTACCGAACCAGTGACTTCGTTTTTTGCCATTGTTCAACTTTTGTGGCGGCAACAATCAGGCAAAAGAGCAAGAAACAATAGAACGACAGGGCAACCCTCAATGTTTGCGGGTCGCCAGGAGTTTAAACAGCATAAAAGATTGATACCCACTCTCATCAGGAGGCACAAGTTATGGCTCGCTATACCGGGGCGAAAGGCAAGCTGGTTCGTCGTTTTGGCATGAACCTGTTCGAATCGCCCAAGTATGACCGTCTGTTGCTGCGGCGGAGTACCCCGCCGGGACAGCATGGCGACAAGCAACAACGCAAAAAACTCTCTGATTATGCGTTGCAGCTGCAGGAAAAACAGAAACTTCGCCACTCGTACGGACTTCTGGAGAAACAGTTCCGTCGAACCTTTGATCTGGCAGCAAAGCAAAAAGGCGTTACCGGTGATAACCTGCTGATACTGCTTGAGAGACGCCTTGACAATGCCGTCTACCGTGCCGGTTTTGCTGCCACCCGCATGCAGGCAAGGCAGATGGTCAACCACGGTCATCTGCTGGTTAACGGCCATCGGGCCGATATTCCCTCCTACCGGATCAAGGCTGGCGATGTCATCACGGTTAAAGAAAAAGCCAAGTCAAAACAGCTGGTAACCGACAATCTGGTGGCAACCCAGGCATTTCAACATCCCGGCTGGCTCACTGTCGAGGGAGACCAGCACCGTTTCTCTGTCAGCCGTCTGCCCTTAGCCGAGGATGTTACCGCTCCCATCAACGTCCAGCTGATCGTCGAGCTCTATTCGAAGTAACAGCCCGAGAAGACATCCGGGTTGCAGGATTGCAACCCGGCGTCCTCCTGAAAAGGACGGTTACGTACCTGTTCCGGAGACCTGTAAGGGAAATCCCTGCGTACAGATCTCCGGATGTGCATTACTGGCGACATCGCTTCCGGCTTGTCGGTTTCCCAGTGTCACCTGATGCGTGCAGCCCCTTGAAATTTGGCAAGAACACAGTGCAGAGACAGGGACAAAAAATTCTCTCACGCCGCTCTTCCTGGCCGACACCAGCATCCTGCTGCAGGTTTTCACGTCATGCCCACCACACCGCTTCGTCGAAAAAAACGACTGCCCCTCTCCTTTGTTGCCACCTGCAGCGCCGGCCTTGAACACCTGGTAGCCGAAGAGGTTACAGGTTACAAGGGGACAATTCTCGACACTACCCTTGGCGCCGTCACCTGGCAGGGCTCTCTGGAGAGTGCCTACCGCGCCTGTCTCTTCTCCCGGTTTGCCTCCCGGGTTCTCCTTGATCTTGCCCGTTTTCAGGCTCCGGATCCAGACGCCATTTACGCCTTTGGCCTCGATATGGACTGGGAAGCAGTGTTCGATGTGCACCGGTCTCTGGCAATCTTCTGTACCCTTTCGGGCAAGAGCCCAATCACCCACAGTCGATTCGCGGCGCTACGTCTCAAGGATGCCATTGCCGATGCCTTTCGCAAACGCACCGGTAGACGGCCTAGCGTTGATCTGCATCGTCCGGATATCCGTCTTAACCTGCATATTCAAGGAACCACTGCCACACTTGCCTTAGATCTTTCCGGGGAGAGCCTGCACCGACGTGGTTACAGAGAGGGAACCGGCATAGCCCCCCTCAAGGAATCATTGGCCGCAGCACTGGTCCACCTCTCCGGCTGGCTGGACATTGCTGGAGAAGGCGCCACCCTGCTGGACCCCATGTGTGGATCAGGCACTCTGCTCATTGAAGCGGCAATGATGTTCGCCGATTCAGCCCCTGGCCTCAACCGCGATCACTTCGGGTTCCTTGCATGGAACCGGCACGACTCCAGGCTCTGGGAAAGGTTGCTGGACGAGGCCAGACAGCGAGAGGCCGAGGGGCTGCAACGGGACTTCCCGGAGATACGAGGCTACGACGCCGATCCCGAAGTGATCGGTATCGCCCGCCGCAACATCCAGGCCGCCGGCTTTGCCGACGTCATCACCGTGGAGCAGGGACAGCTCGCTACCACCCAATGTCCGGAAAAACCTGGTGTCCTGCTCACCAACCCCCCGTATGGTGAACGACTTTCCCAGCGACAGGCTGTCAAATACCTGTATCAGTATCTTGGCAGGAAGTTCAGCAACGATTTTTCCGCCTGGAAGCTCGCACTGTTCACAGCCAATCCAGAGTTTATGCAGCTGCCGAAAATACAGTGGCAAAAACGGCATACGCTCTACAACGGTCCCCTCAAATGCCAGTTTCTGGCGGGAAACGCGCACCAGAAACCAGACGCTGCTGCTCAGCGTAAGGTCCTGCGCTCTGGCATCGAACACCCACTGGCTAGGCGGCTTGAAAAAAATTGTGCGCGGCTCTTTCCTCTGGCTGAGCGGGAAGGGGTTGAATGTTTCCGTGTTTACGACAGCGACATCCCCGAATTTAACCTGGCCATCGACTGCTATGGCCCCTGGATCCACGTGCTTGAGTACGCCGCTGCAAAATCTGTAGACCAGCGTCTCGCTGAAGAACGGTTTCGTGAGGCGTTGACTGTACTACGCGACCTGTTTCAGGTACGCAAGCAGCAGATCTTCATCAAGCACCGAAATACCCGGCAGCATCATCGAAAAGCACAGGGAAAACTCCGCGAGGTCAAAGAAAAAGACTGCCGGCTTCTGGTCAACCTGAGCGATCATCAGGGTACCGGCCTGCACCTGGAGCGGCGCACAGTAAGAGAACGTATCAAAAAGCGGGCGGCACAAGGCCATTTTCTGTACCTGTTTGCCCATACCGGAGCAGCCACCGCGCACGCCGCCCTGGGTGGAGCACTGTCCACCACTTCGGTCGACAGTTCCGAAGCCCACCTCAGTATCGCCAACGCCAACCTTGCCGTAAATGGCTTTGGTGGGCCTCTGCACCGGCTGATAAAGGCAGATCCCCTGAAATTTCTAAGGATGAAGGTAACAAAACGATTGTATGACCTTATCCTCGTGGCTCCCCCGTCCCTGCTCAAAGGGCGAAAAAACCAGCCAGACTTTGATGTACAACGCGACCACAGGGAGATACTGGAGTTGGCCATGTCCAGACTTACCCCTAAAGGCACGCTGGTCTTTACCACCAGTCTACGTTCGTTTACGCTGGACGCAGAGCTGAACAACCTCTTTCAACTGGAGGACATCTCTCACCAGACCCTGCCCTTTGATTTTCAGAAGGGCTCGAGAACCAGAAACCACTGTTTTGAACTGCACCATAAAGCAAAGCGATTACCGGCTGACCCGCAGGCATAGACCTCGTCGTTAAAGATGCTTCACGTCTGGCTGCCACAGGGTCAGCAGCCGTTCAGTGCCCTGGGCGGCAAGTTCTGTCAATGCATGGAGCTCTGCCAAGGTACAGGGACGACCTTCAGCGGTCGCCTGCACCTCAATGAGCCGTCTGGATTCGGCAAAAACAAAGTTTGCGTCCACTTCGGCCCGGGAATCTTCCCCATACTCCAGATCCAGCACCACCTGATCATCGACTATGCCGGCGCTCACCGCCGCCACTGGCAGCAGCCGGGGCATGACCTCCAGGCGACCATCACTGACCAGGGTCTGCAAGGCCGAACGCAGGGCCAGGGCCGCACCGGTTATGGACGCGCACCGCGTACCACCATCGGCCGTGATCACATCACAGTCGATGCGAAAAGTCAGCCCGGCAATAGCCGCAGGATCGACCATCATCCGCAGACTACGACCAATGAGCCGCTGAATCTCGTATGTCCTGCCAGAACGGCCGCTCACGGCTTCACGGCGGTAACGACTGTGGGTGGAACAGGGCAGCATACCGTATTCGGCGGTAACCCAGCCCCGCTCCTGCCCCTCCAGGAAAGATGGCAGCCGGTTTTCGACACTCACCGCACACAGCACCCGTGTTTCCCCCATACGAATCAGAGTTGATCCAGCGGCATGAGGCTGAACACCATATTCCACCTGCACCGGCCGCAGCACATCAGCTGCGCGGGTGCGGATTCCCGAAGTAGATGAAGACATGCTTTCCCCCTGCAACCAATGGGTAAAAATGTTTTTTACAGGACAACCAGGGTTATTCCCGGGTTGGCCCGGTTCAGATCATGGTGCCGGGCAAGTGCGGGAAAACGGCGAAGCAGCTGTTTACCTCGGCCATAGCTTCGGTGGAACTCCTCGCCAATAATGACCTCATTAATTTCCCCCCTGGCTTTCAGATATTCAAGCTGCCGTCTGACCTCCAGGCGTATCTGGCCTCCCTGGCCTGATGAACCGTAGCCGTGAATAAGGGTCAGCACCCGAACCCCTTTACCTCGATTCATCGCCAGCTCAATACGCAACCGTTCAAGTGCCTTGTTTACAGTGGGCAGATTCGCCTCCAGGTTGACGAGGGCATGCAGCTCTCGGTCTTGCCGGCCACCTTCTCTTTTTTCCCTGGCCGCACCACAGAAAGGGCAAGATGATCGGCTCGCCGGGAAACCATTGCCACAGACCTGACATTCACGCAAAGATTCCATGATCCAAGCATCACCGACGATGGACCTCAATGACCTCGGGCATCTGCTGCAGCCGTTGCTGTACCCGATGGAGGTGCCCCAGATCAGCCACCTCCAGGAGCACATGAAATTCCGCCATGTTGCCACCGATCGTCTTGGCCTTTAATTCGAGAATTTCAGCGTCATCAGCATTCAGGGTACTGCTGATATCTCCCAGGATATTTTTCCTGTTCTCTGTCCGAATCAACAATCCCACCTGGTATTTCATCGATGCAGAGCTGGACCAGGAAACATCCAGCCACCGCTGCGGATCGGTCTTGAGCAGATTGGCGCAATCTGCCTTATGGACGGCGACCCCGTTCCCCATCGTGATAAAACCCATGATCTCATCACCCGGCACCGGACGACAACACTGGCCGATCCTGAGCAGCAGGTTGTCCACCCCAACAATATCGATACCTTCCCGGGTAACCGGCTTCTTGGTGCCCTCCACCTGCCGCACCCGCTCCAGCATCTCCTCGGAACGGCGACGCTCTTCAGCTTCCTTGAACTCCTCTGGTTGCAGGGCCTTGAACAGGCCACCCACGGTGACAGCTCCCGACCCCACCTTGATCAGCATCTCGTCAAGTGTATTACACCGCAGGTCTTTCAGCAGCGCCCGAAGATGACCGCTTTTCACCAGACGCTTCAGGGTCATCTCGTACTTTTTCAGCTCCCGCTCGCAGATCTCCCGCCCAAGCTTCAGGGATTTTTCCCGTTCCTCACGGCGAAGATATGCGCGGATCCTGGTGCGGGCTCGCCCGGTTTTCACCAGCTGCAGCCAGGCTCGCTTGGGCTGCTGATTTTTCTGGGTAAGAATCTCGACGATATCGCCGCTCTGCAGCTCGTACTTCAGTGACACCAGCTGGCCGTTGACTCTCGCCCCCGTGCAGGTATCGCCAACGTGACTGTGGATGGCATAGGCAAAGTCAATGGGGGTCGAGCCCCGGGGCAGTTCCCGTACCTCTCCTGTGGGAGTGAGGGCGTAGACATCAGGTTCGAACAGCTCGCTGCGAACTGATTCTATGAATTCACCGGGGTCCTCAACCTCCTGCAAGGTATGCACGAGCTGCTTAAGATTTTTAAATAACTTTGCATCTCCTGTGGATATTGCCTGGCCTTCCTTGTACGCCCAATGCGCAGCAACGCCTTCCTGGGCGATGCGGTCCATCTCCTCGGTACGAATCTGGATCTCAATAAAGTGATCCCCAGGCCCCACCACCGTGGTATGCAGCGACTGATAGTTATTGGACTTGGGATTGGCAATAAAGTCTTTGATCCGCCCCGACACCGGCGTCCAGTCGGCGTGGACCGTACCCAGTACCTCATAGCACTCTTTCACGGTGTTGACGATAATGCGAAAAGCGACCTTATCGTACACTTTCTCTAAAGGAATCTTCTGGGCGACCAGCTTCTTGTAGATCGAATAGAGCTGCTTGGGGCGGCCCATGATACGTATCGGCCTCACCTGATTGGCCAGGAGTTTCTGCTGGAGGATGGAGATCACCTCATCGACATAGGCCTGCCGCTCATCATGACTCTCTTCGATATGACGGGTCAGATACCTGTACTCGGTGGGAAAAAGATATTTGAAACTGTAATCCTCGAGTTCTCGTTTTATCCAGTCAATACCAAGACGACCCGCCAGGGGGGCATACAGGTCCATGGTCTCACGGGCCACCTGGCGGCGGCGTTCTTCACTGGCGCTGTCGAGCGTCAACATGTCCTGAAGACGATCCGCCAGCTTGACAAGGAGAACCCGGATATCGGCACCCATCGCCAAAAGGAGCCTGCGCAGATTTTCAGCCTGATTGGCCAGCTTGGCATTGTAACGGATTCGGGTAATCCGGGTGATGCTGCTGACGATATTGGTAATATCGGTACCGAAGCGCTCTTCCAGTTCCTCGACAGTGGCCACCTCCTCCTTGAGGATGCCATGGAGCAGGCCAGCCATGATGGTGACAGTGTCCAGGTGCAGTGCGGCAAGACTGGAAGCGACCGCCAGCAAATGATCAATATACGTATCTCCGGATTCGTGGAGCCGCCCCTCATGCCGCTCACGGGCAAAATCATAGGCCTTTCTGAGCACCTCAAGGTCTGCCTCCTGCAGGTAACTGGAGGCTGTTGACAGTAGATGGGTAATCCCGTCCATAACGTGTCGGTTCCAGCTTTCAGCCGGAGGCGAGTTCCCGGCGTATCTCATCCACCAGCATCGGCACCACCTCTTCGGTTTCAAGGAGCTGAATTTCTCCGCTGCGACGCCAGCGCAACTCCACCTTCCCCTCCCTAGTAAAGGCTTTGCCCACGGTGAGTCGATACGGGATTCCCAGAAGATCGGCATCCTTGAACTTGCTGCCCGGCCGCTCTTCCCGATCATCGAAAAGGACCTCAACACCCGCCGCTGTCAACCGCGAGTACAGGGTCTCTGCCGCCTTGGTCATAGCCGCATCCTGGGTCCCGAGATTGAGGAGAATGACCTGGAAAGGAGCCATGGGCAAGGGAAAGATAATGCCGGCCGCATCATGATTCTGTTCAATAGCAGCAGCGACGACCCGGCTGATGCCGATACCATAGCATCCCATCACCAGTGGCCGCTCATTGCCGTCCTGATCCTGAAAGGTTGCCCCCAGGGCCTCGGAATACTTGGTACCAAGTTTGAAGATATGTCCCACCTCTATCCCTTCGGTAAGGCGCAGGGAACCGCCGCAGGTCGGGCAGGGGTCAGCTGCGGTTATCTGGCGGAGATCACCGCTCTGCCAAGGGACAAAGTCACGGCCTGGATTGACCCCGGTGAGATGAAAGCCCTTATCGTTTGCACCGGCCACCGCATCTGTCATGGTCATTACCTCATTATCAGCAATGATCCGGATATTGGCCTGCACCGGTCCCAGATATCCAGGTGGCAACTTGCATCGCTTCCAGATCTCCTCCTCGGGGAGGGGTTCGACGTCAACGGCACCCAGGAGATTTTTGACCTTGACCGGCTGTACATCGCGATCACCACGGACCAGGACCATCACCGCTTCGTCATCTGCAGCATAGATCATGGACTTGATCACCTGGGTAGTCTCGACCCCGAGTAGGGCAGCCACCCGGTCAACCTTTTTGGCGCCGGGGGTTTCCACCTTGACCAGATCAGCCAGGTCGCCAGCGGGTTCAACCTGCGGCGACGGCGCACTCGCTGCCTTCTCGATATTGGCAGCATACTCACATGCGGTACAGGTAACCAGGGTATCTTCTCCCACCTCTGCAAGGACCATGAACTCATGGGAGAAACTGCCGCCGATGGTACCACTGTCCGCCTCGACCATCCTGAAATCAAGGCCCAGCCGACGAAAGATTCTCTGGTAGGCCTCTTTCATGGCCTCGTAGCTTTTGCCTGCGCCGGCGTCATCGGCATCAAAACTGTAGGCGTCCTTCATCACGAATTCGCGGCCTCGCATCAGGCCAAAACGGGGGCGAATCTCGTCACGAAACTTCGTCTGGATCTGATAGAGATTAAAGGGCAGCTGCCGATAGCTGTGCACCTCACGCCGGGCAATATCAGTAACCACCTCTTCATGGGTGGGCCCCATGCAATAGTCCCGCTGATGACGATCTTTAAAGCGGAGCAGCTCCGGGCCATACTGCCGCCAACGCGCGGACTCCTGCCAGAGATCGGCGGGCTGAACTGCCGGCATACGGATCTCCTGAGCTCCAGCCCGGTTCATCTCTTCACGGACAATGGCTGCCACCTTCTGCAGGGTAGCGAAGCCGATCGGCATATAGGTATAGATGCCCGAAGTCACCTTACGGATAAATCCGCCACGCAGCAACAGTTGATGGCTGACGATCTCAGCCTCGGCCGGGGTCTCCTTGGTGGTGGGCAAGAGCATTCTCGAGTAACGCATTGACGTCTCCAGTTCAGAGGTCAGCCGGTGGACGGGTTGTTCCCGTACTCGGCGGCCATCTTTTTCAGTTCAGCAAGAAAGGCGGACAGCAGTTCCTCTTCGGGCAGCTTTTTAAACACTTCGCCTTTTTTAAAAATAATACCGGCACCATGACCACCGGCAATACCGATATCTGCCTCACGGGCCTCACCCGGACCATTGACCACACAGCCCATCACCGCAACCTTCAGGGGCGCCTCCATAGTTTGCAGGATCTGCTCCACCTGTCCGGCCAGGCCAAAAAGGTCTATCCGAGTGCGTCCGCAGGTCGGGCAGCTGATCAGCTCCGGCCCCCGTTGCCGAATATGCAGTGAGCGCAGCAGTTCCCAGCCCACCCGCACCTCTTCCACCGGGTCCCTGGTCAGAGAAATACGAAAGGTATCGCCGATCCCCTCAAACAGCAGGATACCCAGGGCAACGCTTGATTTGACCGTGCCGGGAATCAACCCCCCGGCCTCGGTGACGCCGATGTGCAGTGGATATGCCGTGCGCTGGCTTAACTGCCGATACGCGGCGACAGAGGTGAGCACATCAGCGCTCTTGATGGAGATCTTCATCGCCTCAAACCCCAGCTTCTCGAGAAGACGAATATTGCGTAACGCGCTCTCTATAAGGGCGGCTGGCCGCTCGGGGACCGGATATCCACAACGCTCCAGCAGGTCTTTTTCTATGGAACCGGAGTTGACCCCCACCCGGATCGGTACCTGATGGAATTTAGCGGCATCCACCACCCGGGCAAGTTTCTCCGGCCCTCCCAGGTTACCGGGATTGATGCGAATGGCCTGGGCGCCGTGCTCCATGGCCGCCACCGCCAATCTGCTGTCAAAATGAATATCAGCGATCAGCGGGATGCCAATGGCCTCACGGATCCTGGTAATTGCCAGCGCAGCCGCCTTGTCGGGGACGGCGACGCGGATCAGTTCACAGCCGGCAGCTTCCAAAGCCTGGATTTGCTGTACCGTCGCCGCCACATCCCGGGTATCGGTGTTGGTCATGGACTGCACACTGATCGGAGCATCACCACCGATGGCAACGTCACCGATGCTGATCTGCCTGGTCTTTCTTCGAACAATCACGGTGTCCCCCGTTGTTCAGTGCTGCTGCGTCGCAGATTCACCTCCGCCTCTGAAGCGCGAATATAGAGGGGTGCCGCTGTCGTTACGTCCAGCAGTTCACCGGCACGAAACCGATCTCCGGCAAGCAGTCCCACTGCCGCTGCCCTGGGAGCAAAGAGTGACGGCGGTATCAGCAATGTTGCTGATCGTGCCGCAAACAACTCTCCGTAGAGGGTAAGACCAGGGCCGGCTACACGCACCGGCCCCTCGAGAATGTCGAGCAGCCGGTGTGGCGCAATGGCTGCTGGCTCACCTGTTCGTACCGGTATACCATCGCTGGTAAAACTATACGCACCCGCGTACACCTCCTGTTTACGGGCATCCATCACTACCCACAACGGCAGTTCACCCGAACCACAGAGTACGGCAATCGCATCCAGAGAACACACACCGACCATGGGCAGGGCAGCGGCCATGGCCATACCTTTGGCAGCAGCCAGGCCAATACGCAGGCCGGTAAACGATCCTGGTCCCAGGTCCACAGCCACAGCAGTAAGCTGCTCCCAGCTGGTCCCTGCCTGGTGCAGCAACCACTGGACACTCGACAACAGCTGCCGGGAATGGGTAACATCGGGCCGACAGGTAATTTCCGCGAGCACACGACCATCGGCAACACCGCCGGTGGTCAGGCTCACCGAGCCACAGCCGGTGCTCGTCTCCAGAGCGAGTATCAAGCCCCCAGCCATCGCTGTACAAGCCTGTGAATATCGTTATAAAAAACAAAAAGCATCAGGGTTGCCAACAGGGCAATACCCATCTTCTGAAAGACCAGCATGGCCTGTTCACTTAACGGTTTACGCCGTAGCCCCTCCAGGGTCAAAAACACCAGGTGACCGCCATCCAGGACGGGAATCGGCAGCAGATTGAGGATCCCCAGGTTCACACTGAGTAATCCCGTGAACCAGACGAGGTTCAACCAGCCAGCCTCCAGTGACTGACCGGCCAGCTCGGCAATACGTATTGGTCCTCCCAGCTCACTGGCCGGAATGACTCGCTGCAGCATCTTGACGATACCCAGTACTGTCAACGTGCAGAGTTCCCAGGTCTCGGCCACTGCCGCCTCAACCGCAGCAACCACTCCCACCGGTTCGTAGACTACCTGTTCGCTGCGGGTAATGCCAAGTAGGTACCGTTCACCAATCTCCTCGCCAAAAAAATTATACTCCTTGTCCATGACAGGCGTGCCGGTAAAGTGTAACTCATTACCATCACGCAGGACCACCAGATTGACAGCGGCACCACCACTGTCGCCGATAAGCTCGCTCACCTGTTGCCAGCTGGTTGTTGGCTGGCCATCAATAGAACGGATCTCATCACCGCTGTGCAGGCCCATCTGCTCAGCCACCGAGCCGCTGGCCACTTCACCGATGACGGTGGTGTCAGGCCGGCCAACCACGAAAAACATCATGAAAAAGAGGACCACCGCAAACAACAGGTTAAACAACGGTCCGGCAAGAACAATACCAAAGCGTTGCCAGACCGGTTTATGGGCAAAAGAGACTTCACGTTCAGACTCGGCAACCTCGTCATCGACCTGTTCGCCATACATCTTGACATAGCCGCCCAGGGGAATGGCACTGACAAGGTACTCGGTTTCCCCCCAGGTTCGCCCCACTACCCTGCTGCCAAAACCCAGGGAAAATTTGAGCACTCTGACGCCAAAGGCCTTGGCCACGAGAAAGTGGCCAAGTTCATGGACAAAAATGAGCAGTCCCAGAACGATGACAAAGCTGAAGATGGAATTCATTGCCTGTTAATACCTGTTAATTGTAGGATACAGCCCCTGAGAGCGTCTTGCCAATAACCTCATCCGCTAGCAGGCGCGCCTGTTGGTCTGCCGCCAGCAAGGCCTCCAGGCTGCTTTCTTGAGATTGACGACAACCTTCCATAACCTGCTCAACGATTTTGGGAATCTCGGTGAAACCGACACGCTCCTCAAGAAACGCGGCCACTGCCACCTCATTGGCGGCATTGAGCACAGCCGGCATAACGCCGCCTGCTTCAAGGGCCCTAAAGGCGAGGGGTAATGAAGGGAAACGCGCAGGATCGGGTCGTTCAAAGCTCAAATTGCCGCATTGTGACAAACTCAGCCGCGACAGCCCCAGTGGCAGACGCTCAGGGTAAGAAAGCGCAAAAGCTATGGGGATCCGCATGTCAGGAACCCCGAGCTGGGCGACAACAGAACCATCAATATATTCAACCAGTGAATGCACAATGGATTGGGGATGCACCACCACCCGAATCTGTTCGGGCTCGACATCAAAAAGCCAGCGGGCCTCGATAACTTCAAGCCCCTTATTCATCAACGTAGCGGAATCAATGGAAATTTTTCGGCCCATACTCCAGTTGGGATGATGCAGGGCTTGGGCAGGGGTCACGGTCTGCAGCTGCCGTAGCGATAAAGAACGAAACGGCCCCCCCGATGCCGTCAGCAACAGAGCGGCCAGATCCTGACGGCGGCCGGCTTCCAGGGCCTGGAAAATAGCACTGTGCTCCGAGTCTATGGGCAACAGGCGAATACCTGCGGAGCGCACCGCCTCCATGACCAGCTGACCGGCCATCACCAGGGTCTCCTTGTTGGCGAGCCCGATATCCTTGCCTGCCTCAATTGCCGCCAGGGTGGGCAACAGTCCCACCGCTCCGACCACGGCGGTCACCACCATGTCGCACTGGGGCAGAGTTGCCACCAGGCAATTCCCCTCATCACCGCTTCCAAGACGGGGATGATAGGTTTTCGGCAAAAGCGCGGCAAGCTCTGGCAGCAGTTCGGGATTTCCCACGGAGACCCGGTCCGGTTCAAATTCCAGGACCTGGCGGGCCAGCAGTTCTATATTACTGCCCGCTGACAGGCCGGCAACCCTTAAGTGACCGGGGAACTGCCGCACCACTTCCAGGACATTGCAGCCTATGGAACCTGTAGACCCCAGCAGGGAGATCGTCTTTTTCACAATATACCTGCAAGAAGGCAATAGTAAAGGACTGGAGCGGTCAGCAGCAGGCTGTCAATTCGATCCAGCACGCCGCCGTGCCCTCCCAACAAGGCTCCGGAATCCTTGACACCGGCAGCACGTTTGAGCACCGATTCGGCCAGGTCTCCGATGATTCCGACAACAACCAGTACAGGACTGATCAGCAGCAGCACAAAGAAAGAGGTGTCCACCGCCAACAGCCAGGCCATCGCCATGGCAGCAAAGGTGCCACAGAGGACACCACCAACCGCACCGGCTACGGTCTTTTTCGGGCTGATCAAGGGACAGAGCTTTCGACGCCCGAAAAAGCGGCCACTGTAATAGGCACCAGTATCGCTGCCAGCGGTTATCGCCGTCAGTACCAGCAGCCAGAAGGCTCCCTGCGGCAGGGCATGCAACAGAACCAGGTGACCAAGTGTCAAAGACAGGTAGAAGGCAGCAAAGCCTGTGTGCCCGAGGACGGTCAAAGGATCATCGAGACGGGTAAAAAAGGCAAGGCAGAAAATCATGCCAAGGACCAGGCTGGCGGTCATACCGGCTGCCAGCCATGCCGGGGTGGCACCGAGGGAAAAGATGACCGGTAAGATGCCGGTCAGCACAGCTCCGTTCAGCAACAATCGCTGCTGAAAAGCTTTCCCCAGACGGAAAAATTCTCCAAGGGCAAGTGTGGCTATCACCACCACCACACACCAGAACACCCCTAGCGGCGCGAGCAGCAACAGCCCAACCCATGCACCGGCCATGAGCATTCCCGGTACTACGCGGTTCATCCCCCTGGACCCTGGGTAAGTTGTGCCCCGGTTCTGCCAAAACGTCGCTGGCGTCGATTGAACTCGGTCACCGCCTCCAGCAGCTGTGCCTTGCGAAAATCGGGCCAGTGAACATCGGTAAAGTACAGTTCAGCATACGAGGCCTGCCAGAGCAAAAAGTTAGACAGCCGCTGCTCGCCACCCGTGCGGATCAGCAGATCTGGGTCAGGCTGCCCGGCAGTGGAGAGTTTTGCAGCGAAAAGCTCCTCATCAATCGCCTCTGGGTCCTGCTCACCCCTGGCCACGGCCCTGGTCAGCTCCTGGACAGCTTCGATGATCTCTGTCCGGGCTCCATAGCTCAACGCCAGGTTCAGGGTCATCCCCTCACACTCGGCAGTCTTTGTTATGACCTCTTCGAGCAGACCACGGACATCTTCAGGCAGACGATCACGCTGGCCAAGACTGCGCAGACGAATATCATTTTTCAGGAGATTGGCAAGCTCCTCGTCGAGATAGCGTTTGAGCAGTCCCATGAGTCCCGAGACCTCCACTGCCGGTCGACGCCAGTTCTCTGTCGAGAAGGCGTAAAGGGTGAGGTGGCCTACCCCTATTTCCCGGGCCGTCTCCACGACTTCACGGACAGAGTCAACCCCCTTTCTGTGGCCGAACAGCCGCGGCTGGTGGCGCTGTTCAGCCCAACGACCATTACCGTCCATGATAATGGCGATATGTGCAGGAATAATCACTGTTGCGGACATCACATATACTCGCTGATGAGGCCGTTCAAACCTCCATCACTTCCTTTTCCTTGGTGGCGGCAATCTCGTCTATCTGTTTGATAAAGCCGTCCGTGGCCTTTTGCGCCTCTTCTTGAAGCCGAAACATATCGTCTTCAGAAATCTCCTTGTCGCCCTTCATCTTTTTCAAGGTATCATTGGCCTCGCGGCGCACATTGCGGACCGCGACCTTGAACTCCTCACCGGTCTTCTTCACCAACTTTACCAGTTCTTTACGGCGCTCCTCGGTCAATGGCGGAATAGTGAGACGGATAATCTTGCCATCATTGGCCGGAGTAAGGCCCAGGTCCGAGGCAAGGATCGCCTTTTCGATGGCGGACAGCATCTGTGGATCCCATGGTTTGATGGCGATCATACTGTTCTCCGGGATCGTCAAGGTCCCGACCTGATCCATGGGGAGATCGGAACCATAGGCGGCCACCTTGACGCCGTCGAGCAGCGACAGCGAGGCGCGCCCGGTGCGGATTTTGGCCAGTTCCCGTTTATAGGCCTCCACACTGGAATCCATTTTTTCCTTGAGCCGTGCAATGGTTTCGTGTGACATGGTTCCCCCTTTTTCTGGGCATGGCCCAGTACGTTATGAGCAACAAAGAGCCGCAGCAACAGCGATTAATCCGAGACTATCAACGTGCCTATATCGTCACCTGCTGCTGCTCTGGCAATATTACCGGGCTCCTTCATATTGAACACAAAGATCGGCAAGGCATTATCCCGGGCAAGAGAGATTCCAGCGGCATCCATAACCCGGAGATCATCTTTGAGCACCTTGGAGTAAGTAAGCCTCGAGTACCGCTTGGCACCCGGCTCCTTTTCCGGGTCAGCGTCATACACGCCATCGACCCGGGTGGCCTTCATGATAACATCGGCCTTAATCTCCAGGGCGCGGAGGACCGCAGCCGTATCAGTGGTAAAATACGGATTACCGGTGCCGGCGGCAAAAATAACGGCCCGTCCCCGCTCAAGATGCTCAATGGCCTTGACCCGCTCATAGGGTTCGCAGACATTGAGCATGGTGATGGCTGACATCACCTTTGCCTGAACACCGGCCCGCTCCAAACCATCCTGCAATGCCAGTGAGTTCATAACCGTTCCGAGCATACCCATGTTATCGGCACTGCTCCGGTCCATACCTGCGGCTGATCCGGCAACACCTCGAAAGATATTACCCGCGCCAACCACCAGCCCGATTTCCACACCAGAGTCGCAAACCTGACCGATCTCAGAGGCAACAAACCGGATCATGTCAGTACTGATACCGTATGCATTGTCACCCATCAGGGCCTCGCCGCTAATCTTCAGCAGAATGCGCTTAAACTTCATGTCAGGACTCCCCAAGTTCTCTGTAGACAGCGTCTTGCACCAAACAAAAGCGGCAGGACGGTATCTGGCAGCATCGATACTGGATATCAAGCCCCAATCTGAAAACGGGCAAATCGCTTGATGGCGATGTTCTCTCCCATTTTGGCAATGAGCTCGTTTAAAAGATCCTGGACGGTCAGGTCAGGATTCTTGACATATTTCTGTTCCAGCAGGCAGGCTTCAGAGACATACTTCTCGATCTTTCCTGAGACAATCTTGTCGATAATGTTCTCCGGCTTACCCGATTCCTTGGCCTGAGCCACATAAATCTCCCGCTCACGCGCTATCATCTCGGCAGGCATCTCCTCTCTACTGACAGCCACGGGGTTGACAGCAGCCACATGCATGGCAACGTCCCGGGCAAAGGTCCGGAACTCGTCATTTTTGCCGACAAAATCGGTTTCGCAGCCGATCTCGACCATCACACCGAGTTTACCGCCTCCATGAATATAGCACTCAACCACACCTTCACTGGTGGCACGGTCAGCACGTTTTGCGGCTACCGCCAGGCCCTTCTGGCGAAGCAGATCAACGGCCTTTTCCATATCGCCACCGGTCTCGCCCAGGGCCTTTTTGCAGTCCATCATCCCTGCGTTGGTCTTCTCCCGCAGCTCTTTTACCATCTGGCTTGTAATCGTCACGGTCTCTGTCTCCTCATCGTTCAACCTTGCCCCTTACAGGCGGCAATAAATCATGCAAAAAGAAGGGGCCTGCTGTCAGCCCCTTCTTCACTTCCATACACTCTTGAATGAGCCTGCACTACTCGGCAGCGGTCTGCTCAGCAGTGTCTACAGCCGCCTTCTCTTCAGAGGAAGGTGTTGCAGCCGTCTCAGTCGAGGCGCCGGCCTGCATTTCACTTTCCAGCACCTCAGGCTCGACCTCTTCTCCCCGGCGCTCCTTGCCCTCCTGTACGGCTTCGGCCATCATTGCGGTTATCAGTTTGATGGCGCGAATAGCGTCATCATTACCGGGTATGAGATAGTCGACGCCATCGGGGTCGCAGTTGGTGTCGGTCAGGGCAACCACCGGAATACCGAGCTTGTTCGCCTCACTCACGGCGATTGACTCGGTGTTGGGATCTATAACGAACAGCACATCGGGAAGTGAGCGCATATTCTTGATTCCACCGATATTACGATCGAGTTTGACCCGCTCCTTCTCCATCATCAGGATCTCTTTTTTCGGGAACCGATTAATGGAACCATCTTCCTGCATTGCCTCGATCTTCTTGAGACGCTCAATGGAATTTCTTATGGTTTGAAAGTTGGTGAGCATGCCTCCCAGCCAACGATGGTTGACGAAAAACATCCCGCAACGTTCAGCCTCTTCCCGGATTATCCCCTGGGCCTGACGTTTTGTTCCAACAAACAGGACATTGCCATTGTCAGCGACGACATCCGCAAGATATGCATACGCCTTGCGAAACATCTTCATGGTGATATCAAGGTTGACAATATAGATGCCGTTACGGGGGCCATAAATATAGGGTTTCATTTTTGGATTCCATCTGCGCGTCTGATGCCCAAAATGCAAACCCGCTTCCAACATCTGCCGCATGGTAACCTGTACCATCAAAATACCTCCGTTTATGGTTGTTCCTCCACCCCTGTTCACCCGATTCCGCCTCTCAGCGGAACACCACAGGGCCGGCTCGGGGTGTGTGTAGTACGCTGACGCACAATGCATCAGTAAAAATAGATAACCTTAAAATATACACGTAACCGCAGAAAACCGCAAGATTGTCCCGCAGTGGTTAATGCAAAAAAATCAGCGAGGGGAAAGTGTGCGCCGATTGCCCAGGACATGCTGGAGCCACTTGAAACCGAAGCACAGCAGATCCTCATCGGTTGTAGTAATAGCCCTGCGTTCGGCCTTGTTCAGTTTGAACATCTTGAGCAGTCGATGCTCCTGGACATACCCCCGAAAATCATCAAGATTATAACAGACCATGAAGGCCAGCTGTTGCAATTCCTGGGCGTTCTCCTGCTCACCCCATGGGTTAGTGGCAAAAAAGGCATTGACCTCTGCCCAAAGATCATTGTAGCGATTGAACTCCCGGAGCTGCTGTTCTCTTTGCCATTGCGCAAGGGTCTGTTGACGAGATTCGCCGTGCCCTTGACAGTAGGGATGCTGAACAACCCACCAGTGCGAGACAACTTTTCCGGTCAGCGGCTGACGTTCAACTCCGCGTTCAAGCGGATACGTTCTACAGGCCGATGGCCTGTCAGGGTAAACCGAACATCCCCGGTCACATAAAAAGGGACAGGGTGCACCCTCCGCATCGCTCATATTGAGCAAAACACCTGGAAAATAGGGATGCGCACCTTCACCTATCCGTGCGTACTTACGGATAAAGACGGCTGACGGCAGGTCCAGTCTTCTTTTCAGCCGCAGGACATCATACGGCAAGAGGTGCAACTTGACCTTGTGGCAACAGGTGAGAAAGCAGGAGACATCGGGGTGACAGTGGAAGGCGAAGGGGACGCCAGCCTGGAGGGAATGTCGCTCTTCAGGTATTTCCATGGGGAGCATGGATAAAAAAAAGCTGACGTGTAAACACACGTCAGCTTGGACAGTTAGGATACAGACACGTAATTACTCGTCTGTAGTTTCAAGCTCGTCAGCGATGGCCTCTCGATAGTTGACAAGTTCCAACAAGGCCATGGGGGCAGCATCACCGGCGCGGTTGCCGGTGCGAATGATACGGGTGTACCCGCCTTGGCGTTCAGCATACTGGCCGCTGAGGTCATCAAATAGTTTAGCGACAACCGCCTTGGAGCGAATATACGAGTATGCCTGTCGCCTGGCGTGAAGATCGCCACGTTTGCCCAGGGTGATCATCTTGTCAGCTATTTTTCGCGCCTCCTTGGCCTTGGGAACAGTAGTGACGATTCGCTCATGCTCGAGCAGTGATGTCACAAGGTTGCGCAGCATCGCCTTGCGATGACTGGCTGTCCGGCCAAGTTTACGGCCTGCTTTTCTATGTCTCATGATGCTGTATCCTTAAACTCGTAGATAAGAACGTAACCCCAGGTTATTCGGCTTCCTCTTCACGCTGATCCGGAACAACCCATCCGTCAATTTTCATGCCCAATGTTAACTTGTGCTCATCAAGTAAGGCCTTAATTTCGTTAAGTGATTTTCGACCAAAATTCTTGGTTTTTAACATCTCGGCATCAGTTCGCTGCACAAGTTGGCCAATGTAACTGATCTGAGCATTTTTCAAGCAGTTCGCTGAACGGACGCTGAGTTCCAGGTCCTCAACATTCTTGTCGAGAAATTCCGGATATACTTCCTTTTCTTTATCGTCAGGCTTTTCTGGGGCCTTGGCGCGCTCCTCGTTGAAATTGATAAAGATGGTCATCTGCTCCTTAAGAATCTTTGCCGCATAGGCAAGAGCGTCCTCGGGACGCACGGAACCATCGGTTTCGATCTCAAAGGTAAGCCCGTCATAATCGGTCTGCTGGCCAACACGAGCCTGACTGACCGTATACTGGACCCGAACAATGGGCGAGAATGCCGAGTCAATAGAGATAACGCCGATTGGTTGTCCTTCTTTTTTATTGGCCTCAGCACCGACGTAGCCTTTTCCCCATTCCACCTCGAGTTCTGCCCTGAAATTGGTGTTGTCGCCGGTCACCGTGCAGATCTGCTGGTCAGGATTCATGACCTCGACATAGGCACCGCCATTAATATCAGCCGCGGTGACAATACCAGCGCCTTTCTTTTCAATGACAACCGTCTGCGCTTCAGCACTGTTGAGTTTCAGGCGAACCTGCTTGAGATTAAGAATAATTTCGGCTACATCTTCATGTACACCATCAATGGTTGTAAACTCATGTAAGGCGTTGTCCAGACGAACGGATGTAATGGCTGCGCCACGAATAGCGCTTAAAAGTATCCGCCGTAACGAGTTACCAATGGTGGAGGCAAAACCGCGCTCAAAAGGCTGGCAGACAAATTTGCCAAACCGTTCACTGTGCGTCGCTTCATTGACCTCCAGATATTCTGGAGATATAAGGTTATGCCAGTTTTTGTAAAAAGGATTGGACTCCTTCATTTCCTGTGCCATAGAGAACCTTATCGGTAAAGGTTACCAGGAGTAAAGCGCTATTCTGTAGATGCGTGTTGCAGATGTTTGCCTTTCCCAGCGACATCTTTTGCGACGCGCTCAAAGCATGATTTTTTGCTCTTTCACGCGATGCTTCCAGAACTACCTAACATCTTCCTGATTTTTTCCTTCCTGTCTGCCAAAAAAGATGAGGACCGGCAGCCAGCTAAACTCTTCTGCGCTTTGGCGGCTTACATCCATTATGGGGAATAGGTGTAACATCGACTATTTTGGTCACGTCAAGCTCAATGGTAGTGAGCGCGCGCAAGGCAGCCTCACGGCCTGGTCCGGGTCCCTTGACACGAACTTCCACCTTTCTCAGCCCCATTTCCTTGGCCTTGCTCACCGCATCGTTGAGGGCATTCTGCGCAGCAAATGGTGTTGATTTCCGCGACCCCTTAAAGCCAATGACACCAGCACTGGACCAGGCTATCGTATTCCCCTGTTTATCGGAGACGGTAATAACAGTATTGTTGAATGTGGAATAGATAAAGATAATACCTTCGGGCACATTCTTTTTTTCACGACGCTTGCTCTTTACTGCGCCCTTGCTTGCTTTAGCCATGATTGCTCCGCAATTGACCTTTACGTGGAAATGTAACCTACCGTAACAGGAGTATTATTTTTTCTTGACCGCTGGACCTCGCCGAGGTCCCTTTCGGGTACGGGCATTGGTCTTTGTCCTTTGCCCCCTCGTCGGTAATCCCATGCGGTGTCTTCTGCCCCGATAACTGCCGAGATCGGTCAGCCGCTTGATGTCCATGGACACCTCGCGGCGGCGATCACCTTCAACCACGTAGTCTGCTTCAATGATCTGGCGGATGCGATTGACATCATCACCACTGAGATCATCGGAGTTCATCTGGTAAGGCAGATCCGCCTTGTCAAGAATCTGCCGGGCTGTTGTCAGGCCTATGCCGTAAATATAGGTCAGTGCCCGGTCCATGTGCTTGTTACGAGGTAAATCAACTCCTGCTATACGTGCCAAGACGGTGCTCCTTCGTTGGAATCAAAAATCTCTCACTGGGCCACAAATTAACCCTGTCGCTGTTTATGCTTTTTATTTTTGCAGGTGACGCGCACGACTCCTTTTCGCTTATATATCTTGCAGTCACTGCACATTTTCTTCACTGAAGCTCGAACTTTCATCGTCAATCACCTGACAGTCAATTTGCTTATCGTTTCCCTTTGCCCGATTTGGAGCGAAACGTTACCCGACCCCTGGTTAAATCATAAGGAGAGAGTTCAACCATAACTCTGTCTCCCGGAAGGATTTTGATATAATGCATTCGCATCTTACCGGATATATGAGCCAAGACTTTGTGCCCATTATCAAGCTCTACCCTGAACATGGCATTGGGCAACGGCTCTATTATCGTTCCCTCAACCTCTATCGCCTCTTCTTTTGGCATAAATCATCTCATCCGGAAAAATTACGGGCGGAAAAATTTGTATTATATATCCGCCTTTCCTGATTTTTTCAAGCTTTTTCTCAATAAAAGAGTATCTGCTGCAATGGGTTACGCGTTTGACGTCCGCTGGCTCAAGATAAGTGGACCATCTTTGGTAACGGCAACAGAATGCTCAAAATGTGCCGACGGTTTTCGATCTGCAGTGACGACGGTCCACTGATCCTTGAGGATCTTCACCTTGTGGGTCCCCATGTTCACCATAGGCTCAATGGCAAGCACCATACCTTCAAGCAATCGCGGAGATGCATGCTTTTGCACATAATTGGGAACTTCTGGTGCCTCATGAAGCGCCGTGCCAATACCATGTCCAACAAACTGGCGAACGACGGAAAACCCGTGTTCCTCAGCGTGTTCCTGCACAGCCCTGGAAACATCGACAATTCGATTTCCCACACGCATCTGCGCTATCCCCAACTCAAGCGCCTTTTTTGTCACAGCAAGCAGTCGCGCAGTTTTCTGGGCTACTTCACCAACGGCAATGGTGACGGCGGAATCACCAAAAAACCCCTGGTAACACGTCCCAAAATCAACGGAGAGAATATCTCCTTCTCGCAACACCGTTTTTTTAGAAGGTATCCCGTGGACAACCTCCTCATTGACAGAGGCACAGATGGAACCGGGAAACCCACGGTACCCCTTAAAAGCAGGTACTGCGCCATGATCCCTGCAGTACTCTTCAGCCAGAGCGTCCAACTGCAAGGTCGAGACCCCCGGCTTGACCTCCCGGTACATCAGTTCAAGAACCTCGGCGACAATCTGATTGGCCTGCCGCATCACTTCAATTTCGGCCATCGTTTTGACGGTGATGACCCTGTCGTTACTGCCGTCCATTGATCACGATGCTTTTTTTTAGCGGCGCCCTCTGATCCGCCCGGCTTTCATAAAGCCTTCATAGTTTCGCATCACCATGTGCGACTCAATCTGTGATATGGTGTCAATGGCAACACCGACAACAATAAGTAGCGCCGTACCGCCAAAATAAAAGGGCACGCTGAACTTTGATATCAACAGGGTCGGCATCACACAAACCGCACTCAAATAAATAGCCCCGAGCACAGTTATCCTCGTCAACACATAATCAATGAACTCGGCGGTCTTCTTTCCCGGCCGGATCCCCGGAATAAACCCTCCGTTTTTCTTGAGATTCTCAGCTACATCGTCAACCTTGAAGGTGACGGCAGCATAGAAGAAGCAAAAGAAAACGATCATGCAGATGTAGAGTAAATAGTAGTACACCGTCCCGGGGGAAACTGCAGCCGCTGCCTTTTGCACAAGATCAATCTGGACAAACGAGCCGATTGTTGCGGGAAACATCATCAGCGAAGAGGCAAAGATCGGCGGGATAACGCCTGAGACGTTAATCTTGAGCGGAAGATGCGAGGCCTGGCCACCATACATCTTTCTGCCGACCACCCGTTTGGCATACTGGATGGGGATGCGCCGCTGCGAAGTTTCAACAAAGACTATGGCGGCAATGACAGCAAACATCATGACCACGAGAACAGGGATAAAAATCACCTGCAGGGCGCCGGTCTTCACCAGTTCAACAGTATTGGCTATAGCGGCAGGCATCCTGGCAACGATACCTGCAAAAATGATCAGTGAGATTCCATTGCCAATCCCACGTTCCGTCATCTGCTCACCCAGCCACATGATGAACGCGGTTCCGGAGGTCAACGTCAAGACGGTCATTAACTTAAACTGAAGACCTGGCACAAGCACGATGGCATTGCCCTCCGGCCCCGTCATCGTCTCCAGACCAGAGGCAATAAAAAAGCCCTGAATAATCGAGAGGGCTACAGTGCCGTATCTCGTATACTGGGTTATCTTGCGACGCCCCGACTCACCCTCTTTGGAAAGGGCTTCCAGTTGCGGAACAACAACGGTCAGCAGTTGAATAATAATTGAAGCGGAGATATAGGGCATAATGCCCAGGGCGAAAATAGAGAAATTCTCCAAGGCGCCGCCTGAGAACATGTTGAACATGCCAAACAGCGTACTTGCATTTTTCTCGAAAAAAGCCGCAAGGGCCTCACCGTTGATTCCCGGGGTCGGAATCTGCACACCGACCCGGTACACCAAGAGCATCAGGAGAGTGAAAACAACTCTCTTGCGCAGTTCGGGAACATTGGCCGCGTTCGCTAGCCCCGCCATCAGCTTACTCCTTTACAGTTCCGCCAGCTGCGGTAATTTTTTCCCTGGCACTTTTTGAGACCTTATCCAGGGCAACCGTAACGGCCTTGGTTACCTCACCATTAGCGAGGACTTTTACCAGCTTGTCACCTGCAATCAGGCCCGCCTCTACTAAGGCCTGCCTATCAATCACGGCCCCAGCATCAAAGCGATCAAGATCAGATAGCCCGATAATCTGGTATTCTTTACGGAAAATATTGGTAAATCCCCGCTTGGGCAGTCGCCTGTGCAAGGGCATTTGCCCACCCTCAAAGCCAGCTTTCATGGAGTAGCCAGACCGGGATCTGGCCCCCTTATGTCCACGACCGGCTGTCTTGCCGAGCCCCGATCCTTGCCCCCTGCCTAACCGTTTGCGGTTGCGGCGGGCGCCTGTACTCGGTGAAAGTGTATTCAGTTTAATCGTCATCTTACTCCTCCACCCGGACAAGATGCTGCACCTTGCGGATCATGCCCCGAACCTCGGGGGTGTCCTTGCGGACCACGGTTTTGTGCATTTTTGTCAGGCCGAGTCCAACTAACGTGGCTCTCACCTTCTTAGTGCTGCCAATTCCGCTCTTGACCTGGGTTATGGTAATTGTCTCACTCATGTATCCACCTGTTACCCGCCTGGAGATCAGGCGACCATTTCTTCAACATTCAGCCCACGAAGCCGGGCAATCTGCTCAGCGGAACGCAGTTGTTTCAACCCGTCCAGCGTCGCCTTGACAAGATTGTGCGGATTGTTGGACCCAAGACACTTTGTCAGGATATTTTGTACACCCGCAGCCTCGAGCACCGCACGTACGGCACCACCGGCAATCACCCCTGTACCATCAGAGGCTGGTTTGAGCAAAACATTACCGGACTTAAACTTTCCGATAACCTCGTGGGGAATCGATGTCTGTGTCAGAGAAACTGACTGCATATCTTTCTTTGCCTTCTCAATTCCCTTTCGAATAGCTTCGGGAACCTGGTTAGCCTTGCCAAGGCCATAGCCGACACGACCTTTGCCGTCACCTACAACCACGATGGCACTGAAGCTGAACCGACGACCACCTTTTACAACCTTGGCAACCCTGTTGATATAGACAATTTTCTCAATAAACTCGTCCTGATTGCTCTCTTTAGCGCGCTTGAAATCAGCCAAGAAACACCCCCGTCCTCAATGCATTTTTTCTGAGATTTACCTGTGACTCGCTAAAACTTCAACCCACCCTCGCGAGCACCATCGGAAAGAGCTTTGACACGTCCATGGTACAGGTTTCCGCCACGGTCAAAAACGGCCTGCTCCACCCCTGCGGCAAGAGCTCGCTTGGCGATCAACTCACCGACCCGTTTTGCCTTCTCACACTTTCCCTTGAGCTCGGCACCGTCAAATTCCTTGTCATCAGAAGCGGCGCTGGCCAGTGTCGTACAAGCAACATCGTCGACCAGCTGAGCATAAATATGTCGGTTGCTACGAAACACGCTCAGTCGCGGGCACTCTGCAGTTCCGCTGATCTTCGTTCGAATTCGCCTTGCACGTTTTTTTCGCGCGACTACCTTAGGATTGGTTTTTGCCATGACCTACTCTCGTTGTGAATATCTATGCGCTAGCGCCGGATTTACCGACCTTGCGCACAATGTGCTCATCAATATACCGGATACCCTTGCCCTTGTAGGGTTCAGGCTTGCGAACGGCACGAATCTGCGCCGCGGTAAGCCCAAGCAACTCTTTGTCAATACCGCTTAAGGTGATCGTGTTATTCTTATCAACAGCGGCATCAATACCCTTGGGTAAATTGAATTCCACCGGATTAGAAAACCCGACATTAAGGGTCAGGGTACTTCCACTCACTGAAGCACGATACCCAACACCTTCCACGGCAAGCTGTTTTTGGAACCCCTCTGTTACCCCCAGCACCATATTGTTGACCAGCGAACGGGTCAGCCCCCAAAAGGCCATGACCCGCTTGCTTGTCCCCTTGGGAATAACTGTCAACTCCGATCCCTCCACCTTCAGCTCCATTTCTGGACGGATGTCACGTTCGAGTACCCCTTTAGCTCCGGATACCTTGACATGGGTACCGTTTATGTCAACCTTGACGCCGCCGGGCAGCGAAATGGGTTGCTTTCCTATTCTTGACATTCTGGTCCTCCTGATATCGGAACCTGGTATCTCTACCAGACTTCGCAGATTATCTCCCCACCCAGGTTCTGACGCTTCGCTTCCCGATCAACCATTACCCCTTTCGAGGTAGTGAGGATGGAAATGCCCAGCCCGCTCATGACTTTCGGAATCGCCGTACTTCGGGTATACCGGCGAAGTCCGGGTTTGGAGACACGGCGTATGCCGGTTATAACCTGTTCGTTTTTTGGGCCGTATTTCAACTCAATCTTCAACGTTCCCTGGACCCCGTCCTTTACGACATGATAGTCCTTGATGTAACCCTCTTCCTTGAGTACCGCAGCCACACCGGTCTTTACCTTGGACAACGGCATTTCGACCGTCTCGAAACCGGCACGCACACCGTTTCGGATTCTTGTGAGCATATCAGCAAGGGGATCATTCATTGCCATGAAAAGGTTCCTCTCTTGGGTAAAAATCTGTTGAACAATCTTAGCACTCCAGGGTGATCTACAACTACCAGCTAGACTTGGTCACGCCGGTGAGTTGTCCCTGGGAGGCCAGCTTACGAAAGCATAAACGGCAGATGCCAAATTTGCGCAAATACGCCCTGGATCGTCCACACTGGGGGCAACGATTATACTGCCGAACTTTAAACTTAGCCTTGCGCATTGCCTTGGCGATCAGAGATTTCTTTGCCACTGCATCCTCCTAGTAAAATGTATTCGCGGGCTCTTTTTTCGCGATCACTTAGGTCGTTCGTTTTTTAAAAGGCATCCCCAAAAGGCTGAGCAACTCTCGCGCCTCATCATCGTCTTCGGTTGATGTGACAATGGTTATATTCATGCCTCGAATTTTTTCAATCTTGTCGTAATCAATTTCCGGAAAGATAATGTGCTCGGTTATCCCCATGGAGAAGTTACCGTTCCCGTCAAAGCCCTTGGCCGAGATTCCCCGAAAATCGCGAACACGGGGCAGAGCCACATTCATAAGCTTGGCGAGAAAATCATACATCTTGTCACTTCTGAGTGTCACGCGGGCGCCAATGGGCATCCCCTCACGCAGCTTAAAGGTGGCGATAGACTTTTTCGCCTTTGTGACAACCGCCCGTTGTCCGGCGATCGCGGTCAGCTCCTCAACGGCCTTTTCGACAACCTTCGGGTTTTGAACAGCTTCCCCCAGGCCCATATTCAAAACGACTTTTTCGACTTTTGGAATTCTCATGACATTGGTAATGCCAAATTTTTCCTGCAAACGACCTCTGTAGTCGTTTTCGTACTGTTCTTTCAGCGTAACCATTTTCTACTCCGTCGGTGCCGAGCCCGCTTATTTCTTGGCAGTTTCTATGGTAGCGTCGCAGCGCCTGCAGACACGCACCTTTGTCCCGTCCTCAAGATACTTCTTCCCGATCCGCACCGTTTCCGTGCACTCAGGGCAAACAAGCATCAGATTGGAAAGATGGACAGATGCCTCACGATCAATAATCTGCCCCGGCTGCGTGGCATCAACCGGTTTCTGGTGCTTCTTGATCATATTGATGCGTTCTACGACTGCCCGATTTTTTACATAATCAATACTGAGTATCTTGCCGACCCTTCCCTTATCCTTGCCGGCGATGACCTCAACCTGATCATTTTTCAAAAGTTTTGTTTGACCCTGGCGCATGACAATTCCTCTTTACCTGTAACCTGTTGCGAGATGAACGCAGCTACAGCACTTCAGGTGCAAGTGATATAATTTTCATAAATCCCAGTCCCCGCAACTCCCTGGCCACTGGTCCGAAGATACGGGTGCCGATAGGATCTCCAGCCTGACTCAATAACACAGCTGCGTTTTCATCAAATCGTACCGTGGTGTCCTCGGGTCGAGTGATTTCCTTGGCGGTTCGGACAACAACAGCGTTGAGCACGTCCCCTTTTTTCACCTTTGCATGGGGAATGGCCTCTTTGACGGTGACGACGATGACATCACCAATGCCCGCATATCGTCTGCCAGTCCCTCCCAGGACCCTGATGCAGAGAACTTTTTTGGCACCGGAATTGTCGGCCACCTTGAGTATGGTTTCAGTTTGAATCATGGTTTCACCTGATTAAAATAACTGGAATATCGACTGATCACCGCTTAGCCTAGACAGCTCTCTCTACCACTGATCGTACCCGCCACCTCTTATTCTTTGAGAGTGGCCGACACTCTTCGATCAGTACGGTATCGCCGATATTGCACTGATTCGCCTCATCGTGAGCCATGTATTTCACCCTGCGACGAATGTACTTTCCGTACAGCTTATGGCGCACCTTGCGCTCAACAAGAACAACAGCGCTTTTGTCCATTTTGTTGCTGATTACGGATCCCAACTGCGTTTTTCTCTTTGTATGGCTCATGAGTTTTAATCCTGATGATGTTCACTCGCACAACGTATGGCGTAAAGTTATCCTTGTTTTTCAGCCAACACGGTTTTTACCCTGGCGATATCCTTACGGAGTTCCCCAAGCCGTGCAGGATTTTCCAGCCGCCTGATGCCATGCTGAAAAGTTAACTTGAACAGGTCTTCACGAAGCTCTTGTTCCTTCTTGACGAGATCTTCCCTTCCCAGATCACGCAACTCCTTGGCTTTCATAGCGAACTCCTCTTACTGATGACCTTGGTTGGAAAGGGCAGCTTGTGGGCAGCAAGAGTAAGCGCCTCTACAGCAAGTTCTTCCGACACTCCTTGCAGTTCATAGAGAATTTTACCAGGACGAATAGTGGCGACCCAGTATTCAGGATTCCCCTTCCCTTTTCCCATACGGGTTTCAGCCGGTTTCTTGGTAATAGGTTTGTCAGGGAACACCCTGATCCACATCTTACCGCCGCGCTTAACCCGCCTGTTGATGGCAACACGACCCGCCTCAATCTGCTGGGCGCTCATCCGGCCGCAACCAACGGCTTTCAAGGCAAAATCCCCAAAGGCTATGGAGGAACCCCGCTGGGCAGTACCTCGCATACGGCCTTTCATTACTTTTCGATGCTTGACTTTTCGTGGACTCAACATGATTCCCAACCCCTATGGATAAAAAACGTCTGCGGATAGGCGCGACACCTGTTCAGGTTACTGTTCAATGGCCCTGTCCGCATCACTGAGGACTTCACCCTTGAAGATCCACACCTTGACGCCAATAATACCGTACGTAGTTTTTGCCTCTGCGGTCCCGTATTCAATATCCGCTCGCAAAGTGTGCAACGGTACCCGCCCTTCCTTGAACCATTCCGTTCGTGACATTTCAGCTCCACCCAGACGACCAGAGCAGGAGACCTTAATCCCCTGGACCCCAAATCTGAGTGCTGAATTTATTGACTTTTTCATTGCCCGACGAAAGGCGATACGCCGTTCCAGCTGCATGGCAATATTTTCGGCAACAAGCTGAGCATCGGCCTCCGGGCGCCTGACCTCCTGGATATCGATCATGCACTCACGCTTAAACTTCTGCTCGATATCCCGCTTAAGCTGCTCGATCTCCGCACCCTTTTTGCCAATAACAATGCCTGGACGCGCTGTATACAGCTTGACTCTCAGCTTTTCGCCGGTTCGCTCAATAACAATTCTCGCCAGGCCGGCATGATAGAGCCGCCGCTTGAGATATTTACGAATTTCCTGGTCCTGCTGGAGATTCTTGGCGTAGTCCTTGCTCGCGTACCATATGGATTCCCATGAACGCGTAATGTTGAGCCGCAGCCCTATAGGATTGACTTTTTGACCCAAGGTAATCCTCCGTTCCCTCTGCTTTTTTATTCTCTCAAGTAAGACTTCTATGCCTCATCAACCACAACGGTGATGTGACTGGTTCTTTTAAGTATCCGCGTTGCCCGGCCTTGGGCACGAGGCCTGAATCGTTTAAGCATGGGACCGCCATCAATCAAGATTGATTTGATGTACAGGGTATCCACATCTATGCTCTCGTTCTGATCGGCATTAGCAACAGCAGACTCGATAACCTTTCTGAGAATCCGCGCAGCCTTTTTCGGCATAAAACGCAAGGTGGTCAAGGCGGTGTCAACATCTTTTCCGCGTATGACATCAGCCACCACCCGGGCCTTTTGCGGCGAAATACGGATATACTTTGCGACGGCTTTAGTCTCCATCGTATTCTGCTCCTCTTAACTTGATACGCTCAACAATGCCTGTCAGCGTCCTTTCCTGTCAGCTGCGTGACCATAGTATGTACGCGTCGGGGCAAACTCCCCCAGCTTGTGCCCCACCATATTTTCTGTCACGTAAACGGGGATAAATTTTTTGCCATTATGTACAGCAAAAGTCATTCCCACCATCTCGGGCAGAATGTCTGAGCGTCGCGACCAGGTTTTAATAACCTTGCGTGAGCCGCTCTCCTGTGCTGCAAGTACCTTGCGCATCAGATGGTCATCAACAAAAGGACCCTTTTTTACAGAACGAGCCATTTCTCCTCTCCAGATTTACTTGCGTTTGGTGACGATATCCCGATCACTGCCCTTCCGCTTACGGGTTTTGAATCCCTTGGTAGGCACACCCCAAGGGGTAACTGGATGGCGGCCACCAGAACTTTTTCCTTCACCACCACCCATGGGATGATCGACAGGGTTCATGGCGACGCCGCGGACTTCTGGTCTACGCCCTTTCCACCGTTTTCGCCCGGCCTTGCCAAGCTTTTCCGAGGCATGTTCAGTGTTACCCACTGCACCAATGCATGCCCGGCACTCTTTATGAAACCTGCGAACCTCGCCGCTGGGAAGTTTGACCAGCACCTGATCGCCATCCTTGGCCATAAGCTGGGCAGCCGCTCCTGCCGAACGTACCATCTGTGCCCCCTTACCGATCTTCATTTCGACATTATGAATGATGGTACCCAGGGGAATATTAATCATGGGCAGACAGTTTCCCGGCTTGATATCCACATTGGCACCGGCCATGACAGTATCGCCAACCCGCAGTCCTGCCGGAGCCAGAATGTATTTTTTCTCACCGTCAGTATAGACAACCAAGGCAATATGTGCAGACCGGTTCGGATCATACTCAATGGTAGCTACCCGGCCGACTATTCCTTCCTTGTTACGCTTCCAGTCGATAATTCGATAGTTACGCTTGTGTCCACCGCCCCGATGACGAGCAGTTACGCGGCCCAAGCTGTTCCGGCCACCACTTTTTCTCAGGGGAGCCAGCAGGCTTTTCTCAGGTTTGCCCGTAGTCAGGTAATCCTGAACAATGGATACCTGATGCCTTTTCCCTGGTGAAGTTGGCTTATGGGTTTTGATTGCCATAATCTATCCCGTTTTGTTCGATCTTCTGGTGTCAGTTTTCCTTGGACGTGAACACTACAATCACAGCTCGTCAAGGAAGTTGATTTCACCTTCAGAAAGGGTTACATACGCTTTTTTCCAATCGCTGGTTCGCCCCTGGGATTTAATCCCGACCCTCTTTTTTTTGCCAGTAACATTTACCGTCCTGACGTGGGCAACCTTGACATTGAACAGCGCTTCCACAGCCTTTTTGATTTCAATTTTGTTGGCGCGACGGTCAACCTTGAGCACCACCTTGCCCTGCTCTTCCTGCAAAAGGCTGCTCTTCTCAGTCAGCCGCGGTCCTTTGACCACCCCGTGCATGACCTTCATACCACCAACCTCTCTTCAAGCTTTGCTATGCTGGACTGCACCAGCATCAGCTTGTTGTATTTAAGAATATCAAGGACGTTGAGGCCAGCAACAGGCAACACCTTAAACCCGACCGCATTGCGGGCGGAAAGCTGCACAGTGGCATCAGGCCCTTCGGTAACAATCAGGCAGTTATCAAGAGCAAAATTCGCCATGACCCTGACAAACTCCTTGGTTTTTACCCCAGAAAGGTCAAACGCATCCAGGACAACCAGGTTCCCTTCACTCTTGCGGGCACTCAACGCCATTTTCAACGCCAACCTACGGACTTTTTTGGGGACCTTATAGCCGTACGTTCTTGGCTTCGGCCCAAAAACAGTACCGCCGCCCCGCCATACGGGAGAATTGCGGCTACCGGAGCGGGCACGACCAGTTCCTTTCTGCCGCCAAGGCTTGGCACCGCCGCCACGAACTTCGCCGCGAGTTTTGGTGCTGGCATTACCAGCACGCCGGTTGGCGCGCTGCATACAGACCACTTCGTGAAGGACCCCCTCATTAACCTCAACCCCGAAAAGATCGTCTTTGAGATCAACTTCACCGACCTTTTCGGCGGCACTATTCATTACGTCATACACTGCCATGACTTTCTCCTTGAAAAAGCGCAGTTCTACGCCCTGGTCAGAATACTGAGCAGGCCATTCTTCGCGCCAGGAACAGTACCTTGTAGCAACAAAATGTTCTCTTCCCCGCGAATATCGACAATGGTTAAATTTTTCTGGGTTACCTTTGTGGTCCCCATATGGCCCGGCAGTTTCTTCCCCTTGATAACTCGTGCAGGCCAGGCGCAGGCGCCAATAGCTCCTGGAGCGCGGTGAAAACCAGCACCATGGGTTGCCGGCCCCCCGGCATAGCCATGACGCTTGACAACGCCCTGGAATCCGCGCCCCTTGCTTTTCCCCACCACATCGACCTTGTCACCGATCTTCAAGATATCACTCAAGGCAATCTGCTGGCCCAGTTCATAGGCATCAGGATCGGCAACCCTGAACTCCCTGATATGATAAAAGCCGTTGCCCCCGGAACGTTTGAAGTGGCCGGCCTCGGGCCTGTTCAGCCTGGAAGCCTTTTTTTCAAGAAAACCGAGCTGTATAGCATTGTAGCCTTCCTTGGCAAGGGTTTTCTTCTGCAATACTGTGCAGGGCCCTGCTTCAATAACGGTAACGGGTATGGCGCGGCCCCGTTCACTGTACACCCTGGTCATTCCGACTTTACGTCCGAGAATTCCTAATGTTTTCGGCATCTCTTTACCTGATAACTGTTCTCTTCACGTACAGCTCCGAAGATATTTCATCCGGAGCACGACATGGTCAAGGAAGCTTGATCTCCACATCAACACCAGCAGAGAGTTCAAGCTTCATCAGCGAATCAATGGTCTGCTGGGTTGGCTCCAAGATATCCAGCAGACGTCTGTGGGTCCGCATTTCAAACTGCTCCCTGGACTTCTTATCCACATGGGGAGAACGGAGCACGGTATAGCGGTTCTTGCTCGTGGGCAGCGGAATCGGCCCGGCAACAGTCGCCCCGGTACGCCGCGCGGTCTCAACTATTTCGCGGGTTGAGAGATCCAGCAGCTTATGATCGTACCCTTTCAGCCTGATCCGAATTTTTTCCGTCGAGATCATCTAGCACCTCTTACTCGATAATTTCGCTGACAACACCCGCACCCACGGTACGACCTCCCTCGCGAATCGCAAAGCGAAGCCCTGCCTCCATCGCGATCGGCGTGATCA
>PDTC01000029.1 GCA_002748735.1 Desulfobulbus propionicus | reverse complement strand
AAATGGCAAAGGAAAAATTTGAGCGGACGAAGCCCCATGTCAATGTTGGGACAATAGGGCATATTGACCACGGCAAGACGACCCTGACGGCTGCGATCACCCGGGTATTGTCCACTAAGGGGCAGGCGGATTTCACCGATTTCAGTGAGATTGACAAGGCACCGGAAGAAAAGGAGCGTGGAATAACCATAGCAACCGCCCATGTGGAATATGAGACGGCAAATCGCCATTACGCTCATGTGGATTGTCCCGGTCATGCTGACTATATCAAGAACATGATCACTGGCGCGGCGCAGATGGATGGTGCGATACTGGTGGTAGCAGGAACCGACGGTCCTATGCCGCAGACCCGTGAGCATATTCTTCTTGCCCGTCAGGTCGGCGTACCGGCGATGGTTGTGTTTTTAAACAAATGCGACATGGTTGATGATGAGGAATTGATTGAGCTGGTCGAGATGGAGCTTCGAGAGCTTCTGGACAAGTATGAATTTCCAGGAGATGATATTCCTATCATCCAGGGTTCAGCGCTTCTTGCTCTTGAGAACCCGGAAGACGAAGAGAAGGCAGCCTGCATCTGGGAGCTGATGGAAGCTGTAGACAGTTATGTTCCTGAGCCTGAGCGTGATGTTGACAAGCCTTTTTTGATGCCGGTAGAGGATGTGTTTTCCATATCCGGCCGGGGCACTGTCGCCACCGGACGTGTTGAGCGGGGAGTTATCCATGTTGGTGATGAGGTTGAGATAGTAGGCATCAGGGAGACGGAGAAGACCACCTGTACCGGTGTAGAGATGTTCAGGAAGCTTCTTGATGAAGGTCAGGCAGGTGATAACATTGGTGCTCTTCTTCGCGGTGTCAAGCGGGAAGAGATAGTTCGTGGTCAGGTGTTGGCGAAGCCTGGGTCTATCAAGCCGCACAAGAAGTTCAAGGCCGAGGCATATATATTGACGAAGGAGGAAGGAGGTCGCCATACGCCATTTTTCAACGGATATCGTCCCCAGTTTTACTTTCGCACGACAGATGTAACCGGAGTGGTAGAGCTTGAAGAGGGCGTAGAGATGGTAATGCCTGGCGACAACGTTCACCTGACTGGGGAGTTGATCACCCCTATAGCGATGGAAGCAGGGCTTCGGTTCGCCATTCGTGAGGGAGGTCGAACTGTAGGCGCAGGTGTTATCAGCGAAATAATTGAATA